>JBEKDB010000071.1:0-19478 GCA_050014575.1 Occallatibacter sp. | reverse complement strand
GCAGCAGAGAGGTTCTCGATCAGGCCATTGCGGAGCAGCTCCCACAGATCACGGCAGACAACGCGCTGGCGTGGTTCAGGTTCTCCGGATATGGTGTACACCTATGAGGGATATGCTCTAGGCGCCGGCCTGCTTTTCAGCCAGGTTGCCGATGAACGGCAGCTTGTAGCGCTCCCCCTTCAAGGCCTTGAGCAGGACAATCAGCCATGCCACAAAGAGGACCAGCATTCCCAACAAGAAGATGATCTGCCCGAGGATGGGAATGATATTGATAAAGCTGATCGCGAAGGCGGCAATGCCCAGGAAGATCGACTGCCAGGAGTGGAAGCGGATGTAGGAGTTCTTGTTATAGGGCTCGACAATCAGAAAAATGATCGCCGGGATGATGGTGACGTAGGCCAGCGCGCCGGCGGCATTGTCGGACAGACCCGACTGGGCCGGCTGGGAAGGGGTGGGATCGACTTGAGTGGGTTCGGGCACGGTGGCTCCTTTGCGATTGAGTTCAAACTTCCGTGGTGGTTTACCCCGGTTTGCGACAGAGTGGAACGCAGGGGGAGTTGCGAACCGCGAGTAACGAACCGAAGAAGAACACGGCCGCCGCGTCAAGGCCGCTGTTGCGCTTGCTTTGGCCTTCGGGTTGTTACCCGTTGGCCTGCTTCTCGGCAAAATCGCCGACGACCGGAATCTTGAAACGCTGGCCGTTGAACGCCTTGATCATCACGATGAGCCAGAGGATGAAGAATGCGAGGCCCACCAACGGACTCAGGAAGAACACCAGCCAGCCGATGACGGGTATCCTGCCGATAAAATGGAATGCAATGTCGATCACAATCCAGGCGATGCACAGGAAGATGGACTGCCAGGAATGGAAGCGAACGACGGGTTTTTGGTTGTAGGGCGGGACGACCAGGAAGATGATCGCCGGGATGAGTAGGATGTAGGCAAGGCCGGAAGCGGCGTTGTCGCTAAGGCCAGTTTGCGGAGTTTCTTCGGGCATTTTAGCTCCTTTGAAGTTGAGGTCGAACCTAGTGTGATGACTTACCAAGCCTTGCGGCGAGCAAGACCCTCGGAAACAAAGCCAGCTGCGAGGGTCAACCGCCTGGCTCCCGTGTACCGGCCGTTCAATAGCTTGCTGGGTCGCGGGGCCAATTACTTGTTGGCCATGCGCTCGGCGAGGTTGCCAATAATCGGGAGCTTGAAAAGTCGTCCGTTGATAGCTTTCACCGCGCACAAAAGCCAAATGGCCAACCAGGCAACGTCGATCGCCGGCCAGATCAGATGCAACCCGAAAAAGCCGGCGGGCAGGCGCGGCACCGCGATCCCCAGGATAGTACCAACTACGACATCGATGACGAACGACACAATGATGAGGAAGATGGACTGCCAGCAGTGAAAGCGCACAAAGAAGCGCGCGTTATATGGCGGTAGGAAGAGAAATACAACCGCCGGCAGGAAAGTGATGTAGGCGATAGCGTCAGCGCCACTGTCGGAGAGGCCAGGGTGGTTTGGATCGGACATCGTGGTTCCTTTCGTGGTCGGGACTGAAGTGCGAAATCGCGTGTTCCAGGTTCAAGCCAGACCGGGCAACCGAGGAAGATTCAGGACTCGGGAGCGCGTAAAAAAGCGTTAACCGGGAATACAACAAGAAAACTGCTGATGAGGACGGTTGTCAAGAGCAATCTTCGCGAGGGCGCGCGGATTGTTGCTGGAAGAGTGGCCGTCGCCTGCATTTTCGGTCATTTTCACGCTGCGGGCTGCCTTGAAGCGCGGCTCGGGGCCAGCGCTGGAGCTCCGGCGACGCCCGCAAACCTGAGCGCCGGCAGTTCAGCCGGCCGGAGCCCGGCCATCTCCGGAAGGCTCAAATCGATCCAGCAGCCGAGGATCGTTGTTGCGCACGTTTCCCAAGCGGGCGCTTACCGGCCAGGCAAGCATCTCTTCTGCCGGGAAAGGACGGAGCAGGTCCATGGGCGGCCTGGCCGAGTCGCCGGGCAAAAGCCAGCGCGGGTAATCGCGGACTGCGAGAATCGCCGGCATCCGGTTGTGGATGGGCGCCATCAGCTCATTTGGAACCGTGGTCAGGATGGTGAAGGTCTCCAGGGCCGCGCCCTCCCTGGGCTGCCTGCGCTCCCACAGGCCGGCCATGGCATAAGGCTCCCCGCTCTTCAGGGCAATCGCAAAAGGCTGCTTGGTTCCGGCGTTCTGCCGCTGCCACTAGTAGAAGGCATCGGAGGGCACCAGGCAGCGGCGCTTCTTCACGGCCTCCCGGTAGGCGGGCTTTGCGGCTGCCTCCTCGGCGCGGGCGTTGATGGTGCTATAACCGATTGCTGGGTCTTTGGCCCAGAAGGGTACCAATCCCCAGCGCAGCAGGGCAATCTCCCGCTTGCCAGAGTCGCCGCCGGAGTCGCGACTGAGTCGTACGATGGGTTGCACGCTCCGCGGCGCTGCGTTGTAGCTGGGTGGAAACCACGGCATCTCGCCGAGCTCCACGCCAAACCAGTCGGCGATAACCTACTGCGTTGATCCACAGGCAAATCGGCCGCACACAATTCACAGGATATTGAATCCGCCCCATTGGAAGCCAACAGCGAAACTGATCCCCGCCGCAAAAGTCCGCCGCGGCGGACGGCGAGGGTAGGGCACCCGGCGGCCGCAGCGGCTGCGACCGCGCGTCATCCAATACAATGGGGCTTGGGAGCAGGAATGATGCCACATACGGTGTTTTGCGTTCGCAACAAGAGGGAGATGGAGGGTTTGGACGAGCCGCCCTTCGACTCGGAGTTCGGTCAGAAGATCTTCAAGAACGTCTCAAAGGCAGCCTGGAGCGAGTGGGTCGACCGGCAGAAGATGCTCCTGAACGAGTACCGTCTGCAGCCCTGGACCCCGCAGGCGCAGCAGTTCCTGGTGGCGCAGATGGAGGAGTTCTTCTTCGGCGCGGGCTCCGCCCTGCCCTCGGAGTTCGTCCCCCCGGAGCACTGAGGCGACCCCGGCAATCATCCAGTCCCCCCGCTGCGACGCCGGCGGGCGGTCCTATTCAGTGCCGCCGCGGGAAGGCGTAACTGCATCGCGCTTCACCAGCAGGATGGTGACATCGTCCTCATTGAAATCCGCGTCGACCAACGACTTCAAAATGAGCATCGTCCTTCCCGAACGGTCAGCCATCGCATCGCGCAAACGGTTTTCGGCATTCTCTCCGGAGATGGAATCGGTAAGTCCATCCGTGAAAACCAGCAGTGCGCCGCCGGGAGGAAGGAGAGCTGTGCGAGCTTCATATGCCGCATCGGGAAACAGTCCAAGCGGCATGCCGGTAGCTTCCAGCGCTGTCGCCGCTCCGGAACCGAAGACAATCGGGGGGTTGTGGCCGGCATTCACGTAAGTCAACTCTCCCGAATCGCGGCTCAGCGCAATGAACACAGCGGTCGCAAAGCGATCGCTTGGGGTATAGCGGCATAAGTGCCTGTTAATCTGCCCAGCCAACGCCAGAAGATCCGTCTCAAAATTCGCGCCGCTTCTAACGAGAGCCTGTATGTTCGCGGCCAGCAGGGCCGCCGGCATCCCTTTTCCAGACACATCTGCCACCGCGAAAAGCGTTCGCTTGCCCGCCAGCTCGATGACATCGAAGTAGTCGCCGCTCACGTCGAGCAAGGGCTTGTAGAACGTCTCTATTTGATAGCCAGGCAACGCATCGACCTTAGTCGGGGTAAGCGTCTGCTGGATTTGCCGCGCGGCAACCTGGTCGGCTTCAAGCTGGGTCTTGCGGAAGAATTCCGAAGTCAGCATGACGTTCATGAGCCCGCCGCCGGCGGCGTATAACAGAAGCGCAATGGGAAAGACCAGGATCTGATCGTGCGGCCACATCAGGGGCCACGCCAGAGACCGAAACCAAATGCAATAAATGGCATATCCCTGGAGCAAGTACCCGACCCATGTGACGATGCGTTTCGACCGGGGCATCTCGCGGATCCAGTTCCTGCCGGCGTACCGGGAGAGGCGGCGGATCGTGCTGGTGAATTCGTCGAGTCTTGCCTTGGGGACGCGAGACTGCATGGCGGAAGTCTATCAAGACGCTGAGGCCTGGTGAAAGCTCGGTTTGGCCGCACCCGCAAGTGACTCCCGCCCGGCCCATTGGCGGTTTTCTGATTGTGTCTGGATCGCTGGCGACCAAGCGGATAGTCGATAGCCCAGGCTCCGGATCGCAGCCCCAGCCCTGCTGGTAGAATGGAGCTTGCCGCACGGTGCGGCGACTCGCCTACCTTGAGCCCCCAACCCCGTGGCCTCTTTGGGCCGAACCAAGAGAAGGAAAGATCCTCCCTGTGACCCAGACGATACGCAATATCGCCATCATTGCCCACGTAGACCACGGAAAGACGACGCTGGTGGATGCCATGCTGCGCCAGTCGGGAACGTTCCGCGCCAACGAGCAGGTGGCCGACCGGGTGATGGACTCGAACGAACTGGAGCGGGAGCGCGGCATCACCATCCTGGCCAAGAACACGGCCATCGTTTTTGCAGGCGGCAAGATCAACATTGTGGATACTCCGGGCCACGCCGACTTTGGCGGCGAAGTGGAGCGCGCGCTCAAGATGGTGGACGGCGTGATGCTGCTGGTGGACGCGGCCGAGGGGCCGCTTCCGCAGACGCGCTACGTGCTGGCCAAGGCGCTCGAGGCCAAGCTGCTGCCCATCGTGGTGATCAATAAGGTCGACCGCCCCGACGCCCGCCCGCAGGAGGTCCTTAACGAGATTTACGATCTTTTCATCGACCTGGACGCGGATGAATCGCAACTGGATTTTCCGGTTCTCTACGCGGTGGCCAAGGCGGGCACGGCGACTCTCGATCCGGCCACGCCCGGCGTGAATCTGCAGCCGCTGTTCGAGACCATCGTCTCCACCATCCCCGCGGCCACCGGCGACGCCGAGGGCACGCTGCAGATTCTGGTCACCAATCTCGATTACTCCGATTACTTTGGCCGCATCGCCATCTGCCGCGTCTTCCAGGGCACGCTGCGCGCCGGCGACGATGTGACCATCTCCAAGCGCGACGGCAGCTTGCAGAAGACGCGCATCACCAAGCTCTTCACCTTCAGCGGCCTCAAGCGGAAGGAGATAGCCGAGACCACCATGGGCGACATTGTGGCCGTGGCCGGCGTCGAGGGCATCACCATCGGCGAGACCATTACCAGCGTCGAGAACCCCTCCCCGCTGCCGTTGATCGTCATCGACGAGCCCACCATCGCCATTCAATTCAGCGTGAACAACTCGCCCTTTGCCGGGCGCGAGGGCCAGTACGTCACCAGCCGCAACCTGCGCGAGCGCCTGGAAAAGGAGCTGCTCACTAACGTCAGCATCCGCGTGGAAGAGACCGGCTCGCCGGACAGCTTCAAGGTGCTTGGCCGTGGCGAGTTGCAACTGGCGATTCTGATCGAGATGATGCGCCGCGAGAGCTTCGAGCTGATGGCCGGCCGCCCGGAGATCGTCACCAAGACCGTGGACGGCGTACGCATGGAGCCGGTCGAGCATCTCACCATCGACGTGCCCGAGGCCTTCACCGGCGTGGTAATCGAGAAGCTGGGACCGCGCAAGGGCGAGATGAACAAGATGCACAATCACGGCTCGGGCCGCGTGCGCATGGAGTTTCGCGTGCCCAGCCGCGGCCTGATCGGCCTGCGCAGCGAGATGCTCACCGAGACCCGCGGCACCATCGTGATGAATGCGCTCTTCGACGGCTACATTCCCTACCAGGGCGAGATTCCGCAGCGGCCCACCGGCGCGCTCATCGCCGATCGCCTGGGGTCGACCACCACCTATTCGCTAAACGGCCTGCAAGAGCGCGGCATTCTCTTTGTGGGGCCGGGCGTCGAGGTTTACGAAGGCATGATCGTCGGCGAGCATTCGCGCGACAACGACCTCGACGTGAACGTGGTGCGCGAAAAGAAGATGACCAACATGCGCGCCTCGAACGCCGATGAGGCCATCCGGTTGGTTCCGGTCAGGACTCTCAACCTGGAGCAGGCCATCGAATTTATCGCCGAGGACGAGATGGTCGAGGTAACTCCCAAATCGCTGCGCCTGCGCAAGAAGATATTGCAGCAGAACCGCCGACCCAAGCGGTGGGAGAAGAACGCCTTGTAGCCGGCCCGCCCGTTTGATAAGCTCCTTATCGTATGGGCGGCTTGGTTCTTGACATCTATATCGAGTTTTTCTTCCGGACGATTGTGAATCTCATCCGAAGAATCGGAACCAGCGAATGGCCAGTTTTCACGGCGATTGTCTCCAAATCGGAACGGCGCGACGCTGCCACCGGATGTACCGTCATTGTTATTCACTACAAGTATCGCAACGCGGACATGCGCTGGGAAGGGACACACAAAGAGCCGTTCATCTTTGGTAACTACGCGGAGGCCTATCTGCACCGCTTCCCCGGCGGGTCCGAGTTCCCCATACGCGTAAATCCCAAAGACCCCTCGCACTCCATCCCTGCAAATCGAAAAATCGTTTTTACTCCGGTAAAGTAGCGCCGAGTACCTTTTGCGCCCGCGCCGCGCGCCATGCGGCCAGCAGCAAGTCCATCCGACGCCATGGCAATGAACTGTCAAGAAGCCGCCGGAGTTGGTAAAGTGGATGCAACGCCGATTCGCGGCGCGCGCTGGGCTACGTTGACAGGCGAAGCCCAGAGCAACCGGAGTTTCTCATGAAGAGCTGTCGCATTCTTGTTGCGCTGATGCTGCTTGCCGGTATGGCGGGCGGAGCGTTTGTTGCCGCGCAGGCCGCAGAGCGGCCCTGGTCGGAGCGCGCGGCGAATGCGGCCATCGAGCGCTGGCCGGATGGCCGCTTTGCGCCTGCCGGCGCGCGCTGGGTGTGGAACTACGAGCTGGGCACGCTGCTGGAAGGCATGGACGCCGTGTGGTTGAATACTGCCGATCCGCGCTACTACAACTACATCAAGAGCTCGGTCGATCAGTTTATAACTCCCGATGGCGCGATTCCCACCTTCAAGCCGGAAGAGAATCAGCTTGACAGCATTCTGCTCGGACGCCAGCTTCTGCTGTTATACGGAGTGACGCAGGATCCCCGCTACGCAAAGGCCGCCGCGCTGCTTTACCAGCAGCTTGTCCATCAGCCGCGCACCCCCTCCGGCGGATTCTGGCACAAGCAAAGATACCCGAATCAGATGTGGCTGGACGGGCTTTATATGGCCGAGCCTTTCTATGCCGAATATGCCGCCACATTCCATCGTCCAGAAGCATTTGAAGATATTACTCATCAGTTCGCGCTGATGGACGGGCACGCGCGCGATGCTAAGACCGGCTTGCTCTATCACGGATGGGATGAGTCGAAGCAGGAGCGCTGGGCCGACAAGCAGACCGGGCTTTCCTCGCAGTTTTGGGCCCGCGGCGTGGGCTGGTACATGATGGCGCTGGTGGATACGCTCTCGTATTATCCCGAGGACGATGCGGGGCGGAAGCAATTGATCGAGCAACTCAATCGGGATGCGGCCGCCGTGGCGCGCTACCAGGATGGGGCCACCGGGCTTTGGTATCAGGTGCTGGATAAGGGCCAAGAGAAGGGGAATTATCTGGAGTCATCCGCCTCCTGCATGTTTGTCTACGCGCTGGCCAAAGGAGTGCGACAGGGCTATCTTCCGCAGAGTTACCTCGCCAACGCGGAGCGCGGTTACAAGGGCGTTCTAACTCATTTCATCGAGACCGGAGCTGGGGACTCGGTATCGCTTACCGGAACGGTGAAGGTCGGGGGCTTGGGCGGCGATCCTTACCGCGACGGAAGTTATGCCTATTACATCGGCGAGAAGACAGCTACGAACGATCCCAAGGGAGTGGGCGCGTTTCTGCTGGCCAGCGCGGAGATGGAGAACGCCACGGATGCAAAACTCGGGCGCGGCGTCGCGGTGCTACTGGACGGCTGGTTCAGCAGCCAGAAGCGGACCGACGCATTCGGCCAACAGGTCTACTTTCATTACAAATGGGACGACTGGAGCAACAGCGGTTATTCGCTGTTCGGTCATATCTTCCGCAACTTCGGCGCGGAGACCAAGACTCTTTATGGGGCGCCCACGGCTGCGGCGCTAAGTCAGGCGCAGGTTTATATCGTCGTCTCGCCGGACATTCCCATCAAGAACCCCAATCCGAATTATGTGCGGCCGGAAGATGCGGCGCAGGTTGCCGAATGGGTCAAAGGCGGAGGCGTGCTGATGATTCTGGCCAACGATCCGGCGAATACCGACCTGGAGCACCTCAATCTGATGGTCGATCCATTCGGCATTCACTTCAACAGCGTTCTGCGCAAGCACGTGCTGGGCGATTCGTATGAAATGGGGAAGCTCGCGGTTCCCGGCGGCGGTCCCATCTTCCGCAATCCGCACACTTTGTTTATGAAGGATGTATGTAACATCTCGGTCAAGTCTCCGGCCGTTTCTTTGTTCCAGGACGACGAAGGAATCCTGATGGCCACGGCGAAGTACGGCAAGGGAACCGTCTTCGCCACGGTCGATCCCTGGCTCTATAACGAATATACCGATGGCCGCAAGCTTCCCGCCGGGTACGACAATTATGCCGGGGGCAAGGAACTCGTCCGCTGGATCCTCGCCCAAGTTGGCAGCAAATAGGCCGCGCTTGCGGCATGGGCGGTGTTTGCCCCCCGAACGGCTTTCACGTGGGGATGAACCTCGGCCAGGCCAAAGTCGCCGGGAAGTCCTATCTCCGCGCCCTGCTGCGCTGTACCGACAACGTCAACCTCATGAATGCCGACGCCGAGGCCCGCATCCTGCCGGGAGGCCTGGGAACTACCCGCAAGCGCATAGGGCATGCGCGCGGCCTTCGTGGAACTAGGCTGGCCGAACTGGACTAGAATACTGTGCAATAGGGATTGCTCCAAGCTAAGGAGGGGCCGTGCCGGTTTGGATCGAAATTATCGTCGCCCTGCAACTCACCGCGACTGTTGTCCTGCTCTTGGTTATTGTCTTCTTCCGCGGCATTGGAGGCAGCCGAGACCTGAGAGCCCTTTCGCAGAGAATTGAGCAGCTGTGTGATTTGGGTGGCAACGCAGACTCAAAGATCGATCAGCTGACGACAAGGCACGATCAATTCGCGACTGCCTCAGCCCAATCCACATCGAGTCTACGAACAGAGCTACTCGCAGCGTTGTCTACTGAATTCTCTAATCTTCGGCAAGAGGTCGTAAATTCGATTACTCAAATCGGGGGCCAGACCCGAGCGACGCTCGAAGAACTGCGAGCCTCGACTAATGGGCGGCTCGACAAGCTCACCGGAGACTTGACTGCCCAACAAACAAACCTGAGAGATTCGATCAACTCTCAGCTCAGCGGCTTTCATGGAGAGGTGACCAGTAGATTCAATGAGTTTCAGAAGACACAAATCGATCAGGGAAGCACATCTAGGGAAGCCATCGACGGGACACTATCGAGATTGGGGAGAGACATCCGCGAAGCCGTCAATGAGCTCAAGTCGGACGTAACTAACCGCATTAACGACATGGCCCAACAGACGACGGCACTGAGGGAAAGCGCGGAATCACAGCAGACCACGCTCCGCCAAACAGTAGAAGAGCGGCTCGATAGGCTCAACGAATCAAACGCAAAGAAACTCGATGAAATGCGGGAAACTGTGGATGAGAAGCTTCATAAGACGCTGGAGAGCCGCCTGACGGAGAGCTTTGGCGTTGTTACGGAGCACCTCGGCAGGGTCCAGTCAGGGTTAGGAGAGATGAAGGAGCTTGCGTCCGGAGTCGGGGACCTAAAGCGCCTATTGACCAACGTACGGACACGAGGGACAGTGGGAGAACTCTGGGTGGAAATGCTGCTTGAGCAAATGCTGGCCCCAAACCAATTTGTGAGAAACGCGCATATCAAGCCAGGAAACAGGGAGTCCGTCGAGTTCGCAGTCCGCATTCCTAATAGCGATGGAACTGAAGCGTTATTACCGATAGACGCAAAATTCCCCAAAGAGGACTGGGAGCGCCTTGAGGATGCCATTTCAAGGGACGACAAGGAGGCGGCAAAGGCTTGTCGCAAAGCGCTGTTGTCAAGAATTAAGGCCGAGGCCAAGAAGGTCTCCGACCTTTATATTTCTCCTCCCGCCACTACGGACTTGGCAATTCTGTGTGTCGCTACCGAGGGTTTATATGCCGAGGTGCATCGCGAGCCAGGATTTGTCGATGAACTTCGCTCTCAATTTCGGATACTCATTGCAGGGCCGACCACACTCAGTGCGATTCTTAGCAGTCTGCAAATGGGGTTTAAGACCCTTGCAATCCAAAGGAAGGGCTCGGAGGTCTGGAACCTGCTCGCTGCAACGAAAAGCGAATTTGGGAAATTCGGTGTCCTTATGAACAAGATCGAAAAGCAGGTCGGAACCGTCCAAAATACCCTCCAGGAAGTAGGACAACGGACCCGAGCAATCAACAAGACGCTAAGTGCGGTTGAGGTGCTTGAGATGGGGCCGCAGAAGACAGCCCCGCTTCTCGATCTTGGCGTCGAAAGCGAAGAGGAATTCGGGGACCAGCCAGAAGAATAAGGCGGACTGACGCATTGAGAATCGGCTCTGCGATACCCCACTTCGCCTAATGTACGCCTTTCCGCTGTGCATTTTCCGCCAGTTGTCGAAATCTATACGCCCGAGCGGCTGGGCGAGTTCTTCTTGAACAGCGCAATGGATCGGGAAGGTTGCCTGAAAGCCCTCAAGGACGTGGAGCAGATGGGCATTGACCCGGACCCGATCGACCACCTCCGCGGGCCGGATTGAGCCGCTCCCGGCCCCGCCAGCCGCACCCGCCATCGACTACAATTGCCGGTATCCCGGTCGTGGAGGCTCGCCCTGATTGCCGCGCTTGTGACCCGTCTCGATCCCGCCGCCCATCTGCTCCAGGTCCGGCTTGGGGATCTGGCGTCGCGGGCGGCCGCATATCTGGCGTTTGCGCCCCAGAACGGCCTGCGCCACTACTTGAAGGCGATGCAGACCACCGACCAGACCTTCAAGGGGCTCTACCACTGGAACTTGTTTGACGCGGCGGTGCTGCTGCCCTACTTCGCGGTGATGATCGTTCTGTCGCTCTACGGCGTCCACCGCTACACCATGTGCTACCTCTACTTCAAGCACCGCAAGAACTACCATCCCGATCCGCCCCGCCGCTTCGACGAACTACCGCGGGTGACCGTGCAACTGCCCATCTTCAACGAGCAGTTCGTCATCGACCGCCTGATCGAGGCCGTCTGCGCCATTGAGTACCCGCGCGAGAAGCTGGAGATTCAGGTGCTGGACGACTCGACCGACGAAACCCAAGCGGTGGCCTCCACAATTGTCGAGCGCTACGCCGCGCTGGGCTACCCCATCGTCTACATTCACCGCACAAATCGCCACGGCTACAAGGCCGGGGCTCTGGACGCCGGCCTCAAAATCGCCAAGGGCGAGTACGTGGCCATCTTCGACGCCGACTTTGTGCCCCCGCCCGACTGGCTGATGAAGGTCGTCCACCACTTTGCCGAGCCTGAGATCGGCATGGTGCAGACGCGTTGGACGCACATGAACCGCGACTACAGCATGTTGACCCAGATCGAGGCCATCCTGCTCGACGGCCACTTTGTGCTGGAGCACGGCGCCCGCGTCCGCTCCGGCGACTACTTCAACTTCAACGGCACCGCCGGCATGTGGCGCATCCAGGCCATTGCCGACGGCGGCGGCTGGCAGCACGATACCCTCACCGAAGACACCGACCTCAGCTACCGCTCGCAACTGGCCGGCTGGAGGTTCAAATACCTGCCCGAGGTCGAGTGCCCCTCCGAACTGCCCATCGAGATGACCGCCTTCAAGACCCAGCAGGCGCGCTGGGCCAAGGGCCTCATCCAGACCAGCATCAAGATGCTGCCCAAGATCTTTCGCTCCGATGTGCCGCGGCGCATCAAGGTCGAGGCCGTCTACCACCTCACCGCCAACATGAGCTATCCGCTGATGGTCATCATGTCCGCGGCGCTGATTCCGGCCATGATCTGCCGCTTCTACCAGGGCTGGTTCCAGATGCTGCTCATCGATGTGCCGCTGTTCACCGCCTCCAGCTTCTCCATAGCCGTCTTCTACCTCATGAGCCAGCGCGAGCTCTATCCCAAGACCTGGATGAAGACCTTCCTCTATCTGCCCTTCCTGATGGCCCTGGGCATCGGCCTCACGGTCACCAACACCAAGGCGGTGATGGAGGCTTTGTTCGGCATCAAGAGCGCATTCGTCCGCACCCCCAAGTACCGCGTGGCCAAGAAGGGCGAGAAGTCCCAGGCCGCCAAGTACCGCAAGCGCCTGGTGCTGGCTCCCTGGATCGAGATCTTCCTCGGCTTCTATTTCTTCGCGGCCATCCTCTATACCTTCTCGAACCATAACTACTTCACCGCGCCGTTCCTGATTCTGTTTGTCATCGGCTACTGGTACACCGGCCTGATGAGCCTGCTGCAAGGGCGCTTCGAGCGCTGGCGCACCGGCGCCGCCGCCAACACCGACGAATCCAGTCCCAAGCCGTTCCCGGTGGGGGTGTGACTGCAACCTTTTACAAAGAGTGCATGATGCAAGCCAATGCGAATCAGTTACCGCCTTACTTTCTGCTGATAGTGCCCACGGTCATGGTGGGCATTCTTTGCTTCATATCCTTCCTCTCCGGCGTCCTCAGCGGATGGCAGAAGTTATCGCAGCGTTTCCGCGCACAATCGGAGCCGTGCGGAGAAACCAAGAGCGCCGGGCCGTTTCCGTACACGGTTTACACACGTTACTGGTCCCATTACAACAGCATGATCCGCATGACCGCTGCCGAGGATGCCCTCTATCTTTCTATGATCTTTGTCTTCCGCATCGGTCATCCTCCACTGCGCATCCCATGGAGCGAGATTGAGTTCGGCAGGACGAAGTTCCTGTGGCGCTCGTACGTGGTCCTCACCCTTGGCGAGCAGGAGCGCATCCCCATGCGCATCTCCGAGCGCATGGCGAGCAAACTGGGAATCCTGGAACGTGTGCCGAGTTAAGTGGCGGGGTCAAACCGGCATCGGGCGAGGTGCAGGGAAGCAGGAGGCCGCCGCGCTCATCCCACAGCCCTGCATTCCGCCAGCCCGCCGCCCGGCGCGCGATTTTCCGCGCCGCGCCCGTCCTCCTGTACACTGGAATCTCTACGGCCATGAGCACCAAATACCCAATCGGAATCCTGGGCGCGACCGGAATGGTCGGCCAACGCTACATTCAGCTTCTTGAGAACCATCCGTGGTTTGAGATCGTCTGGCTGGCGGCCAGCGACCGCTCCAGCGGCAAGCCCTACGGCGAGGCCGCGAAGTGGCGCCTGGATACTCCGCTGCCCGACCGCATCGCCGGCATGACCGTCGCCCCGGCGGAGCCCGAGGGCGCGCCAAAGATCATCTTTGCCTCGGTCGATGCGGCAATTGCCCGCGAACTGGAACCGCGCTTCGCCGCCGCCGGCTGCGCCGTGATCTCGAACTCCAGCGCCTTCCGCATGGCTCCCAACGTGCCGCTTGTGATCCCGGAGATCAACGCCGAGCACCTTCATCTGATCGATGCGCAGCCCTCGCGCGCCGAGTCGGGCGGCTACATGGTAACCAACCCCAACTGTTCCACCATCGGCCTGGTGATGGCGCTCAAGCCCATCGAGGAGCGCTTCGGCATCGAGCAGATTTTCGTCTCGACGATGCAGGCCGTGAGCGGCGCGGGTTATCCCGGCGTTGCGTCGATGGACATTTTGGGCAACGTGGTACCGTACATCGGCAGCGAAGAAGAGAAGATGGAGGCCGAAACTCTCAAGCTGCTGGGCAAACTGAAAGGCCAAGAGGTTACTCCATTGGCTGCGCGCATCACTGCTCATTGCAACCGGGTCGCGGTCGAGGATGGCCACACGGAGTGCGTTTCGATCAAGCTGGCGAAGCCAGCCACACGCGAGGAGATTCTGGCTGCCTGGGCGGATTTCCGACCGCTGGCCGGTAAGGAGCTGCCAACCGCTCCCGAGCAGCCGGTTCAGTGGGCTCCGCAGAACGATCGGCCGCAGCCGCGCCTGGACCGCAATCGGGACAAAGGCATGGCGGTGACGGTCGGACGGCTGCGTCCCTGCGGTTTGCTCGATTGGAAGTTTGTTGTGTTGTCGCATAACACGGTTCGCGGGGCGGCCGGTGCGACCATCCTGAACGCCGAACTGCTGGCAAGCCTGGGCAAGCTGGAGCCCGCGGCCTTTCAAGCGAGAGGAAACCCGGTAGGAAGATTCGCATGAGTCTGGTGGTGATGAAGTTTGGCGGCACGTCGGTCGAGGATGCGGCCGCCATCGGCCGCACCGCGGCCATCGTGGCTGGCCGCCTGGCCATAGGCAAGCAGCCCGTGGTCGTGGTCAGCGCCATGGCCAAGGTGACCGACCAGTTGCTGCGCGCCGCCGCCGCCGCCGCGCAAGGCGACCGCGTGGGCGCTTTGGCTATTAGTTCCCGGCTGCGCTCGCGCCATCGCGACACCGCCGCCGAGCTCGTCAAAGACCCCTCCGGCTCCGCCGAACTGATCGCCTTCATCGACCAGAAATTCGACTCCCTGGATGAGGTTCTGCGCGGCCTGGCGGCTATTCTCGAGCTTACCCCGCGCATCTCCGACCTGATCGTCAGCTACGGCGAGCGGCTCTCCAGCCGCATCGTTGCCACGGCCTTCCTTGAATGGTGCATCGACGCAGCGCACGTGGACGCGCGCGAGATCATCGTTACCGACTCGCAGTTTCAGAAGGCCGCCCCCCAGGACGCCATCATCGACAAGCGCGCCCAGAACACGCTGCTCCCGCTCACCAGCTTGGGAAAGGTGCCGGTGATGGGCGGCTTCATCGCCTCGAACGAGGCCGGCATAACCACCACGCTGGGCCGCGGCGGCTCCGACTTCACCGGCGCCCTGCTCGGCGGCGCGCTCTCCGCCGATACCATCGAGATTTGGACCGACGTGGACGGCATCATGACCGCCGATCCCCGCATTTGCCCCGACGCCCTGCGCGTCAAGGTCATCAGCTTTGAGGAGGCGGCCGAGCTGGCCTACTTCGGCGCAAAGGTGTTGCATCCGGCCACCATCCTGCCGGCGGTCAAGAAGAATATTCCCGTCCTGGTGCTCAACAGCCGCAACGCCGCCTGCGAGGGTACGCGCATCACATCGCTGGCGCCGCATTGCAAGAGCCCCTTCAAGTCCATCGCCGTCAAGAAGAGGCTCAGCATCATCGACGTGGTGGCCAGCCGCATGTTAATGACCCACGGCTACATGAAGGAGATATTCTCAATCTTCGACCAGCACCGCTGCGCCGTCGATATGGTCTCCACCAGCGAGGTCTCTGTCTCGCTGACCGTGGACTCGAACGACAATCTGCCCGCCATCGCCGCCGACCTGAGCAAGCTGGCCGACGTGAAATACGAGGGCAAGAAGGCGCTGATCTGCATGGTCGGCGAGGACATCCGCGGCAAGAACGGCATGGCCGCGCAGGTCTTCACCGCCATCCGCCACATCAACGTCAGAATGATCTCGCAAGGCGCCAGCGAGATCAACATGAGCTTCATGATCGACGAAGACGACGCCGACGAGGCTGTGCGTTCGCTCCACGCCGCCTTCTTCAAGGATCCCGACCCGGTTATCTTCGACGTCGAGGCGCGAAAGCCTTTGACGGCTTCTGGCTGCTAGCTTTTAGCTCTTGGCGTTTGGCTGCTGGGTCACTGCAAGAGTTCATACCGTATTGTTTCGAGCTAGAGGCTGGGTGCCCCATCCTTTCGCCTTTTCTCTGGCGAAAGGGTGGGATACCACAGGAGTTCATAACGGGTTGTTTTTGAGCTAGCAGCTAGTAGCTAGCTGCTAGGAAAGAGGTTCACCATGCTCATTCTTGTTCTAGGCAAAGGAAAGACCGGCAGCCTGGTAGCCGAGGTCGCGCGCGAACGCGGCCACGGCGTCCGCGCGCTCGATATTACCGAGAACCAGCACGCCTCCGCCCTCACCGCGCCCAACCTGGCGGGCGTGGACGTGGTCATCGACTTCACCGCCCCCGAAGCCGCGGTTGAAAACATGCGCGCCGTGCTCGCCCTCGGCGGTCGCATCGTCGTCGGCACCACCGGCTGGTACGCGCATTTGGAGGAGATGCGGTCGAAGGCGCAAAAGGGCGGCGCGCTACTCTACGGAACCAACTTCTCCATCGGCGTGCAAAAGCTCTTTCGCCTTACCGCCGAACTGGCCAGGCTCGAAGGCTATACGTTCTCGATCAGCGAGACCCACCACGTCTCCAAGCTCGACGCCCCCTCCGGCACCGCCATCACGCTGCGGCAGATCGTCGAAGCGGCGCAGCCTGGGGCCAAAGTCGAGATAACCTCCCACCGCGTGGGCGATGCCAAGGGCGAGCACACCGTCACCTCCGCCGGTCCCGACGACGTTCTCGAGTTGCGCCACAACATCCTCAGCCGCCGCGGCCTGGCTCTGGGCGCCGTTCGCGCCGCCGAGTGGCTGGGGGGCAAATCCGGCGCGTACGACTTCCGGGAAATCTTCGACCAGCTGTGAGTCCGGCCTGATCCCGTGGCTCAGACGTACGAAAACCATGCCCGAAGAACCACAAAACTGTGGGTTTGGTTGCGAAAAGTGGGGTTTCTGCGGCGAAAATCAACGAGAAAAGGGGCTGAATTTTGCCAGCATTGATTAACGATCAGTTAATAGGGTTGATTCTTAAGCTATTCATCCATAGTGACTTACGGGCAAAGCGGGGATAGAAAAGAGGCCCCCGGAGGGGGGAGGGGGTGGGGTGCAGGTACGGACCGGGCAGATACCTGACATTTTGGACTGGGGACATGGCTGACAGGTTGGACCGGGAGATTGCTGGCGCTGCGGGCGATGAGAACGGGCTTGGGAATCCCTTGCGGCGAGAAGGACATTGGAGCGGCTGGAGGCATCGCATGAGACCATTGTGCGCTTATGCTATGTATTCTTCGGCAATCGGCGTTCCCAGGTCTTCCGCCGTGGCGGACGAGACCTGGGGCACCCGGCGCAGAGCCTGCGGGCGAGCGCATCGCGTCCGCGAGAGAGTGCTAGCAACCCTTCTTGGGTTTGCCGATCGCGACCTCGGTGGTCACCCAGTCTGACAGGCGCTTCTCATTGATTTCAGCATCCCCGGCCTGTGGGGAGAGCGACGACCGGGCCAGCGCCACGGTGACCTTGACCTTCCCCTTCATGCAGTAGGCTCCGGTCAACTGCGCCAACCCCTTATCCGCCAGTTCCATGTAGTCGGCGGGAAGGGTTCCCTGCGCGCCAGAGACATCGAACGGGGCCAGGATGATCTGGTTGACGATCAGATTGTCTGTTTTCACCCCGGAAGAGTCGTAGCGGACGACGAGTGTGGCTCTCCGCTCCAGCGCGTCGGGGTTGGCCGCGAAATCGATGGCCGGAAGGGTGATGCCTTCCGGGCTGGGCCTGGCTGCCTTGGCGTCAAACGCAAGACGGTACGCAGGTCCCTTCCATTTGGGCTCGACGGGAATGCCGGAAGTTTTGTCCCCTTGGTTTCCGCACCCCGCCAGGAATGCCAATCCGCTGATCGCCACTAGGATGCCTCTTCTCATGTCGTCCCCCTCGTTGCTCAGAAATTACCGGCCAGAATACCACTCCCGCGCGGCGTTGTAATGTGATCGGGAGGGGAGGCCGACGCAATGGGTGGTGGTTTGGGGGCGGGCGGCCCGATCTTGCGGGTTCCGGCCGGATCGTCGCCGATCCATCTGTAATGTTGTGATTTGGCTCACAGTGGACTCGCGGTTCAGCCCAAAAAACCGCATTGGGGAAGAGTGGCCGGTGACTCGCTCGGAATCTCGGTAGGGGACCCCGACGCCTATTTGTAAAAGCTGTACAGGCGCAGAGAATCCACCAGGTCTCTGGGGCCGCCCTGATCAGAGATGTGATTACATAGCAGGATCGGTCTGTCTGGAAAAGAACGATTTTACTGGCAAGAGCAGTGCTATCACCATAAGCAAGAAGATCGAGATTTCCTCCAAGATGGGCCGTGCAGGACCCGGCTCTCCCTTCCAGGCATTTACAAGCAACCCGGGTATATCCAGGAATACTTTCGGATGCATAAGCCACGGGAATATGCCGAGTGGGATTGCCAAGCCAGATACCAGGATGAACATGACAAACCAGGTCCAACGAACCTTGTTGAGGTATCCCGTCCATGTAACGATGAGACCGATGAAAACGAGCGCTAGCGTAAGCTTGCCAATCTCGCTAAATGATTGCAAAGCTGGCCTCCTCCACACGTCGAGCCCCCTCATGTCTTCATAGCCCTCCAGTACATTCCACCATGCCCATCGGATTTGGGAAACAAGGGCGATAGTGAAAAGCACACTCGATATGAAAACCACATCATGACGGATTCGCAAGCTACATCTCTCTTTCAACCGATCTTCGAAAAAACCGTCGGTCATCGGTTGCCACAATCATAACCGATTGAGTTTGCGGCAGGTAATCGCTCGACAAAACGCCATTACTCTGTCGCGGAAACGTGCAGTGTTACGCTTCAGTGGGGAAACGAACATGCTCCTTCGCGGCCTTCCGGTCGGATTGTCGCCGACTCTTCCCCGACGTGATCTGGCTCACGTTGGGTCCGCATAGCCGGTGATGCATTTGGAGCTCAGAGACTCCGGAAAGCAGTCGAAAAGGCGACTTTAAGTGGGGCTGTCTTGCGTTCAGTGCGCCACCTCTATGCTCTCAAGCACCATTGCTTGGGCTATCGCGGAACGGTCGCCTCCGCCATAGGCGAAACGAAGGAATGCGGGCTCCAGAGGTCTGAAGCATAGGGGTGTCAGAATATAGCCACTTCGGAATATGACTATGCACTTTTAGAACCTCGTCATTTGTGCGCTTCCGCGAAGCGTACTCCCAGTGACCGGCCATGCAAACTGCAACTGACCCTTCGGTCGCCAGATAGACATCCGCCCCTTTTCAGCATTGCTCACTGTTGCTCGATATCGCTTATTTTCAATGACTTGCGAGGACTTCCCGCGCGAGAGAGACTGTGGGTACTACCCATTATTGCTCGCCTTTTTGATGCAGTCTACCCACAAAAGTCCCCACAGTCGTTTGGGGTGAACCCCTTCATTGAGACAGTTTTCTATTGCTACACCGGCAGCATTGTCGCCGTTTGCTTGTTGTCAAATGCGCCCACTCCCTCGGCCAATACCAAGGATGGGGACTTCTGTCATGACAAGAAGCCAAAAGCTCATAACTGATTGAAAGCCAAATGGGACGGATGGCTTTCCGAGGCACGCATGGAGGCTGGGAAGCAGTTGTTGGACCAGTTTTGGGCCAGCGACCTCTGTCAAAATGACCTTATCGGAATCGGCCAGCGGCTCGACCGCAAGTGCGGATTTGGACTTGCGCTTCCCCTTTCGGAAGCGGTATCATCGCTCCATCAAATCCAGAAAATGGATATCCCGGCTGGGAT
>JBEKDB010000070.1:0-19686 GCA_050014575.1 Occallatibacter sp. | reverse complement strand
TGGCTGGGCAACTTCCGCCACCTTGTTGTCCGCTACGACCGCTCACTGCAAATCTACGAGGCCTTCTTCCACATCGCCTGCTTCATGATCGTACTCAGAAGGTTATGAAACAGCTTCTAGTCTCTTCATTGTGGCGCCTCAACCGGAACATTAGCTGCCAAGTGCCCCAAATCCCGATGTTGAAACCTAGGAAGCCACTAACCTCAATCCGCTGTTTCCGCGGAAGACTGTTCCCTAATCCCTAACCCCTAACCCCTGCCTTTCACGGCACCAGCAGAATCTTCCCTGTCGTCTTGCGTCCTTCCAGGTCGGTCTGCGCCTGCGCGGCCTCGGCCAGCGGATAGACGTGCTCGGTGCGCAGCTTGAGTTCGCCGCTGGCCGCCCAGCCGAGCACATCGCCCGAGCGCCATTCCAGCTCCGCCCTGGTGGCCACGTAGTGCCAAAGCGTGGGACGGGTCACAAAGAGCGATCCCTTGCCGCTGAGTCGGATCAGGTCGAAGGGCGGCACCGGTCCGCTCGACGCGCCAAAGAGCGCCAGCAGCCCGCGCGGCCTCAGGCAGTTCAGGCTGCCGTCGAAGGTCGTCTTGCCCACCGAGTCGTAGACCACGTCCACGCCTTTGCCGCCGGTCAGCCGCTTGACCTCCGCCTCGAAGTCCTGCTCGGTATAAAGAATCGCATCGGATGCGCCCGCCTCGCGCGAAAGTTCCGCCTTGGCGGCGGTCGAGACCGTTGCAATGACCCGCGCGCCCAGCCGCGCCGCCATCTGCGTCAGCAGCAGGCCCACGCCTCCGGCCCCGGCATGAACCAGCGCCGTCTCCCCGGCCTTGAGCGGGTAGGTCGAGTGAGAGAGGTAGTGCGCCGTCATCCCCTGCAGCATGGCTGCCGCGGCCTGTTCCATACTCAGCCCGGCGGGAACCTTCACCAATTGCGCCGCCGGAACCAGCGCGTACTCGGCATAGCTGCCCAGCAAGCTCACCGAAGCCACGGCCTCGCCCGCGGCAAACCCGGTGACGCCCGGGCCCAGCTTCTCCACGGTGCCCGCGGCCTCGCTGCCGGGGGTAAGCGGCAGCGCGGCCTGATAGACGCCCTTGCGGAAGTAGACCTCGATAAAGTTGACCCCGACAGCCTCGACGCGGATCAACACCTGCCCCTGTCCCGGCTCGGGAATGGGCAAATCGGCCAGCTTCAGAACCTCCGGCCCGCCTGTCTCGCGAATCTGTATGGCTTTCATCTCAGGTTCAGGATGAACCCTGAGGGCGGGATACCGCAAGTGCAGCGGGCAAACAGGGTTCAAGCGTTAGTCGCCCTGCTGGTACCACATAAAGGACTTCCCGTCCCAATAGATCAGCCCGCTTCCACTCTCGCTTCTGCCCACCAGAATCGCCTCGCCAATCAACCTTGGCGGAGGACCGGCCTCAACGCCTTGTTCGACCGGACGCTTGCCGTACACCCTCCAAACATTCAAGTCCTCGAAACTCGATTCTGTCGAACCGCCAAATCGGAATGGAACTCCAGCGCCTAAGATGATGAGTTTCTGCCGACTGCTCAACCAGATCGCAATCCCTGTCGCCCCGCCAGCCTTTGCCTTGATCCAAAACGCATAATCGGGCTTCCCATCGCCGTCGAAGTCGCCGCGCAAATAGAACGGGTTCATTCTTCCATCAAGCTTGTAGGTTTCTGCGAAGTGCCCGGACTCTACAGCCGCGGCCACATCCAGCGGGATGTTCTCTGGCTCAACGCTCTGCGCCCGGAAGGGGAGGCCGCATAAGACAAAAGAAGTGAACACAAGAAGCGGAATCCGCTTTCCTGAGGATTTCATTTTCTATCCCCTCAAGCACTTGCACCTGAATAATTCGCGCCCGGCGAACCCAGAATTGGGGCCGGCAGACAAAACATCAAACCCACCCAGGCGAGGCTCTTCTGACCCCTGACCCCTGTTCCCTGTTCTTCAGTCTCGGTCCGACAACAGACTCTGCTCTTCCGGCGATTCCAGACGCACGATGCGATCGACCGTGTACGGCGCGGGATTCTGGCTGCTGTGATAGTGGCGCACCTGCAACTCGCCCAGCAGGCCAATGGCCAGCATCTGGATGCCGGCCACAATCAGCACCGCGCCAATCACGAACATCGGACCATGCTGGTCCATCACGTTCTGGTGCGGATGCAGCAGCTTCGTCCCCAGCAGAACCATCGAAATGACGCTGCCCGCGAGCATTCCAAGCGCTCCAAGCCCCCCGAAGAAGTGCAGAGGGCGGCCCATATACTTGAGCAGAAAGCGAATGGTGAGCAGATCGAAGAAGACGCGGAAGGTCCGCCCGATTCCGTAATGGCTCCTGCCCCGCTCGCGGTTCAGGTTCCTGATGGGGATCTCGCAGATCGAAGCGCCATGCCAACTGGCCAGCGCGGGAATGAAGCGGTGCATCTCGCCGTAGAGCGGAATGTTCTGGATCACCTCGCGGCGATAGGCCTTGAAGGTGGTCCCGAAGTCGTGAATATCCACACCCGAAAGCCTGGCCATCAGCCAGTTGGCGCAATTCGACGGTATGCGGCGCGTGAGGAGGTTGTCGATCCGCACCTTGCGCCAGCCGGAAACCACGTCGTATCCCTCTTCGAGCTTCTCGATGAAGCTGGGAATATCGTTCGGGTCGTGCTGCAGGTCGCCGTCCATGGCGAGGATGAACTCGCCCGAGGCGTGGTCGAAGCCCGCGGCCAGTGCCGAGGTCTGGCCAAAGTTCCGCCGCAGCTTCACCACCAGCACACGGCTGTCAACGGCGGCAATCTCCTCCAGCAGCTTGTACGTGCGGTCGTTGGAGCCATCGTCCACCAGCACCAACTCGAAGGAGTCGTCCACCTGTTCCATCACCTGCTTCAGGCGCGCGTACAGAACAGTAACGTTTTCCTCTTCGTTGTGAAAGGGCACAACGATCGAATACTTGGCCATGGTCCCAGTATAGATGCAGATTCGATTTGAAGCGACTACGTTGCATACCGGAATGCGGACCGCATCCTTTACTAAAGTGCCTGTTTGGAAGCCGCGGACCCGCCAAGATCTACCTGTCCAGCTCGTCCAGCATGGCCTGCATCTCGCTCTGCGCATGGCGATTCCCGCTGCGGACTGCGCAGGTGATTCCCGCCTTGAGCCGCTCGATCGCCTCCGCCGTCCGTCCCGCCGCGGCCAGGGTCTGGGCGGCCATGAAGTAGCCCGCCGTATACTCCGGATCGTTCGTCAGCAGCGTGTCGAACTCCACCAGCGCCGCCGCCGCCTCTCCACCCTTGGCCAGCTCCATCGCCAGGCCGTAGCGGGCAAAACTGTTCCTGGGGTCCAGCGCCAGAATCTCTCTTAGCCCCGCGATCTTGTCCATTTTGACCTTCTCCAGCCGATCTCCTGGCTCCTATCCCGCCGCGAGGGATTTGCGTAATTGGCCGCGATTGCCGAAACTGAAAGAGCAGCCACGCTACGCCGGCCGCCGCCTGCTCCATTGTAGTTGGCAGCCGGCATTGCCCGGCAGGCCTGACTCGATCGACCGAATTCGGCAGCCAGCCCGCGTGAACGGTGAATGGAGCAAGCGAACCATGAGTTCCACCCAGAATTTCAACACGGCCAACCCGATTGCGCGCACCGTGGCCAGCACCCAGTCGGAGATGACGGAGATTATTCTCCCCAACGACACCAACACGCTCGGTACACTGCTGGGCGGGCGCCTCATGCACTTCATCGATTTGACCGGCGCCATGGCTGCCTACCGGCACTCGCGCACCCACGTTGTCACCGCCGCCATGGACCACATCGACTTCATCCGCCCGGCGCGTCTGGGCGACCTGATCACGCTCAAATCCAGCGTCAACCGCGCCTTTTCCACCTCCATGGAGGTGGGTGTGAAAGTCTGGGCGGAGAACACCCGCACCGCCGAGGTGGCGCATGTTGCCAGCGCCTACCTGGTCTTTGTCGCCATCGACAAGGAGGGCCGCCGCCAGAAGGTTCCTCAGCTGGTGCCCGAGACTCCGGACGAGCATCGCCGCTATGAGGATGCCTTGCGCCGCCGCGAGCACCGCGAGGCCGAGTCCGCCCGCCGCAAAGAAGCGCGGCTGGCCACCGCCGCTCAGGAAGACGCCGCAAAGATCGAACCCTGAGCCAACAGGGAGAGTTTCAACCGCAAACAGGACTGGGGTCTAATCTTCAGCCGCGCAATAAGGAGCAACAAATCCTATGGCCCATTCGCCCGCCATGCCTTCCCCCGCCGCCTTGCCCGGCGTCTCCAAGATCGTCGCCATTGGTTCCGGCAAGGGCGGCGTCGGCAAGACCACCGTCGCAGTCAACCTGGCCATCGCGCTCAGCCGGATGGGCCAGCGCGTGGGTCTCATGGATGCCGACGTCTACGGCCCCAATGTGCCCATGATGATGGGCTCGGCGCAGCAGCCCAAGGTCGGCGCGGGCAACCGCATCGAACCCAACCTCACCCACGGCGTCAAAACCATCTCCATCGGCTACATCTCGCCCGGCGACAAGCCTATGGTCATGCGCGGACCCATGCTTCACCAGATCGTCCGCCAGTTCCTCCAGCAAGTGGATTGGGGCGAGCTCGACTACCTCATCGTCGATCTGCCCCCAGGCACCGGCGACGTGGCCCTATCGCTGGTCCAGACCGTCCCGCTCACCGGCGCGGTCGTCGTCTCAACTCCTTCCGACGTCAGCCTGCAGGACGCCCGCAAGGCCCTCGAAATGTTCGCGCAGGTCAACGTCGAAGTCCTCGGGATCGTTGAGAACATGAGCCACTTTACCTGCCCCCACTGTCACCAGGAGATCGACATCTTCTCCCGTGGCGGCGCCGAGCGCACGGCAAAGCAGTTCGGCGTTCCCTTCCTGGGGCCGATCGAGCTGGTTCCCGCCATCCGCGAGGGCGGAGACCGAGGACTGCCCGTCGCCCTTGCCGGACCTAAAAGCCCGCAGGCGGCGGAGTTCTACGCCGTAGCTGAGAAGCTGATGCCCCTCGCCGAAGCCGCCGCGTCGGCTGCAGGCGACGTGATCGAAATCAGCTAACGCGAGAATTGTGCGATGCTCAAAGAGAAAGCGGGGCTTGCGCCCCGCTTTCCCGTTTGCCGTTCGATTCTCTCTTTACCGCCAGTGTCCTTCAATCAGCACCCATTCTCCATGCCGGTGAACCCACTTGTGGGCTACCCAAACCGCGCCGGGACGAGGCGGACGATCCCAGCGGCCTGGAGTCCATATGTACTGGCCGCCTTCGTAGCGGTGATAGCCGGCGATCCAAACGTACCCACGATCCGGAGGCGGACCGCGGCGTTCGACGACAGGAGGCGGCGGCCCGATGCGAATCACAACCTGCGCAAACGAAGCCGCAGGGGAAAGGGTGAGAGCAAGCAACAGCGCGAGCACAATCTTTTTCATGGCGAATCGAATCCTCCTGGGTTTGAGTCTCTTCCGGAATCCTGCTTGCTTTCCGGTCCATTGTTCCTATCAACGTTGAGGCGCGGGAATAGTTGCGCTTCCATTGCAAACCGCGCTCACGACCCTTGTATCACTCCCGGTTCCCTCGGCGGTGTTCAGAATTGCTCACTTCTTTGCTGTCGCTCGTTTCACGTCGCCTCGATCTCTTCCCGCAGCGCCTCCGCGGCCGTCACGCAAGCCGCGCGGTCCACGTCCAGGTGCGTCACAAGGCGAATTGCATCCGGCCCAAAGGCGCTGGCCAGAATCCCTCGCGCCTTGAGCCGCGCCACCAGCTCAGCCGCGCTCCGCTCTCCCGTCAGCCGGAAGATCACGATGTTGGTTTCGACCGATTCCACATCGATCGCCACGCCTTCGATCCTTGAGAGCGCCTCAGCCAGCAGCCGCGCGTTGGCGTGATCCTCATGCAGCCGTCCCGGTCCCCGCTCCAGCGCAATCAGCCCGGCCGCTCCCAGAACGCCCGCCTGCCGCATCCCACCACCCAGCGCCTTGCGATAGATCCGCGCCCGCTCCATCAGCTCCGCCGAGCCGGTCAGCATCGATCCCACCGGCGCGCCCAGTCCCTTCGACAGGCAGAACATCACCGTGTCGAATCCGCGCGTCAGCACGCGCACATCCACGCCTAGCGCCGCGGCCGCATTGAAGATGCGCGCCCCATCCAGGTGAACGGGGAGTTTGCGCTCCTTTGCCCCGGCCCAAATCTCCTCCAGCACCGTCAGCGGCGTAACGGTGCCTCCGGCCAGGTTGGCCGTGTTCTCAATCTCGATCAGCCCGGTGGCCGCGCGCAGCGTGCTACGCCCGCGAATCTGAGGCTCGATATGTTTCCAGGTCAGAATGCCCCGCTCGGCGCAAACGGCGCGGACCAGGCAGCCGGAAAAGACCGCAGTGGTGGCCATCTCCCAGTCCAGAATGTGTGCCCGCGACTCGGCAATCACCTCCTGGCCCGGCTGGGTGTGCAGACGGATGGCGATCTGGTTGCCCATGGTGCCGGTGGGCACAAACAGCGCCGCCTCGCGCCCGAAGACCTCCGCCGCGCGCCTCTCCAGCAGGTTCACGGTGGGGTCTTCGCCGTAGACGTCGTCGCCCACCTCGGCCGCCGCCATCGCGGCCCGCATTTCAGCGGTGGGCCGCGTTACCGTATCCGAACGCAGATCGATGATGGTAGCCATTGTCCTCAACCTTCCTTGTCCTTGGATCGCCCTTGAACGGAGTCGCCGACGAAGACCTTCATCCGGCCTAACAGCCGCCAAAGGCCCCGTTAACCTATGCTCAGACCCACAGACGCGTTATAGCCACCTAGCGGCTCCGAATGGTCTTTCGAATCTTACTGACATCGAACAGAGAGCCAGTAAAGATGTTTTCGCTATTCCGGCGCTTGAGGAAGGAGGCCTCCACCCACACATAGCTTCCCGCGAAATTCTGATACTGCTTCATTTGTTCCGGTGTTAGCGCTATGCGGATAGCGTTTCGGGTCAGCCCTTCCTGATAGTCCTCTTTATGGAGATAAAGTGCCTCTCCCTCGAAGTCGAGTACAAGAAGACCAGCGACCTGAACTCGTTTCGCAATGTTACTTGCCGGCTGAGCAAGCAGCGTCACGATACTCGCTGGAAGAGCGTGCTGGACATCATCCGTCGTCGCTTGCGCCAAGGACACACGCTCTGCGATGAGCATTAGGATCGCAGCAAACACAACTTTGAGAATCAATCTCGTTGCTCGTACTCTGTATCTCATAAAACCATCGTTTCTTCGGAGTATTGGGATCGAAGGCGACAATTCCACACGGCTCGCGATTAAACAAAACCAATCCAGGTCACACGCTAGATGGCTAACTCGCTATCGCCACTTCACCGCCGCCAACTAGCTAACACCGGCAACTCCCTGACCCCTGATCTCTGACCCCTGATCTCTGTCTTACGGTATCTGCCCCATCGGCAACTCGATCACCGGCGTTCGCTTGCCATCCTTCACCGCGTAAGCCCACAGCCCGTGGAAGTTCTGCCTCAACCCCGGCTGCGCCTTGAGCAGGGCGCTCAGCACGGCGACCGCCTCGGTGCGCGCCGCGGCCGGATCGGTCACTCCCGTCGATTCGTAGGTCACGCCCAGATCCGCCTGGCGCAGCGAGGCGTCCAGCCGCACCGCGTCGATCTTCCAGGTGCGTTCGCCGTCGGCAAGCGAATAGGGAAAAGCGTCCTGGGGCGAGCCCTTGATCTGCGCTTGCTCCGCTCCCAGCTTCTCCAGATTCGGCGAAGAGAGAAAATCCACCGGCACGAGCTGAGAGCGCGCCGTCTCATAGCAGTAAAAGGCGGCCCACGGGAGGCCCTCCTTAGCCAGCTCGCGGGCCCGTTCCCAATACCAGACCCCATCGTGCCCATCGAAGATGCCCTGGCGCACAGACACCCCCGCCAGCTTCCAGGCCGCGGCTGCGCCCGTCGAGTCCCAGGCCAGAATCAAGCCTAACTGCCCGCCCAGCGGCGCTCCGGTCGCTTCGGCCAGCACCAGCGCGAAGCGGCCCGGCGGCAGCGCCCGCATGTTGATGGTCACGGTGATCGACCCGCTCCGGTTGGAGCAGAAGAACTGCGTATCGGCCTGCGCCGCAAGGCTACTCGCCTCAAGCAGATACACGCTCCTCAGTTGTATCTGACCGCCCTTCAAAAGGGGCGCGCCTTGCTCCACGGCGGCGCGAATCCCGTCCCACTCCGCCGCCTCGGCCGGCAGCAATGCGGCCTGCAGTGCGGCATAATCCTGATCCATCACGGCTTGCGATAGCCGCCCCCCGGCCGCGGCCAGCGCATTGCGATCCGGCGTCAGCAATTCAGCTTGCGTGGTGCAAGTCACCGAATTCGCGGCATGGCTGGCCGCCGGCATGGCCAGGAAGGCAAGCACGGATACCGCGGCAGCCCAAATCTTCCAGAAGAGGCGCATCTCTTTTTGAAATCCTCTCTGCCCGGCGAATCATTCGTTCCGAGCGTCCGCGGGCCACTGATAGTCTAGTACAGTGGAGCGGCAACGAATCGCCGCGTTCCGGCATCCGCTGAGAGCCGGACGCCACTGCCGGGCCGCCAGCGCGGGAAGTTGGAACCGATGTCCATGCGCATATCGATCCCATTCAATCCGAGGTCTCACAGCGGCCGTCTGCTGATTCCGCTGGCGCTAGGCGCAGCCCTTTCCGGGTTGCAAATGCATGCCGCGCAAGCGCCGCAAGCCGATACTCAATCCGCTCCGGCGCACAAGGTGCTGCACACTCACGCCCGGTCCGGCGCAGCTCATACGCTCGCCCTGCCGGCTCCGGCAGCCCCAGCGCTCGCAACCCCTCCCGCGCCCGAACCTCCGCATTGGCCTGCCAACGACAGTCCGGCCCAAGCCTCTGTCGTCTGGGACAGCCAGGGCCTGCGCATCGACGCCGAGAACTCCAGCCTGCAGCAGATACTGAAGGACTTCTCGACGGCCACCGGCGCCCAGGTCGACGGCATGGCCTCCGACGAGCGGGTCTTCGGGTCCTATGGCCCCGGCCAGGCGCGCGACGTTCTCTCCCAGCTCCTTCAAGGCTCCGGCTACAACGTCATCATGATTGGCGATCAGGGCCAGGGAGCGCCGCGCCAGATCGTGCTTAGCGTTCGCCCGGCACCGGGCGCGCAGCCGGCCGCCGCGAACAACCCGGCCAGCAGCAACGACGACGATGCCGAGGTCGACGAGCCGCCGCAGCCTCCGCAGGGAGTTCCCGCCCCGCCCTTCCGCCCCGGCTTTCCGCCCGGAGGCCTGCCGCGCACTCCGCAGCAGATCAACATGCAGGAGCAGCAGATGCGCATGCAGCAGATGCAACAGCAGCAGATGCAGCAGCAGGGGCAACCGCCCGGCAATCCGCCGAACTAGATCAGTTGTCAGTGGTCAGTTATCAGTTCTCAGTTATCGGTGGTCAGTGATCAGGAATCGAGGCCTTCCGGTTCGGTTCCAGATCGGCAGTTGCGGGGACGGCGATCCTCTCTTCCAAATCAACTATGAAGCGACGGGACTGATCGCTGACAACTGGCAGCTAGGTCACAGCACCCGCGCCGCTTCCGCCTGCGCCTTCACTGCCACAGGCCGGGCATGCGGGCGCATCAGAGCAAACCCCACGCGAAGGATCGCGTAAGCCCCCAGGATGCCAAACGCCATGGATCCCGCAGCCGCGCAAACCAGCATCGCCAGATTCAACAAGTCCGCCATTGCCCTGTCTTCGCCTCGATCCGTTCCGCTCCCTGGAGCCTCTAATCCCGGCCGGCGGTCCCAAACTCCGGCCGCCCCTGCGCAAAGAGCATCTCTGAGATTGTCGCAGAGAACCCACGGCGTTGACCCTCGCTGCTGTTAACCAGGCGAATACCCCATCTGCGCTTCAGTGCGATTAAGGTCGGCCCGGCAGCTCTGGAACCGCCAGCCGAGCCGCTGCAACTGACGGCCGGCAATCGATTCAGCAAGTCACGACGGAGAGCTTTCACTGCCGCGGCACTTCCCATTGGCCGGAGTCGGCCGAATTGAAGATAGCTTCGATGACCGCCATGTTCTTGATGGCGTCTTCGATGGGAACGGGAACTTCGACGCCCTCCAGAACGGCTTTGGAAAAAGCGTCGCCCTGCAAGGTGTACTGATCGCAGACCGGAAAGGTCTCCGTGGAGATGCCGCCGCCGGAAAGATCGCCGCTGTCGTCGACGAAAAGGCGGGTGGGGCGGTCGGGAGGCGCATTGAAGGGTATTTCGATCTCGATGCGCCCTCTGGCGCCGAGGAAATGAATGCGCTGGTAGGGAACCAATTGCGTGCTGCAAGTGAAGATGGCGTGGCCACTGGGAAAATCGAGAATTGCCGAGGTGAGGCGGTCGGTGCGCAACTCGGGATCGCGATCGATGCTGGCGACGACGCGAGTGGGCTCTTGCGCGAATGCGAAGCGCGAGGCGTGGATCAGGTAGCAGCCGATATCCATGAGTGCGCCGCCGCCGCACTCCACCTTGTTGCGGATATTGGACGGGTCGATATTGAAGTAGCTGAAGACGCCGGCGATGGAGCGCAGTTCTCCGATGCGCCGCTGGTCGAGCAGTTCGCGCAGGCGCAGCCACTGGGGATGGCAGTTCACCATGAAAGCTTCACCGATCTTGACTCCGGTGCGATTGCGCACAGCGAGCAGTGTCCTGGCTTCAGCGACGGTGAGGCTGAGGGGCTTCTCGCAGAGTACGTGCTTGCCGGCCTCGGCGGCTTGGATGGTCCAGGGAACGTGCATCTGATTGGGTAGCGGATTGTAGATGGCGTCGATGTCGGCGTCGGCAAGAAGCTCTTCGTACGAACCGTAAGCCTTGGGGATGCCAAGGGCGGCTGCCGCCTCCCGAGCCTTGATAAGATCGCGCGATGCAATTGCGACAACGCTGGTGTATTGCCCGCGCTGCATGGCGGGAATGACTTTCATGAGGCCGATGTTGGCGGTGCTGAGCACTCCCCAGCGGAGCTTGCTCGACCCACGACCGCCTGAGATAGGTTGTGGCGATAACTCCGATAGCGCGTTCTGTGCCGTATGAAGCATGAATATCTCCCTAATTTTCCCGCTGGTCCTGCATCCGGCGCGGGAGTTATGCAGTGCCGATCTTCAAATCTCCGAAATCGATGCTACGCCTGGAAGGCAACGCCAAGCTCGCGGGTTACGATGGGTTCCACTTGGCTATCGAGGGTCGACGCGTCGCATCCCAGGATGGACTCGAGGATCATGCCGTAGTACAGGGCAGTGAATCCCCAGAAGCGAGTCTGGCCCAGCCCTTCGCCGGTCTCGGCGTTGTAGTATTCGCGCAGGACGGGGTTCTTGAGCAGGGCCATGTTGAAAAGGCGCGTCGCTAACTCGCGTGCCTCGGCCTGGTACCCGTAGCGGCGCAATCCCTGGAAGATCATGTAGTTCGTGGGCGCCCAGGTTGGACCGCGCCAGTTACACTCCTTGTGCGAGCCTTGATAGTAATCGGGCTCGGTCTTGGCATAACTGGCCACCGGGTAGGTTAGCCAGAACTCATCGGCATTGAGCAGATGCTCGTGAATCATGCGCTTTGCCCGCTGGCGAGTTGCCGCGCCGGCAAACAGAGGCATGAAGTTGGTGGCCGATTTGACATAGACGCGCTTGCCGGTCTTCTCATTGCGATCGAAGTACATGCCCTGCTGTTCATCCCAGAAGGTCGAGTTGATGAGCTTCGCCACCTGGCCGGCATGGCGAGTGAAGGCCGTACTGTCCGCTTTGAGGTCAAGGCGCGCGGCGATCACCGACATGGCCCGCAGTTCGCGGATGAGATACGAGGCCAGATCGACGCCTTCGATTTCAAATGCGCCCAGAGCCCCACCGCGCGACCACTGGTTATCGGTTCCGGCGGCATCCGCGGAGTTCCAGACGGGCAGGCCGTTGTGGTCCGAGTCATAGGAAAACCATTTCTCGATGTACTTGACCAGGCGGTCGTAGTAGTTACCGCGCAGCCATTCGTAGTTGTCGTGGTTCTGCTTTGCGCCGAGCACCGCGAGTTGCGCCAGGAAGGGCTTGAATTGCTGGCGGTCGCGCTGCTTGATCAGGCTGCGATTCACATAGCCGTCCGGCTGTTCGCGGTTGAGAAACTCCTTGAGGTTGGTGAAGCAGTAAGTCCAGACGCCGTAGTAAGAGAGGTAGAGATTCTCGAAGTAGAGATCCCAGTCGTAGAACTCGTTGTAGGGATAGCCGGTGAGGAAAGTGCCCTCGACGCCGGGAATATGCCGCAAACCGTGGGCCTGGATGTCGGCGTTCACCGCGTGCAGGCGGTGGTTGAGTTCGGTCCAACTGCTTGCGCCTATCTCGCCGTAGAGCGCCTTTGCCGCGGGCGTGGAGGCAGCCGGGACCGGCCCCAAGTCAGGCGGCGCAGCGATTGCCGCAGCCGACTGAGCGAGGCCGCGTAGAGGCATGGACGCGCAGCCGAAAAGCGAGGCGGAGCCGACAAGCATTTGCCGCCGTGTGATGGTCATGGATGCATCCTCCATTTTCAATGGTGGGCGCAAACGTGCGGCCGCTCCAGGAGTCAGGTCAGCATACCAGACTCCCCCGCGCCGCGTCACTCGCCGGAAAAGGCGGAATACGGAGAAGAATTCCCCGATACGGTTATAAGCGCGGGAGCCGAAACAGACCGCGGTATTTCAGAAGAGCGTCATGCGGCGGCAGCGTGAAGCGGAGCACTGCGAGCGCAACCGATTTCAGAATCCCGGGCGAGGCGAGGAGAGAAATGCACGCCGGAATCCGCCGATCGATTTCTCGATCCGCTCCAACGGAATGGTCAGCGACAGGCGAATGTAGCCGGAGCGCCCAAAGCCGGCGCCTGGGACGGCAAGCACGCCCTCCTCCGCGAGCCGCTTGGTAAACGCAATGTCGTCGGGAATGGGGGTCTTGAGGAAGACGTAGAACGCGCCTTCAGGCCGCCGCACCTCGTATCCTATGGCCGCGAGCGCATCGCACAAGACATTCCGCTTGTGCTCGTAGGGCGCAATGTCGATCACCGCATCCGCCGCCTCCAGCATCACCCACTGCCAGATCGCAGGCGCATTGATAAAGCCCAGAACGCGATTGCTGAAGCCGCAGGCACGGCGCAGAGCCACGGCATCTTTCAGTCGCGGGGATAGAGCCAGGTAGCCGATGCGCTCGCCCGGCAACCCAAGCGACTTCGACCAGGAGTTGCAGATGGCCGTACTGGCGACGAGCGATGCCACCTCGGGCTGCCGCCGGCCGTCATAAACGAAGGACTTGTAAGGCTCGTCGCTGATAACGGTGATGGGCTGGCCGGCGCGCGCCAGAAGCCCATCCAGATCGCGCAGGACGCTTTCAGGGTAGACGCGGCCGGTCGGGTTATTGGGCGTGTTGAGAATAATGGCCCGGGTTCGCGAGGTAATGGCCGCCGCGATGCGCTCCACGTCGGGCAGGAACGAAGCGTCGGTTTCCACGGGAACCATGCGCCCGCCGTGGTTAGTTACATAAAACGGGTACTCGGAAAAGCAGGGCATCAAGACGATGACTTCGTCGCCGGGATCGAGAATCGACTTCAGGATCACGTTGCAGGCGCCTGCCGAGCCGACGGTCATAAAGACATCTTCGGCGGCAAAGTCCAGGCCGGTCTCTCTGCGCAATTTTTTGGCGACGGCCTCGCGCACTTCGGGATAGCCCGGATTGGGCATATAGCCATGCGAGCCGGGACGGTTGCCGGCCGCTACGCGCCGCAGCGCATCGAGCACCGCTGCAGGCGGTTCGATATCCGGGTTGCCCAGCGAAAAATCGAAGATTGCGTCAGCCCCGCGCTCGCGCTTCAGCCGCACGCCTTCCTCGAACATGCGGCGAATCCACGAGGCGCTCTCGAGCCGCGCGGCGATGGTCTTCGATACGGGCAAGGTCGTGGGCCTCTTTGAGCGTTCTTTCTACTTCTGCAATGCGGGCACTTCACTATTCCTGCATGGTCAATCGCGTCACCGGCTTCGCATCGCTATAGTTACATCTCGGGTGCTGGCCAGACTTTCAAAAGCGCGTCCTTGAAGGGAATGCTCGGATCTAGGTTGGTGAGTTCAACGTCCAAAACATACATCTTTCCTCCTTTGCCCTGAAAACTACCGAGAAAGAAGTCCATCATACTCACACCTCCGTTATCACAGGTGGGAGTCTCTTTCTTACTTGGTCCTTGAGCCACAAGTTGCGCGCCATCCCATAATGTCCAACTGGCCTGGATCCGACGCCCTGTTCCGTTACCGCATCCGGGGATGGGAATCAATGTCTTATCGGCGTCCACAACGCAGCACCGTTCGCTGTTCCATTTCTTGGAGGGCCATTGTTCGTTGGAAAGGTCCATCTTGACCCATATGTCAACCCAATATCGGTGTCGCTTCACCTTGAAAGCGGGAGTCCGCAAATGCCCATTTGCGAGCTGAATCGGCATTTCGATTCCTGTCTCCCCGTGCTGGGCCATCGCCGAGTGCAGAGGCCACACTATTGTGAGGAATATGCCCACAAGGAACGTTCTACTGAACGAAATCCTGATCATCGTTCATTGCTCCTTCCCCAGTGTGAACGTAGCCTCGCATTGTTGTTGATATCCATTGGATGAGTGATACCGGGGCTTATGGCATCCGTTTTGATCGTTACGTCAGGAGCCTGCTATCTCTTCAGGAGTTCATCGCTGGCCAGCAGGTTGATGCCCGCCGCCTGCAAGCGCGCAATCGCCGCATCCGGGTCGGCAAAGCGAAAGATAAGGATCGCCTCGTCGCCAAGAACGTAGGGAAAGCCATACATGTATTCGATGTTGATGCCGGTTCCGTCCAGCGCCACGAGGACATCGGCCAGGCCTCCCGGACGGTCGGGCACCTCGACGGCCAGCACCTCCGTCACTTTGACGACAAATTCCTGGGCTTCGAGAACCCGCGCGGCCTTCTGCCAGTCGGAAACAATCATGCGCAGAATGCCGTATTGCTGGGTGTCTGCCAGGTACATGGAGCGGATATCGATGCCCTCCCGCGCCAGCAGGCGCACAGGGGCCGCGATATGTCCCGGCTTGTTTTCGGCAAACAGCGATATCTGTTGAATCTTCATAATGCCCGCCTGTCGATAACACGTTTTGCCTTGCCTTGGCTGCGCTCGATGGTATGCGCCTCGACCAGCGCCACCCGAACGCGGATTCCGAGCACATGATCGAGCGCGCCCTGAAGCCTCTGGTGCAGCCCCTGCAACGCTCCGATCTTATCGTTGAACATATGCGGAGTTACCTCGATCTGCACTTCCATCTGGTCCAATCCCTGTTCGCGAGTCAGGATGATCTGGTAGTGCGGCAGCGTGCCTTCGATCTCCAGCAGCGCCGACTCCACCTGCGATGGAAATACATTGACGCCGCGGATGATCAGCATATCGTCGCTGCGCCGGCCGATGCGGCCCATGCGCCTGAGCGTGCGCCCGCATTCGCACCGGCCCGGCAGAAGCATTGTGATATCGCGCGTGCGGTAGCGGATCATAGGCATCGCCTGCTTGCTCAGGGTGGTCAACACCAGTTCCCCTGCCGCCCCGTCCGGCAGCGGCGCGCCGCTGATGGGATCGACGATCTCCGGATAGAAGCGATCCTCGAATATGTGCAAGCCTTGGTGGCGGCGGCACTCGCAGGCAACGCCCGGTCCGATGATCTCCGAAAGCCCGTAGATGTCGAATGCCTCGACGCGGCTCGAGTTCTCAATGTGCCTGCGCATGGATTCGGTCCACGGCTCGGCGCCGAAGATGCCCGCTCTCAGCGGCAGTTCTTTCATATCCACGCCGAGTTCGGCGGCGCGGTCGATCAGGTGCAGAAAATAGGTCGGCGTGCAGCAGATCGCGGTCACCCCAAAGTCCTTCATCAGCATGATCTGCCGATCGGCGTTGCCGCCGGAGGTGGGCACGACCGTCGCTCCCAGCGCTTCGGCCCCGTAGTGCGCGCCCAGGCCCCCGGTGAAGAGGCCGTAACCATAGGCATTCTGAACGATGTCTCCCCGATGCAACCCGCAGCCGGCGAAGCAGCGGACCATCACCGAGGTCCACACGTCCAAATCTTCCTTGGTGTAAGCCACCACGATGGGTTTGCCCGTGGTTCCGCTGGAGACGTGGAGGCGGACGACGTCCTTCATGGGGCTGGCAAAGAGGCCAAACGGGTAAGTGTCGCGCAGATCGCTCTTCTCCGTGAACGGCAGCTTGGCGATCTCCTCGGGCGAATGAATATCTTCGGGTGCAAGCCCGCGTTCCTCCATGCGGGCGCGGAAGAGCTCCACCTGCTGCCAGGCGCGGGCAACCACGGCCTGCAATCGCCTCAACTGCAACTCGCGGAGCTGCTCGATCGGCGTGTAATCCGGCGCGCTGGCGGGATGACAGCCGGTAACTCCGGTTTCGAGAATCGCATTCATCTTCATTGCTCCACGGCCCGACCGCTGGCCGTCCCATTGCCCCGCCCTATGGAAAACGCCAAGAGATTCGCCTCGTGCAGAGTTTCCGGCAGGTTGCGTTGGAGAGCGGCGGTCCAGGCCTCGACGGAAAACGGCAAATGACGGCTCAATGCGCCCAGCAGCGCCACGTTGATGCTTTTCTTGCTTGACAGGCTGGCTTCGTCGATCTGGGAAGGCTCAATGAGAACGCCGCCTTTCCTGAGCGCCGCCGCATTCACGGGAACCTGATCGGGCGCAATGACGACCAGGAAATCCGCCTCGCCCTCCGGCGTCATGGGGCTGAAGACGCGCTCGCCAAATCGAACATCGCTGGAGACCGAGCCGCCGCGCTGGCTCATGCCATGCAACTCGCTCTTCTTCACGTCCAAGCCGGCGCTGAAAGCCACGTCGGCCAGTATGCCGGAGGCCTTCAGCACGCCCTGTCCGCCCAGTCCCGCGATCACCGCGTTAGTCGGTCTGCTGCTCATTGCACCTCTCATGCTCGCGGATCGAGCGGCTTGCCAGCAGACAGTCCCGGCGGGCTATCACCACGGAAAGCTCCGGCCGATCCAGGCAGCTTTGAATCAGTTCTTGAAACTTCGTAGGAGCCAGCGTGGGATCGATCACGTGAACATTGCGCACGCCCAGCGCGCGCGCCAGATCCTCGAAGACCACTTTGCCGGTCTTGGCGTGAGCCAGCGTGCGCCCCGTCCCAGGGTGCTCCTGCATGCCCGTCATGGCCGTGGTTCCGTTGTCCAGGATCAGCACCACGTGGCCGCTCTCCGGCGGATTGTAGACCATCTCGACGAGGCCGGTGATTCCGCTGTGCACGAAGGTGCTGTCGCCGATGACGCTCACCACCCGCTTCGCATCCTGGGGAGGCAGCGAGTGGCGCAAACCCAGTCCCACGCCGATGGCCGCGCCCATGCAAACCAGCGAATCCATGGCCTCGAACGGAGGCAGCACGCCCAGGGAATAGCAGCCGATATCGCCGGGGACGATACATTCCAGGTTCTTCAGGGCCGTGTAGACGCTGCGATGCGGACAGCCGGGGCACAGGGCCGGCGGCTTGCCGGGAACGCGCTTCGGCTCCGGCGAATTGTCGCCCTCCAGAATGCGGCGCACGCGGGCGGTGTTCAGTTCGCCGAAACGAAAGGCCTCCGGCTTGCCCTCGACCGCAATGCCCGCCGTGCGCACGCCTTCCACCAGATACGGATCGCCTTCTTCGACGACCATGCAGCGCTCGACGCCGGCGGCGAAGGCGCGCATCCGCTCCACGGGCAGCGGATAGGTCATTCCCAGCTTCAGCACACTGGCCTCGGGCGCAACTTCGCGCACATATTGGAATGCCACGCCGGAGGTGATAACTCCCAGCGAGGTTGAGCCGGCGATCAGTTCGTTCGGCCCCGACTCGTCGTTCCAGGCGGCGATCTCCGCGAGTTTCTTGCGCAGCCGCAGATGCGCCGGGCGCGCATAGGCCGGAATCATCACGCGGGAGCTGAAGTCGTGCTCGAAGTGCGCCGGGCGCGGCGGCGGAATCGCCACCGTTCCGCGTCGGACGACGGTCTTGGAATGGCAAACGCGCGTGGTCATGCGCAGCAAAACGGGCACTTGCCAACGCTCGGAGATCTCGATGGCGCGCACCGTGAACTCGTAAGCCTCCTGCGAGTCCGAGGGCTCAAGCATGGGCACGCCGGCGGCCAGCGCATAACGCCGGTTGTCCTGCTCGTTCTGGCTCGAAGCCATCCCCGGATCGTCGGCCGAAACCACCACCAGCGCCCCGTCCAGCCGGATCAACGCCACGGTGAACAAGGGGTCGGCGGCGACATTCAGCCCTACATGCTTCATGGTTACCAGAGCGCGAGCACCGGCAAAAGCCACGCCGATCCCCACTTCCAGCGCCACTTTTTCATTGGGCGACCACTGCGCTCTTCCGCCCAGGCTTTCAAAGGTTTCCAGTATCTCCGTCGAGGGAGTACCCGGATAGCCCGTGCCGAGTCTCACCCCGGAGTCGAAGGCGGCCATGGCGACCGCTTCGTCACCGCTCAGCAGCGACAACGCATAATCTTGCCGAAGACAATCCAAGCTGAAACCTGTGGCCTTTGAGTCTTGACTCCAGTGTACATGATCGCGGAATCCCATCGGCCGGAGCTCTCATCTGGCCCCCAAGACTGCGCATGCGTTCATCGGACGGCCTGCGGCAGAGCCGGGGGAACTCCCGCTGCATTAAAATGTCAGCCATGCAAGTGATTCGGCTCGCGCTCGTAATCGCCGTCTCAGCCTTCGCTTCGGCCCAATCCCCGGCCCCCACGGCGATTCAAGCCCAGCCTCAGTCGCCGCTCCCGGCGCGGCCGGTCTGGCAGATGCAGGAGTCGGGCACGACCGCAGGCCTTCGCGGCATCGACTCCGTAGACGGCACGGTAGCCTGGGCCAGCGGAACCGGCGGCACGGTGCTCAGGACCACCGATGGCGGCGCGCATTGGCAGAAGTGTGCGACTCCGGACGGTGCCAAGGATGGAGCGACGCTGGATTTTCGCGGGGTGCAGGCATGGGACTCCGACACCTCCATCGTGATGGCTTCCGGACCGGGCGACAAAAGCCGGCTCTATAAGACGACCGATGGGTGCAAGACGTGGGTGCTGTTGCTGAAGAACACCGATCCGGAAGGGTTCTACGATTCCTTTTGGCTGAATGCGATCTACGGCGAAGGGATGCTGGTCGGCGACCCAGTCAATGGGAGATTCACGGTTCTGAATACTCAGGACGGCGGTGTTAACTGGGAGCTTGATCGGAGCAAATCGCTTCGCTTGCATGGCGTACCGCTTGTCGTATTTGCTGCAAGCAATAGTTCGATTGGAAAAGCGAGCAGAGGGACGGGAGATGAAAGGGGTCCAGGCGTTGACCACCTCGACGGATTCGTTACTGGCGGCAAGGGTGGGGCGTTTCTGATAGAGAAGTGGGAGGGTCGGTCCCGTACGAAAGCTCGGTTTTCTCACGGACGGAATGCGAGCATGTTCCTATTCCCCGATTGGAACCGCCGTGCCCTTCGCCTCGCCGCAGGCACCGAGAGTGCCGGTGCATTTGCGCTCGCTCTTCGTTACACGGGAAGCCCCTGTTCGGATTGCGGATTCGGCCGGTATTGGCACCTTGTTGCAGTTGGTGGTGACTATGCAAAGCCTAAGGAACCTCTGAAAAGCGCCGAGTTAGAAGAGTCCGTCGCCGGTATTTTTCTGCAAGGGCATGAAATCAGCGCATTTTCGTATGTCCGGCAGGTCGTTTAACCCGCCGGAAGCCGCCTG
>JBEKDB010000069.1:0-19692 GCA_050014575.1 Occallatibacter sp. | reverse complement strand
CATCGTGCAGTTCTCCCTTTCTCGCATACTCCTGCGCAGAATGCCGCATCAAATAAGATGAGGCCAGACCTCAGAGTGTTGCAATACCGCTATTATCTCACTTGATGAGACGAGCGTGTTACCAGTTTACCACAAAGGTAGTAAGCGGCAAGGTACATTGAGGCACGTAAAAGTGCCGGTCTGCTTGGTCTTATTGGGAAAATGTTTCAATAAGGGAATGCGCTTGCCGGGTGGTCGCTCGCCCGCGCCGGGGAAGGTCTGAGCGGCTTCGCCTTTACACTGAGAGCATGGTTCACGAACTTCGTTCTCTTCCCGTCGAACGGCTGAAACTGCTGGTCTTCGATCTGGATGGCACGCTGATCGATTCGGCGCAGGATTTGTGCAACAGCGTGAATGCGACCTTGATTCACTTTGGCCGTGAGCAGCTTGAGGACGCGACCATCGCCGCCATGATCGGCGACGGCGTGCTGATGCTGGTGCGCAGAGCATTCGCCAGGGCGAGTGGGCCCGCGGCGGACGAGGATCTGCTGGGCAAGGCCCACGCCTGGTTTCTCGAATACTATCGCGAGCACAAGCTGGACTTCACTTACGCCTACGAGGGAGTTCTCGAGGCGCTGGCGGCGCTGCGGGCGTTGCGCGACCAGCCCTGCTGCACGGGCATGGCGATGGCCGTGCTGACCAACAAGCCGGTTCGCCCGGCGCGGGAGATCTGCGCGGCGCTGGGCCTCGCGCCTTACTTTCTGAGCATCTACGGGGGCAACAGCTTCAGCACCAAGAAACCCGATCCGGAGGGGTTGCTGGCGCTGATGGCCGAAGCGGGCGCACGGCCGGAAGAGACGGTGATGATCGGCGACAGCAAGGTGGACGTGCTGACGGCGCGCAACGCCGGGGCGTGGTCCATCGGCTGCACCTTCGGCCTCGCCCCCGAGACCCTGACGGCCACCCAGCCGGACGTGATGGTGGATTCCCCGGCAGACTGGACGGCGGCTCTCAGTCCTGCGAATGTCGGCTGACGGAACGCTGTAGGCTGAATCCATGGATGAATCGCAAGCGCCGCGTCTCAAGGGCTTCGCCCACCAGCCTCTGGCCCAAGATTCCGCGCCTCCGCGCCCGCTGCGCATTGTGATCCCTGGCGGCAGCGGACAGGTGGGGCAGATGCTGGCGCGCCACTTTCAGGAGCGTGGCCATCGCGTGACAGTGCTGACTCGCGGACCGTATACAGCGCCCTGGCAGACTGTTCACTGGGACGGCGAGCACGCGGGCGACTGGATCGAGACCCTGGAAGGCGCGGACGTGTGCATCAACCTGGCCGGGCGCAGCGTGAACTGCCGCTACAACGAGGCCAACCGGCGGGCCATCTACGAGTCGAGGATCGGGTCGACGCGGCTGCTGAATCGGGTAATCTCCGGGCTCGCCGATCCGCCGCGGCTGTGGCTGAATGCTTCGGCAGCCACCCTGTACAAGCGCGTTCTGGACCCCAACGGAGCCGATCTGCCTCGAGATGAATCCGCCCCGGCGGGCGGCGACGAGCCGGCGGCCGAGCGATGGGGCAGGAGGCGCGAGTTCTCACAGCGCGTGGTCAGGGACTGGGAGGCCGCATTCTTCGAGACCGAGACGCCGCGCACCCGCAAGGCGGCCCTGCGCAGCGCGGTCTGCTTCAGCCCCACGCCGGGGAACGTCTTTGCCGTGCTGTCGAACCTGGTGCGGGCGGGGCTAGGCGGCAAACAGGGCAGCGGCCGCCAGTTCGTTACCTGGATTCACGAGGGCGACTATGCCCGCGCCGTCGACTTCCTGATCGAGCACGAGGAGATGGATGGGCCCATCAACATCACGGCACCCAACCCGCTGCCCAACCGCGAGTTCATGGAGGCGCTGCGCGACGCTTGGGACAGGCCGAATGGGCTGCCCGCGCCTTCGCTGTTCATTCATATCGGCGCATTTGCCATGCGCACCGAGGCCGAGCTGGTGCTGCAAAGCTGCCGCGCTGTTCCCGGCCGCCTGCTCAAGGCCTGCTTCCAGTTCGAGTTTCCCGAGTGGCCCGAGGCCGCCGAAGACCTGGTGCGGCAGTGGCGGCAGAGGCAGGATTGAGCGTACTACTTCGCCGGCGGCGTTATGTCGGTGACCGGCAGGTCGATGTGGCCGAGAAGAATCTCGAACCGGCGCTGCTCTTCTTTCTGGTAAGTCGCCTGGTCGGGCCATAACTCCTTGATGAAGGCGTCTTCGTCGGGGTTGGCAGTGGTGGCCACGGTCGAGTTTTTGTAGACGATGGTGACGCGATAGTCCCAGCGCAGCTCTTCTGAAACATGGATAGTCGGAGATTCGATTTTCACGGAGAGAATGCGGCCGGTGGCCTGGATCTTCTGGAGCAGTGGGTAGTGGTTCTTGAGGAAGAGCGCCTTGAACTCGGCCTGATGGCCCCACTGGCACTTGTAGTAGTACTCGATGGTGTAGGGCTGATCAGCGTTGACCTGCGGCGGCGCGCCCTGAGCCCTGAGCGGGGTGGCAAAGGGAGCGGTGAAGAGAAGGGCGAGAACGGCGAAGAGAATCTTGCGCATGGCGCCTCCTTGGAGCGGATGGTTGCATTGTACCGCGCAGGCGCTGGGATCCGAGATCGCGAGGCTGGAGCAGAGTCCTGCCTTAGGCAGCGAATTCACGCGACTCTTCTGAGGTCAGGGGGTCGTCGCGCTCAGGCGGCGCTCTCGAGTGCCGGACGGATCAGCACCGACAGAAGCCTGTTCGCTGGCCCGGCAATGGGATTGGGCAGCATGGCGGTGAGGATGTTGAAGCGATCGCGGTCTTCCGGCTCCAGGACGCGCATCAGGTAGAAGAGTCCGAAGAGAACCACGAGAGAAGCGCTGCCGCCCGCGAGAATACCTGGGAGCGGAGCCAGCCGCGAAGCGATCAAGTGCGCTGTATAAGAAGCGATCAAGTACGCAGCAAGGGAAGCAACGGCGCTGCTGAAAGCGATCTTCGCCACCTGCATCCAGGGAAGCTTCACCTTGTAGAGATAGATCGCCGCGGCCCACATGATGAGGACGGCGGTCGCTTGCGCAGCTCCATTGCCGATGCATGCGCCCACCGCGCCGTGCGCTGGAATGAGCCACCAAGCCACTCCCCAGTCGGCGACGCCGGCGAGTAACGTTGCCGCGATGACCAAGCTCTGCCGCTCGGAAGACTGGAGGAGGCTGGTCGCCGGGCCGACGAAGGCCTTGAAGATGCAGAGCAGTGGAGCCAGCGTCACGACCAAAGCGGCGTCCTCGAACTTGCGGCCGTAAAGGAGCAACAGAGCCGGAACCGCGAGCGATGCCGCGATGAAGTGCAGTGGAATCGAGACCAAAGCGAGATAGCGGAAAGTTGAGGCTGCAATGGCGGGAAGCCTGGACTTGTCGCGCCCGTACTGAACAAAGATGGTGGCGGCGGCCGCCGTTCCGAAGATAGTTGCCGCCAGCAGCAACTGTTCGGCCATGGTAAATGCCAGCGAATAGAACGACACCTGGCGGATATCCGCGGAGAGATGCTTGAGCAGAAGGATCTCGGAACGGCCCCAAACGATCATCGCCACCGCCATGCTGGCAACGCTCCGCCACGCGAAGGCCATCATGCGGTTGCGCAATCCCGGCGGAAGAGCATGGGTTGTCTCCCAGGCGAGCACGCGCTTCAGCGTGGGAAAGAAACGCACCAGCAGATCGACGGCGCGCATGGTGAGCAGCGACGCGCCGACGCCGGCCACTCCCCAATGGAGCACCACAGTGGCCGCGATTGCGATGAGGTAAACAAGGGCTGAAACGACCGAGGCGGGCAGATTCTTGGATAAGTCTTCGGTGGCGAAATTGGCCTGCGCCGGGATGGAGTTGACCATCGACGGCCAGATGCTGAGCACGAGCAGGGCCGCGGCCAATTTGTAGTCGGGATTCGCGTCGCCCAGCACCCAGTAGAGAAAGCCGCCGGTGGCCAGCGTGGCCAGAACAGTCTGCAAGATCAGAGTACGGAAGAAGATGTACCGCGCGGTACCCCTGTCGCCCATGCCGATGAACTCGGCCATATACTTTCGCGTGGTTGCGGGAATGCCGAACCCGCCCAGGCCGGCGACCAGCGAGGCGATATACGAGACGTAGACGATGTAGCCGTTCTTTTCCGGTCCCAGATAACGGTTAATGAGAATCGAGGACACCAGCGCAACGACGGCGCCGACGATGGTTTCAGTGCCGTACCAGCCGGAGTTCCTCGCTATCGTACTTGTGTTGGACATAGGTTTCCAACCGTGATTCCAGTGAGGACTCGCGGGCCTTCGCTGCGGGGCGGCCAGGAACCCCCAGACGCAACCGGCAGCGCTCCGAGCGCTGCCGGCAGCCGTCAAGCCCTGTTTGCAGTCTAACCGAGTCCTTGCAGCGCCGCTTTGGCGTCCTTTGCCGCTTGCGAGTCCGGGGCCATCGACACCGCCTTCTTCAGATGAATCGCCGCGTTGTTCTTATCCTTCAGCTTGCCGTACACCATTCCCAGGTGATACTGCATCTCGGGATCGTTGGGGTCGGCCTTGATCGCGTCCTCCAGCAGATCGCGGGCAAACGCGTAGGTTCCCTTGTAGTAGTAAGCCCAGGCCAGCGTGTCGGCGATGGAGGGTGAGTTCGGCATCCTTTGCCGCGCGGTTTGCGCCAGCGTCAGGGCCACATCTACGTTTTCGCCGTTCTGCAGCATCCGAAATGCAAGGTTGTTGGCAGCGACAGCCTGTTGCGGCTGGATTTGCAGGGATTTCCTGTAGTAGGCCTCGGCCTTGGCAATATCGCCACGCGATTCCTCGAGGGTGCCGAGAATTGCAAGGGCTCCGGCGTCGTTGGGATGGGCATTGAGCCACTGCTCCCAGACGCCGATCGCATTCGGCACCTGCCCGCGGTGCACCTGAAGCTGGGCGAAAAGCATGACCGCCTCGGCATCCGCGGGATTCAACTGCATGGCCTTCTGAGCCGTGGCGGCGGCCTCGTCCAGTTTCTTGTCTTGAATCTGCAACTGGGCCAGCATGTCGTAGAAGCCGCTGTTCTTCGGGCTCTTCTCGATTTGCGCGTTCAACCGCGCCACTGCCTTGTCGGGATGTTTCTGGAACAGCTCGTAGCCCACCAGCAGGCGCATGGCCTCAAGGGAATTTGGATCGTCCTGGAGAGCCTGCTCGAATAGCGAAACTCCCTCCGGGTAGCGCTTCTGGGAGAATCGAATCTTGCCCAGCAGGATGTAAGCCTGCTTGCTTTGCGGGGCAACGCTCATGGCGGTTTTCAGGTCGGCTTCAGCCTTGTCCGGCGCGTTATGGTTCATCTCCACGGTGGCGCGCCAGACATAGCCGCCGGGAAAGCGCGGCGCCGCGGCAATCGTCTTATCGGCTACATCCTCCAGCAGCTGCATGTCGCCGCGTTGCGCCGCTATCCGCGCCAGTTCCTCCCCCGCGCCCAGCCTGGCGGGATTCAGTTCCATTGCCTGGCGAAAGCTCTTCTCAGCCAGATCGGCGTCGCCCTTCCGCAGCGCCGCCATACCCAGCCAGTACTGCATGAAAGCGTCCTTGGGGTAGTTCTTGGCGCCTTCCATGAGGGCATTTACGGCATCGCTTGCCTGGCCATCGTTGAGCAGCACGATTCCGTTCAAAGCCGCAACTTCCGGATCCTTGGAGTTCTTCTTCATCAATTCGGTAACCACGGATTTCGCGGTCGCGTAGTCCTTGACCTGAAGAAGAACGCGAATGTATCCCTTCTGCACAGACGTGTTCTTGGGATACTTCGCGGCCAGGCTTGCAAACTCGGCCTTGGCCTTGTCCATCTGCCCGGAGCCTTCGAAGTAGTCTGCCAGGATGCGCACCCCCTGGGGATTGTCGGCCAGATCGTTCGAGGCTTGGCGGAGGATCTGCTCGACTCTTGGCCGATCGCCCTCGCGCAAGACAATCTGGGCCACGCTTTCCCGAGCCGAAAGGGCCTTGGGGTCCGTTGCGACAGCATCCCAGCCGGTCTTTTCAGCCTCCTGCAAGCGGTTGTTCCGGGCATAGAATGAGGCGAGGAGCAGCTTGGCATTCACCGATTTCGGATCCAGCGCGACAGCCTTCTTCATCTCGTCTTCCGCGGAAGAAGCCTTGGCAGGATCGGCCGACTGAAGCAGCGCGAGATCCTCGTGGAACGCCGCCCGGCTCGGTTCCAGTTCCAGAGCCCGGTTAATCTCGACCAGCGCCTGATCCTCGTTCCCCCGCCTGTGTGCTATAGCGGAGAGCATGGCGTGAACGTCGGGGTTATTCGGCTGCGCGGCCATGATGGCGTCGGCCTGCTTTTGCGCGTCGTCGATCCTTCCACCGGCAAGCAGGAGGTTGCCAAGTTCAACCCGCGCCTTCAGGTTGCCCGGCTGCAGGTCCACGGTGTGCGCCAGCTCGGCGTACGCAGCGGAGAATTGACCCAGGTGCAAGTAGGTGTGCGCCAGCGCAAAGTGAGCGTCGGGAAAACTCTTGTCGACCTTCAAGGCGTTCAAATACTGGATGGCGGCTTCCCTGTACTTGCCCTGGGCGCTGTACCGGTCTCCGCTCTCCAGATACTTGTGCTTGCGCACATTGGGATCGCGGTGGCAGCCGGCCAACAGTGCGACCGCGACCAGGAGCGCGGCCACGCCAAAAGATCCCCGCCGGTTCATCGATCTCCACCGGCCATCGAAACTCGCTTCAACCGCCTTCAACGGACCTTTCACTGTCTTCCATCCTCGCCGGCCGGCCAGGGTACGGCCATAGCCTGAAGTCCTTTGCAAAACCTGTCCCGGCTCCCAACCGCTCAGTTCGGAATGAAGCGGGGGAGCATGGGCGCAAGCTGGGCGACAAACGCCTCCGCCCGAGCCCTTGCCGCCGATTCGCCTTCTCTGGGGCCGATGGGCGCAATCACCCGCACCAGCGCTCCATCGGTACGATTCATCCGCATCGCGTCGGCTACCAGGTATATCTTAGCCATGTATTCGCTGGCGACGCTGCGCCCGTGCGCCTGATACCAATAGATAACGAACTGCCGATCTTCGCCGTTGGCAATGATGTACTCGCCCACCCGGTGCGCCTTGCCGGCGGCGTCGTTCAGATCGACGGAGCGCGACGATTCAAAAGCCCAGCCTGCGCCGGGCAGGCAGTGCTTTGGCGAATGGATGGAGACCCCTGTCCTCTGGCTGGGAAAATAGCCGATGAAGAGGCCGATCTGCTGTGCCCCTCCATTCCCGGTGTAGACGCGCGATAGAAAGTCTCCGGCGCCAAGAACGTCGAGCGTCTCCCGATCGATAGGCAAGTCGCTTCCCGTCCATCCCGCAATAGCGCGCGGAAGCTGCGACAGGGGTTCGCTCGGGGGAATCAGATCGGAATTGCCGCGGGCGCGCAGAAGCAGCGCCGTTCCCGCCAGCAGCAAGACAACCGTCCAGAATCGAGGACTCTTCATGGCTGCCTCCTGCGCGCCGGGAACAGGCACATGATGCGATGAACGATGAAAAGACCGCCGAGCGACACCAGAAACATCACCCAGCCGGAAAACTCATGAAAAAACCCCACCGCCTTATCCGGGTCCCAGTACTGGACGCACAATCCGGTGCCGAGAATGCGCACCGCATTGGCCGCAATCGCAATGGGAATGCTGGCCAGCGCGAGCAGCGCCCGCCGCCAGAAGGACTTCTCCAGGAAGTACCCATAGAAGATCGAGAGCGTAAACAGGCTGACCAGGGAACGGATGCCGCTACAGGCTTCAGCCACCTCGAGCTTCATGGCGGGGAGTTCGATGACGTTGCCCTCGCGCAGAACCGGCACACCGAATAAAGGCAGCAGCGCGCTGGCAAGCTTGGAGGCCAGAATCTGCAGGGGAAGGGTTATCTCGTTGAAAATAATAGAGGGTATCGGAATTGCCAGGAGCAGGACCAGCAGCACGAAACGCAGCTCCTTCAGCAGCTCCCACCCGCCAAAGCAAAGCACCAGGCCCGCCAGGAGAATCAGCAGTGAAATCCGGGACAGGAACAACTCAGCTCCGTAGACGCCCAGGAGCAGAACGGCCAGGCCCAGAGCAACGACCGCAATCCCACTCCAGGTGGGCGCGACTTTCGTATCGAGAAGGGCTTCTCTCTTGTCCCACACCAGGTAAGCCGCAAAGATGGGCACCAGGAAGCCGTGAGAGAAATCGGGAATCTGCCACCAGTCGGTCACCAGTTTCGCCAAAACGCGGTAGTAAACCGCCGCCATGAGCGCGCCGATGAGCACTGAACCCCATGCAACATAAGCGTTTCGGAAGAACCGGAGGCTCTTGGGAATCGCTGGCGTCCTGTTGTCTTCGACCATATTCTCCGTCAAGGAACCTGCGGCATTTTAATCCGCCACACCCTGCTTAGCAATCGGAATGCCGAAAATGGAACGGCTCAATCCAAGAGGATTCCCCATGATTTGCCCGGCAACGGGAACCATTCTTCCCGCGCGAGTGGAAACAACTTTCCACTTTATAGGGAAAAGAATGTCACAATTGCTTCCACGGGAACGGAAAGACTTCTCCTTTTCTTCGACGACCGCCGACTGCCGGAAGTGCGCCGGAGAGCGGATATACCGCATGGGGAGCCTATTCCACCTCCCACGTCCGGGTTTGGAACCCGCATTGCAACAGCAGGGGTGTAACCCCAGGATTCGTCATGGCAGCCAGTGCAACCATCCACAGCTTTAAGCGGCAGACGAAACCGTTTGCCCCCATCGAGGCGCAGATTCAACGCGCGATTGCCCGCATTGCCGAGAGCGACTGCCCGGTTCTGATTGTGGGTGAGCACGGCGTCGGCAAGCGCTCCGTTGCCGCGCAAATCCACGCCCAATCGCATCGGTCCCGCGGCGTCTATACTGAAATTTGCGCCGCCGATGCCGACGCTCAGGCGTTGCTGTCGGCTTTTTCCACCAAGGGGACGGTCTATCTGTCCGAGATCGGGGACCTGAACCTTGCCCTGCAGGAGCTGGTAGTCAACAGCTATTTTCGCTCCGGGGAGGCGCAAACCAGCCGCCTCCTGTGCGGCACAAGCCGCGAACTTCTGGAGGAAGTCAAGACCTGGCGCATGAGAGAGGATTTCTACTACCTGGTCTCGGCCGTTACGCTCCGGATTTCACCCCTGCGCTGCAGGAGGTCGGAGATTCTTTCCATCGCCGATGACCTTTTGACGCAGTACTCGAAGCAGTTCGATCGCCCCAAGCCGGTTTTACGAGAGGGGATCATCGGGTTCCTGATGGAGCACAGCTGGCCCGAGAATCTCTCGGAACTTCAGACCGCGATCAAGACGTTTGTCGCCATCGGCGACCAGTCGATCTCCCTGGCCGCGCTCAAGGCGGCGGCCCCATCGGTGAATTCGAATGGACACCGCAAACCGCTTTCGCTGAAGGAAGCCACGCGGGCCGCATCCGCCCAGATCGAGCGTCAGTTGATCGGCGAGGTCATGGCTGCCACGGGCGGCAATCGCAAGCGTGCCGCGGACGAACTGCGGATCAGCTACAAAGCCCTGCTATACAAGCTCAAGCAAATTGGAATGCAAGACCAACCACTGCCCAACAGAAAGGAAGTCGCGCTATGAAACTGGGAAGACTTCTTGTTTTGGCATTCTTTGTGCCCAGCCTCTTCTGCCCCGCCCAGGACAAGGAGTCCGCCGGCAAGCCAGCCCCGCCGGCGGCACCGGCGCCGGCGGCCCCCGCCCCCGCCCCCGCCCCGCCGGCCCTGGCCGCTGGAGCCGCGGCGGACACCTACGTTATCGGTGCATCCGACGTAATTGCGATCAGCGTTTGGAAGGAACCGACCCTCTCGGGCAGCCTCCTGGTCCGCCCCGACGGCATGATCTCGCTGCCCCTGCTGGGCGACGTTCAGGCCTCCGGCTTGACGCCGCTGCAGTTAGCCGATCAGATCGCAACCAAGCTCAAGAAGTTCGTCCAGGATCCCAACGTCTCGGTGGTGGTCAGCCAGATCCACAGCAAGGTTGTCTACCTTATGGGCGAGGTGGGGAAGAAGGGGCCGATCGAGATGACGCCCGGCATGACCTTGCTGGAGGCCATTGGCAGCGCCGGTGGAATTACCGAGTTCGCCAACGCCAAGAAGATCTACATCCTGCGCGACGATGCCGGAAAGCACGAGAAGATTCCTGTGCATTACAAGGAAGCGTTGAAGGGCGACAGCGCGCTCGATCTCGTTCTGAAACCCGGCGACACGATTGTTGTTCCTTAAGGCGCATCGATGAAAGCAACTCTCACACTTTTGGCGTTCCATTTCGCCGTTTGCGCCGCGGGCATCGCACAGGTTGTGCCCGAGGCGACGGGTCCGGGACTGCCGGTCAGCGGGAGACTGCACTTCGATTTGCGCTACTCCGAGACCTCTGAGATTGGCGGCGGCCAGGATGGCCAACAGCGCAGCTACGCCTCTGGAGACGCCGGCTACGCGAATGACAGCGAGCGGCTCCCATTCACTATGCAGTATGGCGGCGGCTACAGCTGGGCCTGGGCCGGACCGCAGTCGGCGGGAGGTGTCTTTCAGCACCTGTCGCTGACGCAAGGCATTGTGGGGCGCTCGTGGAACCTCACCGCCAGCGACAACGTGAGCTATACCTTCGAGACTCCGACCACGGGCTTTTCGGGAGTTCCCGGAAGCGGAGAACCGATCGGAGGCTCCGGTTCTACCACCCCGCCCGACCAGACGGTCCTGACCCTGAATGCCCGAACTCTCGACAACTTCACCACCCTGGCGGCCGGACACAGACTCGACTTTGCAACCTCCCTGAACGTTGGAGGCTCCGCCGGGCAGTTGTACTTCCTCGACAACAATGGCCTGAATACTGATATGCTGATGGCCGACGCGGGGATCACCCGCCGCCTGAACGCACGCAACTCGCTCGCGGGGCAGTATTCCTTTTCCCGTTACAGTTACGGCAGCGCCAGTTCCACCTCCTCGGCCAATGCCGTGCAACTCGACTATTTACAGGTCAACACGGCGCAGATCAGATTCACCCGGCAGTGGAGCCGCCATCTCCAAAGCAGCGCATCCGCCGGACCGCAGTGGATCTCAAGCGCGAACAGCGCCGTAGTGCCCTCCTCGACAAATGTCGCGGCGAGCGCCTCGGTCAGCGACACCTTCAGAGTTGGGTCCGCCAGCCTGAATTACAGCCATGGGGTGCAGGGCGGTTCCGGGTATTTGTTCGGAGCGGAGAACGATATCGCCAGCGCGGACTTCACGCGGAAGCTGGGCAGGAACGCGACCGTCGGAGTGACAGGCTCCTACAGGCGCACTGCTGGGCTGAATAACAATGGGGTTACCAACGGAAAGTATGCGGGGGCGCAGGCTAGCAGGCGGCTGGGCAGGGATTTCAACGTCTTCGCAGATTACACGGCCCTGGACCAGTCGTCGAGTTCCACGCTTTCCACCAACGCCCTCAGCGGGCTGACGCAAATTGTCGGCTTCGGCATCGGGTATTCGCCTCGGGGAATACGCCTGAGGCACTGAATCTTCAAGGAGTTGTATGCTCGGGCATCGTGAACTGACAATCGAAGATTACACCGGTATCCTGAGACGGCGATTCTGGCTGATTCTGATTTGCGCGATCGGTTTCCTCGCTGTTGGCGTAGGCGTCAGCCACGTCATTCCCCCGCAGTACATGTCGCAGACGCTGGTCATCATTGAGCAGCAAAAGGTTCCTGAAGACTATGTAAAGCCGGTGGTGGAAGAAAACCTGGGCGCGCGCCTGGCGTCGATGAAGGAGCAGATACTGAGCCGCTCGCGCATCGAGCCGATCATCGAGCGATTCAATTTGTACGCCGGCAGCCAGAACACCATGGACGATCGGGTCGAAATGACGCAGAAGGCCATCGGGGTCAAGCCAATCCCATCCGCCGGCGGCGGGATGCCGGGCTTCTATATTACGTTCAAGGCGCAGGACGCGCGCACCGCGCAGCAGGTATGCGGCGAAATCACCTCGCTGTTCGTGAGCGAGAATCTGAATGCGCGCGAGCAGTCCGCCGAAGGAACCACCGAATTCCTGAAGCAGCAACTCGCCGATGCAAAGAGGAATCTGGACGACCAGGATGCCAAGCTGGCAGCTTTTGAACAAAAGAATATCGGCAGGCTTCCCGGCCAGACGGTGCATCTGGGGGATATGAGTTTAGCCATGGGAAGCGCAAACGAAAGCACGCTTCAGGCGCTCACCACGCAGCTCGACGCCGTGACCCAGTCGCTGGACCGTCTGCAGCAGAACGAGGTTTTCATCCAGGCTCTGGTCTCCCAGCAGACGCGCGATGCGGAGAGTGCCGAGCCGGGATCCGGCATCTCTACCGATGAGCGCCGGGCCGAACTCAAGGCACTGATAGCCCAGAGGCAGGAGTTGGAGACGCACTACACGCCGGACTACCCCGACGTGGTGGCGGTTTCGCGCAAGATTGCCGATCTTCAGGCGCAGATCGCTCACGCTCCCGCCGAGCAGGCTCCTGTGGCTGCCGATCCCAACCGTCCTGACCCGCCGCACCTTCAGCAACTCAAGTTTCAGCTCAAGAGCGTGCAGCAGGCCATCGTGAACGGGAAGCAGGAACAGGCGCGGATTCAGCAGCAGATTCGCACCTATGAAGCGAGGATCGAGGCCAGCCCACTGATCGAGGAAGAGTACAAGCAGGTTACCCGCGACCACGAGACCGCTTTGGAGTTCTACAACACCTTGCTGAAGAAGATGAACGAATCCACCATGGCAACCGCTCTTGAACATCGCCAGCAGGGCGAGCAGTTCAGGGTCATGGATGCTCCAAATCTTCCCGAAGAGCCAAGCTTCCCCAACCGCATGGTCTTCGCCGGCGGGGGGCTTGCGGCCGGCCTGTTTCTGGGGCTTCTCATCGCGGCGCTGCTTGAGTACCGCGATACTTCCGTGCGCAATGAGCGGGACATTTGGGCCTTCACCAAACTTCCCACTCTCGCCATCTTGTCCCACATCGAGGGCATTCCCCACCCAGCCAAGGAACACAGCCGCTGGAAACTGTTTTCACGATTGCGCAAGCCTGTTGAAAGCGTGGGCCGCTGACCATGTACAGATCCTTCTTCGGCCTTCGCGCCCTTCCCTTCGGAGCCACTCCGGATCCGCGGTTTCTCTACATGACGCCGCAGATTCGGGAGACGCTTGCCTGCTTGCAATACGGCATTGCAACGCGGAAGGGTTTTGTGGTCATGACGGGCGAAGTGGGCACGGGAAAAACGACGTTTCTCAAGACCGTCCTCAGCACGTTCTCCAGCGATCGCGTTTCGTCGGCCTTCGTCTTCAATCCCCGTCTCGAGGTGCTCGACTTCCTTGAGTTTGTGCTCGCCGACTTTGGGATTCCGCCCGAAGCCCGGACCAAGTCCGGCATGTTGCTTCAGCTCAATCGCTGGCTTATCGAGCGCTTTCGCGAGCGCGGGTTGTGCGTCATTGTCGTCGATGAAGCGCAGAATCTCTCCTTGGATCTTCTCGAAGAGATTCGCTTGCTCACCAACTTGGAAACCTCCTCGGAGAGGCTGCTGCAAATTGTGCTCTCCGGCCAGCCTGAGCTCGAAGACAAGCTTCGCGACCCTCGCGTCCGCCAGCTTCGCCAGCGAGTTGCGGTATGGTGCAGAACACGGCCGTTGCTCGCCGACGAGACGAAGGCTTACATCGCCGAAAGACTGCGCATAGCCGGAGCGACCGAACCTGTGCTGGCGCCCGATGCGGTGCAGCTTGTCCATCGCTGCTCGGGGGGAATTCCCCGCCTCATCAATCTGATCTGCGAGCATGCCTTGATCACTGCGTACGTGGAGCAGATGAAGCCCATACCCTCGTGCATCGTCGAGTCCGTCTGCACAGAACTCGAACTGTACCAGCAGCCCTTTCTGATTTCGCCGGCAGCTCCGGCGGGTTCGCAGGAAAGTGCTTCGCCAACCGCCATCTTCAATACCGCCAAGCCGATGGCGAGTTTTAAGGATCCCCTGAAGGAACGTGAGATATGAGCCGGATATACGAAGCGCTGCAAAGAGCGGATCGGGAGCGGCAAGCCGCGCAAGGATTGGGAGTCGGTCAGTTTCCCGAGCCGGCCGTGGTCAACGACGCCGAGGAGCCTCAGCCGGCCAGTGCCGACGCCCTCCTTGAAAACATCGCGCAGTATCGATGGAAGCCATCCATTCCTTCCTTTCCCACGCTCGCGGACCGCGGCCCGGGCGTCGAGCAGTTTCGCAGCCTCCGCTCGCGCGTTTACCAGGCGCGCTATGAGGCCCCGCTGAAGACGATCCTCATCTCCAGCGGCATGCCCGCGGAAGGCAAGACCTTTGTCGCGGCGAATCTGGCCATGAGCCTGGCGCGCAACAGCGTCAATAACATCCTGCTCATCGACGGCGATCTGCGCCGTCCCACGCTGCACAGCCTGTTGGGCGCCCCCAATGAGGTGGGCCTGACGGATTACTTGGCGGGGACCGCGGAACTGAATGCCATCCTGCAGCGCGACTCAGGCCCCGAGACCGCTGAGAACGCTCCCCAGCGCGGCATCTCCAACCTCACCCTCATCCCTGCCGGCAAGTGCGGCGACAACTCCTCGGAATTGGTGGCCAATCGCCGCATCGAAGAACTGGTCGTAAACCTCGCACCGCATTTCGACTGGATACTGATCGACTCTCCGCCGGTGCTGGCGGTTACCGATGCCGTGGAACTTGCCCGTGCCGCCGACGCGGTATTGCTGGTAGCCCGCGGAGCCACCACGCCTTACGATGTGGCACAGCGCGCGCAGGCCGCTTTCAGCAACTCGCGTATCCTTGGATTTGTGCTCAACGACGTCAAGCACGTTCCGCGACGCGGATACTACTACTACTATCACTCCTACGGCGGGGCAGAAGAAGGCGGCCAGGAAAAGCTGCGAAAGGATCGCGGAAGAAAGGGATGATCAGGCTTCTCAATGTCTATTATCCGACCCGCACCCTCTTGCTGCTGCTTTGCGAAGCGCTTCTGGTGAGCGGCTCATTCCTGCTGGCCGCGGTGTACCTGCTTGGGCCGGATGCGTATATCGCTCTGGTCTACGAGGACGGGATACTGAAGATCGCGGGGGTCACTATTGTCACCTTGCTTCTCTCGCATTACTTCGATCTGTACGAACCGCAACGCATCTCAGGCCGTTGGGAGATTTACTTCCGGCTGCTCCTGCTTCTGAGCGTTCTGTCCTTTATTCTCGCAGGGCTCGTCTACTTCTTCCCGGATTTGGACATGGGCCCCAATGTTCTGGTCCTCGGCGTTTCCATCCTCGTTGCTGCGCTCGTCCTATGGCGATGGATGTATGAGTGGATCATTGGCCTTTCAGCCTTCCGCGAACGGGTCTACGTGCTGGGCGGCGGCAAGCGGGCGCGCGCCGTCGCCGAGACTCTGCGCTCCAGGCGCGATGCGGGCATGGAAGTTGTGGGCGGAAGCAGCGAAGGCGCGTCCGGTGGGGAATACGAGCGGTATGCAGCCGACCTTCGCGCTTTTGCGAAGCCGAAGCCTTCCATCGACCGTGTCATCGTGGCCATGGAAGACCGTCGCAGATCGATGCCGGTGCGCGAACTCCTCGACCTTCGGCTGCGCGGCGTTGCGATAGAAGATGCCAGCGCCATCATGGAGAGGCTATTGGGCAAGCTGCCGCTGGACGGCCTCAATCCCAGCTCCCTTATCTTTACTCACGGATTCAACGTGAAAGCCTCGCAGCAGATCCTCCGCCGCCTGGTTTCCATCACCGCCTCTTTCATTTTATTGGCGATCTGCCTGCCGTTCATCCCCTTTATCGTTCTGGCCGTGCGCCTCTCTTCGCCGGGACCCATTCTTTTCCGCCAGACCCGCGTGGGACTGCGGGGGCGTCCCTTTTCCGTTATCAAGTTCCGGACCATGCGCCAGGACGCCGAAGCGAAGGGAGCCGTGTGGGCCGCCAAGAACGACCCTCGCGTCACTCCCCTGGGCCGATTCATGCGCCGGACTCGCCTGGATGAGATCCCACAGCTCTGGAACGTCCTGCGCGGCGAGATGGGATTTGTCGGTCCCCGACCGGAGCGCCCCGAGTTTGTGCAGTGGCTCAGCGGCGAGATCCCCTTTTATGAGCTGCGGCACCTGATCCGCCCAGGGATCACGGGCTGGGCACAGGTGCGCTATCATTACGGCGCCAGCCTGGAAGAAACCAAGCAAAAGCTCGAATACGATCTTTACTACGTCAAGCACCTATCGCTGGGTTTGGACCTGCTCATCATGTTTGAGACGGTCAAGACGATCCTGCTGGGAAGAGGCGCCCAGTGAAAATCGTCTTCTGGCTTTCGCTGATCGGCATTCTCTACACCTACATCGGATACCCCATGGCGATGTGGATGCTGGCGCGGATTCGGCCACGGCCCTGGAAGTCGGCTGCGATCTCCCCCAGCGTGAGCATAGTACTCGCCGTGCATAACGGCATCGCGCTGCTCCCAGGTAAGATTCAGCATCTTCTGGACCTCGATTACCCCAACATCAAGGAGATTATCGTCGTCTCGGACGGTTCGACCGACGGCACAGCGGAATTGCTCGCCAAGCAGCGGCATCCGCTTCTCAAGACCATTGTCCTGAAAGAACACGGCGGCAAGGCGGTCGCCGTAAATGCAGGCGTAGCTCAAGCCGGCGCAGACGTGATCCTCTTCGTGGACATCCGGCCTGAGATTGCTTCGGGCGCGATTCAGCAACTGGTGAGCAACTTCGCCGATCCGAATGTCGGCTGCGTCTGCGGAAAACTTACCCTGCGCCAGGAAGGCCACGACGCGGCCTCCGGGGCGGTGGGTGGATTCTACTGGCGCTACGAACAGTGGCTCAGGACCTGCGAGGCGGAAAGCGACTCTCCGGTCGGCGTCTATGGTGGCTTTTACGCCATCCGCCGCGAGCTGGCAGCGTGCCTGCCGGCGGGGATCATTCTCGACGACATGTTTCAGCCGCTCTCCATCGTTCGCCAGGGCTACCGGTCGGTCGTCGATCCGCTTGCCTGTGTCTACGACACTTGGCCGAAGAAAGTCGAGGGCGAGTTTCATCGCAAAGTACGAACCCTGGCGGGAAACTTCCAGCTCTTCCAGCTCGCGCCCTGGACGCTGACCCCGCGGAATCGAGTTCTCTTTCAACTTGTCTCGCACAAGGGAATGCGCCTCGCGGTGCCTTACCTGCTGGTTTTACTGCTGGTCTCCAGCCTGGCGCTCTCCGCCGGTTCGCGAGCCTACGCGGCATTCGCGGCTCTACAGGTCTTCGGCTGGGCACTTTCCGCCGCCGGCCTGCGCGCCCGGATCGCATGGCTGAATCGCATCGCGGCTCCGGCCAGCGCGCTGCTGGTGCTCAATGCGGCCGCCGTCGTCGGGCTCTACAAGTTTCTTGCGACGCGCGGCCCGCTCTGGAAGATATGGAATTCGAGCGAGCCGGCGGCGAGGGGTTCGACTCCCGAATCGGAGGACCAGCCGCCGCTGGAAGCCGCCGCCGCGGCAATTGACATCGCCGAGCACCGCTGCAATGATTCCCATGAACTGGAGGAGCATCGAAGCGCCATGACCCACAGGAACAACATGCTGTTCATTGCCATACTTGGAATCGGAGTCGTGGCCGCCGGCCTCGTGTATCACAACCACATCGTCAAAGTGAAAGCCGCCAAGCTGGATCACATCGCCCCGCCCGCGCCATACTTTCCTCCCGGCGCTATTTGGACGCAGGATGTGAGCCATGCGCCCCTCGATCCCCAGTCCGACGCCATGATCGCCTGGCTTGCGGGCGCGGGTGGATGGGGACACAACAATAAGATGCAGGTCGACTTCAGCCTCCGGGTTATGCAGGCAGACGCCTCCACGCCGTTTGTACCCTTTCACAAGGGTTCGTCGTTCTACACTGCGGATTCCGACAAGGTATCGGTCTTTCCGCTCCCCGCTGGAGGCGGCATTGAAGGCCAACCGGGCTATCAGTGCGATATCGGCCAGAACGACTGCCACCTCCTCGTTGTAGACCGCAGCCACAAAAAACTCTACGAAGCCTACCAGGCCAACTACTCGGATGGCGCACTGAGCGCGAACGGCGTTGTGGTATGGGATCTCAACCGTGTATATCCGCCCTCGGGACGTGGAGATCAGTGTTCCAGCACCGACGCCGCCGGCCTCCCCCTTGCGCCACTGCTGTTCAATGCCGACGAACTGGCCGTGGGACACATCGACCACGCCATCCGCTTCGCGCTTCCGAATCCGCGCATTCGCGCCCACGTCTTTGTGCATCCCGCTACCCACGCCGGCGCCCCGCGCGGGCCGGTTGATGCGCCGCCGATGGGCGCCCGCTTCCGCCTGAAGGCCTCCTTCGACATGTCGAAGCTGACGCCGGCGGCTCAGGTCGTCGCGCGCGCCATGCAGAAATACGGCATGTTCCTCTCCGACGGCGGCAATATCGCCCTCACCGCGCAAAACGACGCGGACAGCAAAGCGAAGTACTCCGATATGGATTTCAACTCCCACGATTTGTATGACCTGAAGGTGACCGACTTTGAAGTCATCGATATGGGAACGCCAATCCAGTTGAACTACAATTGCGTGCTGAAACCATGACGCGGAAGTCCGCGCCATGGACCGCCGTCCCCAACATCCCGGATTTCTCCCGCAGTTCAAGTCGTGAGCTTCGGCAGGGGCGCGTTTTCACGGTTCCGATAGTGCGGGCGCCGTGCCCTTCGCTCTACACTCGACGAGAGGGTGATTTCATTCCCCCACTTCACACCGAGGACTCCTTCCGTTGAGCAGATTCCGTCTCCCCGTCCTGGTTGTTTTCGCGCTGATGCTTCTTGCCGTTGCGCAGACCCTGTGCGCGCAGGCGCCGGTCGCGCCCCCGGTTCCGGCGGCTCAAGTTGAGGCCAACCGCAAGGCCCTCAACGCCGTCTTTCAGGACTACTGGGAAGACAACCTCAAGCATTCCCCCGAGTTCGCCTCGACGCTGGGCGACAAGCGCTACAACGATCAGATTTCCGATTACTCCGTAAAGGCCGTCAACGACAGGCTGGCGCGCGAGGAGAACTTCCTCATGCGGCTGGCGGCCATCGATCCCGCCGGATTGACCGCCCAGGAGACGGTCAGCCGCGAACTGCTGCTGCGCACGTTTGCCGAAGACCAGGAGGCCGCGGAGTTCAAGGAGTGGGAGATGCCGGTGAGCCAGATGAGCGGCATCCACACCATTTACCCGCGCCTCGTGGCCCAGCTCAGCTTCACCACCGTCAAGGACTACGACGACTGGATCGCCCGGCTGCACGCCATCCCCAAGGCCTTCGACCAGGTGACCGCCAATATGTCCATCGGCATGGACGACGGCCGCGTGCCGCCCAAATTCCTTTTGGAGAAGGCGCTCGAACAGGTGAAGGGCCTGGCCGGCCAGAAGCCCGAAGAGTCGCCCTTTGCCCTGCCGCTCAAGAGCTTTCCCGCCGGCATCAAGTCCGCCGAACGGGAGCGCATCAAGACGGAGATGCTGGACGCCATTGGCAAGGAGGTGCTGTCGGCCTACCTGCGCTTTGCGCGCTTCCTTGAGGTGAGCTACATTCCCGCCGGCCGCGAGCAGCCCGGCATCTCCGCGCTGCCCGATGGGGCCAAGTACTACCAGTTCCTCATCCGCCAGCGCACCACCACCGACCTGACCGCGGAGCAGATTCACCAGATCGGCCTGGACGAGGTGAAGCGCGACGAGGCGGAGATGCTGGTC
>JBEKDB010000068.1:0-20610 GCA_050014575.1 Occallatibacter sp. | reverse complement strand
CGGCAACAGCCCCTCGATCCGCTCCCACCGATCATCCCGTAATCCGTAACGATGCACTCCCATAATGCAAAACTACTGGTGATCGCCCCCCTGCATAGAACCAATTTGATGATAGGCCCTAGGGCACCCAGGCACTCAGGCTGATTCCGTGCAAAAAAATCTGGCCTGGAATGAACTCCCAGGCCAGCGGGATTGCTCGATCGGTCGCTATCCTGCCGCGGCTACTGCTGCGGGGCGGGCGCCGGAGCCGGCGGAGCGGGAGCCGATGGGGCAGCGGCGGGTTGCTGCGCGGGAGCCTCGGGCTTCTTCTTGTCGGTCAGGCGCGTCTTTTCGCCTGTGGTGGTGGCCTTTTTCTTCTTTTTTGTTGCCGTATCGCCAGACAGGCCAAGCGGAGCAGCCTGGGTCTGCCGGTCGGCAACTTCGGCGGCGTCCGGCGCGGCTGGAGCCAGCTTGTCCACCTTCGGTCCCTTGGCTTTGGGCTGCTTGGGCAGTCTGGCGCGATCGCTCATGCGCGTCTTCTTCTCCGGCCTGGTTGGCTCGAGCGGGTTCACCGGCTCCGGGGCGGTATTCGCCGCTTGCTCCACTGCCCCGGCGTTCTCGGTCACGGTCGCGGGCGCGCTGGGAAGCGTCTTGGTAGGTGCCTGGCCGTAACGGATCTTCTCCTTCTTGCCGGGCTTCTGGGCGGTCAAGCCGGCGTTCTTCTTCTTGCCTTTTTCCGGCGGAGGCGCCGCGGGAGGCGGTTCAGCAGCGGCTTGCGCCGTCTTTTGCCGGAAGGTGCGCGTCGACTCGCGGAAGCGGGTGCGCTCGACCTTCTTCTTCTTCTTGCGCGAAGGCGGGGTGTAGGCGCTGTAGACCGGCTTGATCTCCTTGGGGCTGGCGCCGGTATCCGCATACCCCGTCTTAACGTCAATATAGGACTCCTCGCGCATCTGGGTCAGATAATCGCGCACGGCCGGCTCCATCCGGCTCTGGTAGAAAGTCTCTTCCACCTGCTCCTGGACGTCTTTGAACTCCGGCACGCCGCCGGGGACGTGCTGCACCACTTTCATGATGACGAAGCCCTGCTTGGTGCGAATCGGTTCCGTGACCTCGCCCGCTTTGAGGGCAAAGGTCCGATCCTCGAAGACCTTGTTCAGCTCCCCGCGCTTGTAGCTGCCCAGGTCGCCGCCCTCTGAAGCCGTGGGGCCGTCGCTGAAGCTCTTGGCCAACTGGCTGAAGTCGCCGCCCGCGCGCAGCCGGGCCTCGATGTCGTCGGCCTTGGTCTTGGCCGCGGCCAGTTGCGCCGGATCTTCGGGCTGCGCGGCTCCCGGAATGGCGGGCGTGGGCGCGGGTGCGCCGGCCGAAACCAGGATCTCGCTCAGATGCACGCTCTCAGGCTGCGCATACTCCTGCTTGTGCTCCTCATAGTAGCGCTGCACCTCGCCGGGCGTGAACTGGACCTTGCGGCTCACCTGGTCGCGCATCACCAGACTTGTGATGATGCTATTGCGGATGTTGGCCTTGAAGTCCTCGAAAGAGACGCCCTGCTCCTTGGCCGCTTTTTCTAAATCTTCAAGGGTCTCAAGATTGTACTGCTTGCGAATCTCGTTCAGCCGCTTGATCAGTTCGGTCTCGCCGGTGATACCGAGCTCCTTGCCTTTCGAGAGCCAAAGCTGCTGGTCGATGAGGTTGCGCAGCAGATCCTTGTGGGCTTCGGAGATATCCTGCATCGAGGCGCCGTGCTGGTGTCCCTCGGCATCCAGTTCCTTCATGGCGCGGTCGTAGTCGGAGCGCGTGATGATCTGGTCATTCACGCGGGCCACGATCTCCTCGACCGTAGTGCCGCCGTAGGGGCTCTCAGGCGCGGCGGGATGCGTCTGCGCCAATGTGGAACTTGCGAGCAGCAGTGTGCCGAACACGAAAGCCGCGGGAGTGCGAAGGTTTCTCAGAGTCATAGGTAAGGACACGCCAGGCGGCAAGCATTCTCCACCTGAGGCATAGACGCTATTGTAAATGCCTGGGAAGCGAAGAGGACAGCGGAAGCGCGATTCCCGCGGCGAATCGCGGAGACTTTGCCTGGTTTCGGTCGATTTGGCGCGGCCGGCGGACAAAGCGCAATCGGCTCCATGCGCTCGGATTGCCGGCTCGTAAACCCGAAGCAAACGCCGCCGATGTGCCGGAAGCGGCTCAGTCCAGCTTCAAACTCCGGGGCCGGAGCAAGTCGAAAAGACTAGAGTTGGCCGGGCGGCCGGCGGCCGGACGAGGCATACAGTGGAGTTTCGACTGCACCGGAGCGGCGTAGGAACGGGTCACGTGCAGCCGGTCCATGATGACGTAGCGGGTGCGCAGGCCGTTCACGGTCGGGGGGAGCTGGGCGGGAAGCTGCTTGCGGTCCACATAGATCACCAGCGCCGCCTCCTTTGGATTGTCCAGGCTTTGGCCTACTCCGACGGCGAAGAAGGCGGGATTCTGCTGCATCAAACGGTGCGCGATCTGCTGCTTGATGGCTACCGCTGGGCCGAGAACCGAGGCCGCCAGGGCGAGGGCGGAGCCGGAGCGGCCTTCAAATGCGGTCTGAGGCGCAGAGCCGAAGGCGACCGCGCGGGCATTCGTGGGAATCGCCACGGTGCGCACGCCGTCAACCGCCGCCGGCACATTCACATTCATGTTTTCATCCACGTAGATAAGCACCGCGCCCTCGCCGGGATGATCGCTGCTCTTGCCGGCGGCCACGCCCAGGATTCCGGTTGCCGGGTTCAGTAGCGCGCGAGCCTCCGCCAGGGCCTGCTGGGCGCGTGTGCTCTCCGCATCGCTGAGTGTGCGCGCCTGCGCAACGGCTACAGTGCTGTCGCCGTAATTGAGGCAACTGACCGGGTGGTCGGCGGCGCCAACAAAGGTATAGTTCGTTCCGCCGCCGGCCTGCGCGGCGAGTTCGGCCAGCACGCCGGCCGCGGGGCTAGCGACGGCCTGGCTCACGCCGGCCAAGTCCGTTCCGCCGGAAAAGTAGAGGCCCACCGGTTCGGCGTTGGCGGCATCCACCACCAGCGACCCGGAGTCGCCCGCATCGCTGAACTGGTTGCCGCTGATGGCCAGTTGGTTGGTGAAGGTCTTGGTCAGGTAGGGCTTGGTTTCGGCGCAATCCAGGTAGTAATCGACGGTCACGTCCAGGTTGAGCGCCGAGATGGCGCCGCAGGTCAACCCCGTCGTCCGCCCGCTCTTGGCCACCACCAGATCGAGAGCCGCCGCCTCGCCCTTGCCGCCGGTGGAGGAGATGCCGGGAGGCGCCGCGGCCAGGGTGCCGTCGGCCTGCTTCGCGCCCAGTTCCAGAATGCTGCCGGCAGTATTGACCGCGCCGGAATCCACCTGCGCGATGGCCGCGTCGGCGTTGGTGGCGGCGGAACTGAGCGGAAGCCAGTTGGTCAGCGAGCCCACGGGAGTAGTCCCCGCGCCTTCGCCGTTGGGTGTGCAGTTGTTGTCGATGAGTCCCGGCTGGATGATGGCGTCACCGATACTGGCATGGTCGCTTCGCGCCAGCACATGGTTGCTGCTCAGCAGGTACTGGCGGTTGTTGCCGTCCTGTATGAGCGATCCGAGCGTTCCGCTGCAACAGTCCACAATCTGGTTGCCCTGGGTGTCGTAGTCGTTGTTGTTGCCGCCCGAGCTGCCCAGCGGGACCGGCATGGACGATTGCGCCTGGTGGTTGGCGGGATTGCTCGAAACGCCCGCGGTATTAAGCAGCACCTCGGCGGCGACCCTGGACGGCGAGCTTCCCACCGTGGCCACAACCCAGGTCGCCCCGGTAGCCGGGACCGAGGCCGGCGCCGTGTAGGTGACCGTGCAGGAGGTGAAGGTCTCCGTGCTGCGCGTGCAGTTCACCGTGCCCAGCGAACCCTGTCCGCCGGTCGAGCCGGTGGTGGTGTTCGAGAGCGCGTAGCTGATGCCGGCGTAGCCGCCCGCCAAGGCCAGGTAGCCGGTGAAGGTCACTTGCCCGTTCGCGCCCAGGGCCGCATTCTCCGGCGCAAGCGGCTGCAGGAACCCGGGCGTCACCGTCAGCAGCGCGGTCGCTGCAGTGGTCGAGTTGAGCTTCGCCGTCACCAGAACCTGCGCGTGGTCGCCGGTGAGATAGGGGGGGGGAGTGTACTGGCCGGCGGAGGTGATGCTTCCCGGTCCGCTATTGGCGTCCCCGCCGGAGACCGACCAGGTGACGTTGGCCGCGCCTCCGCCGGTGAGCGTCGCGGTAAACTGCTCCGCGGCCGCGCCCTGAGCACTGGCCGCATTGCAACCGGTGCAGTTGGTATCGATGGAGCCCGTGCCGGGAGAGATGGAGAAGGTCGAGTTCGAGGGGTCGGCGGTCATGCGGCCGTCGGAGCATCCGGCCGCCAACAGCAGCGCGGGCGCCAGAACCACCGACAGGATGCGAAGCGGGAATTTTCGAACAGACAGCTCCCCTCTGCGCGATTCCGGGGGATTCGCGTGGCGGAGTGAACCGATCTTCGTGACCCGCTTCATGCGCAGCAATGGTCTCAGCGCTTTCCTGGGCGTATTGAATTAGACACGGGAGACCGAATGAAGTCGCGCCCGTTTGTCCAATCCCTCTCCCTGCAATGAGTTTACGACAGCACTCGTCCCAAGAACCCGCGCAGGCTCCGGTCTTGCGGTCAATTGGAACTCTGGCGTTTGGGCCGCGAGTTCCTCGGAAGACTCACTCGTGGCCGCCGTGCTGGCGCAGCAACTCCACCACGTCCTCGTGGCCCTTGGCTGCCGCCAGGTACATCGGCGTTTCGCCGATCTTGTCTGTGGCATTGACATCGGCATTGTGGGCCAGCAGCACCTCCGCCACGTCTTTGTTGCCGAGACCTGCCTCCAGGTGCAACGCCGTCTCGCCGTTCTTTCCCCTGGCATTGACATCGGCCTTGTGGGCTAGCAGCAATTCCGCCATCTCCCGGTCTCCCCTGAAGGCCGCCGCCATAAGTAACGGCGTATAGCCGTCGTTGCCTTTGGCGTTGACATCGGCCTTGTAGGCCAGCAGCAACTCCGCCACGTCCTTGTAACCCTGAGACGCTGCCGCGTGCAGCGGGGTATAGCCGATCTTGTCCCTGGCATCGACCTCAGCCTTGTGGGCCAGCAGCAACTCCGCCACGTCCTTATATCCCTTGGACGCAGCCAGGTACAACGGCGTGTAGCCGTACTTCTCCCGGGCTTTGAGATCGGCCTTGTATCCCAGCAGCACCTCCGCCACGTCTTTGCGGTCATAAGCAACCGCGGCAAGCAACGGCGTATTGCCGTCACTATCTTTGGGATCGACCTCGGCGTTGTGGGCCAGGAGCAGCTCCGCCACATCCTTTTGCCCCTTTACGGCCGCATCGTGCAACGGGGTATGGCCGATCGCATCCCTGGCATTGACGCCGGCTTTGTGGGCCAGCAACAACTCCGCCACGTCCTTGCTGCCTGAAACAGCCGCCACGTGCAATAAAGTGACGCCGTGGTCGTCGCTGGCATTGACCGCGGCCTTGTGGGCCAGAAGCAACTCCGCCACGTCCTTGCGGCCCATTTGCGCCGCCCAGTACAACGGCGTCCTTTTGTCGTTGTCCCTTGCATTGACATCGGCATTGTGGGCGAGCAGCAATTCCGTCAGGCTTTCGTCGGCCTTGTATACGACGTGCAGCGGCTCGTCGCCATCTTTGTCCTTGGCGTTGACATCGGCGTTGTGGGCCAGGAGCAACTCCGCCAGATCCTTGTGCCCCCCAAGAACCGCCAAGTGCAACGGCGTATCGCCATCGTAAGTGTCCTTTGCATTGACATTGGCATTGTGGGCCAGGAGCAGCTCCGCCACGTCTTTGTGGCCCATGCTCGCCGCCAAGAGCAACGGCGTATCCCCGTCCTTCTGCTTCGCATCGACATCGGCATTGTGTGCCAGCAGCAACTCCGCCACATCCTTGTGGCCCTTAACCGCCGCCGCATGCAATGGCGTATTGCCGTCGTCGTCCCTGGCGTTGACATCGGCATTGTGGGCCAGGAGCAACTCCGCCACATCCTTATGGCCACTATCCGCCGCTAAGTGCAACGGCGTTGCGCCGTCGTTGTCTTTGCTGAAAACAAGATTGGGATTGCCTTTGATGAGTGTCTTGGCCGATTCCAAATCGCCATTTCTGGTTGCCTGATCCATCGTGACGGGGTCGTGGCAGGCGGAAATGCCCAGGGCCAGCGCGACCATCGCGACGGCGGCGAGGCGGGAGATGGGAAGATATCTGAGCCGGGTAAGATCAGAGCACATATACCATTTCAGGGAGTGAAACCGGTAGCCTGGATTCAAGACGATCACTGTTTCCTTTCTTGGGCGGTTTCTCAACCACGGCGAGAAGTTTACAGCCTTTCATGCTGGACATGCAGCCAAGTTTGCCGGGTGCGCCCCATTCTTGCGCTTTGTTCCGGGTAAGGATTTGAGTCCACAATCCTCAACCAGCCCGGCCTACGACAGCACCCTTCCCAAAAACCCCTTGAGCCCCCAGCGGCCCAGCGCCGCGGTGAAGAATACCAGCGCCAGCAGGATGGCCCACCACGGCATGTGCGGAATGCCGGGAGTCACTGCGGCGCGCAGCCCCTCGCTCATGTACACGATGGGATTGAAGAGCACGCCCACTTCTATCCAGACGAGGCCGCTCTTTCCGAGATTGGCCCAGGGATAGTAGACGCACCCCAAAAAGGTAATAGGCACCACGAGAATCGAGAAGACCAGGCCGATCTGGCGGGGATTCACGGTGGACCCGATCACCAGGCCCAGCGAGCCGGTGAGCAAGCTGGAGAGAACCAGCACCAGCGCCAGCAGAAACCAATTGGCGACATGGACGCGGACTGGAATGGCCGGAATGTAATAGGCCATGGGAATCACCAGCAAGGCTCCGATGATGCTCTGCATGGCGCTGAAACAGACCTTCTCCAAAGCCACGGCCCACAACGGCAGCGGGCACATTACCCGGTCGTCGATCTCGCGCGTAACTCCAAACTCCTGCGAGAGCGGCAGGGCCACGGCGGCGATGCCGGAGAACATGATGGCCACCGCCATCAATCCCGGCAGGAGGATGGTTCCGAAATCGACCCCGCCGCCGGTGGCCATCAAGTTGGCTCCGCCCATGCGCGGCAAAATGTACGTGAAGACGAAGAGGAACAGCAGCGGCTGCATGCCCACGCGCGCCAGAAAGACGTGAAACTCGCGGAGGAGCACCCGCAGGTCGCGCAGGAACAACCCCAGGAAGGCCTTGAAGAATATCCCCGAGCCGGGACTGCCGACGAATGATCTACCGGAGCCAGCCTTGCCGGCGTTGGCTTTGCCTGAGCTACCGGCGCCTAGTTCGCTCGTCAGCACCTCCAGATCGCGCAACAAATGCCCGTGGAGCGTCTTCAGGTGCTCTCCCAGTCCACGCCGCCCGCCAGGACGCGCAGCCGCATCGCTGTCACCTGGGCCGATCTCCGATCTCTGATCCCTGATCTCTGATCCCTGACCCCTGATCTCTGATCTCTGACCTTCGCTCTCTGTGGAGTTATTCACGCAGATCCCTCCCCGTCAGTTGGATAAAGACCGTTTCAAGGCTCGGCTCGGTGATCTTCAAATCGAGCAAGCCGTGGCCGGCCGCGGCCTGCACCAGCACCGGCAGCAAGCCGTCGGAGGTTGCGGCGATCACTCGCAGCCCCTCGGCGGTAACTTCGGCGTTGGTCACATCCTCGCGCTCCTTCAGCTCGGCGGCAACCGTCTCCAGCCCGGCTCGAGATTTGAGTTTCAAGTCGAAGATGGTGTGCGCGCCCAGGGTCGCTTTGAGCTTCGCGGGCGAGCCCAGCGCCAGCACGCGACCGTAGTCGAGAATCGCCAACCGGTCGGAGAGCGAGTCGGCCTCCTCCATGTAGTGTGTGGTCAGCAGCACCGTGATGCCTTCCTTGCGCAGTCCCTCGACGGCCCCCCACATGGCCATGCGGCTCTGCGGATCCAGGCCGGCTGAAGGCTCGTCCAGGAACAGGACCGTGGGCCGATGGGCGATGGCGCGGGCGATTTGCACCCTCTGCGCCAGCCCGCCGGAGAGTTGCGCGGGATAAACATCTTTGCGCTCCGTCAGCAGGAACTGGCCCAGCAGCTCCATCGCCCGCACCTTGGCCTGCGCGTGCGAGAAGCCGAAGTAGCGGCAGTGGAAGTAGAGGTTCTCGTAAACGGTCAGCGAGCGGTCCAGCGTATTGAACTGGGGGACGACGCCGATGTGGCGGCGGGCGTGGGCGGGGTGCTTCACCACGTCGATTCCCGCGATGCGGACGGTGCCGCTGGTGGGCAGGGTGCGGGTGGTAGCGATGCTGATGGTGGTCGTTTTGCCGGCGCCATTGGGGCCGAGAAGGCCGAAGATCTCGCCCTCTTTCAGCTCCAGGTCGACGCCGTCCACGGCTACCACGCGGAGCTTGGACTCGTAGACTTTGGTCAGCGCTTCGATTTCGACGATCAAGGGAATCACCCGACGCGGTACGGGAAGTTCACGCTTGTTTCAGATTATCGCACCACGGACGGTGCAGAGGGGGCGGGTCACAGGTCGCGCCAGTTCGCCCCAAAGGCGAGGTCGGCCACCAGCGGAACGTCGAGCTTGACCACTCCCTCCATCTCCGCGCGCACCAGCGCCTCCACCTCGGCGGCCTCATCCGCTGGAACCTCGAAGAGCAGCTCGTCGTGCACCTGCAAGACCATGCGCGTCTTGAGGGCGCGCTCGGTAAGCTGGCGGTCGATGGCGATCATGGCCAGCTTGATGAGGTCGGCGGCCGTGCCTTGCAGCGGCGTGTTAATGGCCGTCCGCTCGGCAAATCCGCGCTGGTTCGGGTTGCGGCTTTCGATGTCCGGGATGGGCCGCACCCGCCCGAAGAGCGTGCGCACGCATCCCTCGCGGCGCGTCTGCTCCAGCGTCTTTTCAATGAACGCATGAACGCCGGCGTAGCGCGCAAAGTAGCGATCGATGTAGGCGCGCGCCTCGGCCTGCGGAATGCCCAGTTGCGCGGCCAAGCCGAAGGGCGAGATGCCGTAGACGATGCCGAAGTTGACCGCCTTGGCGCGGTTGCGCGTCTGCTTGTCCATCTGCGCGGCCGGCACGCCGAACACCTCGCTGGCGGTGAGGGTGTGAATGTCCTCGTTGTTTTGGTAGGCGCGCACCAGCAGCGGATCGCCGCTGAAGTGCGCCAGCAGCCGCAGCTCGATCTGCGAGTAATCCGCCGACAGCAGTTGGGTGCCGGGAGCCGAAATAAACGCCGCGCGAATCTCGCGGCCCAGTTCGGTGCGGATGGGAATGTTTTGCAGATTGGGGTTCACCGATGAGAGCCGCCCGGTGGCCGTGGCCGCCGCCATGAAGGTGGTGTGGACCCGCGAAGCGGAATCGGCCAGCAACGGCAGCGCGTCGATGTAATTCGATTTGAGCTTGGAGAGATGCCGGTATTCGAGCACCAGGCGAGGCACTTCGTTCTTCTCGGCAAGCTGCTCCAGAACGTCTTGCGCGGTGGAGACGGCCTTGCCTTTGCCTCGGCTGGCGGGCGCGGGGAGTTTCAGATCGGTAAACAGCACCTCGCCGAGTTGCTTGGGAGAGTTGACGTTGAAGCGCCGGCCGGCCAGCTCGAAGATGCGTTCGCCCACGCGCTCCAGCTCGGCGGCGAAGCGCATGGAAAGCCCGGCCAGCACGCCCGTATCGATGCGCACGCCGGCTTGCTCCATGCGGAAGAGGACCGGCGCCAGCGGCAGGTCGATCTGCTTGTAGACTCGTTCGACTCCGGCCTTTTCAACCTCTGCCCGCAGCGCCGGAACCAGCGCCTGAATCGCTGCCGCGCCCGCCGCCAGCGTGGTGGACGCAGCTTGCCCATGCCGCGCAGCCACGTCCGCCAGCGATTGCGTGGCGTGGGTAGGATTCAGCGCGTACGAGAGCAGCATGGTATCGTCCACTTCGCCGAGCAGTGCGATCCCCTGCGCGGCAAGCAGGTGCAGCGCCGACTTCCAGTCGTGCGTCCGCTTGGGAATCGCGGCGTCCCCGAGCAGCGCGCGCAACTCAGGCGTTGGCGACAGGCGCAGCGCCCTATTGGGCTCCGCGCAGACACCCAGGCTGAAGCTGCTCAGCTTCTCGGCGGCCTCGGCCACGTCCAGCAGCGAGAGCGTTTGCGGCGCTTCGTCCTCCGCCTCTTCGGGCGCGGGCGTCTTGGCATCGAGTGCGAAGGCAAAGCCGTGCTCGCGCGCCGCGGCATAGAATGCGGCGGCCTGCTCGGCTGTCGGTTCTTCCGCAACCTCGACCAAGGGCCCGCCCTCCGCAGGAGCCAGTGTGCGCAGCATGGAGGTAAACTCAAGCTCGGTGAAGAGCTCGCGGCAGGCCTCCTGATCCGGCGGCTGCGTCTCCATCGCCGCCAAATCCAGCTCCAGCGGCACATGGCTGTCGATGGTGACCAGCTCCTTCGACAGCAGCACGGCGTCCCTGTTCTGCTCCAGGGATTCGCGATAGCTCTTGCGCTTGACCTCCGCGGCCCGGTCGAGTACTGCTTCCACGCTCCCGAATTCGAGGATCAGCTCCACGCTGCCCTTGTCGCCGATTCCGGGAGCGCCGGGAATGTTGTCCACCGAGTCGCCGCGCAGCGCCATCACATCCACCACCTTCTCCGGCGGCACACCCAGCGTCTCCGTCACTTTGGCGGGGTCGAGGATGAGATTGTCCTTCTGCGGGTTGAGAATCTTCACCCGTGGCGTGACCAGCTGCATCATGTCCTTGTCGCCGGAGACGATGAAGACCTCATGCTCGCGTTCGGCGGCCTCGCGGGCCAGCGTACCGATCACGTCGTCGGCCTCGAAGCCCACCGCCTCCAGGATGGGAATGCGCAGCGCCTCAAGCGCGCGGCGGATATAGGGAATCTGCCGCCGCAAATCCTCGGGCATCGACGCGCGGTTGGCCTTGTAGCCCTCGTAGCTCACCTCGTCGAAGCTCTGCGTCTTCCCGTTCCACTTGCGCAGCGGACCCATGGAGCGGGCGCGCTCGTCGCGAAAGACCTCGCCGCTCATATCGAAGACCGCGGCAAAGTAGCGCGGCGCAAAGTCCTGGCGCAGCTTGGCGATCATGTTCACAAAGACGTAGATGGCCGCCGTGGGCAGCCCGCCGCGGGTGCTCATCGGCCGGCTGCGCTGCATGGCGTGGTAGGCGCGGAAGATGAACCCCATGGTGTCGAGCAAGAAGACGGGCGGCTTGGCTTGGTCGGTCACGGTTCCGAGTTTATCAGGGATCAGAGATCAGGGGTCAGGGGTCGGGCGGCGGTGTGGATTCCGAATTCCGGACCATCCAGGCGCAACCTCAATCCCGGACCTCGGGCGTTCCCCTGCGCGTATACTTCCAATGGCATGGGTTTGCCGCTTTGCTGTCAGGCAAGCATAGGAGGAGACAATGGCGACTTGGGAAGAACTCTCCAGTTCATTTTCGTTCATCAGGCGATTTCAGGCTGACACTGTATTGCAGAAATACGGTGATAATGCACTCCCGCTCTATGCTACAGGACTCTTCCTCGGGATAGAAGACTTCGAGAGCTTTGCAACGAGCAGCCTCACGGACCATCCAGAGGACAAGAAAGCAGACATCATCCATATCGATGAAGCCGACGAGATTGCGCTCGTAGCGCAGGGAAAGACTTCGAAGGACTGGGGCAAGAAGGAAGCAGAGGCTAACAAAGCAAACGACCTGAACACCGCCGCAGCGTGGCTCCTGCAGACACCGATTGATGAGGTTCCAGCCCAGATACGGAATCACGCAAGGCTCCTTCGGGAAGCTTTGCAGCAACAGACGATTAAGCGCTTGGTTTTCGCCTATGCGCACAACAGCTACGAGTCGGAGAACGTCGAGAACGCGTTGAGGGGGGTCAAGAACCTAGTTTCCAGTTTGTCCGTGGCGAAGGATGTCGAAGTGGAAACAGTGGAGATCGGCCTACGCCAGATCGAACAGCTATCGCTCTCAGCAACCGGAACGATCCAGATCGCCGACCAAATCGAGCTCACTGCCGACGACGTGATCTCCCATCAGAAGGGTGTTGGCTGGGAGGCCTTTGTGTTCTCACTCAACGGGTCCTTCTTGCATACCCTGTATAGGGATTATGGCAAACGTCTGTTTAGCGCAAACCTCCGTGATTATCTCGGCTCCCGCAAAAGCTCAGGAAACATCAACAGAAGAATCCAGAACACCGCAGAGAAAAATCCAGGCAAGTTCTTTGTTCTCAATAATGGCATAACCATGGTTACAAGAAAGGTAGATCCCGACAAGGAAAAATCCAAACTTCGCCTGCATGGGCTCTCCATCGTTAACGGGGCACAGACGACCGGAGCGATTTATGAGGCCGGACTTGAGCACGCAAAGAACATCTACGTTTTGGCTCGTGTTATAACTGTTGACAATGAGACGATGATCCCGGAGATCGTCGCTGGCAACAACACACAGAACGAGATTATTGCCCTCGATCGAAAGAGCAACGATTCTGTGCAGCTGCGTCTTGCTAACGAATTCGAGGCGAAGGGTCTGGACTATGTTCATCGGAGGGACAGTAAGAGGAAGTCGAAAACGACATTAGTCGCAGATCAGGCCGGCCAAGCTTTATGCGCCTTCTCCGGCGACCTGCAAACAGCCATTCGCGCAAAGGCTGAAATCTTTGAGAACGAAGCAACATACGATAAAGTCTTCACAAAAACAATAAGCGTTGGACACATCTACGCTGTGCAGACCCTTGCCTGGGCATTCGATGAGATCAAGGCCGAGCTCAAGGCTAAATCTGCCGCGAGCGCGCTGACCGACATTCAATCTCGCCAATACAAGCTTCTGGAGTATTCTGCGTCAAAACAATTTGTCATTTGCGTTACCGGCGCATTGCGAGAGGAGATAGCAGGAGTGGCAATGGCGCAGCCAAAGGCTTTTGAGATTTTGGATGACAAAATCTCATCAAACCCGGCGTCGACTGTAACGGCGTGGGTCAGTGTGCTGAGGGCATTGTTGCCCACGATGGCCCTGAACTTGCCCAAGAATGCCCAGGACAATTCTCCCATAGAAGCATATGAGGTAGTAAGGTCGACGGAACACACGCAAACGGTCATCAGGAATACTAAGGGCATCGTTGCAGGCACTGAGACCGCCCTCGTGCCAAGTTTCAATGATTTGCGTGCTCTTCTCTGGCTCCCAGGGAGGGTGACCGCGGTCGACGCAGTGAAAGCCTGAGGCAGAAAGAAACGCAAAACTCCCGAAACCTGATCTCTGACCCCTGATCTCTGCGTCACGCCAGAAACATGCAATCCCCATAACTGAAAAACCGATACTTCTCCCGAACCGCGTGCGCGTAGGCGGCCAGTACCGGCTCGCGCCCGGCAAAGGCGCTTACCAGCATCAGCAAGCTCGACTGGGGCAGGTGGAAGTTGGTGAGCAGCGCGCCCACCAGGCGGAACTCGAAGCTGGGCGAGATGAAGATCTCCGTCTCGCCGGAGTGGGGCTGAAGCAGACCGCTTGCAGTCAGGACCGTGCCGCCGCCGGCTAGACAGGCCGCGGACAAACTCGACTCGGAGGGGGGCGGGGGTTTCAACCCCCGCTTAGAGCCGGCAAAATCGACAGGGCCTTTAGGCCCGGAGGGATGCCTTTCGCAGATTTCATCCGTAATCCTCCGTTTTTCCGCGGCCGCCGCGGCGGCCTCCAGCGTGCGCACCACCGTGGTGCCGACGGCCACGATGCGCCGGCCCTCGCGGCGGGCTCGATTGACCGCATCCGCGGCTGCGGCTGAGAGCGTGTACCGCTCGCGATGCAGACGGACCTCGTCCAGCCTCTCCACGCGCAGCGGCGCAAAGGTGCCCAGGCCGACGTGCAGCGTGATGCGCGCAACCTCGACGCCCCTGGCGGCCAGCGCGTCCAGCACTGGCGGCGTAAAGTGCAGGCCGGCCGTGGGCGCGGCCACCGAACCGGGCTCCCGCGCAAAGACCGTCTGGTAGCGCTCGCGGTCGGCAGTCGCATCGCCGCGGCGGATGTACGGCGGCAGCGGCACGTGGCCGATGCGGTCGAGGACGGCGAAGAAATCGGCGACTGGCTCGAAGCGCAGCAGCCGCTCGCCGAATTCGCCGCGTTCGAGCACCTCCGCTTCGAGGGCAATCTCGCCGGAGGGCGCGGGAAAGAGCAGGCGCTCGCCAATAGCGACCTTCCTGCCCGGCCGCACCAGGGCGCGCCAGAGGTTTTCGCCGGCAGGCTCGGTGAGCAGGACTTCGATGCGGCCGGCTGGCTGTTGCTGAGCGGAATGCCGGTTGCGGATCGTGGTATCCCAGGTCTCAAGTGCGAGACCTGGGGCACCCAACTGTTGTTGGATGGACGCCGACTGAGAATCGTGGTTTCCCACCCTTGCGCCAGAGAAAAGGCGCAAGGATGGGGCACCCAGCATCTGTGGGCTAGCCGGCACGGGGGAGATCGCGCTTGCCGCGCGGCGGGCATAGAGGCGCGCCGGAATGACGCGCGTCTCGTTCAGCACCAGCAGGTCGCCCGGATTGAGCAGCGACGGGAGCTCGGCAAATGTCATATCCCGCAAAGCGCCGGTGGCGCGGTCCATGGCCAACATACGGCTCGCTCCGCGCTCCGCCGGGGGCTGCTGGGCAATCAACTCCGGCGGCAGGTCGAAGTCGAAGTCGGCCACGCGAAGGCCCGTCATGACCCCGCCTTCTTGAAGTAGTCCAGCGCCCGCCGTCGCGCGCATTCGATGGCCGCATTGAGTTCCGCTCTCTTGCGTTCAAAATCCTCTGAGGGTAAGTCTGCGGGAACCCGCGTCCACGGCCCCCAACTGACCACAATCCGCGTGAATGGCTTGGGCACCAGGAAGCGGTCCCACGAACCCATGGTCCAGGCGCGCTCCGGCTGCAGGTGGAAGGCGCCGATGGGCGCGCCGGTGGTTTGCGCCAGCTTGATGGGGCCCATCTTGGTCTGATAGATCGGTCCCCGCGGGCCGTCGGCGGTGAAGATGGCCGTTCTGCCGGTTTCAATCACGCGCGCCAGTCCCAGCAGCCCTTCGCGCGCGCCCCGGGAACTGGAACCGCGCACCGCATCGAAGCCGAAGAGCCTGAGAATGCGCGTAATCAACTCGCCGTCGAAGCTCTTGCTGATGAGGATCACGGCGTAGGAATGACGAAAGTAGACCGTGCAAGGCAGCACGCACTGGTGCCAGAAGCAGTAAATCTGAGGCCCCGGTTTCTGGCCGAAGAGGACCGGAATCACGCCCTCCGTGGCGATTACCTCAAAGCGCCAGGTGGGGCTAAAAATCCACAGCAGCGCCCACACCACGCGCGGAACCACGGCGAGCGCCAGGCGCTGGACGAGCGTGAATCCGGGTTTGTCTTCGGCGGTCACTGCTTCGATTCTAGCTGTAGCGCAGCCAGCGCAGCAGCTCGGGCAGGGTGGCGCGCTTGCCATACATCAGGATGCCCACGCGGTACAGCCGCGATGAGAACCAGAGTACGCCCCAGATGCTCAGAATCAGGAGTCCGATGGAGGCCGCGAACTGCCACAGCGGCGGCACTGTCCCCATGCCCATGCGCGGAATCATGACGAAGGGCGCGGTGGGCGGGAAGAGCGAAGCGGCAATTGCCCACGGTGAGCCGGGATTGCTGAGCAGGAAAGGAATGATGCCGAAGCTGAGCCAGACGGGAACGACAGCCAGCGGCATATACATCTGCAGTTCCTGGGCCGTCTCGCAGGTGGCGGCCAGGCCGGAAAAGAATGCGCTGTAGAGAAAAAAGCCCAGCAGGAAGTACACGGGAAAGAGAAGTCCCTCGGCCCAGGAGAAGTGAATCGCGAAATCGCCCGTGAGCAAGGCCGCGGCCAGCGTCGAACCGGTCAGCAGCGCCGCCGCAAGCACCCAGATGGCAATTTGCGTGAGGCCCACCGCGCCCACGCCCAGCAACTTGCCGGCAAGCAGGTCGTCGGGACGGACGATGGCCAGCATGACCTCGAAGATGCGCGAGCTCTTCTCCTCGACAACCGAGCGGGCCATATCCATGCCGTAGAGCAGGATGGGCATGGTGAGCAGAAAAGCCATGCCAAAAGCCTTCTGGAACGACGCCATGCCATTGCTCTTGGATTCCTTGCCTTCCTTGTTCACCTGCAGGGTCTGGATGGAGACCTGTTTCAGCAGGGCATCGTCTTCGGCTTGCTTCATGCCCCTCTCGGTCAGCCACTGAATCAGCAACGCATGATTCAAGGCATTCCTCAGCCGGTCGGTAGTCGTGAAGTCGCCCGCGGATTGCGAGGTGTAGGCAACCGTCAATGCTCCGCTGGGAGAACTCTGGATCGAGAGCAATCCGTCGATGGCCTTGCTCTCAACCTGTTTCAGAAGAGCGGCGCGATCCTGCGCGGTTGCCGGCGCCACCACATCCACGGTAATCTTCGCGCCCTTGTCGTCCAGCAGTTGCCGGCGCATATCGTTGGCCAGCGCCGCGCTGTCGGCGGCAATCGCAACATGCTTGCCCGCTTCCGCGTTGCGGCCGGTGAAGTAGCTCGCACCCAGCATCGCGGTGATCAGCAACGGCACCAGCACCGTGGAAAACTTGAAGGCCCGCCCGCGAATCTGCTCCAGGTATTCGCGCCGCGCAATCAGAAGAATGTTACGCATCGGATTTGCCTCCCACGGTCTGGATGAAGATCTCTTCGAGCGACGGCTCAACCAGTTCGAAGCGGAAGATCGCCGCCGCGGCTGCGGCTTCGCGCAGCAGCTTCTGCGCGTTGCCATGCGGCTTGAGCTTGATCTCCGCGTGGCCCGAGAAGTTCTTTGCCTCCGCAATCTCTTCGCTGCTCAAGAAGGCGGAGCTTCCCTCGAACTCGACGATCACATGGTTGCGCTCATAGCGGCTCTTGATCTCGCGCAGATTGCCGGCCAGCACCGCTGCGCTGTTGTCGATCAGGCAGATCGAGTCGCACAGCTTTTCCACCTGTTCCATGCGGTGGGTCGAGAAGAGAATCGCCTTGCCCTGAGCCTTGAGTTCCAGCAGCGTCCGCTCCACCAGCACCGCGTTCACCGGGTCCAAGCCGCTGAAGGGCTCATCCATGACGATGAGTTCAGGATCGTGCAGCAGCGTGGCAATCAACTGAATCTTCTGCTGCATGCCCTTGGAGAGTTCCCCGGTCTTTTTGTGCAGCGAATCGGCGATCTCCATGCGGTTGGCCCACGCGACAGCCCGCTTGCGCGCCTCTTCGGTCTCGAGTCCGTGCAACTGGCCGAAGAAGACCAGTTGGTCCAGAACCTTCATCTTCCTGTAGAGTCCGCGTTCCTCGGGCAGATAGCCCACCCGCTCCAGGCTCCGGCGCTCAAAAGGCCTCTCGAAGAGGCTGATCCGGCCGGAGTCGGGAACGGTGATGCCCATCATCATGCGAATGGAGCTGGTCTTGCCCGCCCCGTTCGGCCCCAGCAGACCGAACATCTGCCCCGCCTCAATCGACAGGCTCAGGTTGTGGACGGCGACTTTGCTCTCGTAGGCTTTGGTCACTCCCGCGAGTTCGACAACTGGCATGGGTTCTCCCGCCGCTCCGATGCGGCAATATGGCTGCGGTCAAACCGCGGGCGCGGTCTCCGCAGCAGTGTACCAAAGCCCCTTGCCGGCACACCTGATCGTGGTATGGATACGGCAAGACCCGCGCAAGGGTTCCCGGCGAGTTCGGAAGCGTGCTCAGCCGCCTGTTCGGCCGGTGCTTCATCCGTCGCCAGAGTGCTCCGCTTGTCCCATATTGGTATGCCCTCTCTTGCCGTTTCCCTTTAGGAATGGAAACTGCCACAAAAGTGTTACGCGGGGAGACTAAAGTGTGATCGGAGCCCGAAAAGAGAAGAAGCCAAGGATCATGGTTTGGGGCTATATTGGCAATAGAATTGGCGAAACGAACGCGTGAATGGCAGGTTTGCCGGAAGGCAGCGAGTCGGGCCGCCTCCGAGTGATTCTTTGAAGTGATTCACGAGTTCGGTCTGGAGATTCGGGCCATTTTTCGTGTTTGGGCGGAATAGTTCCGTCGCTTGGGCGATCTGCGAACGAAAGAATTCCAGTTTTGGCTGTTGCCAAACCCGGTTTCTCGGGTAAAATTGTTTCTTCGGTAGAACTGTTTCACTTGCGGAATTGACGTTCATGCGATTGCCAGGGTGGAAGTGGGGATTACGACATGGCAACCTTGCTGAAGATGTTCGATGGCGATTTCGATTTCCTTAAATCCGAGCCCCTTGTAGGGCCAGAGCACAAACCACAGACCATTGCGGAAATCGACGTTCCTCAGGGAGTGCTCGAGGATCTCGCATTAAAGACCCTTTATCTAACCGGTTCACTCTCCGTTCTTGAGCTTTCCGAAAGAACCCGGCTCAGCTTCGCTGTGGCTGAGGAACTGTTTGCCCGGATGCGGACGGAAGCGCTCTGCCAGGTCACTGGAATGACCGGCACGATCCCTCATATCGCCATCACGTCGCAAGGCAGAACGCGCGCTCTGGACCTGATTGCCCAGAGTCATTACTCGGGCGCGGCGCCCGTGACGCTGGAGAGCTACGTGCGGCAGACGCGGAAGCAGAGCGTCCAGCATGTGGACGTGCATGCCGAAGACGTCAAGCGCGCCTTTGCCCATCTGGTGGTCGACGACGAAACGCTGCGGCAGTTTGGAACGGCGCTCAACTCCGGTTCCTCGATCTTCCTCTATGGCCCGGCTGGAGTTGGAAAGACCACCATGGCCGAGACTTTGTCGCGGGTGGTTGCCGAAGACGAAGTATGGATTCCGTACGCAGTGGAAGTGGACAGTCAAATCATTACTGTCTACGATCCTGCGATTCATAAGCGCGTCATGGCTTCGGAACCCGAAAATCACGATGACCGCTGGGTAATGTGCCAGCGCCCCGGAGTTCTGGTCGGCGGAGAGCTGACGGCCGAGATGCTCGACTTGCAATTCAATACCACGACCAAATTCTATGTCGGCCCCCTGCAAATGAAAGCCAACAATGGGGTTCTGATCATCGACGATTTCGGCCGCCAGCGCCTTCGCCCGGAAGAGCTGCTGAACCGCTGGATCGTTCCCCTCGATCGCAGAATCGATTTCCTCACCCTGGCGGGAGGAAAGAAGATCGAGATGCCATTCGAGATGCTGGTCGTCTTCGCATCGAACATGGATCCCGCGTCGCTGGTGGATGCCGCGTTCCTGCGCCGGATTCAAACCAAGATCAAGATCGGCGCGGTCTCCGACGAGCAGTTCTGCGAGATCTTCCGCAGGGTTGCAAAAGATAGGGGAGTCGACTTCGACCCCGGCGTCTTCTACGATCTGATCGACTTCATCCGCGGCAGCCTGAAACAGGAGTTGCGCTCCTGCTATCCAAGAGACATTGTGAACCAGGTCGTGTGGGCCGCCCGCTATGAAGGCAAAAAGCCCTATCTCGATCGCGCGGCCATAACTCAGGCAGTCGCGGCTTACTTCCTGACCAAGTAACAGGCAAACCTGCGGCCGATGCGACGCTTTCGCGAATGGCCCAAAGCCATGGCTGCCCCTCGCTGTGCCCCGGCACGCTCGGCTTGCGGCATTGGGTTTGTTTGCCCCTGCATGGGCCATTTAGCATCCGTACTGTGCCCGGCCTCGATACTCCGGTGATGTATGTGCGCGGCGTGGGTCCGCGCGTGGCGGAGATGCTCGCCGTCAAGGGCATCCTGACCGCCGAGGATCTGCTCTACCACCTGCCCTTCCGCTATGAGGACCGCCAGAACCCGCGCGGCCTGGATGAACTGAAAGCCGGCGAGATGGCCAGCGTCATCGCCGAGGTGCGCGGCTCGGCGCTGCTGCGCACCAAGCGCATGCCCATCTTCGAGCTGACCGTGGGCCAGGGCCGCCTGGCGCTGAAGTGCATCTGGTTCAACGGTGGCTATCTGGAGGGCAAGTTTCACGCCGGGCAGACGGTGGCCGTCTATGGGCGGGTCGAGCCGTCGCGCTCGTCAAGCAACCTGAAGATGATCCAGCCGCAGTTCGAGCTGCTGCCCGACGCCACCGACGACGCCGAGACGCGGCTGCTCGAGGTGGGCCGCATCACGCCGGTCTACGAGTCGCTGGGCGGCGCGCGCCTGGCCTCGCGCTGGCAGCGCAAGACCATCTTCAACCTCCTGGAGTCCGTCCGCGGCGCCGTGCCGGAGTGCCTGCCGCGCGAGATGCTGGCAAGGCTCGATGCGCCGGACCGCGAGACCGCCCTGCGCGAGGTGCATTTTCCGCCCGAGGGAACTCCCTTTGCCCTGTTGCAGGCCTCGGCAACTCCCGCCCACCGGCGGCTGATCTTTGAGGAGCTGTTCTTTCTGGAGCTGGGCCTGGAACTCAAGCGCCGCCGCATGAGGGAGCGCGCGGGCATCGGCTTTGTCACCGGCGACAAGGTCCGCGAGGCCATCCGCGAGGTGCTGCCGTTTCACCCCACCGCGGCGCAAAAGCGCGCCCTGGGCGAGATTGCGGCCGACATGCGCGCCCCCAGCCCCATGCGCCGCCTGCTGCAAGGCGACGTGGGCTCCGGCAAGACCATCGTCGCGCTGCAGGCCATGCTGGTAGCCATGGAAAACGGCTACCAGGCGGCGCTGATGGCGCCCACCGAGATTCTGGCCACGCAGCA
>JBEKDB010000067.1:0-20744 GCA_050014575.1 Occallatibacter sp. | reverse complement strand
GCCTGGATGCACAACTACCGCCGCCTGGTCACACGATGGGAATATCACATCGAAAACTTCCTCGGCTTCGTACAGTTAGCGTGCCTGCTCATGCTCCTCAGACATTTATGAGATGGGTTCTATTGTGATGCTATGGACAGGGACCTTTGCTATCTCTGCGGAGTGCCCAAAAGAATATGGTTTTTGCTATTGATCGCATCCAGGCCTGTAGTCGAATACCTGTCCAAATTGACGATCGTACAAATCTATACTGTTACCAAGAAGATAACCAGCATGGCGTTTTGGAAGGATACCTTTTCGCTTTCCAACTTGTTTGATGATGACACGGTCAGAGGACTGACCGGGCTGGTGGGTTGTATCATGCTCATTGCTCTGGCCTGGGGTCTCGCGGCGGCTCTTTTCTCTTTCGGCTTATATGCAATAAGAAACAAAGGAGTAAAATATAGATGGCTTAGAATAGTTGCCGTGTTTGTCTTCCTCCCGGCCGTCATCATTATCGTGCCAATTCTTAGGAACAGAACGTGGTTTTTCTGAACACAAATATTGAGGTGGCGGGTGGCGCAAGTCCCCATGAGTAACAAATGACGGGTGCCCCAGGTCCCTTGTCCGCCGCGGCGGAGGGACCGGGGAGACCACGAACCCCGACCGTCCGTCTTCCGCTAGAAAACTTCGCTGTGAGAACCGATGCGCACTAGCCGGGTGCCCCACCCTCGCCGCGCTTTTGTTTTTGCGGCTAGGGTGGGTTCGCTGACAGCAAGTAATCCATTTTCCCCGGTAGCTTCAGTCCTTCCCGCCTCCCAGCCGTCCAAAACGACTCAATCTCGACTTGGCCTATCTCTCCTGTCAGGTAATGCCGGAAACTGGACCACCTCCATTCTCCGGGATGAGCAACCAAGCCTCGGGTGACAGGGTTGCGGTGCATATACCTGAGTTTTTCAACTCGCTTTTCTTTCGAATGGACATTGAAATCGTAATAGCGCGGCAGCCAATAAGGCCGTTGAGTAGATTGCTTGGAAACAGAAACTTTCAGGGCCTGAATGGCGCGGTCCAGCAGTCCCCTCCTTGGCTCCGAGACCATTACATGCACGTGCTCCGGCATAATCACATAGCCGAAAACATGGAGGACATAACGCCTGCGTATCCGTTCCAGGGTCTGCTCGAACAGATCGCGGCTCATCGGCGTCGAGAGATACGGCGACCTGTCGTGGCAACTGAAGGTAAGGAAGTGAATATCCCCCGTCTGTTGGAAACGTGCAAGCCTCGATGGCATGACAGTGGAAGTCTAATCCCACCCTAGCCGCAAAAACAAGTACGCGGCGAGGGTGGGGCACCCATTCGAACAAATCGCGTAGAATGGAGAGCTACAGGGGCCGCGCATCCGCCACTTCCGGCGGCCCTAAGCACGATGATCCTTCTCGACCCAGATTTGGAGCCCTCCGCCGCAGCGGACGCGCCGAAGGCAACTTCGGCGAAGCGGGCGGCTGCGTGCGGCCCCACTGCCGTCCCGCGCAATCGGCGCATTCCCGCCGCGCGCACGCTGGGCCGCTTTCTCACGGCTGCGCAGGCTGCCGTGCGGCTCAAGGGCGAGGTGACCGTGCTGCTGACCAACGATGCGGCCATCCGCAAGCTCAATCGACGGTTTCGCGGCAGGAACGAAGCTACCGATGTGCTGTCATTTCCGGCGGAGGGCGTGGGCGCGGAAGAGATTGCCGGCGACCTGGCCATCAGCCTGCCGGCCGCGCTGCGCCAGGCAGCCGAGCAGGGCCATTCGCTCTCGACGGAGATCAAAGTGCTGATGCTGCACGGACTGCTGCACCTGGCCGGGGGCGACCACGAGGCCGACGCGGGGCAGATGGCGCGGCGCGAGCGGCAGTTGCGCGCCAAGCTGGGATTGCCGCAAGGGTTGATCGAGCGGGCGAGGGCGAGACGCACATGAGCGCGCTGGCCATCGCGATGGTGGTTCTGTTGGCAGTGATCGAGACCCTGGCCAGCTACATCAGCCGCGTCTACTCCGAGTTCGGCAAGATCCTGGCGCGCGAGATCGAGGAAAACCTGGACGCCTGGGAGGAGCTGATCGAGCCGCAACTGGGCCTGACCCGTGAGCACGCCGCCATCTGCGCTGCCGTCTTGCAGCAACTGGCGCTGGGCATCATCGCGCTGGAGTTCGGCGCGGTGCTCTTCGATCGCGCTCCGCACCTGGCTCGGCCCACCTATGGGGAGATTGCGCAGGCCGTGCTCGGCGTGGTCCTTGTAGTGGTCTTCTGCAACCAGTTCATCCCCACTGTGCTCTTCAACCGCACCCGCGGCCGGTGGGTCAGGAGGCTGGTGTGGCCCATCCGCCTGCTGCTGTGGCTGATGACGCCCATCACCGTTTTTGTGCGCTTCTTTTTCAGTGTGGCCTCGCTGGCCGAGGAGCAGGCCAGCCAAGAGGAAGAGACCTCGGTGGATGTGGAGGCGCTGCTCGAAGCCGGCGAAGAGGAGGGCATCCTCGAAGAGAGCGACATCGACCTGGTCCGCTCCGCCGTGGAGTTTGGCGACAAGCTGGTTCGCGAGGTGATGACCCCGCGCCCGGAGGTCTTTGCCGTGCGCGATGCGACCACCCTGGAAGAGTTCCTCGCCGAACTGCGCGAGCACAACTTCTCTCGCGTGCCGGTCTATGCCGGGTCGCTTGACAGCGTGACCGGCATCGCTTTTACCCACGACCTGCTGCAAATCACCGACGAGGAGGCCCGCACCCGCACTGTCGCCAGCATCCAGCGCCCGGCGGTCTTTGTGCCGGAGACCAAGCGCGGCTACGAACTGCTGCGCGAGATGCAGCGCGAGAAGCAGCACATGCGCATCGTCATCGACGAGTACGGCGGCGTCTCCGGGCTGGTCACGATCGAAGACCTGCTGGAGCAGATCGTGGGCAATATCCGCGACGAGCACGAGGTGGACGCTTCCATCGAGGAACCGCAGCGCGAACAGGGCGGCGTCTGGCTGGTTCCCGGCAGCTTCCCCGTGGATCAATTGGCGGACCTTTTCGGCGAGCAGGCCGGCCTGGCCGAGCTGGACGATGCCTACGAAGCCACGACCCTGGGCGGCCTGGTGAGCGAGATCGAGGGCCGCATCCCGCTGCCCGGCGAGGTGGTGCTGCTGGAAGCCATCGGCCTGCGCATGGAGGTGGTGGCCTCGACCGACCGGCGCGTGGAGCGGCTAAGAGTGTTTCCGCCGGCCGGAGAAAAGGCATCTCCGGCAGCGGAGGACTCGTCCCGGTGATGGGTTCGGCAGGCGCCGGTCTTCGCGGGACTGGGAAGGGTGGTTCGCGCGAGCGGAACGACTGGCTGGCGGGGTAAACCCTTAGCGATTGGACGAGAGGAAACTACGACAGCGGGGCGCGCGAAAGCGGACAACACTATGCTCGTCAGAATTGAAAAGCCTGAAGATTGCGCCGCGATTCGTTTCGTCAACGAGCAGGCGTTCGGGCGGCGGGACGAAGCCGATCTGGTTGATCGTTTGCGTGATCAAGAAGTTGTGCTCGCTTCGTTTGTCGCAGAAGTTGGTGGGCGAATCGCCGGACACATCCTCTTTAGCCGGATGTGGATTGAGACGGCCGCCGAATCTCTTCCGGCGGTGGCCTTGGCTCCCATGGCGGTGATTCCGAATCTACAGCGCCAGGGCATAGGCGGGAGGTTGATCGGGCATGGCCTCGGTTGGCTGCGCGGAGGAATAGAGCGCGTTGTGATTGTAGTCGGCCATCCCGAATACTATCCGCGCTTCGGCTTCTCCACCGCTATGACTCGCTTCCTCGGCAGCCCCTTCAATCCGAAAGCTTTCATGGCGCTTGAACTGAGGCCGAATGCACTCGAAAACGTTCGCGGCAGGGTTAGATACCCGGATGCATTCGGACTCTAATAACTGAATCGAAACGTGCGCGGAAAGTGCGGCACTGGCAGGTGGAGGCCGTGCGGCGGTTCCAGAAATGGCTCAAGTTCGCGCTTTCCACGCGCGCCACTCGTCGGCCGTGATCTCCCATGTCTCCGCGGGCAAGCGGCCGGAGACATAGTCCTTCTCGATCATGCCAACCAGGCGCATGCCTTGCTTCTCAGAGATTCGGCGCGAGGCCGTGTTGGCGGCGGCCTTGGTAACTCGCAGAACCGGGAATCCGAGGGTCTCAAACCAGAAGTCGTTGGCCCACGCGCAGGCTTCGCTCATCAACCCCTGCCCCTGCCACGGCGCGCCCAGCCAGAAGCCGCGATTGTCTTCCTCCCCCTTCATCAGGCTGATGAGCCCGATCGTTTGAGACGGCGAGCCGCGCAGGCGGAGGGTCCAGTGCCAGGCTTCTCCGCGCTCCATCTGCGGCAGCGCAATTTCGCGGCAGTAATCAAGCGCGCCATCGGGCGGGTAGGGCCACAACACGCGATTGAGAAGATAGCGCACGATCTCCCAGCGAGGGAAATGCTCCTGAATCGCGGGCGCATCGGCCATCTCCAGCGGGCGGAGGATGAGACGTTCGGTCGTGCCTTCGGGGATCATAGGCCGATGATAGCAACGCCTGAGCAGCGAATCCGCGATAATGGAGATGCGGGAGAATAGAAACCCTTTGAAATCTGGATTTGTCGCCATTCTGGGCCGGCCCAACGCCGGCAAGAGCACGCTGCTGAACGCCCTGACCGGCGAGAAGGTGGCCATCGTCTCCACCAAGCCGCAGACCACCCGCAACCGCATCGCCGGGGTGGTCGAGGTGGAGGCGCGCAAGGGAGTGCATCCGGCGGCGCAGATCGTCTTTGTGGATACGCCCGGCGTGCACAAGCCCGGCACGCAACTCGACCGCCGCATGTTGCAGGAGGTCTACGAGGCTCTGGAGACGCGCGACCTGGTGCTGGTGCTGATGGATGCCACGCGCCGGGTGCAACTGGAAGCGGCGGCGGAATCCCAGGTCCGGTCCGCCGCGGAGGACGGACCTGGGGCACCCATATTGTCTGGCGCGGTGGAATCCCAGGTCTCAGAAGCGAGACCTGGGGCACCCGGCAAAAGCGCCCACGGCGCCTGGGCCAGCGAGGACGAGTTTCTGTTTGGATTGATCCGCAAGCTGGACTGCCCGGTCTTTCTGCTGCTCACCAAGATCGACCTGGTTCCCAAGGACCGTCTCCTGCCGCTGATCGATGTGCTCACCCGCCAGTTCAACTTCGCCGAGATCATTCCGGTGAGCGCCCGCAAGCGCGACGGGCTCGATCTGCTGGTCCGCAAGATTGTCGAGGCGCTGCCCACGGGCGAGCGCTTCTACCCCAAGGATCAGTACACCGACCAGCCGCAGCGCTTCATGGTGGCCGAGCTCATTCGCGAGAGCATTCTGGCGGCGACGGGCGAGGAGGTTCCCTACGCTTCGGCGGTGGTGATCGAGCAATTTGAGGAGCCGCAGCCGGCAGCTCCGCGCAACCAACACACCGATAAGGATCTGTCGTCGGAGACCCCGCGCAAGAGAAATGCTCCGCCGGCCCGCCTGCCGCTCACCCGTATCGCCGCTGCCATCTACTGCGAGCGCGACGGGCAAAAAGCCATTCTGATCGGCAAGGGCGGCGCGAAGCTGAAGGAGATCGGCACCGGCGCGCGGCGGCAGATCGAGTCGCTGCTCGGCACCCGCGTCTATCTGGAGCTGCGCGTGATCGTCGAGCCGAACTGGCGGGAGTCGAAGGCTTTTGTCGAGTCGCTGGACTGGCGCAATCAGTTGGAGCGGCTGGCCGGTGACCAGATTACCGAAAAGCATTTGGGCGAAGAAGAATAGGGCCGCCTGCTCCGAAATCCTCTCAAACCCGATTACACTGTTCCCAATACGTTTAAGGAGAGGAACGTGAACCCGACCCACACCTTCGATCCCCGCGTTGACGTCTATATCACCGAATCCAGACCCTTCGCGCAGCCCATCCTCATTCATCTCCGCGAACTGGTCCACAAGGCTTGTCCCGGCGTCGTCGAGACCATGAAGTGGAGCCGTCCCTTTTTTGAATACAAGGGCGTCATCCTCGCGAACATGTCCGCCTTCAAAGAGCACTGCAGCTTTGGTTTCTGGGGTCAGGAAATCGCCGCGGTTCTGCGCGAAGAAAAGGTTCTACAGCCGGACGCAATGGGTTCGCTTGGACGCCTCACTCGCATTGAAAATCTGCCCGCCAACGAGCAGATGCTCAGCCTGCTTCGTCAGGCGGCAAGCTTCATCGACTCCGGCCAGTACACCAGCCCCATCGCCGCCCGGCAAAAGGTTGTCAAAGCTACCGCAAGGGCAGCCGAGGCGCCTCCTGAGTTCGCAAGGGCACTCAAGGCCAACAAGAAGGCATTCGCGGCCTTTGCCGCATTCAGCCCCAGTTGCAAACGGGAATACGTCGAGTGGATCGCCGATGCCAAGCGTGCCGAAACCCGTGACAGGCGCATTGCCACCGCAATTGATTGGATCAGCGGAGGCAAGCAGCGTAACTGGAAATACAAGAAGTGCTGAAGCTCACTCGGCTTGCGCTCTCCCATCGTCCCGACGCTACCTGCTCAACACAGCCTCCTGCATCTCCGGCTCGACCGGCTTCTGGCCCTTGTAGTCGGAGAAGTGGACGACGTTGTCGTAGGCGTCCTTGATGAGGTCTTGCAGGGGGATGACGCTGCCGTTGACGCGCTGCTCGTCCAGCAGGTCGAGGTCCACATCGGCAAAGATCATCTGCTCCTGGTTGATGGTGCCTTCGGCGGCGATGCCGTCGCGGGCGAAGAAGTAATCCGAGGGGGTGAGAATGGCGGCCTGTCCGTAGTTTGCGGCCATGTAAGGCACCAGGGGAAGATTGCCCACGGTGCCGGTGACGGCCACGTAGATCTGATTCTCGATGGCGCGGGCCTGGGCGCAGTAGCGGACGCGGCAGAAGCCCTCGCGGCCGTCGGTGCAAGAGGGGACGAAGAGAATCTCCGCGCCCGCCTCGGCCATGACTCTGGCTACCTCGGGGAATTCGATGTCATAGCAGATGAGGATGGCGATGTTGCCGAAGTCGGTGTGGAAGAGGTAGAGGCCGTGGCCGCGGCTGAGCTGGTAAGGGCCGCTCTCGGTGGGGGTGAGATGGACTTTTTTCTGGCGGAAGACCTGGCCGTTGGGAGTGAAGAGGTGGGCTGCGTTGAAGACCTTGCCCCGCTGGAAGACGGGATGGGTTCCGCCGATAATGTAGATGCCGGTCTCCTTGGCCAGGCGCATGAAGAGCGATTCATATGCGGGCGCCAGGCGGGCCAGTCGGCGCACGGCGAGGGCCGGAGCGGGCTCATTGATGTAGCTGAGCAACTGCATGGTGAAGAATTCGGGGAAGAGAATGAAGTGCGCCTTGTAGTCCTTGGCGCTGTGGACGAAGAACTCGACCTGGTGGGCGAAGTCCTCGAAGCAGGCAATGGGGCGCAGCAGATACTGGATTGCGGCGATGCGCACGCGGCGGGGCCGGGGAGTGCCGCGCAGGGCCTCGGCGGCGGCCTGCTCCAGGGCCGCGTGCTGCAGGCTGGCCTGCAGGCTGACCGACGAGGTGTACTCCGGATTGAGCCACTCAAGCACGGTTGCGAAACCGTGGGATTCAGAGTCCGGCATGTAGCCGGGAACCACATCCAGGACCACGAGGCCATTCTCTAGCTGGAAGGTGAGCGCGGGATCTCTTCGCTTGCCGTCCACCACCTCGGCCACGTATTCCTTGGCCGTCATCTGGCCGGCGACGTCGGCATAACCGGGGATGCGGCCGCCGGTAAGCAGCCGCTTGATGCCGCTCTCCCGGATCCAGTCTTTGCGCGCCTCGTAAAGGGCCGTGCCGATGCCCTGTTGGCGGGCCTCCGGGTCAACGCCCATGTCGGCGCCATACAGGGTCTTGCCGAGGGGGTTGTGGGTATCGAATGTTCCCTCGCCGGTGATTGACGACCAGTTTGCGGACTCGGCGTAGTCATCCCAGTCGATGAGCAGCGAGCTGGCTGAGCCCAGGATGCGGCCGGCCGGGTCCGCGGCCACCAACTGACCCTCGGGAAAGACCTCCAGGTGACGCTCCAACTGTTCGGGCCGCCAGGGCGCCTGGCCCGGAAAGGCGTGCAGTTGCAGATCGATGACCGCTGAAATGTCGTCGAAGGTCATCTGCCGGACGCAGAATTGACTGTGTGGGGTCGGCGGCGTCGCCATGGAGATCGTCTCCTGCGCCTCGTGGAGAGACACGAAGGCAAGTCTACCGGCGAAGTTTGAAAGGAATGTAACAATCCCTTCAATTCTTGAGTCTTTGACCTATTTGGCAATGGACGTGAATGCGAGGGAGAACGAATGAAGCCTACGCCCCGCGCACCTGGCCGCGGCCATTGCTCTTGACCGCGTACATGCGGGTATCGGCGGCGCCGATGACGGCGTGGACGGCCGCGCCGTCGGCGGGGCTGGTAGCCAGACCTACGCTGGCGCGCACGCTCAGATTGAGCCCGCTCGTCATGTGGAAGCGGGTCTCCATCAGGGCGCGAAGCAGCTTGTTGCTGTGGGCCAGGGCGGCCTGGGCGCCGGTCTCGGGCAACAGAATCGCAAACTCGTCTCCGCCGTAGCGGAAGCAAAGGTCCTGCTCGCGGCTCAACTCCCGGAGGCGCTGGCCGGTGCGGCCCAGCAGCTCGCTGCCTACCAAGTGGCCGTGCGCGTCGTTGACCAGCTTGAAGTGGTCCAGATCGAGGAAGGCCAGGCTCACGGGCAGGCCGAGGCGGCCGCAACGGTCGAGCTCCCGGCCCAACACATCGTAGAGATGGCGGGCATTGAACAGGCCCGTGCAGTCGTCGGTGATGCTCAACTGCTGGATGCGTGCCATGTCGCGCGCGTTCTCAATGGCGATGGCGGCGTGGTCGGCCAGAATGTGCAGGAAGGCGATGGTGTAATCCGTCATCTGGTCGGCGCGTGGATTGAATATCTCGATTACGCCGTGGGTTCCCTTGCGTCCCCGCAAGGGCATGGCAATCACCGAGCGCACCTTTTGCGGCTTGATGGCGTCTTCGGCGGTGAGCCGCGGATCGTGCTCCGCCTCGGGAACGATGAGCGTCTCGCCATGCTGGACCACCCAGCCGGCCACGCCTTCGCCCACCTTTACCCGCAGGCCACTGAGCGCCGCCTGTTCTCCGCCCGCGGCGATCGCGTAGTAGAGCTCCTGCGTGGCTTCGTCGAGCATCAGGAGCGTCCAAAGTTCCGCCTCGATGATGCGCTCCATATGCTCGAGGATGGTGCGGAGGATGGCGTCCAGGTCGAAGCTCGAGGTGAGCGAGCGCGTCAACTGGTGGAAGACAAGCAGATCTTGGAGCGGGATGCGGCGCTCGGTCTCGTTCATCATCCTTGGGCCCATTTGAGAAGTCTCAAAAGCATTCTGTCACATTCCGCGGAAACCACGCCAGAGAAACGAGATGCGCGCCCGGTTCGGCGGGCCGCGGATCGGCATTTGCGCACCGGGCGTTTCTCCCGATCAGCCGCCGATATGCACCATCGATCGCGACGGTTTCAGGAATCCGGGCTCGCCGATGTGATGGCGGGCTTCCTTACCCTGGACGGTACGAAGAATGTAGGCGCTGAGTTCCGCGTCGCTTGCCCCGGCCCGGAATCTCCCATAGAGGTCGTGTTCCACCTGGGAAAACAGGCAGGTGCGGATCTTGCCGTCGGAGGTGAGGCGCACCCGGCTGCACGCGCCGCAGAAGGCTTGGCTGACGGGCGCAACGATGCCGATCTCGCCCACGCCGTCGGCAAATGTGTAGCGCCGCGCCGTCTCGCTGGCCTCGCGGGGCGGCAGCTCGACCAGCGGCAGAACGCGGCCGATGCGGGCGACGATCTCAGCAAGCGGGACAACGATCTCCGGCGACCACAGACGGCCTTCCTCGAGGGGCATGAACTCAATGAACCGCACCACCACTGCCTCATCGCGCGCAAACCGGGCGAAGGCTTCAATCTGGCTGTCGTTGAAGCCGCGCAGCAGGACGCAGTTGATCTTGAGGGGGGTGAGTCCGGCGGCGCGCGCTGCGCGAATGCCCCTCAGCACCGCCTGAAAGCTGCCGGGAACGCGCGTGATGCGCTCGAATGTGGGCGCATCCACGGCATCCATGCTGACGGTTACGCGGCCCAGGCCGGCGCTCTTGAGCGGCGCTGCCAAGCCGTCGAGCAGGTGGCCGTTGGTGGTGAGCGCCAGGTCTAGCGGCTGGCCGGCGAGGGTGCGCAGGCCAGCCAGTTCCCCGACCAGGTCGAGCAGGCCGCGGCGCAGCAGGGGTTCGCCGCCGGTGAGGCGCACCTTGGCGATGCCCAGGCCGACGAAGAGCTTGATGAGCCGGAGATACTCTTCAATGCTTAGTTCGGGATAGAGGGCGCCAACTTCGCCGGTCCGGCAGTAAACGCATTTGTAGTTGCAGCGGTCGGTGATGGAGACGCGCAGGTCGTGAATCACCCGGCCCAGGCTGTCGGTCAGCCGTGGAGCGGGGGTCGCCGTGGGCGAGAGAATCGGGGAAGCAGCGGCCATAGGCAATTAGAACCTGTCCAATTACTTCATCTCACGTGAAGGGTACGGGCTTTAGCCCGTACATAAACCAAGCAAAATCAACGCGGGCTTTAGCCCCTGCGGTACGCTTCTCGGGTACTTCAGCCAGATTCGGGACTTCTTCCGCATCCTGTCAAGTCGCGTCGGGCTTCTATTCGATGTTGGGCATGCCGCTGAAAATCTCCAGGATCACCCCAAGATCGCGGTCCGTGCCGAGGTATGCAACCCTGACGCCTTCAAACTCGCCGCTTAGAACGACATCAATGCCTCGTTTGGTCTCCGTTGCCAGCATTTCGTCGAAGCTCCGAGCGGCAACGGCGACGTGGTGCACGCCCCCGCCTTTCTCGGCAAGGAAACGCGCATAGATGCTCTCGTCGTCGAGCGGCTCGATCAGTTCCCACTGTAGCTGGCCGACCATAGCAATTGCCAGGCGCCAGGAGCGCTTGACCGGCTGGCCATATTCGTACAGATCTTTCGCGACAAAATCGTAGATCTTCCACGGGCCAATCCCGTACTCGTCGACGTATTTCCGCATCGTAGCGGCCAAGTCGCGCACCACGATCCCGATCTGCATCGTCTTGGTGAAGATAGGTTCCCGCATCGTCGCACATCCTGCGCCCAATTTCTTCTTGCGGCTTGGGCGGCAGAGCGCCTCAGTCCAGCCGCGGTGTCCCCTTGCGGAGAGCAACGCCGGTGACGCCGAAGACGGCGACGATCACCAGAACCAGGCCGAAGTAGTAAGCGAGGGGATGCGCCCAGCCTGGGGAGTAGCTGAGATCCTGGCCCACCCACAGAAGCAAGAAGGTGGCAATCACCGCAAACTGGCCGGCAATGACCAGGAAGGTATGCCCCAGATCGCGCCGCTTGTCGAGCGCCTCCACCTGGTCGGGGGTCAGGTTGCGCTCCTCGGGGGGAAGCAGGGGATTTGCCATGGTGCTCTCCTGGCGGTCCGCGCTTGCTGGATGACCTCCAGGCCGGACCGCTCCTATATTCGATTCAATCACAGGCCGGCGGGGAGGAACAAAATTATCGCTGGTTGAAACCCCGAGAATGCGTCAAGGCCGGAACCCACTGCCCCGTTGCGGGTGGTACGAACCCCAATCGCGCTGCCGATTTCTATTCATGCAATCGTCCTGACCGGCTGAGGGACAGTCGGCTCCTGTATCCTCAAGCAGACAGCTCGCCGCCGAACCGCAGTTCTGAGAATTGAGACCCACTTCGGCAGCGCGCAGGGCAGGCCCTGGGCAGAATCGGGACCGGCTCCGGGCTCCCAGTCTCTCATTTGTTCGATACGTTTCTTCTCATTTCTTACCCCATGGCCTATACGACTCAATTCCTGTTATCGGCTCTGGCGGCGGCGCAGTTTCCCGCGCCGGACGCGCCGGAGATTGCCTTTCTGGGCCGGTCGAACGTGGGCAAATCGAGCCTGCTGAACGCGCTGGTGGGGGAGAAGGCCGCCAAAGTCTCGCAAACGCCGGGGCGCACGCGGGCCATCAACTTCTTTGCGCTTCTGGATCGGAGCGAGCGGCGGCGGCTGGTCTTCGCCGACCTGCCCGGCTACGGCTATGCCAAGATTTCAAAGTCGATTTCGGCCGGCTGGCCGGCGTTCATCGAGCCTTACCTGGCCATTCGCTCCACGCTCAAGCTGTGCGTCTGCCTGGTGGACTCGAACGTCCCCCCGCAGGAGAGCGACCGCCAGTTGATCGGCTGGCTGCGCGCCGCCGGCCGCGAGTTCGTAGTGGCGGCCACCAAGATCGACCGGCTCAGCGGCAACGAGCTAACCCGCAATCTGCTGGCCCTGAAGAAGGGACTGGAAGTGGACGAGGCGCTGCCCGTCTCGGCCAAGACCGGCTACGGCCTCAAGGAACTGTGGGCGCGGATTGAGAGCGCGGGCGGTCAACAGGGCTGAGACCGCGAGGCCTGCGGTGAGCTTGCGGGGGGGCAGAACCGGTGCAGTCTGGACTCTCCTTGGCCGCTCAGCCGCACCTCGACCGGAACGGCGATCTCACCATTCGCTACTTGCTCCCGGACCCGGTCGACGAATTGAAGCGCGGCGTGCATCGGGCACCGCAGCAAACGAACTCCGTGCGCCATGCGGCCAAGATAGCGCGGAGCCAGCCGCAGCCAGCGCCGGGCGGCGGATGCGGCCGGGTTCGATTCAAGGCTGAGGCAATCCAGGGCGATGGCGTCTAGTTTGGGCAGCCACCGGGCCGGGGCATCGGCCACACTCCACATCAGCACCGTCTGGCCCGTCTTTGCCGCCGCAGGTTCGATCTGGCGCGCGCCCACCTCGAGGAAGACCTCGTACCGGGGTGCATCCAGGGCGTCCGGCCGCAGCAGATTGGGCAGCACACCGCGCTCTACCATCTCGTACTCAACCTGTTCCGGCGCCAGGCCGACGCACACCGCGACAGGCGCGCGCTTACGAATCTCGTTCTTCAGAATACGCAGGGCCTCATCGAGCGAGGTAACCAGGAAGTCGATTACGCCATCGCGGATGGCTTGCTTTGGGGTGGCAAGGTCCGCCGAGGCCGTCAGAGTTGCGGCGCCGGCAATGTTGCCCGTCACTACGAGCGCGCGGCCCTCCCCGTCGAGTCCACCGGCGTAGAGCAGCCTTCCGCCCAGCTCCGGCTCCTCGCCGGGGCGCGAGTTCGCGGCGGCAATCAGGCTCGCATAGAAACGCTCCACCTGGAGGATGAAGTCGAATGCAGCTGGCTCGATGGGATCGAGCGCCAAGGGAAGATTCTCTCCGCAATCCAGTTTGAGCCTCCGCCATCACCCGAAGTTAGTCCTGCATTTGTTCCAGCGGGTTTCGTTTCCTGACGAAGAAAATGAACTCTCCGGGTTTGGCGACCACCTGCAGCTTGTCGGGAATCTTCTTCCCGCAGCCATCGGGAGCCACAACCCCCAACGTGAGAATGTCGGCAACCTTGTACCAGCGATCGTGAGATGCATCCTGATCGGATGCCCCGCGATCCTTGTTGGCATCGCAATTGATATAGAAAGCCGTAGTGCTGTCGTAGGTGGCGCGAACCGAAACGACAGTGGCGTCGTCGGGCACGGTCAGCTTGCCGGTACCGTCCTGATTCAGGGTTACCCAATTGGCGTGGACCGTCTGCTCGTTATTGATTCGGACCAGGAAGTCCGGGGCCGAGATGAGTTTCCCGGTTCTGCTGTCCAGCATCCGAACGGTGATGGTCTTCTGAGCCTGTGCGCATGCAGAGCCTAAGAATGCGGCCGCGCACAACGCAAGCAAGAGAGTCCGGCGGGTCGGTTGAATCATAATCACCTCTGCGATCGCCTCTTCGTTTACCAAGCGGAGTATGGCTGCCCATCCGATCCCATGTCCTGCGAACCGGAGTGCACATCGTCGATGCCGGGCTCGGTCTGGTCCAGCGAGTGCAGCGCGTCGCTTGAATCCGTTACCCAGGTGCTGGTGCTCCTGGTCATGGGGTCTTCGGGGATGGCTCTCAGATAGCCTTCCTGGACCAGATCGTCCAGCGCCTGTGGTGCCTTCTGCTTATCCATAGTATAGGAATCGATGGCCGTCCGCAGAACTTGCAGGTCTTCCTTGAGCACCGCTTCCCGGGCATGCCGGAGGGCGCCGATATAGCTGGGCACGGCCACCACCACCAGGACACCGATGATGGCCATCACGATCATCAGCTCTATCAGCGTAAAGCCCGCGTCTCGCTTGCAAATCCTGGTCATTGCACCCTACCAGTCGGAATACTTGGTGCCGTCCAAGGCCGTCCCCTGGGACTTGGAATACACGTCGAACACACTTTGCCCGCCAAAGGAGTCCGAGGTCGGATCGTCCTGCATGGAGCGCAACCCCCACTCGGCCTTCCCGGTCATGGGGTCCACCGGAATGCGGCGCAGGAACTTCACCTTCTTGGTTTGCACATCCTCGCCCTTTACCAGCGTCTCCAGGTCGGGCGGATAGTTCTGGCTATCCACCTTGGTCTGGAAGGCGTGCTGGTCGGCCGCATCCTTGTAGCGGTCGATGGCGTCGCGCATCTCCCAAAGGTCGCGGCGCAGTTCCCGCTCGTTTTGGCGCTTCACCTGGAAGCGGGCAATGGGAACCGCCGCCGAAGCGAGAATGGAAAGAATCGCTACGGTCACGATCAACTCGACCAGCGTAAAGCCCCGCTCCCACTGACGGTCAATCCGAATTGGCGAAACCCTTCTCATAGGCGTCATTCTCATTGGCTCAACGGCCTACTTTACTTGGATGCTGATGTGCGCTCCCTGGATTGGCGTCTGTTGCTGGGAGCTGTTCACGGTTGCCGCGCGCGTCATGGCTACGATGCTCGCTCCCGCGGCCTTGGCCTGGAAGCTTAGCAGGTATACAACCCCCGCGCCGCTGATCCCAGCGGCTCCTGGCGGGCGCGCGGCATTCATGGTGATCAAGCCCGGCCCGTCGTCGCGGTGGACCGGTGTCACAGCCTGGCCATCGCGACCCAGCAAATCCCCAACGGCAACGTTGACCAGCGAAAGTTGGGCCGGATCATACTTGATCTCCATGGGAACCGAAGCGATATCGGTTCCCCCAGTCAGCACGACAGGAAGCTGGAACGTGGAACCCGCGGCCACCGGACCCGGCATAGGACTGAACATCAGGTTAGCAATCCCGGCGCGCGGCGGAGTCAGCTGACCTGGCGGGCCTGGCGGATGGCCTGCTGCCGCCGCCGCGGCGGTCTCTCCATTGGCATCCGCGGATGCGCTCAACTGCCTGAGCGCCGCCGGGGCTGCCGCCATCGCGCTCTGGCCGGGAACCGTGCCCACGTTGGGCCGCGCAGGCGCGGGAACAAGGGCAGCGGGGGCAGCGCCAGGCGCGGGGTTCGAACCTGGATTCGCGGCCGGATTCGTGCCGGACCCTTCTTGCGGAACGTGGCGCAAATCGATCGACTGGCCGGCCCCGGTATCGATGGCGCGCAGATTCACCCTGTCAAGCGATTGCGTGCGCACGATATGCGGCACCACCAGAAAGACCAGCTCGTCGTCCTGAATGGTGTGATCTTTGGAGCCGAACAGGTACTTGAGGATGGGAATCGAACTCAGCCCCGGAATGCCGCTCCAGCTCACCTGCTCCTGCGAGTCCTGAATGCCGCCCAGGATGCTGGCTTCGCCCTCGCGCAGCCGGATCACCTGGTCCACGGTGCGCTGCGAGAGAATCGGCTCGGTCACTTCGCTGATGGTCACCGAGCCGCTCTGCGCCGTGACCTCGATCTTGACCTTCAGGGTCACGTCGTGATCGTAGTGGACCGTCGGCGTCATCTCGATATTCACGCCAACGTCCTGGTACTGGAACTGCGTGTTCACCAGCGAACTGATCCCCCCCAAGGCTCCTGTTCCCACGCCCCCTCCCCCATAGGAGCCGGTGGCAATAGGGATTTTGGAACCGATCTTCATCACCGCCTTCTGCCCGTCGGTGGCCCGGATGCGCGGATTCTGGAGAATCTTGGTATTCGAGTCGGTCAGCAGCAGGTTGGCTTGGGCCGAGCCGATGGTCACCGCAAAATCCGTCGCTTTCAGGTGCGCCAGGTCGTAGAGAGTCGGCGTACCGCCGGTGCTGGTTGTTCCCGTCGTGCCGGTCGTGCCGGTCGTGGTCGTTGTGCTGGAGCTGCTGGAGGTGGGCGGCGTCAGCGCCATGCCCACGCTGCTGGGCCAGGAGATGCCCAGGTTCCGCTCCCAGTTCTTGCTCACCTCCAGAACCGCAATGTCCACCACGACCTCGGCGCGCGGCTTATCCAGATCGTTGATGAGCTTCTGCGCCAGCAGCAGTTCGTCGGGCGTGCCCCGCACCACGATGGCGTTCTGGCTGGCCACGGCGGACATCTTGATGGTTTGGCTGGTGCCTACTAGAACGTTGCGGAGGGTGGTCTGCACGTCCGTCAAATCGTTAGGCTGCCAGGCGTTGGCCAAATAGAACGTCTGCACGGCTTCCTCGTCCAGATCGGTACGCTTGGTGCGGTTGTTCTGGGCTACAAAGATGGTATTCGCGGTCACCGGGCGCCAGAACGTGTTGGAGATGGTGCCCACAATGCGCAGCGCGTCCAGCAGCGATACGTTGTTCAGGTCCACCTGGATGCGCTTGGAGGTAAAGTCCGGGTCGAAGAGAATATTCACGCCGGCAGCCTTGCCGACAGCCTGGTAGATTACCTTGGCGTCTTCGGTCATGTGCAGGGTGAGCGGCTCGCTCGAGAGCGGCTTGAGCTCAACCGGCGCGCCCATCGAGTTGAGTTCCTCCTGCGCGCCCGCCTCCTCGGGAGTGCCGGCTTCGCCCTGCGGCGCCGCCTCGCCGTGCTTCTGGCGAACCCGGGCGATCTCCTGCTGCGCGGCCTCGTTGCCGGGGTCGACCTCGGCGGCGTGGAGAAACTCCACCAGCGCCCCCTGCTCGTCGCCGGCGTCCATCAATCTCCGGCCCTTGCTTACGTGCATCGAAGAGTCGGTTACTCGCACCCTGGAAAGCGCGGTGCGGAAGCGCAGGTCCTTGGGATTCTTGGCGTAAGCCTTCTGGTAATTGTCGAAGGCGGCGTCGTAGTCTTCGCGCGCTTCGGCGCTTTCGCCGTTCTTGAAGTAGGAGTTGGCCGACTGTGCGCGCAGCGGAGCGGTCGACAGGCCGGAGACGGCCAGGACAGCGAAGAGCGCAACCCAGAAAGCGGCTCCCGAGAAGACGGTCCTCGCCAGCATGGGTCGAAAGGCGAGAGCGGACCCGGAGGCAGCCCCAGCAACAGCGCGGCTTTTCATCGTACTCCCAAGCGTCTTAGCCGGCCCGCATTCCTTAGCGGGCGCCTGCGGGCTGCCTTGGCCGCCCCCGACGCAATTCCATATGCAACTCTTGACGCAATTCCCACTGACGATCTTGTACCCCAAACCGGGTGCCCCATCCCTGCCGTCCATTGCGGTTGGCCACGGCAAACGGCAAAGGCGGGCGTCGATTCTTCTCATCCTTCGATGCCCCATTCTAGCAAAGCCCCGCTCTCTGGCGGCTGAAACCCGCGCCGATGCTACGATGAAGATTCGAGGATGCGTCCCGATGGCCCGCCAAACCAGCCACGTCATCGTTCAGCCCGCCGAGACGGGCCCCAAGAAAACGCCCCGGCCCCGCGACCCGGTGGCCAGCGGCGAGCGGGACGCCGCGCACAATCGCGCCGCCAGCCATAACTACCACCTGCTGGAGCGGTTCGAGGCCGGCGTGGCCCTGCGCGGAACCGAGGTCAAGTCCATCCGCGAGGGCAAGGCCAACCTCAAGGACTCCTACGGCCTCATCCAGAACGGCGAGGCGTTTCTGCTCAACGTGCATATCGGTCCTTACTCCCACGGCAACGTGGCCAACCACGACGCTACCCGCACCCGCAAGCTGCTCCTGCATCGCGAGGAGGTGCGCAAGCTACTCTCCAAGACGCAGATCAAGGGCCACACGCTCATCCCCACCCGCCTCTACTTCCGCAACGGGCGGGTCAAGTGCGAACTGGCAGTGGCCAAGGGCAAGCAGGACTGGGACAAGCGCGAGACCGAACGCCGCCGCGAAGCCGACCGCGAAGCCCGCGCCGCCGTCAATGCCAGCAAGCACCGCGGGGGGCGGTGAGGCCGGAAATCTCCCGCGCGCGCCGCCGGTTTACCCCTCCGACGGCGCTGAGGCATCGCCGGATGCCGGGGCTATTTCTGGAAAGGATCGGGGATCGGCGAGCGACTCTGCGACGGGGGGCGCCGACTGCGGCGAAGACGGCGGGGGCAAGGTAGCGCCGGAACTGGTCTCTGTTGGCTTGGGGTCGTCACCGGAAAGTTCCCTGAGCCTACTGCTTGCTCTTTCCACGACCTCTTCGATTTCCTTCTCCGGAGAATTGGCGAACAGGCGCACGACTTCGGCGTAGGCTTTCATGGCCTCGTCCCTCAACTCCAGACTCGCGAAGGTGGATCCCTTCGCGTGGAGTGCCTTGGCGACCCACGCGCGGACCCCTGGCTCTTGGGCATCCGCGAAGCGCCGCACAACTTCGTCCCACGTCGCGATCGCCTCTTCGCATCTGGTCAGACCCCAGAGCAAGTATGCTTTGTTGTAAAGCGCATAGGCAACCAGTTCCCGAATTCCTGGCTCCTGGTCCTCTGCGAAGCGGTCCACGACGTCGCCGCACGCTGCGACCCCTTCCTCGCCCCCCTTCAGTTGCGCAATAACTATTGCTCTCCGTATGAGTGCCATCTTGACGAGCTTGCGGATTTCTGGCTCGGAAGCATCGGCGAAGCGGCCCACTAAGTCGTCGTGAACTACTAGCGTCTCCTCCATTTTCTTTAGATTCCATAACAAGGAGCCCTTGCCCACAAGCGCCCGTGCGACCATTTCACGGATTAGAGGCTCCTGAGCGTCGGCGAAGCGGCGCGCGACTTCGTCGTAGGCTGCGATCCCTTCTTCCGCTTTACCGAGTTTCCCAAGCTCATACCCCTTGTTGTGGAGTGCCTTGGCGACCGGCTCTCGGAATCTGGGGTCCTGCGAATCAGCGAAGCGGCGCAGTGCGTCGTCGTAGGCTGCTAGCGCCTCTTCGCTCCTGTTCAGCTTTGAGAATCTGACGCCCTTGTTCACGAGAGCCCTGGCGACGAACCCTTGGATTCCAGGCGCCTGAGCGTCGCCAAAGCGGCGCAGAAGGTTGTCATAGGCTGCGAGCGCCCCTTCGTTTCTGTTCAGTTCTGCGAGCGTAGCGCCCTTTTCATAGAGCGCCTTTGCAATTACTTCCAGTACGCTGAGTCCGGCGGGATCAAGCTTTGCGAGCGCCGTTCCGGCCTCCGAGATGAGGTCGAGGCCCCCGATTTCTTCCTCGCATTCGTCGTCCAGGTGCGAAATAGCATCCCGCAAGACCAACAGGAGCTCGCTCAGCTTGGCTGCAGGGAGTAAGTTCAACTGAACTTGGCCCGCCGCCCTGATTGCGCCAAGATAGTCGGCCTTGCCCATTGCGTCTCGGCTAGCTTGCAATTCGTCCGGTGTCGCGTCCTTCTCAGCCTTTGCCGCTCGCTCAACCCGCTCGATGACCGCGTGAAAACTGTAGAATGTGTCCTTCTCGGATTCCTCCTGGCTTTTGGTTCCCAACTGGGATCTCAGCTGTCTTGCGTAGAAGTTCAGAGGGTCCTTTGTAAGGTCTGGCGTAGACAGTCCAAAGCCAGTGATCAAAGCGTCAAACACTTGGACTGCCGTGAGTGTGCTTTCTTTCTCCTCGTCGAGGGGCTTTCCGGACTCTATGGCTTCACCCGGAATAGGTAGAGAAGAGAAGCCCTGTTGGACTGGTTGCGGCTCCGGGCCTGATTTAGCTTTCGCCGTGGCATCGTCCGGGAGGACAAATAGAACATCGGGATCACTCGTGAGCCAGTCAGGCAAGTCGTCCATTGAACCCCGGCGAAAACAGAACCAGAAGATGGGATTTGCCAGTCTGCCTGACTCAAGTCTCCGCCGAACCGCGCTCATGATGATGTCGCCCTCCCATCCGCTGTATCCAACGACAATCGGCGAAAGGTCCCTCATCTGTTCGTATAGCATCAGGGTCATTGGTCCATTCCCGGCGCGCCCCTCAATGTCTCCCCGCAAATTGCAGCAGTCGTAATGCCAATAGGACCCATGAACGTGAACGATCTGAATGTCGTTCGATTGGGTTCTCATGCGGTTGACTGTGAGCGGGTGATCGCACGCAATCGGGCGCTCGCCAAAAAGCTGGAGCGCCTTTGTGAGCATGTCATCAAAGTTTGGCGTAAAGACGGTTCGCGCAATCCTGTGGTCGAGAAGCAGGTGAGCTAGCCGGAGGTTAGCCTTAGAAATTGGCTTCGATTCCATGAGGCCCCGCAGGTAGGTCTGGCGCTCCTCCGCAGAAGGGAAAGCCTCGCTCATCCAGTGGGAGTAGGAAACAATCGGAGCATCTGATCGCGGCGGATCAGTTCTCCCGTACTTCTCCGCCTCTCGCTTGCAATGCTCTTCGATTTCACTGGCAAGCGGAATCTCCGAATGGGAGATTCCCGCGCCGACAATGAAAAAGAAAGGGGAGGATTGACCGCGCTCTTTTCGCTGCTCGACGATCTGTCGAATCTTGGCGGCGGCGTTCCTGAGGTCGATGATTGGCATCGCTAGCTCTGGAGTTAGATTAGAAGCTGTTTCATAACCTTCTGAGTACGATCATGAAGCAGGCGATGTGGAAGAAGGCCTCGTAGATTTGCAGTGAGCGGTCGTAGCGGACAACAAGGTGGCGGAAGTTGCCCAGCCAG
>JBEKDB010000066.1:0-21161 GCA_050014575.1 Occallatibacter sp. | reverse complement strand
CTATCTGGAGCAGATCAACAAAGACCAGCTCCAGCGGTACTTCGTGAAACGACTACAACGACTCGGGCTCAACGTGACCGTTACTCCGGCCATCGCAGCCTGAAGAATCATTTTCGAAGGAGTAAACCATGTGCCTCGCGGCCTCGCGAGCGGGGCTGGAATCTCGCGGTGGTACTCAAATAGTTGGAAGTAGTGATTGTTTCCCAACCCTTCGTTCATCGGGAGTGTACATGTTGATAGGTCTGGCTAAGGCCGCTGCGCTTCTACTCTCTGTTGCTGCCATCCAGGGGGGCGCTCAGTCAGTACCGGGGGGCCAGGGCGGCACACAGGAGACTCAGGCGAGTGGCGTCTGGACCGATCCATCCACGGTCCTGATGTGGGCGGGGAGGGACAACGGTAGAGATGTGAGTTGGAAAGGTGCGGTGAAGTACTGCCGTAATCTGCGATTGGCCGGGAACTCTGACTGGAGACTGGCGTCTCTTGGAGAGCTGGAAGGCATCTACGATAAGGACGCCAACGCTCCGGGTCTCATGGGGCCTTCGGGCAAAGGCACCGCTGCCACATGGCATGTGAAAGGCAACCTGTTCTTGACAGGCAATCAATGGAGCAGCACCCAGAAAATTGACGATCACGGCCATCCTTCGGGCTGGGCGTGGCGCTTCGACTTCAACGAAGGACAGCCTTTCGACGGCGATGAGGTCACGTTCCACACAAACAAACGCGCCCTCTGCGTACGAGGTTCTGGAAAGTGATGTGCCCGCAATCCGTCCTCCGGTCCCACCGGCAGCAGAATCGTCCCAGTACTTGACACGCATAGAGTCTCCGAAGACACTGGAATTGAGAGCATACCGCGGCACGGAGGTCCAACATGCGAGACGCAACCCTTCAAGGAACCTACAAGGTTCAGGCCCTGGACCGGGCTTTTGCCGTGCTCGACCTGCTCGGGGAGAGCGATGTTCCACTGGGATTGGCGCAGGTTGCCGCGTCTCTGCAACTGCACAAGAGCACCGCGCACCGCTTCCTGATGGTTCTGGAGCGGCACCGCATGGTGGAACGGACAGGAAGCGGGAAGTTCCGCCTGGGGCTGCGGCTCTACGACCTTGGCAACCGGGCGATCGAGCAATACGATTTGCGCGATCGCGCCCAGCCGCACCTGCGCCGGCTGGTTGCCGAGACCGAGGAGACGGCGCACCTGTGCATTCTGGAGGCCGCGCGCGTCATCTACCTGGACAAGATCGAACCGGCGCGCTCGGTGCGGATGATTACCCGCATCGGGGCCAGCAACCCGGTGCATTGCACCGCAGTGGGCAAGGCGATGCTGTCGTTTCTGCCCGAGGAGCGGGCCGCCGATGTTTTGCGGCGCATTCGCTTCGAGCGCTTCACGCCGCACACCATCGCCACCGCGGAGGCATTGCGCGCGGAGATGGAGAAGACCCGCCGCCGCGGCTACGCCGTGGACGACGAGGAACTCGAGGAGGGGTTGCGCTGCATCGCCGTGCCGATCCTGGATGCACAGCGGCTGCCGGTGGCAGCGGTCAGCGTTTCCGGGCCGTCGTTCCGCGTGACCGCGCAGAAGCTGCCGTTGATCGCCAACCAACTGCTGCAATGCGTGCGCGGCATTTCAGCGGATATGGGGTACACCGCCGCCGGGCGCGGCAATCGGGCAGCCTGGTCCGCATAGGGCGAGGGGACGGGACCACAAGCCAGATTCGCCGGTGAGTTTTCCTCGCGCGCAACCGGGGAAGACCTTTTGTGCCGTGGCTGGCGCAAGTTGACCGGCCGCGCCGCTTCCCGTAAACTTAGACTTTGCGAGGGATGCGGTGAGTTTGCATTCCGGCCCGCGGACCACTCTGAAGATTAAGGAAGATCGATGGCAAATCATGTATCGGCGCTCAAGCGCGCCCGGCAGACCGAAACCCGCACCGAAGTGAACCGCGCCAACCGCAGCCGCGTGCGCACCAGCCTGCGGGCGCTGCGCGAGGCTCTCGTCAAGGGCGACGTGAAGGCCGCCCAGGAGCAGTATCGCGAGACCGTCTCCGCCCTGGACAAGAGCGTGCAGAAGGGCATTCTGCACGACAACACCGCCTCCCGCTACAAGAGCCGCCTGAACGCGCGGCTGAAGACGCTGGCAACCGCCAAGGCGTAGTGGCGCGGCCCCGAGAGGGTTCGCTAGAGATCGAATGAAGACGAGCAGCCGGGAGCAATTCCGGCTGTTTGTGTTTCTTGCACCATGGTACGAACCGGGCAGATGCCTGACGGATTGGGCCGGGGCTGCTCATGCTCTTCGCTTCTGAACTCATTGCGCGCCGGCGGGTGGGAATTCTCCGCAAGAGGCGTCCGTTGATTCCCAGATCCCTGCTCCCGCTTATGCTACCCTCCACTTGGTGAGCGCGGATTTCATCCCCATCTTTGAGGAAGAGTACCGGGCCTTGCGCCCCAGGGCGCCGATGCCGCCCATCGTGGTACGCTTCCGCCGGTTTACCTCGCTGAACACCAGGATCCGCCTGCGCGAAGGGCAGATTCAGGTCAGCCTCTCGGACCTGCTGGAGGGCGCGCCCGAGTCCGTGGTGCGCGCGATCGCTCACATTCTGCTGGCCAAGCTCTACAAGAAGCCCATCGACGCCGCCCACAACCTGCGCTTCAAGCGCTTTGCCTACTCGGCCGCCGTCACCCGGCAGACGGAGCTGATCCGCGGCGCGCGCGGCAACAAGCGCTTCTCCGGCCCCGAAGGCCGCTTCTATCACCTCGAAGAGGTCTTCGACTCGCTCAACGCGCGCTTCTTCGGCGGCCTGCTGGGACGCCCCGAGCTCACCTGGAGCGAGCAGTTCGCCAAGCGCTCCCTCGGCCACTACGACGCCGCCCACAACACCATCGTCGTGAGCCGCGTTTTCGACCGCCCGTCCAGCCCGCGCTATGCCATCGAATACCTGCTCTATCACGAGATGCTCCACTTGAAGCACCCGGTGAGGACGCGAGGCATCCGCCGCTGCATCCACTCCCGCGAGTTCAAAGCCGAGGAGGCGCGGTTCCCGCAACTCAAGGAAGCCCTCGCCTTCATCAAGCGGCTGTAGAAGTTGCGGAAGAACTCGGGGATTCGGGTGAAATTGGCGCAGAGCACGGCTCCGGGGCTAAAGCCCGCATTGATTCCGTTGGCGCTATGCGGGGGTTGAAACCTCCGCCTCCCTCCGAGTCGGGTTTTCTCGCAGCCTATGTAAGCGATGTTCAAGCCCTGGCAGGAGCCGGCGCGACTTCCCGGCAGTTCATGATCCGCCGGCAATCTACTGGGGGCCGGGACAGGTGTCGCTCAACGTGCTACCGAGGTTTTCCTGCTGGATCTCCAGCGTGGCGCGCGGAACGCCGTCCTTGCCGGTTCTGGCGATGTGGAAGACATAGATGGTTTCATAATCGCTGTTGGGCCAGTCGGGCACCTGCGCCGCACCGGTCCCGTAAGACTGGAGCACCCGCTCGGCGAACTGTTTCAACATGAGGTGCTCCCAGGCGACAAAGATCAACGAGTGGGCATAGGCAGGCTGGAGCAACTCCTTCTGCAACTCAGCGATATGGGTGTAGCCGATCTGGGCATTCACCGGCATTCCGAGACGGATGGCCGTGGGCTCGATGGTTGCCAGCGGCCGCAGATAGGAGTAGGTAGGTAAAGTATGGCCGTCGTTGACTTGCTCGGCTGGGTCCGGCGCATAGATGAAGTCCGGCTTGCCATAGCGCGAAACCAGCAGGGATGGGAGGGCCAGCGACCGGTTCAGCCCCTTGCAGGTCAACTGGCCAAGTCCGCCCTCCGGCTTTTCGCCATGCCGAACCAGCACGATAGTTTCTCCGCTGGCCTGGGGCTTCTGCGGGCCACAGGACGGCAGGCTTGCGAACAAACAACCAAGCAAGAGACTCATTCTCAAGATGCGTTGCGGAAAAGCCGACCGGATCACTGGGTTTCTCCTCGGGGCGGTTTCGGTTATCAGTTTACGACAAGAGCGGTTTTGTTCCCGGATCGCTGCGCGGGCTGGTTGGCCGCGGCACGCCTGGAATTGAAGAACCTCGGGTTGGATTTCCCGGTCGTGCGAGTGCGGCAGGCAACGCGACAACTGGTTGCGGCCGAGTGCTAGCATTGCTGTCATTGCTAGCAGATTCGTGCTACACTGTGGTTATGGCAACGCTCACCATCCGCAATCTCGATGAAAAGGTCAAGCGCAGGCTGCAAGTCCGCGCCGCACTCAACGGCCGATCGATGGAGGCCGAGGTGCGCGAGATGCTGTCCGATCTGGTCGCCAGCGGCCCGGCCGCGCCCAGGCTGGGGCTGGGGACCGCTATTCACAAGCGATTCGCCGCGCTCGGCGGTGTGGATCTTGTGATTCCACCCCGTCAGTTTTCGAGCCGCCCGATTCCCAAATTTGACGAATGATCCTGCTCGACACAAACGTGATCTCCGAGATGATGCGGGAGCGGCCAGAACCGGCTGTCTCAGCGTGGCTCGACAAGCAACCGGAAGAAGAATTGTGGACCGCTTCCGTGGTCCTCGCCGAATTGCTTTCCGGCATCGACATGATGCCGACAGGACGCATACAAAAAGCCTTGAGTGAAGCGGTCGAAGCGATGATCGCCGAGGATTTTCGAGGCCAGATCTTGGATTTCGATCTGCGTGCGGCGCGCCAATACGGCCATATTCTCGCGACACGCCGCAAGATGGGCCGTCCGATCCGCGAGTTCGATGCGCAAATTGCAGCGATTGCAAGCGTTCACCGCGCCGCTTTGGCCACTCGGGATGTGAAAGATTTCATCGCTTGCGGGTTGAAGGTCATCGATCCTTGGTCCGCAAAGAGTTAGGGAACCCGCTCCTTCGCGCCTCAGGCCGCCTTCTCCATCGCCGCGCCAGCCTTATCCGGCTCATCGCCGCGCCGCATGGCCACCCAAACAATCAACGCGATGCCCGCAACCACCGATCCCGCGCTGGCCAGTTGCGCATTCGACAATCCCCACAGAACCTTGGGGTTGCGGCGAATGAACTCGACCAGGAAGCGGGCAACGCCGCTCAGCACCAGGTACTGGCCCACGATCGCGCCCGTTCTGTGAGGTCTTCCCCCGCGCCGCCACAGCCACCAGCCGATCAGCAACCCCGCAGCCAGTTCATAGAGCGGCGTGGGATGCACGCGAACCAGCGTCGGCTCAATGCCATGCGGGAAGCTCATGCCCCAGGGCAGATTGGTCGGCAGCCCGTAGCAGCCGTCGCCGGATAGAAAGCAGCCGATGCGCCCGATGCCATAGCCGATGGCCGCCGCCGGCGCCGCCAGGTCAAGCGTCCGCAGCGCGCCGATCTTAGCCCACCAGCCCTGAAAGACCAGCGCCGAGATGCCGAAGAGCAGCCCGCCGAACCAGGCGAATCCCGCCGTATCCCACAGCACCCGCCAGCCCAGTTCGCGAAACTCCATGGGCGTGTCAAGGACGTGCCACAGCTTGGCGCCTACAATCCCCAGCAGCGCCGCAACCGCAACCATCCCCACCACGTCCGGCCCAGCGGAGTTCCCGCCGGCCCCGTCCAAGCCGATGCGCGCGCGCTTGAAGCCCCGGTCCATCACAAAAGCCGCAGTCACGATGGCCAACCAGAGCATCAAGCCGAAGGTGGGCAGACTCCCGTGCCAGAAGTACAGATTGAGGTGTAGGTAAGGCAGCATCGCTCTTCAAGTATAGCCGCGCGAGCGGGAGACGAGCACGGCGGGCCGACACTGGCCGGCGCTTGCTTGCGATTTTCACAATCTCCGTTGCCCAGGGGCGCGATTTTCGCGGATACTGTCTGCATGGCCTCCCCCAGCTATTCGAACCTCGAAATTCTCTTTACCCGTCAACAGATCGCCGAACGCGTCGCCGAGATGGGCGCCCAGATCACCCGCGACCTGAACGGCGAGAAGCTGGTGATGGTGGGCGTGCTCAAGGGCGCCGCGCCCTTTTTGGCCGACCTGTCGCGGGCCATCCAGGCCGACGCCACCTTCGACTTCGTGGCTACCTCGAGCTACGGAAACGGCGTGCGCACCTCGGGCGCGGTCAAGCTTATCAAGGATCTCGACGAGCCCATCGAGGGCAAGAACGTGCTCATCGTCGAGGACATCCTGGACACCGGCCTCACCCTCTCCTACCTGCGCAAGCTGTTCGCGCAGCAGCGTCCCAAGACGCTCCGCATCGCCACGCTGCTCGACAAGCCCTCGCACCGCATCGAGAAGATCGACGCCGACTACGTGGGCTTCTCCATTCCCAACCTCTTCGTGATCGGCTACGGCATGGACTATGCCGAGCGCTACCGGAACCTGCCAGACATCTGCCTGATGAGCCCAGACCATCCCGAGTAGACGCGCCGAGAGCGGGGCGCCCAATTCTAGTAAAGCGACATATTTACTGGCGTACAGGCGCTGTATTCCTGTGCAGGCGCTCTGTCCAAGCTGTTGATTCTGGATGATTTATATAGGACTCCACAGTTTCACGGCCAAAACCAAAAAACGCCGGTTTCGGCTAAACGATTGAGGAGATTTGGGTTAGCGGATTTAACAAGGATGTTTTTCATGATTTCGCTGAGGCGGGGCGGGCTGGGCTGCTCCGCGCTCTTTCTCTCCAATTCCTATTGTGCGCCGGGGGGAGGATATTTTCCGCAAGCAGCGCCTCGATTTTGGAGGAATGCCGGAGCTAAGACGATATTCATCTTCCGACGTTTCGGAAGACCAAAACGATGGCGAATTGGCGGGTACCAATCATTCCGTTGACGTTCGGTCTGATGATTTCCGAGCAACCGAGGAGAGAAAGGATGTGTACTTCGCCGTCTCTTCTCCGGCACCCGGAGAATGTCTGACTCAACATTGTTGAAAATAGCTGCGCATGGTTTGACCTTTCGTGGTAGTTTTCGATCGTAGAGGTGCGAGATATGAGGATACGGCTATTGGTCCCATTGGCGGTTTTAACATTTGTCTTGACCGGGAACCTGCAGGCTCAAGATTCTTCAGTCCTTGTTTCGGATTTGCTTCAAGCGATTCAACGAGGAGTGAACGACGCGAACTCAAGGATCAACAAGGACTTCCACAACATTCCGCCGTTGGACTCTGTGACATTGCAGCTCCAGACACAAACCGATATCAACGGGAGCGGCGGCGTCAATCTCTGGTTTATCAAATTTGGCGGAGGGACCGACAAAACCACCTCAAGCCAAATGACCATCGTTCTCAAACCAGCTTCAGGGCGGGCGGCCGTGGCAAATAAGAACTTGGACCAGACAATCTCGAATGCTCTCTACGGAGCAGCAAAGGGGATTCACGATGCGCAAATTGGAGAAGGTTCCCTGCCGCTGTTGGTCGACTCGTTGTCTGCGGATTTTGCATTCACGGTAAAGAATAACGGGAGTGCCGGGATCCAGTTCAATCTGATGCCCATTGGGGGAAGTCTGACCGGGGGCGGATCGGTGTCTGATGTCCAGAAGATTTCGGTGAAGTTTGCAAAGCCCTCAACAAAATAGAATCGGACTGAGAGATGAGATTCCTCAACCTAGCGGCTAATCTTCTGGCTGTGGCTGTTGGTGCTTCGGCGTTTGCGCAGGTGCCATGCGATTATCCGCTGAAACCGCCAAGAGGGCATAATCTAGACCCTGCTAATGTCGTCGCGAGGTATACGAATTACATCTTCCGGATATTCGCAGGTCGCAGTCAAGGAACTGCCTTTGCCATCGATCCTGCTTCGGGATACTTCCTGACAGCTCAACATGTCGTCAACCATCTGGATCAGGATGGGATTATTGGTGACCTCGACTCGCAGCCGGAACGGAAGTTCAAGTTCGAGGTTGTGATGAAGCTTTGCAAGCACTTTGTTGGGGATGAATGCAAGAACGATGATGGGGGCTATGATCCCGATCCAGGTGTCGATGTAGCGTTGCTGAAGATGTCGGGGGACGACCTCAAAGATTACATTTCGATGCTCGGTTCGGCGCAGGCGTCCTTTGATCTGTCGTTGAGCCTTCAGCCACCTGACGAAGCATACAAGGCAGGCTTTCCGGTGGAGGGGAACCCCGAAATCGAGGCAGTCCTTCATCCTAGTGACAAGATGTCTGTTGTAAGAGACTTCGGTATCGGTGATCGCCCCTTGAAACACCGCCAGTGGACGCTTGACCGAACCGCATCACCAGGTGAAAGTGGGTCGCCGGTAATGGATGGTAGCGAAAATATATTTGCGATATTGATTGAACAGGACCCTTCGAATGCAAACAACGGCATTTCCATCAACTTGCTTGAGGCCATGGAGTCTCTCAAGAAAGTCTTCAAGGAGATGCCGAGGACAGAGGTGGGAAGTCGTCTGAGCCTCAGAATTGCAAAGAATCAATACAAGAGCGCTGCGGAAGTGGCCAGGGACCTGAGGCCCGGTTCTATTACGAACAAGGAACTGGCCGCGGTGATCCTGGATGTAACCGAGCACGGGCCTCCGCCGTTTCCGTTTAAGCACTGTCCGGTTGACATCGCTTTGACCGCCAGAGGTCTCGACGGGATTTTCGGTGCGTGGGAAAATGACGAAGCCAAAGTCGACCCTAATCAACGGCGCACAGTGCTTTTCCGCGATGCAAATGGATTGTTGGCGAGCGGCCAACTTGAGGCCGCAGCCGATCGCTACGAACATGTGCTGGATCTGAAATCTGCCCCGAATATGTCGGCTAGGGATTCTCTTGTTTTAGAGTCGGCTTTGGGCGCGGCTAGAATCTACCAATTGATAAATGAGCCAGAAAAGGAAATGAAATACTCCGAGATCGCGTTGCGTCTGGCTTACAAGCAGGGTTCAAAGGAGCACATCGCGCTGGCAAGTACTTATCGTTACAATGCCGCGTTGGCACTTGACAACGGGCCGTCTGCGCTCCGGAATGCGAAGACATCATTCATCCAAGCCCCGGGGGCTATGTATGCAAACCTGGCATCGCCAGAGGACAAGGAGAAGTTTCGGGTAATCACGGCAAGGAAGCTCTCGGTCGACGAGTGGCAGAGCTTCATGAATGTGCAGCAGACGGCGTTGGAGGATAAATTGTTGGACGCGCCAGCGGGCAAGGCTCTGAATCCTACAATCCAGTAATTCCGGATGGGTGCTGCTCCATAGGGCGGCACCGCACCATCTTCGAAGGGTAGTTTGTCTTACGGTTCTCGCCTTGGAGCTTTCATTGAGGTAAGGAACATAGAATGGGTCTCCGTAAACGCCGCAGCGTTCAGGAATCGTGTTGTGCCTGAATGGCCGCCTATCCGGAAACTGCACCACTGTTCGAAGACCTCGCCGCTTCCCTTTCCGGCCAATTCGCGGTAGGATTTCGGCATTCTTCTTTTGGAGTCCCGCCATGGCGCTGCGCCGGTTGCGTTGGCTCGTTCTGCTGGCCCTGGCCGCGCCCCTGCCGGCCTTTGCCGGCGCGCAAAAGCCCTGCGTTACCGCCGAGGAGGCCTCCAAACTCATCCACAAGGACGTGTGCGTGACCGCCTACGTCTACGATGTGGTGCAGTTGCCGGATGGAACCCGCTTCCTCGACGTGTGTTCGCCGCAGACCCCTGACGAAGCCTGCCGGTTCACCATCGTGAGCTTGTGGGAGGATCGCGGCGAGGTGGGCGAACTCCGCAAGTATCGCGACATGACCGTGCAGGTTCGGGGCATTGTGCGGCCCATGCACGGCCGCGCCGGAATGGTTCTCAGCCATGCGCGCCAGTTCTATGGCGGTCCGCCCAAGTTCAAGCCCAACCCCAAGCTGGCGCGCGGTTTCGACGCGGAGCAGAGCCGCCCGCCCATCAACGATCCCAACCTGCGCTCGCAGGGCGGAGGGCGCGCCTTCATGAATACGAGGGATCAGGAGACGCGGCAGGCGAAGTAGGCGGGCGCTGGGAGATCTCGGCCGCCCACCCTTTCCGGTCGCAGCGTGGTTTCCCACCCTTTCCGGTCGCCGCGGCGACCGCAGAAAGGATGGGGCACCCAGCTTTGGTGAAATCAGCCCGTCTCTTCCAACGGCGGCGCAAACCTGGCGCCCGTGCGGAGAATCACGGCGGAGATGACCAGAAAGACGAGCGTAGCGCCCAGGCCGAGCCGCAAACTCTTCGTGCGGTCGGAGATGGCGCCGATGATTTGCGGCGAAAAGGTATCGCCGAAGAAATGAATGCAGAAGAGATTGATCGATATGGCCGTGGCCCGCACCGGCGCCGAGACCGAGTTGACGATGGCCGCGTTGAGCGGTCCGGTGTTGAGGAAGAGAAAGAACTCGGCGGCAAAGAGCGCCGGAATGGACCATGCGCGCGGCCCGAAGAAGACCAGCGCGCCGCAGGGCAGGGTGAGGGCGACGCTCCAGAAGCTGAGCAGATAAAGCGCGCGGTAGTTGGTCCGCAGCCAGCGCTGCGCCAGCCAGCCTCCCACCAGGGTTCCGGCAATGCCGTCAACGACGGTGATGGTCCCGACCATCCGGTCAGCGCTGTTCAAGGGCATCTGAACGAAACGCTCAAGAAACGTGGGCACCCACGCCGAGATGCCGCCCATGGCGAAGGTGAGCGTGGCCAGCCCGAGCGTGGCGGTAAGGAAAGCGGGGTTGCGAAAGAGTCCCAGCACCGTGGCGCGATCGGTGGTGGGGCGTACGCGGTCGCTGGAGCCGCGCTCCGGCTCGCGGCCAATCCAGGCGTAGAGGGCGGCAATCGCCAGCCCGGGAAGGGCACAGAGAAAGAAGGGCGCGCGCCAGCCCCACAGCGTGCCCAGCTCTCCGCCCGCCAGGTAGCCCAGCGCCGCGCCCACCGGAATGGCGAGATAGAAGATGGAGAGGATGCGGTTGCGATCCCGCTCGGGATAGAAGTCGGCCAGCACGGCGGGGGCAAAGATGCCGAAGGTGGCCTCGCCCACGCCCACCAGCGCATGGCGAATGTAGAGGGTCCAGTAGTCGTGGACCCAGGCCGTGCTCAACGTGGCCACGCTCCACAGCACCGCGCCGGCGATGATGAGCGGCTTGCGCCGGAAGCGGTCGCCCAGCCAGCCGGTCAGCGGCGCAGCAAGCATATAGAAAACAAAGAGGGCCGTGGTCAGCGCGCCCATCTGCTGGTCGGTGGAGTGAAATTCGCGCTGGATCAGCGACACCTCGCCGGGCAGAATGTAGCGGTCGATGTAGTTGAAGAGATTCAGGCCGATGAGCAGCAGCAGCGTCCCCACGGCGGGGCTGAGGCGAGGGCGAAGAGGCTGGGGCGAGGTGGGCAAGGGGCTTTGGCCGCGCCGAGTGCGGCGAGAGGTACAACGAATATCATAGAGGGCTCACAGCCGGGAATCCGGCCGGCATGACTGCTTTCTTGACGCCTCGATCATTTTCAAAGAGAAGCGATTCGAGTCCGCAGCCAAGGCCGCTGCCGCCTCCATCCCTGAAAAAGCGGTCAGTTTTGACCGGACGCTCCATTGTCCAGCATGGCACTGTGAACCGGAGAGACACCTTCGTCGGTGTCTTTTTGTCTCTCAACTAATGGAGGAGAAGCTATGTCCCACGGCAAAGTCCTTGCATTCTCAGTTCTCGCAATTGCCCTGTTCAGCTGTGTATCCCTGGGGCCGGCGCAGGTTGCCATCAGCGTCGGAGTGGCGCCTGGGTGCCCGTATGGGTACTTCGACTATGAGCCATATGACTGCGCTCCGTATGGCTACTATGGGCCCGATTGGTTTACTGGCGGGGTGTTTATTGGAGCCGGCCCTTGGTTTCACGGCCCCCGCGGCTTCTACGGCCACGTCGACAACCGCTACGACCCTCACCAAGGCTACCATGGACCGCTGCCGGAGCGCGGTGCGGAGCCGTTCAACCACTTCCATGGGAACGAGGCGCGGGATGGACAAGGCCATGTAGGCAACGCCGGCCATGATGCGGGCGGCGAACGCGCCCTTCCCGGATATCGGGGCGGCGGCCGCGGCAAAGGACGCCGCTAAAACGCGATTCAAATCAGACCAGAGACGAGATGAGGCGTTCCAGGCGTCTTGTCTCGCTCGGACCGCACTGCACAGCGATCCGGAGTGGAGTGTGCCCGGTCGCTGTCTGCGCGATGCCGGCATTGGCGCCGCCAGCGGACGCATACAGCGCCAAGGCAGTTCTGCTTCCATGTGTCCTGACGGCAGAGCGGGCGCCTGAGGATGTGGCGCAGCTCAGGCAGTCTGCTGGGGCCGGGGCCAGCGCGCCTCAACGGTGGTGCCGATGCCGCCGCGGGGGCGGAACTCGCCGCGCACCACGGCCCATACCGGATCGCAGGCCTTGACCACGTCCTCCAGAACCTGGTTGACGATATTCTCCTGGAAGATGCCCAGATTGCGGTAGCTGAAGAGATACTCTTTCAGCGATTTCAGCTCCATGCAGCGGTCGCGAGGCATGTAGCGGATGGTGAGCAGGCCGAAGTCCGGCAGCCCAGTCTTGGGACAAACCGAAGTCAGCTCCGGGTCGTCGATGGAGATTTCGTAGCCGGGAAACTGGTTCTGCCAGGTCTCGATGGCGGGGAAGGCAAATTCCAGGCCGGCCTTGGCATGTTCATCGGTATAGCGCGGTTCCAGAGCCATATTGTCATTGTACGAGCCTCGACAGCGGCTGGACAGAGTCGCGTGCGACGCATTTTCTCGCGCCCAAACGCTTGTGTTTGAGTCCTATATACTGACTTTGGTTATCTGAATGGCTGAAGAGAGAAAGCAAACGGACCGGCTCCGGCTCTGGCTTTGGAGGGGAGCGGGGGTACTACTTATCGTCGTCTTCTTCACGACGCGGTTCCTCATGCGGGATCGCCTGCCGGTGCGTGAAGTCCAGGTGAGCCGCCAGCAGTTGATCAGCACCGTCAGCACCAATGGCCGGGTGGAGCCGGAGGTGAACTACGAGATCCATAGCCCCGTCTCGACCACCGTGAAAGCGGTCTACGCGCAGCCCGGCGACCAGGTACCCGCCGGCAAGCTGCTGATGCTGCTGGACGACGTGGAGGCGCGTGCCCGGCTGGCCACCGCCCAGAGCGGCGTCAAGGCCGCCCAAGCCGCGGTGGAAGCGGCCACCCACAACGGAACTCTGCAAGAGCGGCAGGCGGCGGGAAGCGACGTGGCCCGCGCCCGCATCGAGCGCGATCAGGCGCGGCGCGATCTGGACGCCGTGATCCAGCTCAAATCCACAGGCGCGGCCTCGGCCAGCGAGGCAGCCGCCGCTCAGCAGCGGCTGGATACGGCGGAGGCGAATCTGCACGCATCCGAGCAGAGCGTGAGCAGCCGCTACTCGCCGGCAGAGGTGGAGCGGGCGCGGGCGGCGCTTGCCGATGCCGAAGCCAATTTGAGCGCGGCGCGGCAGGTGGTGGCGCAGACTTCGATCCATGCCCCCGTTGCCGGAACCGTTTACAGCATCGATGCCGGACCCACGGAGTTTGTGGAGGCGGGCAAGCTGCTGTTGCAAGTGGCCGACCTGCGCCATGAGCGGGTGCGGGCCTATTTCGACGAGCCGGATATCGGCAAGCTGGCCGTCGGCCAGAAGATTCAGATCAAATGGGACGGCGACCCCAAACCGGACCACTCGTGGCAGGGACACGTCGCCCGCATGCCCTCGACGGTGATCGTTTACGGCACGCGCACCGTGGGCGAAGTGCTGGTGGCGATCGACGGTGGCGATGGTGAACTGCTGCCCGCTACCACAGTGACCGTCAAGGTGACCACCTTCAGCGAGCCAAACTCCCTGGCTGTGCCGCGTGAAGCGCTCCGCGTCGAGAACGGCAAGACCTACGTCTACAAGGTAGCTGGCGGCGGGCTGGCGCGAACCCCCGTAACCACCGGTTCCATCAACCTCACCCAGGTTGCCATCCTCTCCGGACTCAATGAGGGAGATTGGGTGGCAACGGGCACAACCAATGGACAGCCCTTGCAGGAGGGCATTCCAATCAAGGTGGCGCGGTGAGGCAGGTGCGCATGGCGGCATGGGCGCTGGCCCCGGCGTTGCTGGCGGCTATCGCAGCTTGGGCGCCCTCCCAGGCTTCCACTCCCTCACGGGAACACGAGCGGCTGACGCAGGCAACCGAATCCCTGGCGGAGGTCAACGCGGCTTTGCAAGCCGGCGAGGCAGACAAGGCGCTTGCCGCGCTCAGTTCCCTTCCCCCATCGGGCGTGAATCTCGCCGAGGCTGCGAACCTGGAATGCCGCGTGCGGCTCACGCTTGAGCAGTGGAATGCGGCCGCAACCGAGTGCCAGCAAGCCGTGCGGCTGGATAGCCAGAACTCCAGCTATCATCTGTGGCTGGCCCGCGCACTGGGCGAAAAAGCCGGCCGCGCCTCCTTCCTCACCGCCTATGCGCTCGCCAAGCGTGTGCGGGCGGAGTTTGAAGAATCGGTGCGGCTCGATCCGCGCAACGCCGATGCCCTCTTCGACCTGGGCGAGTTTTACCGTGAAGCGCCAGGGATTGTGGGCGGCGGCATCGACAAAGCGCAGGGCATCGCCGCGCAACTGGACAAGGTGGACCCGGCCCGCGCTCATCAACTGCGCGGCCGCATTGCCGAGCAGCAGAAGGACTACGGCACGGCCGAGCAGGAGTTCAAGCAGGCGATCGCGGCCGGCGCCCATCCCGCTTCGCAGTGGATTGCACTGGGCAGCTTCTATCGCCGCCACCGGCGCTGGACAGAGATGGAATCGGCGGTGCATAGCGGCGAAGCCGCAGCCGAACGCGACAAACGCTCCGCTCTTGCCCTCTATGACGGTGCATCCATACTGACCGAGACCGGCCGCGACCCGGCGCTGGCGGCCAAAATGCTCGATGCTTATCTGGCCAGCTCAGCGAAGAGCGAGGAAGCGCCCGCGTTCGTGGCCCACATCCGGTTGGCGCGGCTCAAGGAGCAGCTCGGCGACGCCGCGGCCGCAAATCGGGAACAGGCTGCGGCCCTGGCGCTGGCGCATGACTACAAGCCCGCGCAGGATCGCAGCCGCCAGGAGACCAACCGTTGACAGGAAATACGCAGGTGAAGAACGCACCCAATCCGCGCCGAGCATGGACGCCAATCCTCCTGGCATTGGCGCTTGCGGCTGCGCCCGCTCTTCTGCCTGCCCAGGTCTCGCTGGCCACGGTGGTGGACCTGGCCCAGCGCAACTCCGGCGCCGTCAAGCTGGCCGAAGCCGATGTGCAAAAGGCCCAAGCCGCTCTAGATCAGACACGGGACGCGTATATCCCCAACTTCGTGATCGGTTCCACTATCGGCTATTCTCATGGCTTCCCGACGGGCCAGCCATCGGTGGGAAGCGCCACCATGCAGTCGCTGGTTTTGAGCTTTTCTCAGCGCCAGTACGCCAAGGCTGCCCACGCCGGCCTGGACGCCGCCAACCTGAGCCTAAAGGACGCCCGGGAGCAGGTGGCTCTGGACGCCTCAACCACCTACATTGAGCTGGACACGGTCAACCGCGAACTGGAGGCGGCGCGCCAACAGGAGGCCTTCACCGATCGTCTGGTCCAGATCGAACAGCAGCGCGCCGAGGCCGGAGTCGACTCCAGCCTGGACCTGCTGCAGACGCGCCTGAAGATCGCCCAGCTTAAACTTCAGCGCCTTCATCTGGAAACCAGGGCCGCCACGCTGGCCAAGCAGCTTGCCGCCCTCACCGGAATGCCAGTCGGCTCCATTCTTCCCGACCACGCCACCATCCCTGAGATTCCCGCCGTCACCGCGGATGAAGCTCCGCGCAGCCTGCCCGGCATCGACGCCGCCGGCGCAATCGCGCGCTCCAAGCAGTTCCAGGCCAAGGGAGACGACCTGTCGTGGCGCCGGCCCCAGATCGGATTTGGAGCCATCTACAATTACGACTCCGACGATCTGAACAGCTATAGCACTTATTACAAGAACTTCACTCCCAACAACGTCAGTTTTGGCCTTCAGGTCACGTTTCCGTTTTTTGACTTTGCCCTTCGCGCCAAGGCCAGGGAGTCGGCCGCCGATGCCCTGCGCGCTACGGTCGAAGCCGAGCAGGCACAGCGGCAGAACGACGTTCAGATCGCCACGCTCACCGGCAACCTGCGTGAGCTGGATGCCCTGGCCGAAGTTGCGAGCCTGAAACAGCAGATCGCCGACGAGCAGCTCAAGACCGTGCTCGCCCAGCTCGAACTGGGCAACGGCGCTGAGACCGGGCCCGGCGTCCAGCCGCAACTCACCCCCAAAGCCGAGCAGTTGGCCCGCATCGACGAGCGCCAGAAATATGAGGATTCGCTCGATGCCTCGCTCGACTTGGCCAAGGCCCGCCTCAGCCTGCTGCGCGCCCTCGGCCACATGGAAGACTGGCTCAACGAGCTGCACGCAAAGTAGAGCGGAATCGGGGAAAACGCTCGGCTGCTTTCCGGGTTGGCCGGAAGAGCAAGTCCCATGGCTGGGAGCGCGGCGCCGGGAACTCAGCCGCGAGGAAGCACAAGCTGACTGCAAGATTGCCCGAAGGTTGGCCGATGGTTTACTGTTCTTTCGCCGGTGGCGCGGGTCGAATTCGTATTGCCTGGTCGATGGCCCCGCCGGAGTGAAGAGGCCTTGAAGCGCAACGGCCCGCAGATTTCGCGCGGGTGAACAGAAGATTGGAGGCTCGACTCGAATGGAGATATACCGGCAGTTACCGCCAGAAGCCTTGCAAATTGTTCTGGTCCTATTCTTGTCGTTCCTCATAGGACTGGAGCGGGAAGAGCACAAGGCGGCGGGAGGATCTTACTCCTTCGGCGGAGTGCGCACCTTTCCGCTGATTGGCCTGGTTGGCTACTCCGCCGCTCTTATCTCAGGGCCGCAGATGCTTCCGCTGGCGACCGGCTTAGTGGTTGTTGCCGGATTCCTGCTGTTGTCTTACTGGCACAAGATCTCCTCAAGCGAGACCGCCGGTGCCACCACAGAGATCTCGGGGCTGGCGACCTTCCTGGTGGGAGCCCTCGTCTGTTACGGGCATCTATGGATTGCCACCACGCTGGGCGTGGCCAGCTTGCTGCTGCTGGATCTGAAGGCAGCACTTGAAAAACTGGCCGCGCGCATCGCTCCCGACGAGATTCTTACCTTCGCCAAGTTTCTGTTCTTGAGCGGAGTGATTCTGCCCATCCTGCCGAATCGGGAGTTCAGCCAATTCCACATCAACCCATTCAAGACATGGCTCGTGGTGGTTGCCATCAGCGCGATTTCCTACCTCAGTTATGTCTTGCAGAAGTTGACCAAGGGCCAGGGCGGGATCGTGCTGGCGGCGCTGCTGGGCGGGGCTTATTCGTCCACGGCAACCACGGTGGTGATGGCGCGCCGGGCCGCTCGGGAGCAGCAACCCCACCTCTTCTCCGGCGGCATCCTGATCGCGTCCGGCGTGATGTACCTGCGCCTGGTTATTCTGCTGGCGCTATTCAACCGCCAACTGATGCTTCAGCTGTACATACCTTTTCTGGCGCTGGCCATTCTGGCGGTCGGCGTCGGCTGGCTCTGGTCGCGGCGGCCGGATAAGAACACTCAGGAGGTAAAGCGGGAGTTCGAGGCCAAGAATCCGCTGGAACTGCTTACGGCGTTTCTCTTTGCCGCGCTGTTCCTGGCCATGCTGGTCATTACGCAGCTGGCCTTGACCTATTTGGGCACAACGGGCGTGAATACTCTGGCCGCGATCATGGGTGTCAGCGACGTGGACCCGTTCATCATGGGGCTGACCCAGGCAGCGGGCACACTGACGCCGCTGAAGGTCGCCGCGGGCGCGGTGATCATCGCCGCCGCCAGCAACAATGTGGTGAAGGGGATTTACGCATACAGCCTGGCCGACCGCAAGACCGGCGTGCAGGCCCTGGCGATGCTGCTGGGGCTGGCCGCCTCCGGCCTCCTTCCCTTGATCTGGCTGGGATGGTGAGGGGTGGGCGGGGCGATGGGCTATCAGGCGCTAATCAACGAGGCGCTACAGCAGCACGTGGAAAGCAAAGCGCCGAGGCTGGAACATACGCTGCGGCGTATTGTCCGGGAAGAGATGCGGGTTGCGAGCTGGACCGAATGAGGTTTCGAGGGCCTGGGTAGCCTGACGCCGAAGAGCCCTCCCTGCGAAAGTGGAAAACTTTTCCCCTTTCCTGCTGCAAAGTCTTGCACTTTTGCCCCTCGTCGCCGGAGTAGTTTACCGTAGCGAGGATCAAGTAATGCCCTTCAAATCATAATGTTTGCCAATAGAATCAGCAGCATAGGCCTCGACGCTGAATCATCTTCCATCCGCGGGAGTCTGGCCCCCGATTTGCAAGTGTTCTTGTAGGGTGGTTCTTGCTCCGCGCCTGCCGCGCGGGAGTCCACCGATAATGGCGCTCTTGTATTTGTAAGGGGAGAATTCCATGAACGTTCGCTTCCGGTTTGCACTTTCCGCGCTGTGCGTGGTTTTCCTTGGTCTGCTGGCGCCGTCGGTGACGCGAGCCGACGACCTAGTCACCAATGGCGACTTCTCCTATGCTGGCAATCCCGGGTACGACTGGACTCTCATCTACGCTAACGAAGGCAGCGACTTCTATTTCAATACCGGCTATGCGGCGTTTGGCGCGGTATCGACTGATTACGACACGATCACGCAGAAGCTCGATACACTACCGGATTATGAATACACCCTCAGTTTTGAGCTTGAGAATGAGGTGTCCACAAGCGCGGCGGATTTTCAAGTGCTTTGGAACGGCGCTGAGGTGCTTGACGTTCCAGGCACCGATCCGACGGATATCGGTGCTTTTACGCCTTATTCGGTGAATGTGGTTGGAGTCGGCGACGATACCTTGGGCTTTGCGGGCTTACAGAACCCTTCGTGGTACAATTTGACCGACGTATCGGTTAGCCCGGCTGGCGTTACGCCGGAACCGTCAAGCCTTCTCTTGCTGGGCACGGGCCTGGCTGCGTTGGGCGGCTTGGTGCGACGCAAGCTCAAGGCTTAGGCCGGCGGGTGCGGCGCAGGCTGCCACAAGGCAGTTCTGGAAGCTGGAATTCGATCTTGCAAAGCGGCGGAGCCTGATGGCTCCGCCGCTTTGCGTTTGATTTCAATCCGGTCTCAGAAGCATGGGGCGACGGACCTGCCGACAGCCGCGAACCCCGGCCTCGGCGCTGAGTGCATTTAAGATCAAGGTACCGTGCAGACGATACGAGTAGAGACACCATCGGCGAAGTACGACGTGATTGCGGGCAGCGGGCTTTTGGAGACGCTGGCGCCGCGGATCGAGCGGGTTGCGGGCAAGCTGCCCCGCCACGGCGGGCAGGCGCAACGGGTTTTTGTGCTGACTTCGGCGCCGATATGGGGGCTGTGGGGCCAATTCATGCAGCAGTCCTTTGGGGACGCCCCTGTGGTGCTATTCCTGGAGCCCGGCGAAAAGTACAAGACCCTGGCCAGTGTGGAGAAGCTGCTGCGGCAGATGGCGCAGGCGGGCGGGGATCGCGGGAGTCTGCTGATTGCCTTCGGCGGTGGGATTGTGGGCGATGTGGGCGGCTTTGTGGCCGCGATCTTCATGCGCGGGATTCCCTACGTGCAGGTTCCGACGACGCTGCTGGCGCAGGTGGACTCCAGCGTAGGCGGCAAGACCGGCGTGAACCTGCCCGAGGGTAAGAATCTGGTCGGGAGCTTCCATCATCCGCTGGCGGTATTTGCCGATATTGGCGTGCTGGGCACCTTGCCGGACCGGGAGCTGCGGGCCGGGCTGATGGAGAGCGTCAAGGCGGGGATCATCCGCGACCGGGCGCTGGTACGCTTCATGGAGGAGCACGCGGACGAGGTGCTGGGGCGCGATCCGAAGGCTCTCGAAAAGGTGATCGCGGCGTCGATCCGCATGAAGGCCGACGTGGTGAACCGGGACGAGCGCGAGAGCGGGCTGCGCATGATCCTGAACCTGGGGCACACGGTGGGCCACGCGCTGGAGCAGGCGACCGGCTACAGGACTCTGCTGCATGGCGAGGCGGTGGGGTGGGGGATGGTGGCCGCGCTCTGGCTGGCGCGCAAGCGGGGAACGATTGCCGGCCGTCAGTTTGAGCGGCTGGAGAGCTTGATTTACAGGTATGGGCCGCTCCCGGCGCTGAAGCTGAGAGCGGGCAAGGTGGTTGCGGCCGCGGCCGGCGACAAGAAGAACGTGGGCGGGGTAAGGCGATTTGTGCTGCCGGTGGGCATTGGCGACGCGGGGGTGGTGGAGGACGTGACGGCGGCGGAGCTGGAGGCGGCGGTGGGGTACATGCTGGCGCGGGCGTCGGGGAAGATAGCAAGTCAGCGGGTCAGCTAGTCGGCCTTGGGGTTCGTGGTTTCCCAGGTCCCAAAATCGGGACCTGGGGCACCTACAGTTGGATCAGGAGAAGAAACGAAATGAAAATCCATTTTGTGATGGCACTCTTGGTGCTCTTTCTGGGGGCCGCGCTTATTCTCGGATGTAAGAGCAAGGAAGTTCCTAGACCGCTCGGATTACCCCCCTCCGCAATTTGGGCTGGTGGGGAAGATGGAGGATCGTTTATTGATTGCACACCGAGCAGAAGCGGAGAACCAAATGACTGCACAGTTTATGACGAACGTGGTGATGTATATATGAAACGAGGAAAATACATAGTGCAAGGAAGTAATCGTGGGGCAAGATCAGATGAGCTCAGATACAAATATGCAGATGGAATCCACATTGGACTGGAAAAGGGGATTACATTGATGCCCGCTTCACTTGGAAATTCTGGAGCTCCATTGTCTACTTCTCACCAATGAAACTTGGATTGTTTGAGGGTTGAGCATGGACGGAAACATGGAGTTACAAACTGAATGACCACGACTGGAGCCAAGCCGCCAGGCGCAAACGACGAGGCCAGCGCGGCGCAAGCCGTGCGGCAGATGTTCGATGCGATTGCGCCCCGCTACGACCTGCTGAACCATGTGCTGTCTGCGAATGTGGACCGGCTGTGGTGGCGGCGGACGGCGCGGCGATTCCGCCCGGTGCTGGCACGGCCCGATGCGGCGGTGCTGGACATCTGTTGCGGCACGGGCGACCTGACGATGGCCCTGCTCAGGCACCGGCCAAGGGATGCGCGGCCGATTCTGGCGGCGGATTTTGCGCGGGGGATGCTGAGGCGGGGAGCGAAGAAGTTCGCGGCGCGTGAGCCTGGAGAGCCGCACGCGACGCCGATCGAGGCCGACGCCCTGCACCTGCCGCTGCGATCCGGGTCGCTGGATTTGATTGTTACCGCCTTCGGGTTCAGGAATCTGGC
>JBEKDB010000065.1:0-28341 GCA_050014575.1 Occallatibacter sp. | reverse complement strand
CCGAAGCCCGAAGGGGCGCGGAAGCGAGCACGGCGGCTTCTATGCCGCGCGGAGCTGCACAAGCGGAGTTGACAGAAGGAGCCGAACGGAGCCTATAGTTCGCCGGGAAATGAATGTCGAGACGGGAGGACCAGCCGCAGGCTGCACCTTATAAAGGAAGGGCCGGCGTTGCGGGCAGGAACAGGCCCGCTAGAGGGGTAGCGCAAGACGCGCCGTTTTTTACTGCGGCGCGCCTGGAGCGTAGGGCAGGAGCCCTCGCTGGAACGGGGAAAAAAGGAGATTCCGGCTGAAGCCTGCCAAAGGCCAGCCTGAGAGCCTGTGAGGCCTGAACTGGCCTCTGAGGTGCTCTGGCGATTCAGGCAGGGTCAACCATCACCGATTTGACAGCGGTGCGCCTGAGGCTTAGCATGAATGCGAAAACTCAGAAGGAGAGTTTAGCCATGGAAAGAACATTTCTAAGAATAGCCCGAAGCGCGCTGATAGCAGTCATAACGCTTACTCTCTTGCTCACAGTCATTGCAGTCGTGTATGGCGGCATCCAATTCTTGCCATCAGAGCAGCCCAAAGTACCCCAAATAAATATCAAGCTCGATGATATGACCGCGCCAAAGACGACCTCTATATCGGGCTCAGAATCCACCCCATCCGCTGGCCAAGCCGCCGGGAACGAATCTGGAGTGACTAAACAGTGCGAGATGGTTACACCAAAATTAACCAAGATTGCCGGGCAAATCGGCTGGGATAAGAAAAGCGAACAGGTATTCAATCCGGATACGACGCAGTATGAAACCAGGAACACTATAGATTATAACGAAAGCATCAATGTCAACGGATTTTGTAAAATGACACAGAGTCTCATCGAAGAGCAGAACTCCAAACTCTCACCCTACTTCAAGGGGATAAATCTAAAAGATGCATATTATAGTAACCTTAACGCGTTTCTAGACGGTATATTACTCGACGCTAAAAGGGACCAGGCATTGCCGCTCGACGACGCGAGCAAGTATTATGCTCCGACCTCGATAGAATGGTTCAATAATCAGTTTGCAAACGCCGTAGATAATGCAAGAGAAAGCGCCATCCAAAACGAAGCCAAACAAAACACTGCTAAAGCCCTAGGTACATCAGCTCTGTACTTTGCTGGAACCGCATTTGGATTCTTTTTTGCCTGCTGCTTGATCTTGGTATTCATTCGGATCGAAGTCAATACTAAAGACCTAGTAGAGGCGATTCGTGCATTTGACAACAAAGCGCGGGAGGCACCTCCCAAATAGCGGCTAAGATCGGTCTTGAGAGGAGACAGTGCTTCAGTGGTGGGTTATGGCAATGGAGACGGCACCGAGGGTTGCCGTGCGGCGTTCCAAGCGGCAAGCACAAGCCAGCTTCTGGGGCCAGACAGAGTCGGAGCGTCCCGCGGGGTAGTGGTGTTTATAGAAGCCAAGCCGGGTATTCTCAAGGACACAGACACCCAAATCGTAGGGAGTAGAATGAATGAAATCGTCAAAGATAGAGCGAAGCTCCATTTCAGCACCTTCGAGAATGAGTGCCTTAGATCTAACTACAGGGTCACGATCCTGTCACGGGGGTGAGTTTGAGTAACAGAGGCTCAGAAGACGTACATTCTGGTGATGTTGATGCGGCGTTCGTGACATTGTGCAAGTCAGTGATTAACTGCGTGAAAGAGTGAATATGGGCATCAATGATCCATCATCGGATGAACAGAATGTTGAGAACTTTGTCCAAATGGCGAAGGAATCTTTGGGAGAAGATCTTCTCAAACAGCCGGGAGCGGTTCTCTATAGCTCATGGAAAACACTCAAGGGTGCCGAGTATTATTTTCTCGGTGTGAATCCAGCCGGGTCGGGAGAAGCCGAGCCGAAACAGATTCGACAGTCTTTGGATGAACTGAGCACCTCCACGGTGAACGCCTACCTTGATGAAAATTGGAGTGGCACCCGTAAGTACGGAATAGGTGGACATCCGCTTCAGCAGAACTACAAGTTTCTCTTCAGCGAACTTGGAGAAAAGCTCGATGCGATTTGTGCGTCGAATCTGATTTTCAAGAGCAACAAAAAAGAGAAAGACGCGGGGGGAAGGCCGATGGCGAAGAAGTATTGGCCGGTTCATGAGGCCATCATTCGGAAAATCGTCAAGCCGCGCGTCATCATCACATTCGGGCGACTGCCGTTTGATTTCATCAAAGAAAAGCTTCACGGTGACTATCACCAACCGGAGAAAACCAAGCATGGGAAATGGACGTGGCGATACTCTATCCTTGAGACAGGTGAAAAGCTCATCGGCCTTCCACATCTAAGCCGATATGCGCTCAGAAAAGATCCGGGTGTTGTTAACAGAATTAAGGAGATTATTGGATAGGACATCTCCAACTATGAGATGTATTGCTGACCTATTTAAAAATCATGTCTGATATCGTGGAATCATCATGCCCAAACGCCCCCCGTCGATGGAAACACTACAGATTGCCTTTAAGATTGCAAATCTTGTCTTCATTGGCCCAACGTGAATTCGGCGTGGATGCCTCCCCGTGTTATTGGTTTTCCGGCTCATTGACTTAGCGTAACCAAGCCTTGCGATCAATCCACAGGGACGAGACACAGTATCGCCTCGTAATTCTACTCAACTGTGAACGGTCACTGACACAGTCATTCGAGGAAACATAACTACTGGAGCCCTGCTTCCGCGATGGATTCAAGAAGACGTGACGCCATGTACATATCTTCGGGTGTTGTCAGTCGATTGGCATCATCCCCATCAACAGTATGGCTCAGGAACGCATCGCCTTCGTCAAAGTTAAACAAAAAACCTGTAGATGGCGCCCCTTGAACTTTTATTCGCACGCCACTAAACTTCTGTAAGCTGATCGCAGTCACCTTGGAAATGCGGCTGTTCTCAAATAACAAGCCAAGAAAGCTCTCGAAAGTAATGAATCGTCGTGGAGCACTGATCGTGTCATATTGCAGATAGATCACTGAGTGCAACTGAGCAGCAGAAAACCCTAAGGATGCTATCTTCTCGGCATTCTTAGCAGCGGCCTTCTGGACTTGCTCGAGAATCGCGCCCTTCTGGTTAGTATCTCCCGCGGCCTGGGCCTGCTGGGGCGTGGTCTGTTTGGGAGCCGAGGGGTTCGTTGTGATTGAGGGCTGGTTGAACTCGTCATCAACTGCATCGGCCGACGTACAGGGTGGATAAACCCCAGATATCACTGGATAATCACAGACTTCATCGATGCGCGCCTTGTATGCCTTCGCTATGCATTCATTGTCCACGCACTTATTCCGGTTCGCAACCCATGCGCGTTGAGAAGTCTTTAGGTCAGTCCTCGCGCCGTCCCCAATATCGGATGCGAGCATCGCTTTGTAGTTCTGTGCCAGAACTTCATCTAAGCGCCCAAGTTTCTTGTTACTGCATATAGCTTTTTCTATGGAAGTCCCTGCCTTAGCGCAATCGAACGACGCCGCAAAGCAACTAACGGAAAACGAAAGCACCAGCGTCAGTAACACATTGTTCATGGATGATCTCCGGAAGACCGGCTCGCAACAGACTAAATCACCGAACCGTAATACCCCATTTAGAACGATACACAGTCCGCAACACTTTGTCTATCGGCGATGGAAACCCCGAGCTAGATTTTCTGCGCCTTGCGCGAACTAGGTCTTTGACCGTGTGATTTCGTATGTCGGGGTTCGCGCTTTCCCACCCTTTCGCCAGGAAAAAGGCGAAAGGATGGGGCACGGAGATGGTACAAAAACAAGCGGTCAGAGACCTAGTGTTGCGCGGGCGGCCCACATCTGAACCAACCACCAAGGTTGGGTGCCCCAGGTCTCGATTCTGAGACCTGGGTTCCGACTTCGGCTCTATCCGTTCCAACCGTTCAGCGGGCATAGTAAAGGCGGCTCCGAAGAGCCGCCTCCAGGTTGCGCGATTGCTACTTGGCCTTCTTCTTGGCGGGCTTGGCCGCCTTGCTCTCGCTGGCTTCATTAGGTGCCGAGTATTCGATCTTGCGAATGTCGTCGGCCTTGATCGAGAAAGTCTTGTACTCCACGCCGTCAGCCGTGTACGTCTCGGGCTTGATCTTGCCTTCAACGATGATCGGCGTCCCGGCCTTGCGGGTGGCGGCGAACTTCGCCAACGGCCCCCAAACCTGAACCGGAAGAATCGTCTTCAAGCGATATGACGGAATGCTCTCCGACAGTGAAAATATCGGGGAGTGAAGCAAAATAATCGTAGGTAGGGCAAACAAAAAGAATCGAAAGTACGTCTATTGAAATGTACACAGCACTAAATGGGACATGCCAAACGGCTCTTGGGGGTGAAAGTGCTACTGAAAAGCGATATGCACAGGACGGAAAGGAACTCGGAGACCATGACATCGATTGCGGAAGAGACTCTGACAAAGCGGTACGGGCCTCTGCTCAGCATGACTCAACTGGCAGCCCTTCTCGATCGTTCTCCAGACGGTTTGCGCATCACTTTGCGGTCTTCCGGCGAGTGGGTCAGCAAGATCAATGCAACCCGCTTGAGACTTGGCCGCCGCCTCTACTTCCGCACGGCCGAAGTCGCCGACGTGCTTGGAATCCGGTAGATCCGCGAGTGGGATCGGAACTCACATCTATACGGTCGATTCTCGGTCTGAGGCCGATCTCGGCTCCCGATAGGCTGTCGCCAGCCTTACGCTTCAAGCCGGCTGGTGCGGCTGCCCATTCGCACACTGGCCCCATCGTGCCCAAGGGCATCGGACTGAGCGAGAAACAAGCTGCGGGTGCCCGTCAAGCACATCCGCTGCTCCCGTTTGTGCGAGCGATCCCCACCGAAAGCGCCCTCGATGCCGGCGCGCTCGGGTTCATGGCAAAGTTCCTGGTTCAAACCACTCTGCCACACCGGGAGCAACCCGGCACACAATACCTCCGTACCGACGGCAATCTTACGCTCCGTATCTCCGATGTCGGCGGGACCGGGTTGCCCTATGGCAGCTATCCGCGGCTGATTCTCATCTGGATGACGACCGAAGCGGTGCGAACCGGGAATCGAGAGCTGGAGCTTGGCTCCACGCTTTCGAGATTCATGGCGCAACTGGGACTTCAGGCCACTGGCGGCCATTGGGGAACCATTCCGCGCTTCCGCGACCAGATGCAACGCCTGGTCGGCGCCGCCATTTCGACCCGCTGGTCGCATGAGGCCGATGGCCAAAGTCATTTAGGGGGGGAGAACCTGCTGGTGGCGGACCACTTCCATCTTTGGTGGACTCCGCAAAAACTGCCGACTGAGACACGGGCAAAGTCCACGGTGACCCTCTCGGTGAACTTCTTCGATCAGCTCGTCGCCGCCCCGGTGCCGCTCGACCTGAGAGCCATCAGGGCTCTCAAAAAGTCGCCTCTGGCGCTCGATCTCTATGCCTGGGCGACGCGCCGGGTTAGCTATTTGTCGCGGCCCACGCTGATTTCCTGGAAGTCGCTACGCCGGAGCTTCGGGGCCGGGTACGCCGAAACGCCGCAAGGCCGGTCGTGCTTTCGAGCGAAGGCCATCGAAGCGTTCCGCAGGATCGTCATGGTCTATCCCGAACTTAAGATCGAAATTCTAGATAATGGCCTGCTGCTTCGCCCTTCCGGCCCGCACATCCCCAAAGCTCAAAGCTAGTCATGGGAGGCGCACAGCGCCCTTTCCTCCGCTAAGGGGGCGGAGGTTCTCGCCTTTGCTCGTCGGGCTCCTGCACATTTCCACAGAGCGCGGGCGCTGCTACAGGCTATCCATATAGGTTCACATAAAGGTACTACAGGGCGTTCTGGAAGCCTTTTGTAATCAATGCGGTGTGGACACTTGGTACACCGTTTATGCGCAAATATACACCGTTTATGCGTGGAAAACCGCTCTGGATACACCGTTTATGCGTAAACAGGTACATCGTTTATGCGTGGGAAACTCGCAAAACTCACATAGCGAATGTGCAAAGGGCAGAGAAAGTCAACCGGCAATTAGTGGAGGAAGACCTGCCGGTCGATGGCGAGATTGAGTATCATGATCTGCGATGTCTTTGACCCCATACTGGGCGCATTCGGCGCAAAATTCACTGCCCGGCGAGGATTCGAGGGCTGGGTGGCAGCCTTTGTCCGTTCATCTGGAAGCTGTCGCGCGGATTGCGCGCGAACTGGCTTCAAAGGCCCGTCCGCTCGACGAAAACTTCGCAAGTCTTGCAAGTCTCTCCGGGCTGCTGCATGACCTCGGCAAGTATACCGACTGCTTTCAGCAGATGCTCCGGACCGGGCAGGGACGCTGCCAACATGCGATCCACGGGGCGATGCTCGCGTACTTCGGCGCTGACGGCGCAGTGCGGAAGCCTGGGGTGAATGCAGTAATGGCCGCCATAGCAGGTCACCATGCCGGGCTTGCGGACTGGAGTGACTTCCGGCAGAAGCTCAGTGAACAGCGGTATCGGAGGGAGGTTGAGGAGATTCTTGCGCGGGCTTCCGCCGACTGTCCCGAGCTAGGGCGCATCGTCTCTGTCCTGGGGAGTCAACGAGATGCTGAGCTTGGCGCAAAGAAGGCTAGGTTTGATTTGTTTGTGCGCATGCTCTTCAGTTGCCTTGTGGATGCGGATCGGTTGGACTCTGGCGGTCGTATTCCGTCACAGGGAGGGCTGTTTGCCGCCGGGAGCCTCAATATGCTACTGGAACACATCGCTTTGCTACAAGATAGCTCACCGGCAGGACAGGTGAAGCAGATGCGCGCGAAGGTGCTGGCGGACTGCCTGAATGCTGCCCCTTCTCAGCAGAGGCTCTTCTCGCTTTCAGTGCCCACGGGCGGCGGCAAGACGCTGGCGGCGATGGCCTTCGCTCTCCGGCGAGCTGCACTCTATCCGGAACGATTCCGGCGGGTCATCGTGGTCATTCCCTATCTGTCGATCATCGAACAAAATGCACAGGTTTATTCTCGTATTTTTGGGCAGGATGCGCTCCTTGAACATCACTCGGGCAGCATTCAGAAGCTGTCGAAACATGACGAGGAACACTTCATACCCGCATCCGACAAGGACGACCAAGAGGAGAAGAAATTCCAGGAAACCGGCTTGCGTCTTGAGACCGAGAACTGGGATGCCTCGCTGATTGTGACCACATCGGTTCGGTTCTTCGAGAGTCTGTTCTCAAACCGTCCTGCCGACCTGCGGCGCGTACATAACATTGCACGCTCCATCGTGATCCTCGACGAGGTGCAGACGCTCCCGCGTAGGCTACTGGGGCCGCTGCTCGACATGATGAAGGAACTGGCCGAGGACTGGGACACGAACTTTGTCTTCTCGACGGCAACGCAACCGGCATTCGAGCGACCGAAATCCAAACGCGACCTGCGCTGGAGCCTTGGAACACTCACCGAGATCATTCGCGATCCGGCCTCATTGCATCGAGAGCTCAAGCGCGTGGAGATTTGCTGGGAGATTGATCCAAAGCAAGCAGTTGGCTGGCCGGAGATCGCGCAACGGATGACTGCCGTGCCCCAATGCCTGGCCATCGTGAACGTCCGCGACCATGCCAGCCAACTTTATGAAGAGTTGTTGCGGGTTGCGGAACAAAAGGGTCTGAATAGGGAAGGTGTCTTCCATTTATCTACACGGATGTGCGCGTCGCATCGGCTGAAGGTGCTGGACAAGATTCGCAAGAGGCTGAATGGGGGCGAGTCGTGCCATGTGGTATCGACGCAACTGGTCGAGGCGGGCGTGGACGTGGACTTTCCGCTGGTCCTGCGAGCGCTGGCTCCGCTCGATTCCATCGTCCAGGCCGCTGGCCGCGCAGACCGCGAAGGAAAACTGACGGCGGCGCTGGGCAAGCCCGGTGGAAAGGTCGTGGTCTTTCTTCCTGAGGATCACAAGCTGCCGCCGAATGAGTATAAGGAGGCGGCTGGAATCACGGAAGCAATTGCGAAACAGGAGTTGGAGGACGGTAAGAGTGTTCAGGTGGATTCCGCCGAAGCCATCCGGCTCTACTTCGAGCGCTATTACGGGGGAAGTGGAGTGGACCTCGGAGAGAGCCTGTTGAAATTGCGCAACAACCTGAGCTTCGCCTCACTCGCTCAGGAATTCGAAATGATTTCGAACCGGACGCGCGATGTTTTTGTCCCGGACGACGAGGAAGCGCAGAGGGCAATAGAGCGGTTGCGTTTCGCGGGGGAGCTCACACCGGCATTGCGGCGTGGCTTGCAGCGGCACATTGTTGGACTGAGTCCCTCGGAGTTCGAGAAGGCAAAAGGCGTTGTAGAACGGGTTGCAACGGCAAGCGGGGATGAGATTTGGGCTGCCGTGGATCGGGCTTACGATGAGCAACTCGGGCTGATTTTCAATCCTGGGCCGGAGAAATTCGTGCTATAAGAACGGGGAATGGGAGTTCATCCATTCCCCGTTTCACCCTCTAACCTATTGAAGAATCAAGTATTTTCAATCCACGAGGGCCAAAAATGTCCTCGATAAGGCATTCACAAAAAAATCTTGCACAAACGGACGAATCCTGTGCTACAGTCTCTTCATGGCTGTCTACTTCATTCTCAATAAGGGATTATACGCTTAGCCCTCGGATCGCCTCTGACCGGTCTGAGGGCTTTAACCCGACGGCGAACTGCTGCAACGGTTCGCCGCCTGTCAGCGCAACCCGGAACGGGAATACGATTTGTGTACGCATAGTATTCCCCTTCCGCTAAACCTCTACCAGACTACTACTACTCAGGGGAAATGAAGAGTATTAATTCACATGAATGGAAATGGAGGTTCGATCTATGTCCATTCCAAGTGTTCGCGTCCGGGTCTCCGGGGAGTTTGCGTGTTTCACGCGGCCGGAGGCCAAGGTTGAACGATTCACTTACCCTGTAATAACCCCATCGGCAGCGCGTAACATCCTGGACGCCATCTGCTGGCGTCCGCAGATGCGCTGGATCGTGACCAGCATTACAGTGCTGAAGCCAATCCGCTTGATGAGCGTGCTACGCAACGAAGTCCAAAGCAAGGTATCGCCGGCAGCAATCAAGAAATGGATGCGCGACGGCTCAACTTTTGAGCCGCTCATCGCCGGAGCGGGCAACGGAACCGACGGTACGCCGCGCAATACCACGCTGCTGCGCGATGTTGCCTACTGGATCGATGCGTATCCGCATGTGTTTGACACATCCGGCGATAACACGCCGGTGAAGTACGTCGAGATGCTGCGGCGGCGCGTCGAAAAGGGGCAGTGTTTCCAGCGGCCTTATCTTGGCTGCCGCGAGTTTGCCGCCGAGTTTGGCCCTCCACGCGAGGAGGACCATCCCATCCCCGACTCGATGGAGATTGGCCGGATGCTCTACGACATTGCTTTCCTTCCTGAGGGCAATCGTGCGGCTTTCTTTGAGGCACGCCTGGAGAACGGCGTGATGGCGACTGCGCCGGAGACAGTTCTGGCCGACGCTGGCCGGTGCCAGGAGGTGCTCGAATGCTCGTACAGGCGCTAGCCGAATACGCTGACAACTACCTATCCGAAGAGCTGAACGATGCGGCCTGGGAGATGAAACCCGTGCCGTGGTTGCTGGAAATCTCCAGGCAGAGCACGTTTCTGGGTGCGACTCCGCGCACGATGACCAAGACACTCGGTAAGAAGCAAGTGCAGGTTCCCATGCAGATGAGTGTGCCGCGTTCACCGGTGAACCGCAACAGCGGTGAGCATCCTTTGCTGGGAACCGATGACATTGCCTACGTTCTCGGCGTTGGTCCGTGGTCGCCCGATAAGAAAGCCGACAAAGAGAAGGCTGAAAAACACCACGAAGCCTTTGTCTCTCTCATCGGCAAAGCTGCGGCGGATACTGGAGACGCCGCGCTTGCTTCTTGCGTCCGCTTCTATGCCAATGCGGAAGAGCTGGAAAGAGCGCGCAACGCCTTGCGAGAGGCAAAGCTCGGTACGCTCGTCGCACTTTCCGTTGGCGAACCGCTGGTGGAGCGCCCGCTTGTCCAGCAGTTTTGGCGCGATCATTATCAGCGAGAGTTTTCCGAGCGCATGGAGGGTAGCGACGGCGAGTGCATGATCTCTGGCAAGCTCGGCCCCATTGCTCCCACGCACGAAAAGATCAAAGGCGTATCGAACCTTGGTGGACAGGCCTCGGGCGTTGCGTTGATGTCCTTCGATAAGGAGGCATTCCGCTCTTACGGTTGGGAACAGAACCGAAACAGCCCCGTCTCGCCGGACCGCGCGCTTGCCTATGTGCTGGCCTTCAACGATCTGCTCAAGCAAGACAGAGGAAGACGCAAGGACATTGCGGGGATTGGATTCCTTTACTGGCTCAAAAATGCGGCAGACCTCGATGTAATCGACGTGATGGACGTGGCTGATCCAGCGCAAGTGAAGAAATTGCTCAACTTCGATCCACGGGAAGATCCAGACATAAACCGCTTCTATTTGGTCGCTGTTTCCGGCAATGGTGGACGGCTGCGTGTACATCACTGGGCTGACCTTGCGCTCACACAGGTGAAGCTCAACCTTCAGAACTGGCACCGACAACTGCGGGTCGAGTACCCGCGCTATGCCGGAGAAGAACCGAACCCCGTTCGTCTCTGGCAATTGCTCTATGCTCTGGATCGCGAAGGCAAACCGGGTGACCATACTGTGCTGGCTCTGCTGCGCCGGGGCATTGAAGGCCTTCCTCTGGGCTACCCGGTGCTTTCGACGGCGCTTGCGCATCTGCGCCATCCCGGTGGGAGCAACTCAAAAGATATGGCGGGGGACAAAAAGAACGACCCGATGTCTCTGGCCCGGCTGCGCGTACCTATTGGCCTGATTCGCATGTGCATCAACGATTTGTTTCGACAACAGGAAGGAGAAGAACACGTGAGCGAAGGACTGGACCGAACCTGCACGATTCCCGCCTATGTCTGCGGGAGATTGATGGCGGAGTTTGAAAACCTGCAACGCTCGTCGAGCGAGAGCGACGTAAACTCGTCGGTTCTGGATCGTTACTTTGCCTTGGCATCGACGTACCCAGCGGTCGCTTTCCCGAAGATTGAGAACCTTGCGCAAAAGCATCTGCGCAAGCTTCGCAGGGATAACCCAAGTGCTGCCTATGCCATTGACGGGCGGCTCCAGGAGTTGCACAATCTTTTGCAACCATCCGCGAGCGGTGCCTATCCGGGCAAGCTCGGGCTCGACGGCCAGGGGCTCTTTGCCCTTGGCTACTACCACCAGAAGGCCCGGTCTCGTTCCCAGGCACAGGACCGCAAGCAGGCCAAGGATGCCGCCAACGAATCCCTTAACGAATCCACCAATGAGGAGAGCAACCAATGAGCACGATTGAGAATCGCTACGACTTCGTTTTTCTGTTTGACTGCCAGGACGGCAACCCGAACGGGGATCCGGATTCCGACAACAGCCCGCGCTTTGATCCAGAGACGTTTCAGGGACTCGTCTCTGACGTCTGCCTCAAACGTAAGATTCGGGATTATGTGCTGTACTCCACTACCGCCGGTGCCGTTGCAGAGCCGGGTAACCGGATCTTTGTCCTGAGCGGTAATACGCTTGAAAGCAACCAGAAACAGCCGTTTGCGGAACTCACCGGCGAAGACAAGATCGAGGCCAAAGGCAAGGACACGAAGCCGTCTGACATCGAGAAGGCCCGTCAGTGGATGTGCAAAAACTTCTTCGATGTGCGTGCCTTCGGCGCCGTCATGAGCACGACCGACTTTAATTGCGGACAGGTTCGCGGCCCGGTGCAGATCACCTTTGCGCGTTCGATCGACCGGATACTCCCGACCGAACACACAATCTCACGCCAGGCATTTACGGGCGAGAAAGACATCAAGTCCGGCACGGGAACGCTGGGCCGCAAGTACACCATTCATTACGGCCTCTATCTCGCGCATGGCTACATCAACCCGGTCTTTGCCGCGAAGACCGGCTTCAGCGAAGATGATCTGACGCTCTTGTGGAAGGCGCTCCGCAACCTGTTTGAGTTGGACCGCTCCGCTGCACGGGGCACCATGGCCGCGCGCGGGCTTTACATCTTCAAGCACGAGAGCAAGCTCGGCAATGCGCAGGCGCAACGGCTTTTTGAGTCGATTGAAAAGCAGATCAAGAAAAAGCCGGATGTCGAAAGCCCGCGCGCCTTCTCGGACTACATCCCCGTGGTGCTTCCCGATCCAGGCTCACTACCGGAAGGCATCACCTTCATTGACGGTTTGGCTTAAGCCTGTCCTATCCAAGGCGGAACAGCATGTATACAGAAGAGGATCTCCTCCCGCTCTCCGGTCTCCAGCATCTCGCCTTCTGCGAACGGCGCTGGGCGCTGATTCATCTGGAGCAGCAGTGGGAGGAGAACCTCTTCACCGCTGAAGGCAAACTACTCCACGAGAAGGCGCACTCGGCTGAAATTGAATCCCGTCCCGAGGTTCTGGTCCGACGAACTCTTCCTCTGCGGTCTTTTCGCCTTGGCATCTCCGGGCAAGCCGACATTGTCGAGTTTCTGCCGTGCGAAGCCGCGGAACCGGGCGTTCCCATGCCGCGCCGTAAAGGACTCTGGAAGCCTTATCCAGTGGAGTACAAACGGACCCGCGACAAACACGGCAGCATAGCCTATCGCATTCAGCTATGCGCACAGGCGCTTTGCCTGGAAGAGATGCTTCACGTGCCTATTCCCGCCGGAGCTGTCTTTGACGGCAAGGCAAAGCGCCGCGAAGAGGTTATCTTCGACGAGGCGCTCCGTCGGGAAGTCGAAGAATTAGCCATCCTCATGCACCGGATTCTTCAATCCGGAAAGACGCCGCGAGCAGTCTACTCGAAGAAATGCGAAGGCTGCTCCATGAAGCCCGTCTGCCTGCCGTCGGTCGTCGAATCCGCTAGTGCATCCTGTTATCTGACTCGCGCAATCGACCTCAATCTCAGACAGGCTCCTTACGAGTGCGGCAACAAGGATAAGGACCAGTTCCGATGAGAAAGCTCCTCAACACGCTGTATGTCACCATTCCCAATGCCTACCTCAGCAAGGATGGAGAAACCGTACTCGTTCGCGTCGAGCATGAAACGCTGCTTCGTGTGCCGATTCACACACTTGAGGGCATAGTGTGCGTCGGGCTGGTCTCGATGAGTCCTCCCCTGATGGGATTCTGTGCCGAGCGCAACGTCGGCGTGAGTTTTCTTAGCGAACACGGCCGCTTTCTTGCCCGTATCCAGGGGCCGATCCACGGCAACGTGTTGCTGCGCCGGGAGCAGTACCGCCGGGCCGACCAGGATGCTGATTCCGCCGCCATCGCAAAGTCCATTCTTCTCGCGAAGATCGCCAACAGCCGGACTTCGCTGTTGCGTGCTGGCCGTGAACACGCCTCAGAGTCCCTTGATCGTGCCGTTATACAGCTTGGCCAATCCCTCCGCCTGCTCGTGTCTGCGCCTTCTCTGGATGGTTTGCGGGGAGTTGAAGGAGATGCCGCGCAGACGTATTTCAGCGTCTTTGACGAACTTATCCTGCATCAGAAAGAGGAGTTCTTCTTTCACAGGCGGAGCCGCCGCCCGCCACTCGACAATGTCAATGCGTTGCTCTCGTTCCTTTATGTCCTGTTGGCTCACGACATCGCCTCAGCATTGGAAACGACCGGCCTTGACCCCGCTGTTGGCTTTTTACACCGCGACCGCCCCGGTCGTGCCGGCCTCGCCCTGGACCTGATGGAGGAGCTGCGCCCGGTATTGGCCGATAGGCTCGTGCTCACCCTCATCAACCGCCGCCAAATTGCTGGAAACGGCTTCTCCCGCTCCGAATCCGGCGGGGTGGCGATGAACGATGCCACGCGCAAAGAGGTTCTGGTTGCATGGCAGTTGCGCAAGCAGGAGGAGGTTCTCCATCCATTTCTGAACGAGCGCATCCCCTTTGGCTTGGTGCCACACGCGCAAGCACTCTTGCTAGCTCGCCACCTGCGCGGCGATCTCGATGCTTATCCTTCCTTCATTTGGAGATGAAAAACCATGATGGTGCTTGTCACGTATGACATGGGAACTCAGTCCGACAACGGGAAGCGCCGCCTCCGACAAATCGCCAAACTGTGTCAGAATCATGGTCAGCGGGTGCAGTTCTCGGTTTTTGAATGTCTTCTTGAGCCAGCCTTGTGGGTCGAGTTTCGAGCCAAGCTCCTCGCGATCATTGATCCCTCCACCGATAGCCTTCGCTTCTACTTCCTTGGAGCCAACTGGCAGCAACGCGTGGAACACTCTGGTGCCAAGCCCGCTTACAACCCAGAAGGCCCCCTCATTCTTTAGCGCGGACATCAAGTGCACAGCCTCTGCCCGGTAGGTTCGCGATTGCGCCATGTCGCTCATTTCACGTCCCTTGGACGTTGATGTTCATTTCCCGGACGTTCTTTGCTCCTGCTCTCTTATTGAGTTCGCGCAATTTCGAGGCTAGAATGCAGAAATCAAAGGTGTTACAGTAGAGGCGTCGCGCCCCGCGCGGGGCGCGTGGATTGAAACATAATCGGCGCATTCCAGTGGCGGGCGAGCAAGTGTCGCGCCCCGCGCGGGGCGCGTGGATTGAAACATAATCAGCGCATTCCAGTGGCGGGCGAGCAAGTGTCGCGCCCCGCGCGGGGCGCGTGGATTGAAACGTCTCGCTCCTGATTATTCATATTCCGGCTCATGTCGCGCCCCGCGCGGGGCGCGTGGATTGAAACCCGCTCCTCTTGCGACTTCCCCGGAGTGTAAGCGGCGTCGCGCCCCGCGCGGGGCGCGTGGATTGAAACTTCGTGACAAGCTGCGCCTCGGTGTTGGCTGTGACCGTCGCGCCCCGCGCGGGGCGCGTGGATTGAAACGCAACTGAACTGAAACTGCCCACCGCCGCCGCCGTCGCGCCCCGCGCGGGGCGCGTGGATTGAAACGCGTTGATTGCCTCATCCGATAAAGGGCGTTCGCGTCGCGCCCCGCGCGGGGCGCGTGGATTGAAACACAGCCATGACCTTGGGTGCCATGAGGCGATTATCGTCGCGCCCCGCGCGGGGCGCGTGGATTGAAACTACTGCGGCCTCGGCTGGAAGACGGCCGCACACCGTCGCGCCCCGCGCGGGGCGCGTGGATTGAAACGAGAGCGATGGCGCTGCAGGACGGGAAGCAACACGGTCGCGCCCCGCGCGGGGCGCGTGGATTGAAACGAAAGGTTCGGCTTGTACTCTTCCTTCCCGCCCTCGTCGCGCCCCGCGCGGGGCGCGTGGATTGAAACATCAGTTCTCCTTCTGCCACATTGTAGTGGCGTTGTCGCGCCCCGCGCGGGGCGCGTGGATTGAAACTACGTGATCGACTGTGAGCGTAGTCGATGGGTGCGTCGCGCCCCGCGCGGGGCGCGTGGATTGAAACCATAGCGTCCTCATTGGTTCGGGTTGGTTCCGGGGTCGCGCCCCGCGCGGGGCGCGTGGATTGAAACATCAGCGGGCCCGCCTTTTCATCGGCGATCTTTTGTCGCGCCCCGCGCGGGGCGCGTGGATTGAAACTCTGCTTCCGTTTCCAGCAGTTGCACGGCATCCGTCGCGCCCCGCGCGGGGCGCGTGGATTGAAACCAATTGCTTCCCGGCATCCCGGCATCCGCCGCGGTCGCGCCCCGCGCGGGGCGCGTGGATTGAAACCCAGTGGAAGCCGTCGAGGAGTTGCTCTGCGCGGTCTATAACAACCTGTCGGCTGCCGAGGGCAAGAACGCGTTCACGCAGTACATTTACGACGCCTCAGTGGCGCGCGTGGCCAGGAGTATCCTTACTCTTTTCCATGGTTAACGGCAACATTTCGACCAGTGCGGTCCGCAATTCTACGCTTTGAAGCTTCATCAATTCTGGTCACAAGGTCTTCTGCTCTCAAGTGGGTGTAGCGCTTTAACATCTGCATTGATTTGTGTCCGCTGATCTCGGAAACTTCCTGGTCGGAAAAACCAGCTTCGACGAACCTACTGACAGCTTCATGGCGGAGATCATGGAAGTGAAGATCCGGCATGCCATTCTCACGCTTGATTCTGAGCCAGGTCTTATTGAACGTATACGGCCCTCGTTCTCCACTCTTGCCGGGGTCTCCGAAAAAAACCAGATCAGTGTCAACTGGTCGATTTGACGGATTAAGGGCTTGCCGAAACAGGTCTACAGCCCCGGTGCTCAGCGGCACCGTTCTTGGCTGAGTATTCTTGGTCTCTATCAAACTTACGATTCGGCGGTCGAGATCCACTTGGCTACAACGCAGCGTCAGAATCTCCGATGAGCGCATACCTGTCTCAAGAGCGATCCTGACAATCCAACCAAGCTTCGGATTTGAGTGTTGATCGACCGCGGCTAGTAAGCGCGTCTCCTCTTCTTCCGTCAGGCGACGGTTACGTCCTGGTCCAGGCGACGGCCGGCGAATATTCAAGACCGGATTGGACGGTATCCCGACACCCCACTCTCTTATCGCGACGCCGAACATATGCCCCAGCAGAGCAAGTTCGAGGCGGACGGTGTTCGCTGCCAACGGCACAGGGTTGCCATCCTTGTCTCTGCGGTGTTCGCCGGCGAGGCGGGTGTCACGGTAGCCTGCGACGAGCGCAGGTGTGACGGCGGCGAGGGAGAATTTCCCCAGGTGATGCAGAAGGGGCTTTGCGAAGCCTCGCTCGCACACTTGGCTCTTAGGGCGCTTTGTCGGAGTGATCTCGGCCAAGTAGCGTTCTAGCGCCTCCTTTACGGTCATCCTGTCTGCTGTCGCCCGGTCGATGTATACGCCTCTTACAATTTCGTCTTCTGCGCGCCGCGCCCAGTCCTCAGCATCGCGCTTGATCCGGAACGTTTTTGTGACCATAGGCCACCCAGTTTTACGGATCATAGCTTTCCAGCTTCCAGAAGGTCTCTTGAATATGGTCGCCATAGGGTCTCCGGAACAATGCTTCGCATCAGCACTGTTCCCATATTGTACCCTGAGACGCCTATGTGACGAAATTCGACTCTGAAGCGCACGTCGTCTAGGCTTGATGAAGCTTACAATAACTACTTTGTTTTCAGTTATTTATATGATATAAAATGGAGAGAGATTCTGGAGCCGAAAGTCGGACTCGAACCGACGACCTGCTGATTACGAATCAGCTGCTCTACCAACTGAGCTACTTCGGCTTGCTCAGTTGATTCTATCCTGATGTTCGCCGAGGGTAAAGCGGCTATACTGCTGCTCATGCAAGTGAACCCCGCAGAGGATTGGCAAAGGCTCACGGAACACTATCGCGAGATAAGCGATGGAGAACTGCTGGAACTGGCAGCCGATTTCGTCGATCTGACCGAAACGGCGCAACAGGTTCTGCGCAACGAGATGAGGAATCGCGGTCTGGATGAGCCGCGGGCCGCGGGCGAGACGCGAACGACTTCAGACCCCGCGCCTCCGCGATGGGCCAGCTCCGCCGATTTGGATGCCGGCGCAAACGAATTCAGCGCCCCCGGCGCAAATGGGGAAGACGATCTTCCGCGGGAGTTCACATGGAAGACGACGCTCTGCGAGTGCGACGACCGCGAGCAGGCCTGGCAGATCTATGAGGTGCTGAAGCGAGCGGGAATCGAGAGCTGGATCGAGCGGCCGGGATCGGGCATCCTCTATCCCCGCGTCCTGGTCGCCGCCGATCAGCTTGATGAGGCGCGCGAGATTGCCGCCCGGCCCGTCCCGCGGGAGATCGTCGACGAACTCCGCCAGGAGCCGCCGGAGTTTGAACCGCCCAAGTGCCCGAAGTGCGGCGCCGAAGACCCGGTGCTGGAGAGCGTGGAGCCGGCCAACGCCTGGCTCTGCGAGGCCTGCGGAAAGCAGTGGACCGAATCGCCGCCGGACCCGGAGGGGAAGCCGGAAGAAGCCGGAGGTTGAGTCCGCAAAAAACGGAAAGAGCCGCCCGGCAACAGGGCAGCTCCTTCCTCAGGGAGAATAGTTCCAACGGAGGCAAAACCATCAGAACTTTCTGGCTGCATAGTAGGAGCGTGGGAAGACCGTGTCAAGGAGAATCCAAGTATCGAATAAACGTTTTATTTTCAATTAGTTAAATTGTATTTCCACAAAATGGATGGAATCGGCGTTCGATGCATTTTCGCTTTTCTTGCGCCCAGCATCTCCGTCATTTCAGGGGGTTTCCTTGGGTTTACGCTCCGTTTTCCACGGGTTCATAAGCGCCGTTAACTCTTCAGATGCGACCTGTCGATTGCCGGCGCAGAATTCACCCATGCTTCACTCAGGCCGAGGCGAATGAACTCTATGTCGTTGACCGAGGAGATCGGTTTGCCGCGCGCGATGCGGTAGAGGGCGCGGCCGCCGCCAAGGAAGAACGCCAGCAGGATGGCTGCGCTGAATCCGATGACCACCAGCAAGACGATGCCCAACAGCAGCTCGCCGGTCTTGGCCACCTCAGACTCTGCGGGCTGGGGGATCGAGGTGAGATCGACCTCAAAGTGTACTGTTGCCAGCAACTTGTGGCTCTCCTCGGGAATGGCGTCGCCGCTCACGACGGCCACCAGCGGCCCGCTGCGGCGCACCTCGAGCGATGCCTGGTCGGAGTCCATGAGCGGCTTGGGCCAGGGCGGAAGGGCCGGGTCGCCCGGCTTGGGGCTGCCCGCTTTCAAGTAGGCGCGAATCCTCGTCTCCTGGGCGGCGGCCATTTGCGGCGTGGGGTAGTCGATGATGGTGAGCGTGGCCGGGCCGGAGCGCAGCGAGTAGGTTGCGGTCACGGTTTCCGCGCCGCGATCGAAGCCGACCAGGTCCGGCGGCAGAACTCCGCCCGACCCCGCATAGCCCGCCGGCCCCAGTGCATAGTGGGTCGTCTGCCCGTCCAGCGAGGCCTTGGGCAGATTGCTCAGGATGGGAGGCGGCAGCGCCTGGCCTCCGCCGGGGACGGGCAAAAGGCCGGCAAGCTCGCGCAGTTCCGCGCCGGACATGGGGCCGATGCGGGAGAAGTTCGCGTCCACCATCGTGTTGCCCAGCCAGAAGAGCACCCGGTTGTGGTTCGACGTGGCACCCGAGCCGATCTCTTCCTTGGGCCAGCCCGACTGGCGATAGAAGGTATAGGCGCCATAGGCCCCGCTGGCGTCGTGAAAGCGCAGCGCGCGCAGGCTGAGCGTCTCGCCGCTGCGCTTGTATCCGGCCAGCGCGGCGTCGGTAAAGTCGTACTCCTTGAGCGCCGCAGCGTTCTCCACATCTGCCTGGGCGGGGTCGGTCACCGTCTTCGGCGCGTCCGCCGCCACCCATCCGGCAAAGGACTCCGGCAGCAGCGGCTTGGGAACGGGCGGCAGCATCAAATGCGTCGCGCCCTGGGTAGCCGGGGCATTGGCCGGCGCTGCCTGCGCCTGGGCGGCGGGTGCGCTCCCCATCAGCGCCGCCGAACAAACCAGAATTGCAATCCAACGCATCCACACGCTCCAATCTTCAGGGTACACGCTTCCGCCCCAGTGACGAATTTGGCGTCGGTGGGAACCCCCAAGCTGGTCTTCAACCTTGTCTGATGTCGGCAGCCGCCCTGGGTCAGGCAACCTCCGGCGTCCAGGGATCGGCAGGCGGTGGTGGCGGCGGAGGAGGATCGAGAAGGTCGCCAAGCGCCTGGTAGCGCCCGCCATAGAAGAGCAGGGCGTAGTTGCGAATCCAGGTGGCGATAGGGCCGCCAAGACTGAAGCCCACGAGCAGGCCGAGGCCGACGCCGACGATGCCGAACAGAACCTCGCATACAACGCGAATGACCGCGCCCACGCCGGTCGCGTCCGCCAACAGGGCGTGGAATCCCACCGCTGCTACCGCCAGAATCCCGAAGACGATCAGTAGCGGAATGGCCAGAACAAGGAACAGGGCGATCCCGGCAACAAGCGGGAGCAGCAAGCGCAGCAGCAGGTAAACGAAGAACCTGCCCTTTTCCGCCTCGATGCGCCCGCGAGCGGCAGCCCACGCCTCCTCCACCGAAGCGTCGTCGAGCGCCACGTGCGGGAGCATGAAGTCGCGCAGCACTACATCGACAACCCAGCACAACAGGCAGATAAGGAAGAGTACCGGGATGAGACCGAGGAAGACGAGGAACGCGGCGGGATCGAGTTGACCGCCTGCTTGTGAGATGCGGTAGAGGTCGAAGGCTTTGAATCCCCACGGGAGCATCACCGCAACGGCAATGCATAGAAGGAGGAGCCATATAAGCAGGCTCGTCTTGAAGAAGCGCATCGCCTGCGCGCGATAAAGTTTCCATCCCGGCTGAATCTCCCTGGTCTGGCGGACCAGGCAGTGAAAGAAGGCGAAGCGGAGCCGGGTGACGAGGTAGAAGACGACGATGCCGATGGCGAGGCACACCGCAACGGCAATCGCAATGATGGTTATCAACTCATTGGACAGGTGAAATGGCGCGCTGGCGCCGCCGCTGGGCCAGGAAGACCGTTGATGCGAGGAGCTGAGATTGGCCGAGAATCCCTCGGTGATGCAAGCAACCGCCGCCAGTTTCAGGTAGGTGGCCCACTCGAAGGGGCGAAACAGAAAGTGCACGGTCCGCTCGACGGCAGGGGAGACGGCTTGCGAGGCAGAAAGGACTTTCATGGAACGTTCTCCAATCCGGGTCAGTCTAGCACAGAGTTGAAGCAGCCGTAACTCGCGGCCGCGGGTGGGCTTTGCAGCGGCCAAGCTATGGCTGCGACGCCGCTCCTATATTCTTCGCCACGCGGCCGTCCCCGCTTGGCGCCAAATCAAAAACAAGCTTAGGTTTTTCCAATGGATGCGCCAGTTGTCCATGTCCAGTAATCAGAGTCCATAATTCAAAGGCCCATCGAATAAGGGTCGGTTCCAGATTCGTGCGCTAAATGATATTTCCTTCCAGGCTTGCAAGCCGTTCTCTTTTGCTCACCAGCGCGCTTTTGTGGCGCAAATGCAGACGGGCTTTTCCATTTCAGCCCCAACTGGTTATCCATTTGACTCAGGTACCCACAACCTGTAGTGTTTTTGGGTATGGGGATCGAGGATTATCCTCGCACACAGGCGGAGTTGGAGCGTCGGTTCAGCAGCGAGCAAGCCTGCCGTGAGTATCTGTTTGCGCTCCGTTGGCCAGGTGGGTTTCGTTGTCCCCGCTGTGGGATGGGCAGGGCTTGGCCTTTGGCTTCCGGACGCTGGCAGTGCGCCGGCTGCGGCCATCAGATCTCTATCACGGCTGGAACAGTTTTTCAGGATACGAGGACTCCGTTGACGGTCTGGTTTCGGGCCATGTGGTGGGTCACGAGTCAGAAGAACGGGGTCAGCGCGCTGGGCTTGCAGCATGTGCTTGGATGGGGCAGCTACCAGACGGCTTGGACGTGTCTGCATAAGCTGCGGCGGGCGATGATCCGGCCCGGACGCGAACGGCTGACGGCGGTGCTGCTGACCGGCATGGGCTACGACGGAGTGCTGCTGACCGGCATGGGCTACGACGGATCGGACGCGTTCACTGAAATCAAAAAGCGCGGCGGCCGCACCATTGCCGAATCGGAAGAATCGGCGGTGGTATACGGCATGCCGGCGGAGCTGGTAGGCAAGGGCGGCGCAAGCCTGGTCCTCGCCGCGGAACAAGTGGCCGCGCAGGTAGCGAGCTGGGCAGGCCGGTACGGGAAGAACCATGGGGCTGGTGAAACGGAAAGCGATTCAACCCGCCGAGGCTGCCAAGCCGAAGCAAGAGCAAAGCTGCATGGGGCTTGCCGCTTGTCTGGAGGATGCGGACCCTCGAACTCGCCGCCATGCCGCGCGGGATATGCTCCACTGCCCCCATGCGGTCGGCGTCCTGGCAAGCCGCTTGAATCGCGAGCCGGACACCGCCGTGCGCGAGGTCATTCTGACCACCCTGGTCCGCCTCAACGATCCATCAGCAGCCGGCAGGATGGCCGACTGCCTGCGCAGCGAAGATGCAGCCCTGCGCAACGAAGTCATTGAAGCCATCGGGCTCCTGGCCTGCGATGTGTCGGACGTTCTGCGCTCGCTGCTGGCCGATCCCGATCCGGATATACGCATCTTTGCCGTCAATATCCTCGATTCGCGGCGCCAGCCGGATGTGGAGAGCTGGCTGATCGAAGTCATCGAACGGAACGCGCACCTGAATGTCTGCGCCACAGCGGTGGATGTGCTTTGCGAAGCGGGATCGGAGGCGGCCGTCGATCCGCTCCTCCGGCTCAAAGACCGCTTTCGCTCCGAAGCCTTCATCCAGTTTGCCGCCAACCGCGCATTGAAAAGCATTCGTGGAGCCTGACCCATCATGCGCGCATCCCCGCCGCCATCCGAAGGCGCGCGCGCGTTCGGGCTTCCGGTTCATCCCGATTCTGACGTTGACCACAGAAAGCCAGGCTGCCAAGCGCGACGAGGGGAGGCGTTTGGGGGCCACCGGGTGGCTGGTCAAACCGGTAGCTGCCGAAGAGCTGATCAAGGTCATCAAGCAGGTGCTGCCAGGGGCGTAGAAGATGAACCAGGCCGGCGACAAGACGGGAAACAGCCTCTCCGGCGCCATCGCTTCGAGCGGCGAGCAGGCCGAGGATGCGAACGTGCGGGTCGCGTTTCGCTTGGGCCGCGCCGCCCGGCGGCTGATTTACGCACTTGCGCTCAATGTTGTGTGCCTGATTGCGCTTTGGTGGGTCGGCAGTCATCCATTTGCATGGTTTCCCGCCCATCCCAGGCTCTATGTTGCGACCATGTGTTTCATGCTGATCCTGGTGCCCCAAATTGTCGTCGCGCTGGCGAACTGGATAGGCGCTCGCCGCGGTATCGCCGCGCTGGGAGAAGTTGGCAAGATGGACTCCGTCGAACTGGAGTATGTGCTGTCCCGGCGCGCCGCGATTCACGACGAAATCGGCGACTCCAAACTCTACATCGAAGTGATTCACAATCAGATTGGCGATTCCCTGGCCGAGTCCGAACGCGAGGTCGTGCAGGTGATCGAGCAGATCGACGAACTGAATGCAAATGCCAGCCAGCAGAGGGAGATCATCGCCCATTCCCCCCAAAGCGGGCATGATTTGATGGAAGGCAGCCAGGCTGGGACTGAGAACAACAAGCAGATCTTCGCCGCCATCGGTGTGCAGATAACGGAACAGACCAACGAGCTCAGGGGCGACTTCGCGCAGATCCAAGCTCTGGCTCGGGAGGTGCTTGCCTTGACGCCGATGATCAAGGTCATCACCTCGATCGCCCGGCAGTCGCAAATGCTGGCCCTGAATGCCGAGATCGAGGCGGCGCGCGCCGGCAGCGTGGGACGCAGCTTCGCCGTGGTGGCCCTGGAGGTCAGGAAAATGGCCGCGCTCACCGCCAGGGCCGCGGCGGAGATTGCCCAGAAGATCAACTCAACCTGCGATCGGGCGAGCCGCGAGCTGGCTGAGGCTCAGGCCGCGATGGAGCATCACGAGAAGGCCGACGTGATGGCGGGACTGATGGAACACCTGGCTGAAACGCAGCGCAAGTTCATCGGCAACGACCAGGCGATGCGCGCCATGATCGTCGAGTTGGACGCAAACTACCAGGAGAACGTGTTGGGGTTGGGGCGGGCAATGTGCCACATCCAGTTCCAGGACGTGATGCGGCAGAGACTGGAGCACTTGCAAGGCGCGCTGCTGGAAATGCGCGACCACTTGGAGCGGCTGAACGATAGGGCGGCAGATAACAGTTGGGATGGAAAGGTCGATCCCACCGTCAGGTCTCTCCTCGCCGCTCACCTCGATAGCTATAGCATGGCCAGCCAGACCCTTACCCACAACAGTGTGGCGGGTGGTGAGTCGGCCGGCGCCCTGGGCTGCCCGGCGATTGAATTGTTCTGAGGGCTCCACCGACTTCGCCGACCCTCGAGGGATAAAACTCTGGGTGCCCCACCCTCGCGGCGTCTTTGTTCTTGCCGCTAGGGTGGGCTCGCACAGGCGCGGATGCATGCTAATTATGTTCCAACACCTTACGCTCTTGTTGCTTCCTAGGACGGCCTTTCGACGACTAATGAACGAGGTATCCGCCGGCCTCTCCCGCTTCCCGCTCGGGGAATTTCGTGCATAGATGAATCATGCAGATGCGTTCCCCTGATGCCGTTCGAGCGATCGCCGGCATCAGGCGGACTCGTTCGCGGGCCAGAGCCTGGTCGAGCTGCGTCATTGCTTCATCGTCGCCGATGCTGCCCGCTGCTTCCCCTGCGAGAACGGCATTCGTCGCCTTTTCGAACTCGGGGTAAATATGGTCCCAGAGAAAGCAGAGAGTTTGCGCGCCGAAGCCATCCAAGTGCAGAGGCGGCAACATTTTGTCCCAGTTTTCCGCGCTCATTTTCCTGGGGAGAGAAAAATGCACCATGAAATTCGCGAGATCGAAGAGCTTGGCGTCGCCAACAGGGCCGACTTCGCTGAGAAGATAGGCGGCCTCAGTCGGGTCTTTTGCGCTCACGGCGGAAAAATCTCCATTGGGCCAGCGGCAAATGTAGAGCGGCACGCGAATCCTCCTGGTCTGAATCACCATAGCATCGGGGCAGCCATCAAGGGAAGGTAAATAAAAGCGGAATCCCGTAACGATCGATTCAATTCAATAGGCGCCGACGGCCCCTGCTCGGCCTGAATGCCCTGCATGCGGCCCAGGGGCAAGCGGCTCATCCTGCCGTCCAGATCGTGTTCTGCAAGCAAATCGGACTCGCGGGATCATGATTTCGTCCGCTGCCGAAGCCATGGCGGCTCGCCCCTGCCCGCATTCTACCTACAACTGTAGCCCCTGCGCTGCCAAGTCGTTGTGCTTCCGCCAAATCGCTGCGGTTGTAGAATCAGATTGTTATCCCGGACGAGCCGGCGGCTTTGCCGGCGCGAGCGCAGTTGCAGGTGAAGGATGAAGAAGCATCCCGATATGGTCTCCGAAGCGGCAAAGTCGAGTTCCATCCCCAGCGGTTCATGCCGGCTGCGGCCTTGCTCCGCAGGCGGGATCGAAAGGTGTGTTCGGAGTGCGCCCGGAGTCGTCGCGGCGCTCATGAGCCTATGGATGCTCCCGGCGTTTGCGCAGCAGGCTCCTCGGCAACGCCCGGACGGCGTTGTAATTCAGGGCACTGTCCACACCGCGGACGGCAAGTCGGCCTCCGATGCTACTGTGCGGCTAGAACGGAAGGATGATTCAAGCGCCGTAGAGACGAAAACGAATGTTTCCGGCGTCTTTTCGTTTTCGGCCCTAGGCACGGGAAGCTATCTTCTTGTCGCCGAGAAGCCGGGACTTCGCAGCCGCACCACTACCGTCGATGCATTGTCCAAGGAGGAACAAAAGCAGGTCGATCTGGTTTTGGAAGATTCAGGGGCAGCGCCTGCCGATTCCAGCGCCGGTTTTTCCCAGGCCATGGAGTTTGCAGACAAGCCGACCTTTACCGTCGCCGGAGTTACCGATTGGACCGCCGTGGGCGGGCACGGATCGGACTCCACCTTGCGAACCAGCGAATATCTGGCGCGTGAAACTCTTACCCTCAGGCCGGGGAATGCGGGGCACGGCGTCTCGGGTTCCGGAAGTGAAGGGTCTGCATCGGGAGTTAGTTCACGCGCGGCAGCGGACCAGCATCGACTGGCCGGTGAACAGGACGAGAAAAGCGGCGATCCTCTGGCCGCCGTGCACGAGTTCGAGCAGGCGGCGCGCCTCGATCCCAGCGAGCAGAATTACTTCGAGTGGGGCTCAGAGTTACTGCTGCACCGGGCTGTGTGGCAAGCATTGGAGGTTTTTCAAAAGGGGGTAGCGGCGTATCCCAAGTCGGCCAGAATGCTGACCGCGCTGGGCACGGCTCTGTTCGCAGGCGCGCGCTACGATGAGGCGGCCCTCCGGCTCTGCGATGCCTCCGACCTGAATCCCGCGGAGACCGAGCCTTACATCTTCATGGGCAAGATAGAAATGGCGGCGCCCGATCCATTGCCTTGTATCGAATTGAAGCTAGCGCGGTTTGCGGAGCGGCAGCCCTCTAACTCGCTGGCCAATTACCTCTACGCGATGGCCATCCTAAAGCGGCAGGAGCAGTCGCCGGATGAGCAAATCATGTCGCAGGCTGAAGCCCTGTTGACGAAGGCTGTAACCATCGATCCCAAATGCGCCGATGCTTACCTGCAACTTGGTATCCTGGCTTCTTCCCGGCGCAATCTCGACAAGGCGATCGGCTACTACACCAAGGCGATCGGAGCCGACCCGGAGCTTGACGAGGCCCATTACCGGCTGGGGGTGGCTTATGACCGGACGGGCCAGCCGGATAAGGCTAAGCTGGAATTCCAGTTACACGACGAGATCAAGAAGCGCGAGGCCGATGAAATCGAACGCCAGCGGCGCGAGGTCAAGCAGTTCCTGGTGGTGGCGCCAGGGAAGCCGGGTTATCCACCGGCCCAGTGAAGATAGAGTGCTTTGGTTCCGTGCATTCCTGCAAGTAACTCTACTTCGATTGCGGTATGAAAGTCGCGACGATTCCGTCGCCCTCGCGAATGGTCAATATCCGATTCGCCTTGATATTGAGGAATCGTTCCACCTTCTGCGTTGTGGGCCACTTGATTTCGATTGCATCCACGGTCTCGGCCTTGCCTAGGCCGAAGTGCAGGCGCAGGTCGCTTTGCGACATCACGCTTCCGCCTGCGTGGACTTCATCCATCTGAACATGCTTGCCGGTGAATACCCGCGCCCGCGCTCCGATGGCGGTGCGATTGCATTTGGTTCCAACTAGCTTGAGCTTGATCCAGTTCTGCTTGTTGCCACCCTCGTTGCGCAACAACGAGGGGAGATCGTTTAGATTCAGAACCAGAACATCCATATTGCCGTCGTTGTTATAGTCTCCAAAGGCCGCGCCCCGGCTGGAAAAGCGCTCGCTGATTCCGGGTCCCATCTCCGCTGAAACGTCCTTGAACCGTCCATTTCCGAGATTCCTGTAGACCAATCGCGGGTTCTTGAAGCTTTCGCCAAAGTTATAAAAGTCGACCTCCGGGTATACATGTCCATTGAGTTGAACAATGTCCGGCCAGCCGTCGTTGTCGTAGTCGATAAAGCCGCAGCCCCACGCCACATAGCGGTTGTTGATTCCCACGCCGGATGTAAACGAAACATCGCTGAAGGTTCCATCGCCGTTGTTATGGTAAAGATTCACGGTGTCGTCCACGAAGTTGGTCTTGAAGATGTCGAACCAGCCATCGCAGTCGTAGTCGGCCACGGCGAGGCCCATGCCGGCCTGCTCGTGCCCATTGTCGCTGTAAGCGCAGCCGGACATTACGGCCACATCGGTGAAGGTGCCGTCATGGTTGTTCTGGAAAAGAATGCTCGGCTCGGAATCCACCGCGACATAGATGTCCGGCCAGCCGTCATTGTCGAAATCGTAAGAGACGGCGGTAATCGAGTACCGCGGGCCGGGCTTCAGAATGCCGGCCTTCTGCGAGACATCGGTAAAAGTGCCGTCTCCATTGTTGTGGTAGAGGATGTTGGTGTCGGCCGGAAGTCCGCGCGGCCCGCACATGATGGGAACGCCCTTCCACTGGCAGTAACTCATGTCCTTGGCGGAGGGAATCTTGTCCGGATCAAGAACGATGTAATTGCATACGAAAAGATCCAGATGGCCGTCGCGGTCGTAATCGAGAAAAGTGCAGCCGGAACCCCAGCGGCCCTGTTCCCGGTAGAGACCGGCCTTATGGGTAACATCGGCGAAAGTTCCGTCCCCGTTGTTATGAAAGAGGATGTTATGGCCCCAGAAGCAGCAAAACAGGTCGTCCCATCCATCGTTGTCGTAATCGCCCACGCAGACACCGGTCTGCCAGCCGGTGCGCCGCAGGCCGGACTTTTCCGTTACGTCGGTAAAGGTGCCGTCGCGATTGTTCTTGTACAGATGAGAGGTCGGTGCGCCTCCCGGCGGCCAATGCGCGTCGAGCCGGTTTCCGTTAGTAAGGTAGATGTCGAGCCATCCGTCGTTGTCGTAGTCGAAAAAGGCGATTCCGCTTCCCTTGGTCTCGATGATCGACCGCTTGTGGTCGATGCCGCCCCACACGTTGGGTATGGTCAGCCCGGCCTGCTGGGCCACATCCACAAACTGGACCTGAGACGCTGCCTGATCCGCCGCGGCAGCTTCCACCACGAGAGAGTCCTCCCATTTCCAGAGTGGAGTGGCAAGTGCGTCGGTCAGCGTACTGCCGAGCACAAGCATGGATGAGCCGAGGAAGCGCCGTCGCGGAAATATCATAGATGGAGACGATTATAGCGACGCTGGCTGGCATTGGAAAAGACCGCCGGTGAGCCACTATTCTTGGTGCGCCCCGCTTCACTGGCCGGAGCCTTCCCTAAGGAACCTCTGAAAAACTCTTTGATCCTTATGGTTTCTGAGTGAAGCTGTATTTGGAAGGGGATCACAGATGCAGCAGTTGACCTTGGCTCGGCAGGCGGAGTTTCAGCGGTACACGAA
>JBEKDB010000064.1:0-26035 GCA_050014575.1 Occallatibacter sp. | reverse complement strand
TCATTAGGCATTCCGGACTGGCGGACACGGCACACAGAACCGATTGTCGAGTTGAGCCCCTGTTCATTGAATGTTGGTTCAACCAGCGTTGACCACCCACCTGCTTTGCAGGCCGGTTTCTATTGCGGATAGTACGGGTCCGCGCCGGGAATTACAAGTCTTGTGCGAGCAGGGCGCTTTGTGCTACGTTCTTGTCCCCCCGCTTTTGGGAACCGGGTGCCCGAAACGGCGATTTCGCGCGCTCTTCGGCCAAAGTAATCCCATGATATGGCCCAAGCCTCCGCAGACAAACTGAGTCCATTCAGTATCTAATAGGGAATTGGTGAACGGGAACCTCGAATGATTGCTTCAGCCGACAACCAGCCGCTGCTTTCCATAGTTGTTCCGGCCTACAACGAAGAAGCGACGTTGTCCGCGATTGTGACGCGCCTGCTGGCGGTTCCTGAAGCCGGCGAGATCGTTATCGTCGACGATTGCTCCACCGACGGGACACGGGAGATCGCCGACCGGATGGCAGCCGAGCACCCCAGGATCAAGGTCGCCCACCAACCCGTGAACAAAGGCAAGACAGAGGCGCTGAAGACGGGCTTTGCGCTGACCTCGGGCCAGATCGTCATCGTGCAGGATGCCGATCTGGAATACGACCCCGCGGAGATCGGCGAGGTGATTGCGCCAATTGTCGACGGCCACGCGGATGTGGTTTACGGCTCGCGCTTTCTGGTGCGCAAGGCGTCGCGCGTGCTGTACTTCTATCACTACCTCGCCAACAAAGGGCTGACGTTTCTTTCCAACCTGTGCACGAACGTCAACATGACCGATGTCGAGACCTGTTACAAGGCGTTTCGCGGCGAGATTATCCGCAACATGACGATTACCAGCACCGGATTCGGCTTCGAGATTGAAGTCACGGCGAAGGTGGCCAAACTCGGCGTCGCCATCTACGAGGTGCCGATCTCCTACCACGGGCGGACTTACGAGCAGGGCAAGAAGATCGGGTTGAAGGACGGCATCGTGGCGCTCTGGTATATCGTCCGGTTCAACTTCCTGTGCAGCCTCGAAAGGTCCTTCCGCACTCTTCCCGAGGCCGGAAGCGCGCAGCGCGCCGCCAGACGGAAGAAATCCTAGACTGTGCTTCTCCATCACCGCCTCGGGTAGAGCCTGATGATGAAGAGGGACCGGTCCAGCTCACCCCATCTTCCCTCTCTTCTGGTACACTCGCTGCAACTTCGAATCATGCTCTTCAAGGTTCTCAGCGCGGCAGTCTACGGCATCGACGCCAACCTCATCGAGGTCGAGGTGGACTACAGCGGCACGGTCTCCGACCAGGATCACTTCCATACCGTGGGCCTGCCGGACGCAGCGGTGCGCGAGAGCCGCGACCGGGTGCGCGCGGCCATCAAGAACTCCGGCTACCTGATTCCGCCCACGTTCATCACCATCAACCTGGCGCCAGCCGACATCAAGAAGGAGGGCGCGGGCTTCGACCTGCCTATCGCCCTGGGCATCCTGGGGGCCTATGGCGCCCTCCAGAGCAACGATCTGAGCCGCTTTCTGCTGGTAGGCGAACTGGGGCTGGATGGCGGCGTGCGGCCTGCGCCGGGCATGTTGCCGGTGGCCATCTTGGCCCGTGAAAAGGGCATTCCCAACCTGATCGTTCCCGCGGCCAACGCCGCCGAGGCCGCCGTGGTCGAGGGCGTGAACGTCTACCCGGTCTCCTCGCTGTTGGATGTGCTGGAGCTGCTCAACAGCCAGGTCGTCGGGGTGATCCAGCGCGAGCCCTATCACGTGGCCACCGAGGCGCTGCTTAGCGAGCTGCAACACTTCCCCCTGGACTTCAAGGACGTGCGTGGGCAGCAGACGGCCAAGCGCGCCCTGGAGGTGGCCGCGGCCGGCAGCCACAACATTCTGATGATCGGACCGCCCGGCTCGGGAAAGACCATGCTGGCCAAGCGGCTGCCCTCCATTCTGGCGCCGCTGACGTTTGAAGAAGCTCTGGAGACCACCAAGATTCACTCCGTGGCCGGGGTGCTGGATGCGGCCGCCGGCCTGGTGACGCAGCGGCCGTTTCGCTCGCCGCACCATACCATTTCGGATGCCGGCCTGATCGGCGGCGGCATCATTCCCCGCCCCGGCGAGGTTTCGCTAGCCCACAACGGCCTCCTGTTTCTGGACGAGCTGCCGGAGTTTCCGCGCAATGTGCTTGAAGTGATGCGCCAGCCGCTCGAGGATCACACGGTCACCATCGCGCGCGCCTCGATGACCCTCAGCTTCCCGGCGCGCTTCATGCTGGCGGCGGCCATGAATCCCTGCCCCTGCGGCTTCTTCAACGACAAGTCCCGCGAGTGCATGTGCACTCCGCCCATGATTCAGCGCTATGTGGCCAAGATCTCGGGCCCGCTTCTCGACCGCATCGACATTCACATCGAGGTGCCGGCGGTGAAGTACAAGGAATTGCGCGGCTCGGCGGCGGCCGAGGGGTCAGCTGAGATTCGCGGCCGGGTGATGGCTGCCCGCGAGCGCCAGCGCCAGCGCTTCAGGAAAGCCGGCGAGAAGATATACGCCAACGCGCAGATGACCACGCGCCAGATTCGCACCCATTGTGAGCTGGGCGCCGAGGCCGAGCACCTCCTGGAGCGGGCCATGCAGCAGCAGGGCCTGACCGCGCGCGCCCACGACCGCATTCTCAAGGTAGCGCGGACAATCGCGGATCTGGAAGGCGCCGAGCATCTGGCCGTAGCTCATCTGGCCGAGGCCATCCAGTACCGTACCCTGGACCGCAGCTATTGGGCGTAGAAACAAGGGGTTAGGGAATTGGGATTAGGGGTTAGGGACTGGGGACTGGCGATTGTGTGCTCGTGTTCCTGGAACAGAGATCTGTGATCTGGGACCGGCTTCCAACCTGGCCGCTTTCCCGTCAATTAGGGCACGAGAAATCCAATTGCTCGATCATTCCCCCGGGATACTTACCTGACGAGTGGGTTGAAGCAACCCCGGTGACTTGCAGCAGCGTGCGAGGATTCCGGCTACGTCGTGCTCTAACCCCTAACCCCTGGCCTTTGCCCCTAAAAAACTATTGACCTGGATGCCAACTCGTTATACATTCATGAGAGCCATCCACCCTGGGCAGATTGTGCAGCGTGATCGTGTATGCCTTTCTGTCGTTTCCCGCATCAGATTGAACTGAGGTTCATTGGTCGATGCCTCGGTGCGTTTTTGAAGTTCGCCGGTAGTGGGAACACCGGCGTGTGGATTCCCAAGGCGGCAAATGTTTGCGCGGTAGGGCATGAAGCCTGTTCCATGGCGTCAGATTCTGTGTCAAAATGTTGAACTTGACGCATAGTTTAAACGTCTAAGACTTGGGGGGTGGAAATTCGGGGCGGCCGTCGATCGCTTGGCTCCCCTCTGCCGCGCCGGTGATGGCAAGGAGTACCGGCCGGGCGGCAACTCAAGAAGGAGTGATTCGCAATGCGTTCCGATTTGGTTTTTGGGGCACTTTCTCATGTGTCCAATCGCTACCAGCTCTGTCAACTGGCTAGCAAGGCAACCCGCAAGCTGCACAAGCCGAACACACGGCTGCAGGATACCACCAACGAAGTCCTGGGCCGCTTTCACACCACCAATCCCGAGTCCGCTGTGCCGGTTGAGGCGGCTGCGGCTCAGCCGGCCGAGCGGCGCCGCGCCGCCTGACAGCCCCTGCCCGAGGTATAGTTGAGTCAGGCAACAGTTTCAAGGCAGCTTTCTGTCAAGGGAGGCTGCTCCCGGCGAGTGTTTCGATATTGCCCTTGAAACGGGGAGATGCTTCGAGCGCGGCCCGCGCCTTAAGCTGTTTGAACTCCCGCCCGGCCCTCCTCTGGAGCACTTTCCCTTCACGCATCCCCACACAACCATCCCCCCTTATTGCAGGTGAACATGACCATCGCTGAACTAAAAGAGAAGAACATCACCGAACTGAGCCGCATCGCGCGCACCCTGGAGATCCCGGGTGCCAGCGGCCTTCGCAAACAGGACCTGATCTTCAAGATTCTTCAGGCGCAAAGTGAAAAGGAAGGCCACATCTTTGCCGAGGGCGTGCTGGAGATCTTGCCCGACGGCTACGGCTTCCTGCGCTCTCCCGACTACAACTACCTGCCCGGCCCGGACGACATTTACGTTTCGCCGTCGCAGATTCGCAAGTTCGACCTGAAGACCGGCGACTCGATCAGCGGCAACGTCCGCCCCCCGCACGAGGGTGAGAAGTACTTTGCCCTGGTCAAGATCGAAGCCATCAACTTCGAGTCGCCCGAGGAGACGCGCAACAAGATTCTCTTCGACAACCTGACCCCGCTTTATCCTCAGGAGCGGATCAAGATGGAGACGGTCCGCGAGGGCATCAGCGGGCGGGTGATGGACCTGCTGACGCCGGTGGGCAAGGGGCAGCGCGGCTTGATTGTGGCTCCCCCGCGCACCGGCAAGACGATGCTCTTGCAGTCCATCGCCAACTCCATCTCCACCAACCACCCCGAAGTCGTTCTGATTGTGCTGCTTATCGACGAGCGCCCGGAAGAAGTGACGGATATGCAGCGCTCGGTGAAGGGCGAGGTGATCAGTTCGACCTTCGATGAGCCCGCGGCCCGTCACGTGCAGGTGGCCGAAATGGTCATCGAGAAGGCCAAGCGGCTGGTGGAGCACAAGCGCGACGTGGTGATTCTGCTCGATTCAATCACCCGCCTGGCCCGCGCCTACAACACCATCGTGCCGCCGTCGGGCAAAGTGCTCTCGGGCGGCGTGGACTCCAACGCCTTGCAGCGGCCCAAGCGCTTCTTTGGCGCGGCGCGCAAGATCGAGGAGGGCGGCTCGCTGACCATCATCTCCACCGCGCTGGTCGATACCGGCTCGCGCATGGACGAGGTGATCTTCGAGGAGTTCAAGGGCACCGGCAACATGGAGATCATCCTTGACCGCAAGCTGGTGGACAAGCGCGTTTTCCCGGCCATCGACATCCAGCGCTCCGGTACCCGCAAAGAAGAGCTGCTCATCCCCAAGGAGGATTTGCAGCGCATCTTCGTTCTTCGCCGGGTACTGAACCCGCTTTCACCGGTCGAAGCCATGGAACTGCTGATTGCCCGCCTGGAAAAGGTCCGCAACAACGCCGAGTTCCTGCAGAACATGAATCAGTTGTAGGGCGGCGACGGGCCGGTCAAGACGGGTTTTTCGCATAGGAACGCCCCGATCCGCAGGCAGTCTCCGCGGCTCAGAAAGCGGGCTCCTGACCGCTGATCCCCGACCCGCGCCACGGCGAGCCTTCGGCCTGATCTCTGATCCCTGCCCTACAGTGATAGCCTCAAAGCTAATGGCAAAGCCGAATCAGGTGGATTTTCTGGTGATGGGCGCGGGCGTTGCCGGCCTGCGCGCGGCCATCGAGCTGGCCCGCCACGGCGATGTCCTGGTGGTCACCAAGGAGTCGCTCGGTGAGTCCAACACCCACTACGCGCAGGGCGGAATCGCCGTCGCCATGGAAGGCGACGAGGACGTTGCGCTCCATCTGGAAGACACGGTAAACGCCGGCGATGGAATCGTTTATCGCCCCGCCGCCCAGGCTCTTGTGGCCGAGGGTCCGGTGCGCGTGGCGGAGCTGATCGAGTGGGGCACGAGCTTCGATGAGGAGGCGGGCGAGCTGCTCCGCACCCGCGAAGGCGCTCACTCTCTGCCGCGCATCCTCCACGCCAACGGAGACGCTACCGGCGCCGAGATCAGCCGCTCTCTGGTCGCCTTTGCCCGCGTCCACAAGCGCATTCGCTTTGCCGAGTGGACCATGGTCACCGGCCTGGTGGTCGCCGACGGCCGCATCGTCGCCGCCGATCTGGCCAGCGCCGATTCGCTCGCCCACGATCGCAAGCCCCGTCGAATCAATGTGCGCGCGGTCCTCATCGCCGCCGGCGGCGCCGGACAGGTCTACTCCGACACCACCAACCCCAGCGTGGCTACCGGCGACGGCATCGCCCTAGCCGCCCAGGCCGGCGCGGAGCTGGCCGACATGGAGTTCTACCAGTTCCACCCCACCGCTCTTTCGCTCCCCGGCGTCCCGCGCTTCCTGCTCTCTGAAGCCCTGCGCGGCGAGGGCGCCTACCTGCGCAACGACCGCGGCGAGCGCTTCATGGAGCGCTACCACCCGCTGCTCGAACTGGCCCCCCGCGACGTAGTGGCCCGCGCCATAGCATCCGAGGGCGGGATTTCAACCACCACAGGCGAGCCGCGTTTGGTCCATCTCGACATGCGTCACATCCGGGGCATCGATCTCCACCATCGCTTCCCCGGCATCACCGCATTCCTGGCCCAGCACTCGCTCGACCTGGCCCGCGACCTCATCCCCGTGCGCCCAGCGGCGCATTTCCTCATGGGCGGCATCAAGACGGACCTCACCGGCCGCAGCAGTCTGTCTGGCCTCTATGCCGCCGGCGAGGCCGCCTGCACCGGCGTTCACGGCGCCAACCGCCTGGCCTCCAACTCCCTGCTAGAAGGCCTGGTCTTCGGAGCGCGCGCTGCCCAGGCGATGCTGGCCGACGATCCGCCCTTTGCGCCCGTCAAAACCCCGGCGCCGTTCCCCATCCCCTTGTCGAGCAGCGAGGGGCATTTCGTCGAGAAGCTCATCACCGGCCTGCAAGAGTCCATGTGGGCCTGCGCCGGCCTGCTGCGCCAGGAGTCTGCGTTACGCCAGGGTTTGGCTGCTCACGCCGCTTGCGCCGCCGCTTTGGCAGAACTGGCGGAGCAAGGGAAAGGAACCCGTCGCCTTGCCGAGGCGCAGGCCATGAGCAGCGTTGCCCACGCCATCCTCGTTTCGGCTCTGGCTCGCACCGAGAGCCGCGGCGCGCACTTCCGCAACGACTATCCCCAGCGCGACGACCAGCGATTCCTCAAGCATTCCATTCTGAAGGGCGATGGGCGGGTCGTCTTCGAGGCCTGGTAGCGCGCAGGTTTGCGAATGCGTGAGCCCGAGCTCCAATCTTGCAGTCGTTCCGATCCAGAATCCCGCAGTTGAGGCATACACTCGAAACTTCCATCGTAAGCGGCCCCAAGACGAACACGGGCGTCCGCCGCGGCGGACGCCCGTGCTTGCCTTCTGAGTGAAGGGTAAAACCGCCAAAGCGTCGCCGCCCTACGCGGCCTCTTCCTTGACTTCTTCCTTCTTGGCCTCTTCCAACTGCTTTTCCAGTTCGGCCCTCTTCTTGGCCTTGATTTCGTCCCGCTTTTCGCGCTTGGCGTCCAACTGCTTCTCGGCGCCCAACAGCTCGATGAAGGCCTTTTCGGCCCCGTCGCCCTGCTGGAAGCCGGTGCGGACGATGCGCAGATAGCCGCCCTGGCGGTCGCTGTAGCGCTTGGCCACGATCTCGAAGAGCCGCTTGACCGATGCATCGGTCATCAGGAAGGCAATGGCCTGGCGGCGCGAGTGCAGATCGCCCTTCTTGCCCAGGGTGATCATCTTTTCAATCAGCGGACGGACCGCCTTGGCCTTGGCCAGGGTCGTTTCCACGCGGTCCTCTTTGATGACGGACGTGACCAGGCCGCGCAACAGCGCGCGGCGGTGGCTGGTATTGCGTCCGAGCTTGAATCCTGCATTGCGATGGCGCATGATGCAACTCTCTTTCGATTCAGGGGTCAGAGATCAGAGATCAGAGATCAGGAGGCGTCAGCAATGAAAAGCCGTGTCTACGGATTCGTCGAAAACTGATCTCTGATCTCTGAACCCTGATCTCTGTTCTTAAAAGTTCTCGGTCTCGGTCGGCAAGTGCAGATCTACCGAATCCAGAGGCTCGTCCTCTTCGTCGTACTGGCTGTAGCTGGCGGCCAGCGCGGTGGCGGGCGGAATGCTCGTGGGTCCGGGGACCGCGTTGCCGCGATCGTCGATCTTCATGCCCAGCGAGAGGCCCATCTGCGCCAGAATCTCCTTGATCTCGTTCAGGCTCTTGCGGCCGAAGTTCTTGGTCTTCAGCATCTCCGCTTCGGTCTTCTGCACCAGCTCGCCGATGGACTGAATGTTGGCGTTCTTCAGGCAGTTGTAGCTGCGGACTGAAAGCTCAAGCTCTTCAACACTGCGATTGAGATTGTCGTTGCGCAGCAGCGCGCGGCCCTCTTCGCCACGCCCTTCGGACTCAATCTCCTCCTCGAAGTTGATGAAGATGTTCATGTGGTCCTTGAGCAGCTTGGCGGCCAGGCCGACGGCGTCGGCGGGGTACACGGCCCCGTTGGTCCACACTTCCAGGGTCAGCTTGTCATAGTCGGTGATCTGGCCCAGGCGGGCGGCTTCCACCACATAGTTCACGCGCCGCACCGGCGAGTGGACCGAATCCACGGGAATGAACCCCAGCCCCAGGTCGGCGTCGAAGTTTTTATCGGCCGAGATATAGCCGCGCCCACGCTTGAGGCGCATCTCCATATCCAGCTTGCCGCCTTCCGAAAGCGTGGCAATGTAGACGTTCTTGTCCAGAATCTCCACGTCGCCGTCGGCTTCGATCATTCCGGAGGTGACCACGCCCGGCTGGTCGGCGCGCAGATACAGGGCCTTGGTGCCCTCGCCCGCCAGCTTGAATGGAACCTGCTTCAGGTTCAGGATGATGTCGGTCGCGTCCTCGACCACGCCGGTGATGGACTGGAACTCGTGGAGTACGCCCTCGATGCGAATCGCGGTTACCGCTGCGCCCTCGATGGAGCTGAGCAGGGTGCGGCGCAACGCGTTGCCGATGGTGGTGCCAAAGCCGCGCTCAAAGGGCTGGGCGCTGAACTTCCCGAATGTGTCGCTGAGCGTCTCGGCATCCACTGCCAGGCGCTTCGGCTTCTGAAATCCTCTCCAAAGCATACTGTCTCTCGTCTCCCGCGCGGCTTGTGCGTCGCGATGCATTTTGCGGCGGCCGCGCAAGTTCTCCTTCTGGTTAGGGGTCAGGGATCAGGGGTCAGAGATCAGTCTCTTCTGTGGTGCTACCGACAGTATCGACCTGACCCTGACCTCTGAATCCCTTTACTTCATTCCGAACCAGGAGCCAGAGAAACCCATACAACTTCCAGGAGTGCGAAAAACCGACCCCTGATCCCTGACCCCTGATCCCTGTTACTTCGAGTACAGTTCCACAATCAGCTGCTCGTTGATGGGCAGGTTCACGTCCTGGCGCTTGGGCAAACGGAGCACGCGGCCCGAAAGATTCTCAAAGTTGGCTTCCAGCCAGACAGGCACGGGATTCTGCGCGGCGAACTGCGCGCCCTGCTCCACGATCAGCAGCTTCTTGGCGCTGTCGCGAATGGCGATCTCGTCTCCCGCATTCACCTGATAAGAGGGAATGTTGACCTTGCGGCCGTTGACCGTTACGTGGCCGTGGCGAACCACCTGCCGCGCCTGACGCCGCGACATGGCAAAGCCCAGGCGGAAGGCCACGTTGTCCAGGCGCCGCTCCAACTGCTGGATCAGCAGCTCGCCGGTGACGCCGCTGGCGCGGTTGGCTTTTTCGTAGTACTCGCGAAACTGGCTTTCGAGGGTAAAGTACATGCGCTTGGCCTTCTGCTTCTCATGCAGTTGCAAGCCGTAGCCCACAATCTTGGCCTTGCGGTCTTTACCGTGCTGGCCGGGGGCGAAGTTGCGCTTCTCCAGCGGGCAGCGGTCGGAGGCGCACTTGGCGCCCTTCAAAAAAAGCTTGGAGCCCTCGCGACGGCAAAGGCGGCAGACTGCTCCGGTATAACGAGCCATTTCTTCTCCTGACTTCGGATGGCGGCCGGTTTACATCCGCCGCGGCGGACTTCTTCCCGGCCCGGATTAGGGCTTAGGGGTTAGCGATTAGGGATTAGGGTTAGCTCTTGCGGCAAGTAATCGCGCTTTTGACTAACCCCTAACCCCTGATCCCTGATCCCTGCTTCTTACACTCTCCGCCGCTTTGGCGGACGGCAGCCGTTGTGCGGCACCGGCGTCACGTCGCGGATAGTGCGCACCTCAACCCCGGCGGCAGCCAGGGCGCGGATGGCCGATTCGCGGCCCGAACCTGGACCGGAGACCCGCACCTCCACCGCGCGCAGACCGTGATCGCGCGCCATGCCGGCGGCGGTCGAGGCGGCTTGCTGCGCCGCGAAGGGTGTACCCTTGCGCGAACCGCGAAACCCCAGCGACCCCGAACTCTTCCAGCTCAGCGTGTTGCCCACCTGGTCGGTGATGGTTACGATGGTGTTGTTGAAGGTCGCTTGAACGTAGGCAATGCCGAACGGCACATTCTTGCGTTCGCGCTTCTTGAACTTCTTGTTCTTGCCGGCCTTCCCGGCTCCAGTTTTGCCGGTTCCAGCCTTGGCGGACCCAGCCTTCTGCTCTGCTTTCGCCATTAGGTTTTACCCGTCGCTTTCTTCTTGCCGGCAATCGTGCCCTTGCGCGGGCCTTTGCGGGTGCGGGCGTTGGTATGTGTGCGCTGGCCACGAACCGGCAGCGAGCGCCGGTGACGGGTGCCGCGATAACTCTGGATGTCGATGAGGCGCTTGATGTGCATCTGGACGTCCTTGCGCAGGTCGCCCTCCACATTCCCTTCGTCCTCAATCACCTGGCGGATGCGGTTCACCTCGTCCTCGCCCAGATCCTGGATCTTCTTGAAGGGATCGACATTCGCCTTCTCCAGGATGGTGAGCGCGCGGGGATTCCCGATGCCAAAAATGTACGTGAGCGCGATTCGTGCCTGCTTGTTGCGGGGCAGATCGACGCCAGCAATACGAGCCATTCGAATTCCTTTGCCGCTTGCGGTTGTGTGCCCCCGGCCTCAGTCGGTTCGCACGGGTTGCGCGGATGGTCTCCAGAGGTTCAACGCAAGCCTTGACTCAAGCTAACTAGCCTCGGACCGAGGGGTTAGGGATTAGAGGTTAGGGTTTAGTCGCGTTCCCGGTGCATTCGCTCTTTACTAATCCCTGATCCCTGATCCCTAACCCCTTTCGTGGAGCCTTCCGCCTCTGCCAGCCTCCAACTAGCCCTGGCGCTGCTTGTGCTTTGCGTTCTCGCAGATCACCCGAACCACCCCGCGGCGGGTGATGACCTTGCACTTGACGCATATCTTCTTTACCGATGCCCGGACCTTCATGCTTGCTGCCCTTCTCCGCGATTGGTTCCACTGCGCGGGTGATCGAAAAACCTACTTGTAGCGATACACGATCCGCCCGCGATTCAGGTCGTAGGGACTCAACTCCACTGCCACGCGGTCGCCGGGGAGAATGCGAATGAAGTTCTTGCGCATCCGGCCCGAGACATGGGCCAGCACCTCGTGATTGTTCTCGAGCTTCACCTTGAACATGGCGTTGGGCAGCGTCTCGGTGACCACCGCCATTACCTCAATCGCATCTTCCTTCGACAAACCGCATCCCACTTCCGCCGGCCCGCTCGTGCACTACCGGCCTGTCATCCCGAGCGTGCTACTCGGTCAAAACTCTCGCTCCGGTAGCGGTCACCGCCACCGTGTGCTCAAAATGAGCGCTCATGCTTCCGTCAGCGGCCACCGCCGTCCATCCGTCGCCCAGTACCTTCACGTCCGCCTTGCCGGCATTCACCATCGGTTCGATGGCAATCACCATTCCTGCCCGCAGCTTCATGCCGCGGCCCTTTACGCCAAAGTTCGGCACCTGCGGATCTTCGTGCATGTGGACCCCGATCCCGTGGCCCACAAAGTCCCGCACCACCGAGAAGCCTCCGGCCTCGACCACTCCTTGAACCGCGGCACCCACATCGCCCAGGGTCGCCCCCGGCCGAACCGCCGCAATCCCCGCATCGAGCGACCTTTCCGTCACCGCCAAGAGCCGTTCGGTGTCCGCGTCGATCGCTCCCACCGGCACCGTAATCGCCGCGTCCCCGTAGTAGCCGTCCACCACCGCCCCAAAATCCAGCGAAACGATGTCCCCGGCCTTCAGAACCCGCTTGGGCGACGGTATGCCGTGGACCACTTCGCTGTTTACCGAGGCGCAGAGCACACACGGAAACCCGTGATAGCCCTTGAAGGCGGCCTTCACGCCCAACTCGTCCAGCCGCCCTGCCGCGGCCTTCTCCAAATCGAGAGTCGTGGCCCCCGGCTTCACATGACTGCGCACCAACTCCAGCACCTCGCGCACCACCTGGCCCGCGCGGCGCATCTTCTCGATCTCCTGGGACGACTTCAGTACAACCGCCACTAACCCAGCTCTCAGTTATCGGTTGTCAGTCTTCAGTGGTCAGTGTTAAGCCCGGTAAGCGGAATCTGACAACTGATCGCTGAAAACTGTTCTCTCGCGCACAAACCTGCCGTCCGGCTGCGCTAACTCCGCAACCGCTCGACGGCGGCAACAATGCCGGACGCGATCTCAACGATCGGCCGGCTTCCATCCACTTCCGCAAAACGTCCCAAAGCCCGGTAGTGCTCGACAACCGGCGCGGTCATGGCTTCGTAGGCGCGCATGCGCTCCGCGAACACCTTCTCCGTGTCGTCGGCTCGCTGGACCAGCGCCGCACCTTCAACGTCGCAAACCCCATCCACCTTCGGCGGATTGCCAAAGACGTTGTAGATGCGCTGGCAGACAGGACAACTCCTGCGCCCCGTAATCCGGCGCAGTAACTGATTATAATCCACTTGGATGCTGACGGCAATCACCGGCAAGCCCTGCGCCAGCGCGGCCAGACGGCTGTCGAGCCAGTTGGCCTGCGGCAGCGTCCGCGGAAAGCCGTCCAGAATGTACCCGTTAGCGGTGTCCGGCTCTCCCAGGCGCACCGCGACCATCTCATTCACTAGCGTGTCCGGGACCAGTTCCCCGCGCCCCATGATCTCCTTGGCGATCCGGCCCAGATCGGTGCCCTGAGCCACATTGGCGCGCAACAGGTCGCCGGTGGAGATCTGCGGAATCCCCCACAGCTTCACCAGCTCCTTGGCCTGGGTTCCTTTGCCCACGCCCGGCGCGCCCAATAATAGAATCGGGCCGGGAGGGGTCTTGCGACCCGTCTCGCGGCCCTGCTCGACTGCGTTTACAGAGGAAGACATTACCAGGTTTTCCTTCCGCGTATGCGACCGGAGCGCGGGGAAAAGCCGTCATAGTGCCTCATGATCAGCTGCGATTCGATCTGGTTTACCGTATCCATGGCCACACCCACCACAATGAGAAGCGAGGTGCCGCCAAAGTAGAAGTTGACCCCCATGCCGTGCGTGACCCATGCCGGCAGAGTCTCAAAAACCCGGCCGATGAGCCACAACTTGTCGAAGCGGATGCCCGAAATCATGAACGTCGGCACCAGCGTGATCGCGATCAGATAGATTCCGCCCACCAGCGTAAGCCGGGTGAGAATGTCGTTGATGAAATCCGAGGTTCGCTTGCCCGGCCTGATCCCTGGAATGAACGACCCCGACTTGCGAAAATTGTCGGCTATGTCATCCGGCTTCATCACGATCGAGATATAGAAGTAGGCAAAGAAGATGATGCCCAGCATATTCAGAAAGACGTACCACGGATAGCCGGGCGCGAGCGCCTGAACGATAGGCTGGAGAAAGCGATTGTTCTGCACCCACTCCACCTGCGCGAAGAGCATGGGAGCGGAAAGAATCGAGCTAGCGAAGATCACAGGCATCACGCCGCCGGCGTTCACCTTGAGCGGCAGATGGCTGGATTGCCCGCCCATCATGCGCCGGCCCACGATGCGCCGCGCGCTCTGGATGGGAATGCGCCGCTCGCTGCGCTCGACAAAGACGATGAAAGCCACCACCCCCGCCATAGCCGCCACCAGCGCCAGAACCCCGATGAAGGTCAGTGAACCCCAATCGTTTCTCTGAATCTTCTGGATCAGCTCGCCCACGCCGCGCGGCAGGCCGGCTACGATGCCGGCAAAGATCAGCAGGCTCATGCCGTTGCCGATGCCGCGATCGGTGATTTGCTCGCCCAGCCACATGATGAAGGCCGTGCCCGTGGTCAGCGTAAGAATCGTCATCAGGCTGAAGGGAATGCCCGGATGCAGCACCAGGCCCTGCTTGGTGAGAATGGCCGCGATGCCGATCGATTGCAGAGCGCCGAGAATCACGGTCAAATAGCGGGTCCACTGAGTGATCTTCCGCCGCCCCAGCTCGCCTTCCTTCTGGATCTTCGCCAGCGGCTCATAGACCACGGTGAGCAGCTGAAAGATGATCGAGGCTGTGATGTAAGGCATGATGCCCAGCGCAAAGACCGTCATTCGGCGCAGGTTGCCGCCGCCGAACAGGTCCATCAGCCCCAGCGACGACCCGCTTTGCTGGTTGAAAAGCTGCTCCAGCAGATGGCCGTTCACGCCTGGCGTGGGAATGTGCGAACCGAGCCGGTAGACGGCCAGAATGCCGAACGTGAACAGCACCCGCTTGCGCAGATCGGGAATCCGGAAGATATTGAGAAACTTATCGAGAAAATTCTCAAACATGATTGCTTGTCCGCTTCAGGGCGTTTGCCGCCACTTGAATCTCTGCCACTGATTATCTTACCCGCAACTGAACCGCTGTGTCCCCACTCAAGCGCCTCGGCGCCCCAGGTCCCGTCCTTGAGACCTGGGAACCAGCAACCTACTTCGATTTCTTGGAAACCAGTTTTCCCTTGGGCGCTTCGGTATCGCCGCCCAGAACCACAGCCTTGCCGCCCGCCTTTTCGATCTTCTCCACGGCCGATTTTGAAAACTTGTGCGCGTGGATGGTGATGGCCGCCGTCAGCTCGCCCGAGCCGAGAATCTTGATCAGCGCCTTCTTGCTCGACGCCAGACCCAGCTTCTCGTAGTCCTCCAGCCCGATCTCAGCCACTTCCAAGGCCGCAATCCGGTCCAGGTTCACCACCGTGTACTCGGTGCGGAATATGTTCGTAAATCCGCGCTTCGGCAGCCGGCGATGCAGCGGCATCTGGCCGCCCTCAAAGCCGCGCATCAGGCTGAAGCCGGTGCGCGAACCCTGGCCCTTGTGGCCGCGGGTCGAGGTTTTGCCCATGCCGGATCCCATGCCCCGGCCCACACGCTTCCGCGCCTCGTTGGCCTTCCTGGGCGCGCGCAGACTCGATAGATTCTTTGCCATGATTTCCTCGCTGTAGCGCCGGACAGGCGTCTCATGCCCTGCCGACTCGCGTTAATGCAGTTGTCGGTTATCAGTGGTCAGTTGTCAGTTAGACCACCTTGCCGATGTTGAGAACTGACAACTGAAAACTGATCACTGACAACTGAACTACTAGTTCTCAAGTATCCGAACCAAATGCGGAACGGCCTTCACCATGCCGCGAATCGATTCGTTGTCAACGCGCTCGACGATCTGGTTGAGCCGCGTAAAGCCCAGTCCCTTGACCACGGCCTTGTGCTTGGCGGGCGTGGAATTCTTTGAGCGGTAATACTCAATGCGAATCATCTTGGTCTCCGCCATGGCTCAAAGCTCCTCCACGGTCTTGCCGCGCATGTTGGCCACATCGGCCCGGTCGCGCAACTGGACCAGGGCGTTGAAAGTGGCCTTGAGGACGTTGTGCGGGTTCGGCGAGCCCAGGCTCTTGGTGAGCACGTTCTGCACCCCGGCCGAGGTCATCACCGCGCGCACTGCGCCGCCGGCGATCACGCCCGTGCCCTCGGGAGCCGGCTTCAGCAGCACCTGTCCGGCGCCGTAGCGGCCCAGAACGAGATGCGGAATCGTGGTATCGGTCAGGTTGACCCGGATCAGGTTCTTCTTCGCCGCCTCGATCCCCTTGCGAATGGCCTGGGGAACCTCCTTGGCCTTGCCCGAACCGTGCCCCACCACTCCCGCGGCTGCGTCGCCCACCACCACCAGCGCGGCAAACGACATGTTCTTGCCGCCCTTGACCACCTTGGTCACGCGATTGATGGCCACCACCTGATCTTTCAGGTTGTACTGGTTGGCATCGAGTTTCTTCTTCAAGATCGTCATTGCTCTCTCGTTTTCCAGTTGTCGGTCGTCAGTTGTCAGTTGTCAGAACTCAAGCAAATCCAGCACGAACAAACCGATCGCTGACCACTGAGAACTGACCGCTGTTTTTAGAACTCCAAGCCCGCCGCGCGGGCAGCGTCGGCCAGCGCCTTGATCCGCCCGTGATAAAGGTAGCCGCCGCGATCGAAGACAACCCTCTTGATACCCTTTTCGACCGCCTTCTCCGCCACCGCCTTGCCGATCTCCTTGGCCGCCGCCACGTTGCCGCCAGTCTTGAGCTTCAAAGCCAGAGACGAGGCCGAAACCAGCGTCTCGCCCTTCTGGTCGTCGATCACCTGCGCGTAGATGTGCCCCAGCGAGCGGTACACGTTCAGCCGCGGCCGTGCCCCGGTGCCCGCCAGCTTGCGGCGGATGCGCTCGTGAATGCGCTGCCGGATTGCGTTTCTCTTGGTCTGCGTAATCATGTTCTCTCTCACCTATCGGCGGAGCCGCCCGGCGACTCCGTTCGGTTGATTTAGGGGTTAGGGGTCAGGGGTTAGGGGTTAGCCGACCCGGTAAGTAGCGGAACGATGCGCTAACCCCTAACCCCTAATCCCTAATCCCTGTCTTTACTTCGCCCCCGTCTTGCCGGCCTTCTTCTTCAGCTTCTCGTCGGAATACCGCACGCCCTTGTTCTTGTACGGGTCCGGCTTGCGCAGCGAACGCATGTCGGCCGCCACCTGGCCCACCTTCTGCCGGTCGATGCCGGAGACGACCAGGTGCGTCATCTTGGGATCGACGCTCACCTCAATGCCCGTCGGCAGCGGAACCTCGATGGGGTGCGAATAGCCCAGCGTGAAGACCACGGTTCCCTTGCCCTTCAACTCGGCGCGATAACCGATGCCCACAACGTCCAGCTCGCGCTTCCAGCCCTGAGTCACGCCGTGAACGGCGTTCTGGACCAGCGCCCTGGTCAGCCCATGGACCGCGGCGTGCGCGTCCGAATCGCGTTCCACATGCAGCTCCCCGCCCACCGTCCTCAGCGAGATGCCCTCGGCGATCAGCGCCGAAACCTTGCCCTTGGGCCCCTCGACCAGCACGGTATTGCCCTCGACCTTGTACTTCACGCCCGCGGGCAGCGGGATCGGCTTCTTTCCAACACGCGACATCGTTTCAGTCCTTCTTGCGGCTTGCGAGTCCCGCCAGGGCGCATTCCCCCCCGCGTTCCACTGCAGCCCGTAAAACAGGGGTTAGGGGTTAGAGCAAAAAATGCGCCTACGAAACCTGCCGAAACTAATCCCTGATCCCTAACCCCTGATCCCTGCCTTTACCACACTTCGCACAGCAGCTCGCCGCCCACGCCCTCGCGGCGCGCCTGACGGCCGGTCATCACGCCCTTGGGCGTGGTCAGGATGGAGATGCCAAGCCCGCCCTGCACGCGCTTGATCTCGTCGCGACCGATGTACACCCGGCAGCCGGGACGCGAGATGCGCGCCAGGTCGCGAATGGCCGCTTCCGTGCCGCCGTACTTCAAATACACGCGCAGCACCTGCTTGCCTTCCTCTTCCTGCGTCTTGTAGTTCGAGATATACCCCTCCTCTTTCAGGATGCGGGCAATCTCGGTCTTCAGCTTCGAAGCCGGTACATCCAGCTTCTGATGACGCGCCCGGATCGCATTCCGTATCCGCGCCAGAAAATCCGCTACTGGGTCGCTCAGACTCATTCCCTCTCCTTCATTCCCCGTTCGCTCCCCGTTCGCATTCCACTCTCTTGAGGGAGAACCCGCCGGAATGTCTGCCGGCGGCTCGCCGCCCCGGCCATTTCGTGCCTTGCAATGCCGTCCTTCCTCGCGGAAGCGGCTCAAACTGGGTCTTCAGTGGCCGGTTCTCTGATCCCTGCCCCCTGATCCCTGCCCCCTGATCCCTGCCCCCTGATCCCTGAACTGCTACCAGCTCGACTTCACGACGCCGGGAATCTCTCCCTTGAGCGCCAGCGCGCGGAAACACAAGCGGCAGACGCCGAACTTGCGCAGAAACCCGCGCGGCCGCCCGCAAAGCTGGCACCGGTTGTGCTTGCGGCAGCTGAACTTCGGCTTCCGCGCGTCTTTCACCCGTTTTGCTGTGGTTGCCATAAACCCTCAAATCCCCCTGCGCGCCCTACGCCCCTTGCCGGAACGGCATTCCAAAGTGCTTCAGCAGCGCCCGCGCCTGGTTGTCGTCCTTGGCCGTCGTTACGATGGTGATGTTCATCCCCTTCAGCTTCTCCACCTTCGAGTAATCGATCTCCGGAAAGATCAACTGGTCGCGCAGGCCGAGCGTGTAGTTGCCGCGCCCGTCGAAACTCTTCGTGGAAACGCCGCGGAAGTCTCTCACCCTGGGCAGCGTTGCCGAGATCAGCCGGTCAAGAAACTCGTACGCCATCTCATTGCGCAAGGTCACCATCGCGCCGATCGACATTCCCGCCCTCACCTTGAACGCCGAAATCGACTTCTTCGCCTTGGTGGTCACCGGCTTCTGTCCGGCGATCGCCGTCAGATCCGCCACCAGCGGGTCCAGCAGCTTGGTGTTCTGCGTCGCCTCGCCCAGGCCCATGTTGATGACGATCTTGTCCAGCCTCGGCACCGCCATCGCATTCTCAAGCCCCAGCTCTTTTTGCAGAGCCTGCCTGATCTCCTTGCGATACTTCTCTTTCAGCCTTGCCGCCATTTTGCTTCGCTCTCTTTCTTCCGGCGCCCGGAGTAGGTCGTTCGCCGTGGCGAACGACCCGTTTACCGTTGCGGAAGTGCTTGGGTGCCCCACCCTCGCCGCGGGTCGCCGCGGCGACTTCTTGCGGCTAGGGTGGGAGGACCCCTTCTTACTTCTTACTTCTTGGTGGGCATCGGCTGCCCACACGTCTTGCAGATCCGCGACCTCAATCCGCCCTCGACCTTGTAGCCCACGCTCGCCGGCCCGCAGTTGGGGCAGACCAGCACCAGATTGGAAGCATCGATCGGAGACTCCTGCTCCGCGATGCCGCCCTTGGTGCGCTTCCCCTGCTTGCTCGAAACCGTCTTCTTGACCACCCGCACGTGCTCCACCAGCACCGTGCCCTTGTCCGGGAAGACGCGCAGCACGCGGCCCGTCTTGCCGCGGTCCGCGCCCGTGAGCACCTTGACCGTATCGTTGCGATGAATACTCAAACTCGGCATCTTCTCTCCAAATTCAGGGGTTAAGGATTAGGGGTTAGGGGTTAGAACATCCGTACCGCAGGACCGGGCTAACCCCTGATCCCTAACCCCTAATCCCTGTTCTTAAACCACTTCCGGCGCCAGCGAAACGATCTTCAAGAACTTCTTCTCGCGCAGTTCGCGGGCCACCGGCCCAAAGACGCGCGTGCCCACCGGCTCGTGGTCGTCGCTGATCACCACCGCCGCGTTCTCGTCGAAGCGGATGTAAGTGCCGTCGCGCCGCCGGTGCTCCTTGCGCGTCCGGACGATCACCGCCTTCACCACCTTGCCCTTCTTCACCGTACCGTCGGGCGAGGCTTCCTTCACCGCGGCGGTAACAATATCGCCCAGGCCGGCCTTCTTGCCCAGCCCGCCGCCCAAAGGCAGAATCACTTGCAGCTTGCGCGCGCCGGAGTTGTCGGCAACCGCGAGCATGGTTCTCATTTGCACAGCCATGGGTTCTTCTCCTTAACTCGCTCGCGTTACTCGGCGGCCTGAATACCGGCGTCGATCGCCACGTCCTCGATCTGGCCCAGCGCCGAGCGCCGGACAATCTCTTCCAGCGACCACCGCTTCAGCTTGCTCAGCGGCCGCGTCTCTCGAATCCGCACCACGTCGCCCAGCCGCGCCGAACTCTGTTCGTCGTGGGCATAGAACTTCTTGGTCGAGCGCACAATCCGCTTGTACTTGGCGTGCGCCTTGCGCATCTCGACCTCGACCACGATGGTCTTCTGCATCTTGGTCGAAACCACCTGCCCAACCTTCTCGTTGCGCCGCGCGCCAACCGCCGCCGGCGCCTGCACTTTCTCTTGAGTCGCCGTCATCTAGCGGGCTCCCTTCTTGGCTTCCGCGGCCGGAGCGGCATCCAAAGCCGCGCCGTGGATGTTCAACTCGCGCTCGCGGGCCACGGTCTTGATCTGCGCGATCTCCTTGCGCAACTGGCGGAGCTTCTTCACTCCGTCGCTCTGCCCCAGCGAGACCTGAAAGCGAAGCCGGAAAAGCTGCTCGGAGGTCACCTTCTCCTGGTGCGCCAGTTCCTCGTCGCTCAAATTGCGAATCTTCTCGAGTTCCATCTCTTCTTGGCTCCTAGCCTCTAGCTATTGGCTCTTAGCTTCGTCCTGCTCATGCATAGCCCTTCATTCCAGCGCTAATAGCAAAAGCTGCTTTTCTACTCCGTCGCCGGCGCTGCTGCTTCCGTCTTCTCCGCGCCCGGCCGCATCACGAACTTGGTTCTCAGCGGCAGCTTGTTCGATGCCAACCGCATGGCCTCCTGCGCAACCTGCGGAGCCACCCCTTCCATCTCGAAGAGGATCTTGCCCGGCCGCACCACCGCCACCCAGTGGTCCAGCGCGCCCTTGCCCGAACCCATGCGGACTTCGGCCGGCTTCTTGGTGATCGGCTTGTCCGGAAACAGCCGCAGCCAGATCTTGCCGCCGCGCTTGATAAAGCGAGTCATGGCGATGCGGCTGGCCTCGATCTGCCGGTCGGTGATGTAACCGCACTCCAGCACCTTCAAACCGTATTCACCAAATGACAAGGACGACCCGCGCCACGCCTTACCGCGCCTCTTGCCCTTCTGCTGCTTGCGATACTTCACCTTCTTTGGCATCAACATAGCGAAAACCCTCGAAAAACCAGGGATCAGGGATCAGGGATCAGGGATCAGTCTCGATCCGCGCCCCAATTTGCATCCCGGGCCACTTGCAACAAACCTTGACCCCACTCCACTCACGATCATCAGCCGGGAACCCTGACCCCTGATCCCTGACCCCTGATCCCTGCTCTTAGAACACGCTCGTGCCCACCGGCGGCGTCTGGCGGCGCTTCTGCTCATAGATGTCGCCCCGATATATCCAGGTCTTCACGCCAATCACGCCGTAGGTTGTATTCGCCTCGGTAAAGCCGTAGTCGATATCGGCCCTGAGCGTGTGCAGCGGCAGGCGCCCCTGCAAATACCACTCCGAGCGCGCGATCTCGTTGCCGTTCAAGCGGCCCGAAACGCGCACCTTGATCCCTTTGCAGCCGAAGCGCAGCGCCGAGTCCACGCTCTTGCGCATCGCCCTCCGGAAGCTGACCCGCTTTTCCAGTTGCAGGGCGATGTTCTCCGAGACCAGTTGCGCGTCCAACTCCGGCTTGTTCACCTCGATGATGTCGATGAACACATCGCGGCTGGTGCGCTTGCCCAGTTCCGTCTTGAGCTTGTCGATCTCCGCGCCCTTGCGGCCGATCACGATGCCCGGCCGCGCGGTGCGAATCAAGAACCGCAGCTTGTTGCCCGGCCGCTCGATCTCCACCGAGCTCACCCCCGCGGCCTTCAGCTTCTCGCGCAACTCCGCCTTCAATTTGACGTCCTCGACCAGGAGCTTGTCACGCGCTCCGAGAACCAGCGCGAACGCCACGGCTTGTTCACTCCCAGCCGGAATCCGTATGGATGGACCTTTTGTCCCATGCTTTCCTCTCAAAACCCTCTAGGCCTTCTTGCCGGCCTTCTTCGCTGCCCCTGCTGCCTTCTTCTCCGGCTTAGCCGCCGCTTTGCCTGCCGCCTTCGGCTCCTCGACCGTCGCTTTCGCCGCCTTAGGCTCCTCGACCTTCGCTTTCGCCGCCTTAGGCTCCTCGACCTTCGCCTTGGCTGCCTTCGGCGCAACTGGCAGCTCTTCCACCCTCGTCACCAGGCCCGCCGCCGTCTCGCGCTCGGCTACCGAAAGCACAATGTGCGTCAGCCTGCGCTGGTAGCGGAAGGCCCGTCCCATCGGCGCCGGCCGGATGCGCTTCATGCGTGGTCCGTCGTTGGCCAGGGCCAGCTTGACGTAGAGGTTGTCCACGTCCAGACCGATGCCCTGCTCGCCGGAGACGTACTTGGCGTTGTCCACCACCGACGTCAACAGCTTGTGAATCACCGGGGCTATGCGCTTCTTGGTGAAGGCCGCGACGGTGAGCGCCTCCTCGACCCCCCGGCCCTTGATCAGGTCCAGCACCAGCCGCGCCTTTTGCGGCGACACGTGCTGGAACTTGGCCTCGGCCCGGTATTCCTTTGTCTCGACTGCCATTGGTCTCTTCCTCAATCTCTTCGCTGACCGTTCTCAGTAAACTGACCACTGATCACTGTCCACTGTTCACTGTCTTCCCTACCGCGGCTTGGCGCTCGCCTCGGCCGTCTTGCTGCTGCCCCCGGTGTGTCCCTTGAAGATGCGGGTGGGCGCGAACTCGCCCAGCTTGTGCCCCACCATGTTCTCGGTCACGTACACCGGAATGAACTTCTTGCCGTTGTGGACGGCGATAGTGTGGCCCACAAACTCGGGAAAGATCGTCGAGCGCCGCGACCACGTCTTCACCACTTTCTTGTCGTTGGCCCGGTTGAGCGCCTCCACCTTCACCGTCAGGTGCGCATCCACGAATGGGCCCTTCTTTGTCGAACGTGCCATAGACCTTCCGCTCCTCTACTTCGCCCGGCGGCTGACGATAAACGCATCAGTCCGCTTGTTGTTGCGCGTCTTGTAGCCGCGCGTCGGCTGGCCCCACGGGGTCACCGGATGACGGCCGCCGGAGGTTTTGCCCTCGCCGCCGCCGTGCGGATGGTCCACGGGATTCATCACTACGCCGCGATTGGCCGGGCGGATGCCCAACCAGCGATTGCGCCCCGCCTTGCCGATGGACACATTCTCGTGGTCCGTGTTGCCCACCTGGCCAATGGTCGCCATGCACTCGGAGAGCACCTTGCGGGTCTCGCCCGAAGGCAGCTTGAGCAGCGCGTATTCGCCCTCTTTGGCCACCAGTTGCGCCTGCGTTCCCGCCGAACGCGCCATCTGCGCGCCCTTGCCCGGCCGCAACTCGATGGCGTGAACCGTGGTGCCGGAGGGAATGTTTTTGAGCGGCAGAGCGTTGCCCACCAGGATGTCCGCTTCCGGCCCCGAGGTCACCGTCGCGCCCACCTTCAACCCCACCGGCTGCAGAATGTAGCGCTTCTCGCCGTCGGCGTAATGCACCAGCGCAATGCGCGCCGAGCGGTTGGGGTCGTACTCGATCGTCGCCACCCGTCCCGGCACTCCGTACTTCTCGCGCTTGAAGTCGATCAGCCGCAGTTTCTGCTTGTGGCCGCCGCCCTGATGGCGGATGGTCAGGTCGCCCGTGTTGCGGCGTCCGCCCGTGCGCTGCTTGACCGCCAGCAGCGGCTTGTGCGGCCTGTCCGTCGTCAGGTCGTCGTTCACCAGCGTGGTCTGGAACCGCATCGTCGAGGTGGTCGGTCTGTATGTTTTGATTGCCATCGTCTTTGTCCTTGACGAGCTGCTAGCTTCTAGCCTCTAGCTCCTAGCCCATCCTGCTCAACAAACTTCTTTGCCTACGTTCCCAACTCCTCGCCTGGCTTCCGCACTTCCGGAGCTAAAAGCTAGGAGCTAAAAGCTATTAGCTGCTTTACAGGTTGCTCACGTACTCGGGCAGCTTCTGGCCGGCCTTCAGCCGGACGTAAGCTTTCTTCCAGTCCGGACGGAAGCCCGTGTACTTGCCCCTGCGGCGTTCCTTGCCAATCACGTTCGAGGTCCTGACCGCGGCGACCTTCACCTTGAAAAGGCTCTCCACGGCCTGCTTGACCTCGGTCTTGGTAGCCTCGGGGGCGACGTCGAACACCAGTGTCCCTTCGGTCTCCTTCACGGCCAACCCCTTCTCGGTAATCAGCGGGCGGCGAATCACGGTATAAAGTGTGGCCATTACGCTGCCTCCGTCTGCGCGGCGCGCCTGCGCTTCGACACGTTCTTCTCCAGCATCTCGGTGAGCTGCTCGATGGCGGAGGTCGAAAAGATGGCCCGCTCATAGCGCAGCAGATCGTAGGGATGCACCTCGTTGTTGAGCACCAGCTCCACGCCCGCCAGGTTGCGCGTGCCCAGCAGCAGCGCATGGCTGAGCGTTTTGCCGTTTTCCACCAGCAAAGCCGTGCGCGTCACTTCCAGCTTGTCCAGCGCCGCGCGATAGAGCTTCGACTTGCCTTCGGCCAGCTCTAGCGTATCCACCACCGTCAGCTTGCCGTCCGCCAGCTTCGAGGCCAGCGCCGAGCGCAAAGCGCCCAGCAGCTTCTTGCGCGGAAAGGCGTAATCGTAGCTGCGCGGCTGGGGTCCGTGCACTGTATATCCGTGGCGCCACAGCGGCGAGCGCACCGATCCGATGCGCGCCCGGCCCGTGCCCTTCTGCTTCCACAGCTTCTTGCCGGAACCGGCGACCTCGGTGCGGCTCTTGGTCTTGTGCGTGCCCTGGCGCAGCGAAGCGCGGTAGTGCTTCACCGCCTCCCACAGCAGAGCCTCGTTTACCTGGTCGGGCGCATAAAGCGCGTCCGCCAGCTCGATCGAGCCCACCTTTTCGCCGTTCAAATTCAATACATCCACGTTTGCCATCGTCTTCTTCTTCCGCCGGAGCCTTCTCCGGCTTCAATTTCCCTGCGCCCAACGGGCGCGCCCGCAATCCTTTGTGCGCCACAAGGCGTTCGCCGCGGCGAATCCCACCGCAGGTGGCTACTTCCTCTTGCCGAGCTTCTTCGAAGCCTTGAGCGGATCGACTGTGCCGCTGCCGGCAAAGCCGCGGCGCTCGCGCGGCGGATTCTTGGCCTTCGATATGAGCACATAACCCTCGCGCGATCCGGGCACCGCGCCCTCGACCATCAACAGATTCTCTTCCGTATCGATGCCCCGGATGCGAAGATTGCGCACCGTCACCTGCTCGGCGCCCATGTGGCCTGGCATGCGTTGGCCGGGAAAGACTCGCGAGGGGAAGCTCGATGCCCCGATCGACCCCTGCACCTGGAACATGTGCCCATGCGACTTGGGCCCGCCGCCGAAATGGTGACGCCGCACCACACCGGCAAAGCCCCGCCCCTTCGACGTGCCGATCACGTCCACAAACTTGGCATCCGTAAAGATGTCCACCAGAACCCGGTCGCCGGCCTTGGTGGTTTCGGCGCCCTCGGCGTCCACCACCAGATCCACTTCCTTAATCACCTTCACCGGCGGCGCTTCCGTCTTGGCGAAGTGGCCCTTCTGCGGCTTGGTCACGTTCTTGGCCTTGACGAACTCCACCAGGCCGATCTGCGCTGCTTCGTAGCCGTCCTTGGCCAGGGTCTTCAACTGCGTGATTACGCACGGGCCCGCCTGCAGCACCGTGATGGGATGCACATCGCCCTTTTCGTCGAAAACCTGCGTCATGCCGATCTTCTTGCCCAGAATTCCTGCAACTGCCATCTCTTCCTCGCCTCATCATGCGATGTTGAACTCATCGCACTGCCGGAATCAATTCAGGGGTCAGGGATCAGAGATCAGGGGTCAGTCTGTTGCTGCTGAATCAAACTGCCGATGCAATCGGCCGGCCCGTAACCTCGATGTCCTCACCCTCTTCTCTTGTGGCTCGAGGCCAACGCCCCGGCCAACTCTCACTTCACTGCGCGAAGCCAGCCGATCGCGAGACAGAAAAACTGATCTCTGATCCCTGACCCCTATTTCTCAAACGCCTTGATCTCGACATCGACGCCGGCCGGCAGGTCAAGCTTCATCAGCGCGTCCACCGTCTGCTGCGTCGGTTCGAGAATGTCGATCAGCCGCTTGTGCGTGCGAATCTCAAATGCCTCGCGCGACTTCTTGTCCACGTGCGGCGAACGCAGCACGCAGTACTTGTTCTTGATCGTCGGCAAGGGAATCGGCCCGGCCACCGTTGCTCCGGTGCGCTTGGCCGTCTCCACAATCTCGCCGGTCGAGGTGTCCAGCACGCGATAGTCGTATGCCTTCAACCGGATGCGAATTCTCTGTCCTACCATGCTTGGCCATCCCTGAACTAAAGAGGTCAGTGTTCCGTCGTTCCGATCCCTGACCCCTGATCTCTGTTACGCTACTTCAAAATCTCGCTCACCGTGCCCGCGCCCACCGTGCGCCCGCCCTCGCGGATCGCAAAGCGCAGGCCCTTCTCGAGCGCCACCGGCGTAATCAGCTCCACCTGCAACTGAACGTTG
>JBEKDB010000063.1:0-22279 GCA_050014575.1 Occallatibacter sp. | reverse complement strand
CCTGGATGCACAACTACCGCCGCCTGGTCACACGATGGGAATATCACATCGAAAACTTCCTCGGCTTTGTTCAACTCGCATGCCTGCTCATGCTGCTCAAACATTTATGAGATGGCTTCTAGTCCCTGATCCTCGCCACGGCGAGCCTTCGGCCTGATCTCTGATCCCTGATCTCTCGTTTACTCTCTGCTCTTCTTGCGGATTTCGATGTTGAGGCGCTTGATCTTCTGATTGAGGGTGGAGAGGGGAATGCGGAACTGCTCGGCGGCTTCGGTCTGGTTGCTGTTGCAGCGCTCGAGTTTCTCGACGATGATGCGGCGTTCGATGTCCTCGAGGATGTCGAAGAGCGAAGCGTTGGGGCTGTGTTCGAGCAGGGCGTCGCGGAAGCTGCGGCCGCTGATGTGTCCGGGCAAAAGGTCGGAGCCGATGACCGGGCCGCTGGAAAGCACGACACCGCGCTCGATCGCATTCTCCAGCTCGCGCACGTTCCCCGGCCAATCGTAGTCGACCAGGGCGCGCAGGGCGTCGGCGGAGAGCTTGCGCGGGGGCAGGCCGTTCTCGTTGGCATAGAACTCGAGAAAGTGGCTGGCGAGCAGGGGAATGTCTTCGCGGCGGGCGCGCAGCGGCGGCAGGTCGACGGTGATGACGTTGAGGCGGTAGAAGAGATCCTCGCGGAAGCGGCCCTCGCGGACCTCCTTGCGCAGATCGATGTTGGTGGCGGCGATGATTCGTACGTCCACCTGAATCTCCTGCACGCCGCCCAGGTGCATGAAGCGGCGATCCTGAAGGACGCGCAGTATCTTGGCCTGCGTATCCATGCCCATGGTGGCGATCTCGTCCAGGAAGAGTGTGCCGCCGTTGGCGACTTCAAAGAGGCCCTTCTTGGAGGCGATGGCGGAGGTAAATGCGCCCTTGACGTGGCCGAAGAGCGTGGATTCGAGCAGCTCGCTGGGCATGGCGCCCGTGTTGATGGGGACGAAGGGCTTATCGCGGCGGGGCGAGTTGGCGTGGATGGCCTTGGCGATGAGTTCCTTGCCGGTACCGCTCTCGCCCTGAATCAGTGCCGTTGAGCGGCTGGGGGCGATCTGGGCCACGAGGTCGAAGACCTTGAGCATGATCTCGCTTTTGCCCACGATATTGACAAAGTTATAGCGCTGCTTGAGGGTGCGCTTGAGCTGCAGGTTCTCTTCCTCGGCGCGATGGCGGGCGACGGCGGAGCGAATGTCGGCCAGCAGCTTCTCGTTGTCCCAGGGCTTCTGGACGAAGTTTTCCGCGCCGGCACGGACGGCCTCGACCACGTTGGCCACGGAACCGTAGGCGGTGATCATGATGACCGGCAGTTCCGGCTGGCGATCCTTGATCTGCGGCAGCAGCTCCAGGCCGCTCTGGCCGGGCAGGGCCAAATCGAGGAGCACGAGGTCGAAGTTCTCGGTCTCAAGAAGCCGCAGGCCCTGCTCGCCGTCGCCTGCCATTCTGACGGAGTACCCTTCAAGCGTGAGCAGCACTTCAAGCGACTCGCAGATGGCGGTCTCGTCGTCGATGACAAGAATGCTGGCGCCGGCGGGGTTGCCGTTTGCGGCAGCGCCGGAGGCGGACAAATTCAGGGGAAGTTCGAGCTCAGGCATGTACGGAAGTCCTCAATAGGGGAAACTCGAGACGAAAGGTGGTGCCCGCGCCGATGGCGCTTTCCACATGAATCTTTCCGGCGTGCTCCTGGATGATGCCGTAGGAGACGGATAGGCCGAGTCCGGTGCCGCGGCGGTCCCCGGGCCTGGGCAGGGTCTTGGTGGTGAAGAAGGGATCGTAGATGCGCTTGAGGTGTTCGGCGGCGATGCCGCTGCCGGAGTCCGAGACCAGCGCGGCGATATAGTTTTCTCCGTTGTTAGCGAGCGTGGCCACCCGCAGCCGGCCTCCGCCCTGCATGGCTTCCTTGGCGTTCAAGAGCAGGTTGAGGAAGACCTGCTGAAGCTTGCCGGGATTGCCGTGGATGAGGGGCAGATCGCCGGCCAGGTCGAGATCGACGAATATCTCCGCGGTCTTGAACTGGTGTTCGAGCAGCGAGAGGGTATCGTGGATGACCTGGTTCAGGTCGGTATTGCGAAATTCGGTGGTCGATGTGCGGGAGAAGTTGAGCAGGCCATTGGCGATCTCGGAGGCGCGGAAACTCTGCTGGGTGATTTTGTCGAGCACCGGCGCCAGGCGCGCATCCCCCTTGAGTTGTTTGGAGAGCATCTGCGCATAGGAGGAGATAACGGCCAGCGGCGTATTGATCTCATGGGCCACGCCGGCTGCCAGCAAGCCAATGGAGCTGAGTTTGTCGGCCTGGGTGAGCTGGGTTTCGAGCGAGACGCGCTCGGTGATGTCGTCCACCAGGATGATGCGGCCCACGGAGACGAAGTCGCGCGAGAGCAGGGGCGCGACGGCGATATTGGCCGTGCGCTGCTCGCCGGCGCGGGTGGTGAGGCGGAATTTGTAAAGGTGATGAACGCCCTGCTCGTTGCGGAAGCCTTCGAGCGCATCGATGAACTCGGGCGGGAAAACGTCTTGCAGCGGTTGGCCGAGGGCCTCGGCGCGGCTGAGGGCGTACATGGCCTCCATTTGCGCGTTCCAGCTTTCGATGCGGTCGTCGAGATCGATGGCAAGGATACCCACGTTGATGGACTCAACGATGTTCTCGTTGAATTCTTTCAGCCGCTCGAATTCGCCGATCTTTTCTTCCAGGCTGGAGTAGAGGCTGGCGTTCTGGAGGGCGATGCCGATGTAGCTGGCGAGCGACTCGAGCAGTTCGACGTCTTCGCTGGAGAGGAAGTCGCCGCCGATGGTGCGGCCCAGGCCGATGACGGCAATGGTGCGCGTGGCTGCCGAACCGTCTGGACCGGCTTGGCCGGACTGCGCCTGGCCCGGGGATTGGGCCACGCGGCAAGGCAGATAGTAGTTGAGGTCGAGCAACGCCGCAGTGCGCTGCTGGTCCGGAGGTAGATGGAGGGCCTGCTGGGCGTTTTCGAAGAAGATGTGCGAGTGGTCCTGCGCCTGGTCGAAGTCCAGGAAACCCAAGGCGAGCCGGTCCTGGGCGGCGAGCGCCTCGGAGGGGAGACCGTGGGAGGCCGCCAGGCGCAGTCCGCCGGAGGCGTCGGCCAGGAAGACCGCAACGCGGGCCACCAGCATGGTGCTCGGCAGCCGCTCCACGATGGATTCGAGCAGGGCTTGAAGATCGGTCTCCGAACTAAGGCCGCGGCCGAAATCGACCAGCGCCTTGCGATAGTCGTATCGGTGGCGGTCGAAGGCCCGGTCCACCCAGCCCTGAATCCTGCGCTTGAGGGGTTCGAAGAGTGCCGCCGTCACCAGGATGGTTAGAACCAGGCTCCACTCGCGAACCGATTCGGGCATGTGGATGTGAACGAATTCGGTGACCAGGGCGATGATGCCGAAGTAGGCGCCCAGCAGCAGTGCGGTGGCCAGCGTGTATGCCACGCCGCGCTTGAAGATCAGGTCGGTATCCATCAGCCGGTAGCGAATGATGGCCCAACTGAAGGTAAGCGGGAGAAAGACCATCGACAGGCCCGCCAGGTTGGCAAGGACACTGGGGATGGGCTGGTCGAAAAGAAAGAAAATGGCATACAGCGTAAAGGGACCGACGGCCAGCAGCGTCCCGCGAGTGAGCCACTTCAACTGCTGCCGCTGCAATGGGGTATTGGCCTGGCTGTAGCTGCGCACAAAGAGCAGGGCGGCCAGCACGTAAAAGAAGGCGTCGTATCCGGTCGCGAGCTTGTTGAGCCCGTGGAGGAGAAGGCCGGTCGGCTGCCTTGTTCCAATGGTCCATACCCAAAGGCTGAGCAGTCCCGCGCCCGGAGCGTAGACCAGCGGCACCAGCCAGCGGCGGCGGCGGACGTTTTTGACTCGCTCTTCGGGGAAACTAAGGGCGAAATGCAGGAAGAGCGCGGGCTGCAGCGACTCTGCCAGCACATTGACCCAGAAGACGGACCAGTCCAGGCGGCCCTGCCAGCCCTGATCGACCAGCATTCCAGTGTACTTGAGCGCATAGAGTGCAAAGGAAACCAGGCAGAAGAGGTAGAAGTGGGTGGCTCTAGGGGCGGTCCAGCGGCGGAAGAGAACGTAGATGCCGATGGCTAGATAGATGAGCCCGATCACGCGCTGGAACTGAAACAGGCTGCGGTCCACCGGCTCGGGGATGACCACCACCGGCGTGTCGAGCGGAATGCCTTCGCGAGTGATGACGTAGTTCGCCTTGCCGTAGGGTCCGGTCCGGTAGAGAACCCGCTCCAGGTCGGCCACTCGTATGATCGGGATGTAGTTGATCTTCGCAGGTGGGTTGTTGGCCTGGATGCCTTCGCGCTGGCCGGAGTTCCCCGCCAGTGGTTTGACTTCCTCAAGCAGATCCTGCGTCTGCGCCCCAGTGCGCGGAGCCGGCGTCTCCGGCAGCACCTGGGCCCCGGTCAGCAGATCGTGCTCCTGAATGCCCGCGCGCTGGCCGGGACTGTTGGGAAGAACCCTGACCGCCTCCAGCCCGCCCGCCGCCTCACGCCACCAGGCCCCGTCGTCCGGCTGCTGGAACTGGCTCTCCTGGCGCAGATTCAGCACGGCCAGCGCGCAGAGGCCGAGTGTGGCCAGGGCTAGCAGCGTCAACTGCGCACGATTGAACAGGCTGGATTCCATGGGGAGGTACGCTACATCATTCCACTTTGCTGCACGTCGGTTGCCATGTGGGAGAAATGCTCGAGGTTCCCAGGGCAATATCGACAATCGACTGAGAATACGCAAGATAGTGACGCCAGGTTGCACAAAATGTCAACCGGAGTGCGAGAAGATTCTATCAATAATTCAGAAAATAGTAGATGGACTACATAACAAGGAATCCATCTATGAAAATTGGTAGTTCTTTGAGGAGGCGGGGGTTGCTGCTTGATCGCGCGAAACAGGAACGGGCTGTCAGCACTGGCCGTAGGTGGCTTTGGGGCCGTGCTTGCGCTGGTAGTGGTGTTCGGATACATAGAGCGGGATTCCGGATTCGGGCGCGCCGAGGAGGACGCTGCGGAAGGCTAGGCGGGCGATGTATTCAAGCAGGTCGGCGTGCTCGACGGCTTCCGCGGGCGACTTGCCCCAGCTGAAAGGGCCGTGTCCAGCGACCAGAACGCCGGGAACGGCGATGGGGTCGAGGCCCTCAGAGCGGAAGCGGCGGACGATCACCGCGCCGGTCGAGTGCTCGTAGGCTGCGGCGACCTCCTCCGCGGTGAGGGGTTCGGTAACCGGAACGGGGCCGTGGAAGTAGTCGGCGTGGGTAGTGCCGAGGCAGGGAATGGGACGGCCGGCCTGAGCCCAGGAGGTGGCGAACTCCGAGTGGGTGTGGACGATGCCGCCGGTGGAGGGGAATTCGCGATAGAGGTAGGTGTGGGTATCCAGGTCGCTGGAGGGGCGCAGCGAGCCTTCGACGATCTTGCCGTCGAGGTCGGTGACGACCAGATCGGCGGCGGTAAGCGAGGCGTACGCGACGCCGCTGGGCTTGATGACCACCAGCGGCTCGGGGCCGGAGCGATCGACGCCGCTGGCGTTGCCGAAGGTGTGCGGAGCGAGACCGCGGCGGGCGATCTCCTGGTTGGCGTGGAGGATTTGCTGACGAAGCGCGGCGAGAAGCATGGCAAGGACAGTCTACAGTTGTCAGTTGCCAGTTGTCAGTTGTCCGCCGGCTTCGCCGACCGACGGAGGGATGAAACATTGGGTGCCCCACCCTCGCGGCGTCTTTGTTTTTGCCGCTAGGGTGGGCTAGCACAGGGTCGAATGCTTTTCTTATTTCTCAACAACTTACGCTCCTGTTTTCTTATAGGATCGAGGACTGCGAACCCTTACAGCTTCTGCGTCCTATGGACGGCGCGGACGCCGCCGACGCGGCGCAGGCCCAGGACCATGCGGTTCAGGTGGTGCAGGTCCTCAGCTTCGACGACAAAGTCGATGATGGCTTCGTCGTTCTCGTCCTTGCGGATATCGACGGCGCGGATATTGGTGTTTTCGTCGGAGATGACGGCGGTCAACTCCTTCAACATGCCGGCGCGGTCGTCGCAGGAGACGGTGATCTTGACCGGGTAGCGCTGCGCTGCGCCGGGCGACTGGTCGCCGACCCGCGCCCACTCGACTGCGATGCGGCGGTCGCTCTCGTAGAGCAGGTTCTGAACATTGGGGCAACTGCGCGCATGGACGGCCACGCCCTTGCCGCGGGTGACGTATCCGATGATCTCTTCGCCGCGAATGGGGTTGCAACAGCGGGCCCGATAGACGAGCAGGTCGTTCTGGCCCTCGACCTGGAGCGAGTCCGATCCTGTTAAGTGCAGCTTGCGCACCGCATCGGACATGGCCGCTTCGCCGCCGGCGCCCGGCTTGGTCTCGACGGCCGGCTCCGGGCCGCCCTGGGTGGCGAAGCCCGGAACCAGCTTGCCCAGCACCTGGTGGGCGGAGTGCTTGCCCTGGCCCAGCGTGGCCAGCAGGTCGGCGGCGGTGGCCACGCCATACTCGTTGGCGATGCGGCCCAGGTCCTGGTCGGCAATCTGGCTGAGCGGCACCTTGAACCTTCTCGCCTCGCGCTCCAGCAGCTTGCGCCCGATCTCGACCGCGCGGCGGCGCTGGTCTTCATTCAGCCAGTGCTTGATCTTGTTGCGGGCGCGCGGGCTCTTGACAAACGTCAGCCAGTCGCGGCTCGGCTTGTGATCCTTCTGGGTGACGATCTCCACGATGTCGCCGGTGCGCAGCTTGGCGCGCAGCGGGACCATGCGTCCGTTCACCTTGGCGCCTACGCAGGTGTGGCCCACCTCGGTATGGATGATGTACGCAAAATCGACCGGGGTGCCGTCGGCCGGAACCACCACCACCTTGCCCTTGGGCGTGAAGGTATAGACCTCGTCGGGATAGAGGTCCATCTTCAGGCTGGAAAGGAACTCATTGGGGTCGGTCATCTCCTTCTGCCACTCGACCAGTTGGCGAATCCAGTTCAGCCGCTCCTCGTCGCGGGCGTTCACCGCGGCTCCGCCCGCCTTGTACTTCCAGTGGGCGGCTATCCCTTCCTCGGCGATGCGGTGCATCTCCTCGGTGCGTATCTGCACCTCGAACTGGTGGCCGGTGGCGCCCATCACCGTTGTGTGCAGCGACTGGTAGCGGTTGGCGCGGGGAATGGCGATGAAGTCCTTGATGCGCCCCGGCACCGGCCGCCACAGGGTGTGAATCAACCCGAATACGGCGTAGCAGGAGGCCACGTCCTGGGTGATGACGCGGATGGCCAGCAGGTCGTAGACCTGGTCGAAGGAGACCTTGGTTCGTTCCAGCTTCTGGAAGATGGAGTAAATGCGCTTGATGCGCCACTCGACGCGGGCCTCGATGTTGTTCTCGCGCAACTGCTCCACCAGTGTGTCTTCAACGCCGCGCAGAAACTGTTCGCCCTCGACGCGCCGCGCCTCGACGGCCGCCGTCACTTTCTCGTAGCTGACCGGGTCGGTGTAGCGGAAGGCCAGATCCTCCAGCTCGCCGCGCACCTTGCCCATGCCCAGCCGATGCGCGAGCGGGGCATAGATATCTTGCGTCTCGCGGGCGATGGCCTCCTGGCGGTCGGGATCGAGGTGCTCGAGGGTGCGCATGTTGTGCAGGCGGTCGGCCAGCTTGATGAGCACCACCCGCACATCGGAGACCATGGCCAGCAGCATCTTGCGAACGTTTTCGGCCTGGCGGTCAACGCGGTTGGCAAACTGGATCTTGTCGATCTTGGTGACTCCTTCGACGATATGGGCCACCTGCTCGCCAAAGCCGGCCTCAATCTCCTCATTGGTGGCGGGCGTGTCCTCGACGGCGTCGTGCAACAGGCCGGCGGCGATGGCCGTCGCGTCCAGCTTCATCTCCGCCAGCACCTCGGCCACCTTGAGCGGATGGACGACGTACGGCTCCCCGGAGGCCCGCATCTGGCCGGCGTGATGCCGAACGCAAAACTCCCAGGCCTTGCGGATGAGGGAGACGTCCTCACTTGGACGGTTGGCGTGGACCTGCTTGAGCAGCGCGGCAAAACGCTCATCGATGGAGCGCTGGGAGAGAGGCGGCGGCAGCTCGCGCACGGCAGGTTGCGAATCCCCCGGAGGTGACGGGGGCGCGGTTGGAATCTCTGTCGGTATGGCTTGCCGGGCAGTCGCCATGCTTCATTATAGGCCGGTTGCGTTTGGCGCGCATGAGAACGCTGGCGGCGCGGGTTCGCGAAGGAGTTTCAGGGCTGTTAGACTCAAGCTCGTTGAAGGATTTACCTCGGGAGCCTGTTGAATGCGCTTGAACACTCATTGCCCGGCCAAAAAGAATCTCGCGATTGCAGGAATTCCGGCTGCCTGTCTGCTTCTTGCGGGCGGTTTTTTGCTAGCGCAGAATGGCTCGCAGCCTCGCGACTGGCCCGGCAAGGAAATTCTCATTGTCGGTACTTGTTATCAACCCGTCGACCGGTCGCCCGAGCAGGTTCACAGCGATGTGGCGCTGATGAAGGCTGCCGGCTTCAAGCTGGTGCGCCTCGGCGATCTGTCATGGGACTGGTTCGAGCCTTCGGACGGTAACTTCACCTTCGCGCAGTCGGATCAGGTTATCAAGGAACTGAACGATGGGGGAATCAAAGTTCTCCTCGACATTGGCGGACTGCCCGCGCCCACCTGGCTTCACCATGAACACCCCTCGGCGAATGTTGTAACTCAGGAGGGCGCTGTCCTGCAGCCCGCGGAACGCTACATGGAAGACATCGGCGACCCTGTCTACCGCGAGTATGCCAAACGGTTCGCGGATGCCTTGACGAAGCACTACGCGAACAATCCGGCGATTGCCGCCATCGGCTACGACAACGAGATCGGCAATGGATTCATGTCTTACTCGGCCGGCGACAGGCTCCGCTTCATCGAATGGCTCAAGCGCAAATACGGCACGATCGCGGAGCTGAATCGCGCCTGGGCCACGCAGCGCTGGTCCCGGCGGCTGAACTCCTTCGATGAGGTCGAGCTTCCCAACGGCGACGGCCCCGGCACGCCCGAGCGATTCCTCGATCTGCGCCGGTTCTGGTCTGACGAAACGATCGCCGCCATCGAAGACCTGAATGAGATACGCAAACGCAATATGCCCAACCTCCCGGCGGCATCCAACCTATGGGACACGGCCGGCCGGAAAGGCTTCGACTACTATAAGTCCTACAAGGACTTTGTAACTTACGGCACGGAGGGATTCTATCCGGGGACTCCGGTGGATGCCATCGCCGGCGCGCTGCTCACCAAGGGGGATCTCGACACCCCAATCTGGTTCAACGAGTTTGTTACCGGCGGTTCCGGCTCCTATGGAGGCCCCAAAGGCATCATCCGCATGTGGGCTTACATGGGTCTGCTCAATTATGGGCAGACCTTCCTCGCCTGGACCTTCAACACGCACCGCGGCGGCGAGGAGCAGGCGCTCTTCGGGTTGCTCGACCACGATGGAACTCCCTCCTGGAAATATGAGGAATTCAAGCAGATTGCCAGGGAATTTTCGGCCCTGGAGCATGAAGGATTTCCCCGTTACCATAAGCCCGAAGTAGCCATCGCCTACTCGTTCGACAGCCTCGTCGCCTCCCATCCTTCCAGCTACAGCAGTACCGCCAAGTACTACTTTTCAACCCCCTATTGGGAACAGGTACGGAACGCCCTGCAGCCGTTCTTCGAAGACAATATCGACGCTGCCATCATCAACATAAGTTATAGTTCGCTGGACTATAAGCTATTGGTCGTACCGGGCGACTATGTAATGGACGAGAAGAGCGCCGCGGCGATTCGGAACTTCGTCGGGAATGGCGGAACAGTTATCATGACCGCATTCTCAGCCAAGGTTGACGAGAACAATCAGTGGTTCGGTACCCCGCTGCCGGGCCGCCTGAGCGATGTCTTCGGGCTGCGAACTGCGGAGTTTTACCGCCCGGCCGCGATGCCCGAGATATCCTTCGAGGGGGAAACTCTAACTGCCGCTATCCCGTTCTACGAGGTGCTGGAGCCGAGAGGCGCCAAGGTGCGGGCGAGTTTTACAAACGTGCCCGAACGCTCGCCGGCAATTACCGTGAACACGTACGGAAAGGGGCGCGCAATCTATTTGGCAACGCCGGCGCAGATGGCGCTGCTTGCTCCGCTGGTCAGAAGCCTTTATACCGAGCTGGGAATCGAGCCGGGACCGGCGACGCCGGAAGGCGTCTATGCGCGGGCGGTTCAGGGGAAGACTCTTTATGTCAACAGCACGGGCGAGTCGAAAGCGATCCCAATTGCCGGGTCGCGGCATGGCGAGATAACCGGGAAGAGTTACTCGGGTTCTGTCGTTTTGGGCCCATATCAAGTCGACCTGATCGATTAAGTCATCGAGAAAGAGAACACATGACCAAGCCACGCGCCCCACGGCCTCTCGCCGGCAATGAAGCGCCAAAGATCGCCGGATCCGCGACGGCTCCCGCACGGACTCAAGACAATCGTGTTCCAACGGGTCAGTTAGGCGCGCGAATCAGCCGCCGCGCCGCCGACCGCCTGCGTAGCGGCTACCTTTGGGTCTACGCATCCGATATCGAATCCATTGAGTTACCGGGAATCGGCGAACCGCCCGCGCTGCTGCCGGTGGCCGACAGCCGCGGAATCCTGCTGGGCACGGCGCTTTACAGCCCGGCATCTCAAATCGCATTGCGGCTGGTTTCGCGCGAAGCGATCGATGAGGCCAGGTGGCTGGAGTTGCTGGCGGCTAGGCTGCGCGCGGCGATTGCCCGGCGCAGGCCTCTGCTGGACGAGCAAACCGACTCCTGCCGGTTGTGTTTCAGCGAGGCCGACGAGTTGCCCGGCGTGGTGGCGGATAAGTATGGCGACTTGGTCATCGCGCAATTCCTGACCAAAGGTCTGCTCACCGCAGGAGTGCGGGAGACCTGCGTGCGCGTCCTGCGCGAGGCGCTGGCGCCGGCGGCGATTCTGGAGCGGCCCGACCCGCGCGTGCGCGAGATCGAGGGTCTGGCCGCGCCCGATCTCACGCCACTCTGGGCAGCCGATCCCGCCAACGCCATCACGGGCACGCAGTTCAAACTCAACGGCTTGGTCTTTCACTACGACGCCAATGCCGGGCAGAAGACCGGCGCTTTTCTCGACCAGCGGGCCAACTACGCCGCCGCGGCGGAATGGGCGCAACGGCTCAACGCGACCGGCCGGGCGCTCGACGTTTGCTGCTACCAGGGCGGCTTTGCCCTGCATCTGGCGCGGGTCTGCCGCCAGGTCACGGGTATCGATGCCTCCCGCGCCTCGCTCGAAGTGGCGGAGCGGAATCTGGAGGCCAACCGCGCCCTGCTCACGGTGCAGGTGGACTGGGTGGAGGGCGACGCCTTTCAGATTCTGCGCGACTGGTCGGACGCGGGTGAGAGCTTCGATGCCATCGTTCTAGATCCGCCCGCCTTCGCCAAGACGCGCCGGGCCGTCGAGGGGGCGCTGCGCGGCTACAAGGAGCTGAATCTGCGCGCCCTCAAGATGATGCGCCCCGGCGGCCTGCTGGTGACCTGCTCCTGCTCCCACCATGTGAGCTGGACAGACTTGGAGGCCTGCGTGGCTTCGGCCGCCGCCGATGCCGTCCGGCGTGTGCGCCTGCTGGAGCGCCGCGGCGCCGCGCTGGATCATCCGGTGGTGCTGAACCTGCCGGAGACCGAATACCTGAAGTGCCTGGTGCTGGAAGTCGAGTAGGCCGCGCGCGCGTTGCAGACTTGCGCAAAGGTTCCTTAACGTATAAGCGAAGCTTCTAGAGCATTTTCGGCCTGACGGTTTACGGTTCAAGTTGGGATTTGTGCTCTCCCACCCTTGAATCAAAAAGCGATTCAAGGATGGGGCACCCAGCGTTTTGTTAACACTTAACCCGAAAATGCTCTAACCCTCCGCTTCCGCGAAGGCCTCGCGCATGCGCTTCCACGTGGTCTCCAGGCCTTCGGGCAGGATGCGCGTTTCGGCGACGGCGGTCATGAAGTTGGTGTCGCCGGCCCAGCGCGGCAGTGCATGCAAATGGACGTGTCCGGCGACGCCCGCGCCCCCCGCCTGCCCCAGGTTCATGCCGAAGTTCAAGCCGTGCGGGCGGTAGAGGCGCTCAAGAACCGCTTCCGTGCGCTGTGCCAGCTCGATCAGCTCGTGGGCGGTTTCGGTGGGCAGCGCGGCCAGCCGGTCGAGGTGAGCATAAGGCATCGCCATCACGTGGCCGCTGGTGTAAGGGAAGGCGTTCAAGCAGAGGAAGCAGCGCTTTCCGCGCAGGACGAGGCCGCCGGCAGCCTCCGCTTCGCCCTGGCTCATGCCGTTGGCGATGGCAAAGTCGATCGACGCGATCAAGTTGCAGAAAACGCAGCCCAGGTCGCCGGGCCAGGCGGCGAGGCGGGCGGGAACGCCGTGGCGCGCCGCGGTATCCGCCGAGGTGACGTAGGCATAGCGCCAGGGGGTCCAGAGATAGTCCATGGATGGGCTTCCGTCTGGACCAGTATAGAAGGTCGCCGGCGGTTTGGCAGGGGATCGCAAGTCCATTTCGATTGGGTGCGTAGAGTGTGAATTTGCGGTTGCAATGCGGGTTGCGGGGCGCCTGTGGCCAAGCTGTTGGATTGACGCGGGAAACCTGGGGTTGCTACACTCGTGAGCGTAGCTTGCCGCGCGGATTCCAGCGGCGAGTTGCGGCCGCCCTCCAGCAAGCCGTTGCCTGCCGGGAGTTTCCCGAGGAGTTCAGTCCTTTTTGCTCCAGCGCAACAGGCTGGCGGGACTGTCCCTGGTGAAGACAATCCCGTCACGGGCAAGCCTCGACAGCGGGGATGCGGTCATGTGGCCTCTCCGCCGGCGGCGATCGCCGCGCGGGAGCCATCCCCAGCGGCAGGCGCTATCCGTCGCGGGAGCAAGGAATTCCGGAGCCGCAGCGATGCCAAACGTCCTCAATCCAGAACCCGAGAGCATAACCCTGAACACCGAATTGGAAATTCCCATGCTAGAGCCTGCGACGGAGCTTGAGCAGCCGCCGTACGAATCCACGTCCAACACCGAGACCGCCGAAGTTGCCTTGACAGACGATGAATTGGCCGCGCTGGACGCCGATGCCCCAACCGAACCTGTAGACAAGGCCCCGCCGGTGGCGGACGTTGCCTCGCCCTTGGAGTCTGTGCCCGAGCCCGCCCCCGCGGCGTCGGCTCACGAAGCGCATGGACCGGAGTCCGCTGAGGATTTTTCAGCCGCATTGGCGGCCTTTGAACGCGAGCAGGCGGCCGAGGCCGCTGCCGTTGAAGCCTTCGGCGACAAGATTGTCACCGGCACGGTGATCAAGGCGACAGACAAGCACCTGGTGATCGATGTGGGCCTGAAGTCCGAGGGGCTGGTGCCTCTGGAGCAGGTTCTGGATCACACCGGGGCGGTGAAGTTTCAGCCCGGCGACGCGATCGACGTTGTGATCGAGCGCGAAGAGCCCGAAGGCGGCTACCTGGCCAGCTTCGAGCGCGCGCAACGCCTGCGCGTATGGGAAACGATCGAGAAAGCCGCGGCCGGCAAGACGCCGCTGATGGGCACGGTGGTGAGCCGCGTGAAGGGCGGGCTGACTGTGGATATCGGGCTGAAGGCCTTCCTGCCCGGTTCGCAGCTTGAGATTCGTCCGGTGCGGAATCTGGACGGCTATCTCGGCCAGCAGATTGAAGTCCGGGTCATCAAGCTGAACAAGAAGCGCGGCAACGTGGTGGTGAGCCGCAAGGAGATTCTCGAAGAGGAGCAGACCGCCAAGCGCACGGGGACACTGGGACAGTTGGGCGAAGGCGCCATCCTGACCGGCACGGTGAAGAACCTGACCGACTACGGCGCGTTTGTCGATCTGGGCGGCATCGACGGCCTGCTGCATATTACTGATATGAGCTGGGGCCGGCTCACGCATCCGCGCGACCTGGTCAATGTGGGTGATGAGATCCAGGTGAAGGTGCTCAAGTTCGACAAGGACAAGCAGCGGGTTTCCCTGGGCTTCAAGCAACTGACTCCCGATCCCTGGCTGGACGCATCCGAGCGTTACCCGGTGGGCGCGCACGTGCATGGGCGCGTGCTTTCCGTCACCGACTACGGCGCATTTGTGGAGCTGGAGCAGGGCATCGAAGGGCTGGTTCACCTCTCGGAGATGACCTGGTCGAAGCGCCTCAAACATCCCTCCAAGCTGGTCAAGCCGGCCGACGAGGTGGAGACGGTGGTGCTGAGCGTCAATCCCGCGGATCGCCGGATTTCGCTGGGCATGAAGCAGCTCCTCGACAATCCCTGGGAGAATCTGACCGAGCGCTATCCGGCCGGAACGGTGGTCGAGGGCCGGGTGCGCAACCTGACCGAGTTCGGCGCCTTCATCGAGATCGAGGACGGCATCGACGGGCTGGTTCACGTCTCCAACCTGAGCTGGACCAAGCGCATCAAGCATCCCTCGGAAGTAGTGAAGAAGGGCGAGAAGGTGAAGGCTGTCGTTCTCGGCGTCGAGCCGCAGAACCGCCGCCTCAGCCTGGGCATCAAGCAGTTGCAGCCCGACGTGTGGGAGAGCTTCTTCGCCGCTCATCGGGTGGGCGATGTGGTGCACGGCAAGGTTCTGCGCACGGCGCAGTTCGGCGCGTTTGTCGAGATCGCGGAGGGCGTCGAGGGTCTGTGCCACATCTCCGAGGCCGGCGACGAGGCCGGCAAGCCGTCGAAGCTGGAGACCGGCCTGGAACACGACTTCAAAATCATCAAGATCAACGTGGAAGAGAAGAAGGTGGGCCTGAGCCTGCGCGCTGTGGGCCGCGAGGCCAGCCGAGCACAGGTGGAGAGCTACAAGAAGGAGGCCCACAAGGCCCCTGTCTCCAGCTCCACCACCACCCTCGGCGACCTCATCAACTGGCGGAAGAGCGAGCGGTAACCGGGTGCTCCGACATTTTCAAAAACACAGCGGCCGCCCTTCGGGGTGGCCGTTGCGCGTTTGACAGCATCCCGGCCCGTGCGCTGCCCCTTGGCACACCTCTCCTGTCATCCTGAGCGACCCTGACCCTGAGCTTGTCGAAGGGGAAGGGGAGTCGAAGGACCTGCGGTTGCCTTTTGGCAGCCGAGCAGAAAACCCAGCCTCCACCGGGGGTCCACACCAAGGTTCCCCCCGGCTGCTTTTGCCCGGAATCCGCCTCGCCTCCGGGGATAATAGAAGCTGCTCTGGGACTCTTCGTCCGCTCCCGCAGCTCGTTCGCGGCTTTTTCGGACTCGTTCTTGGGGTCGTCCGCGGCGGTTCGGGAGCGAAGGTGTGAGCCCATTATGAAGTCAATTCGCATCGTTTTGTCGCCCACGCGCAGCCGCCCCTGGAACGTGTTCCTGGGGCTTGTGCTGTTGCTGGCCTCGCTCCTCCTGCTCCTGGCGCTGGCCACCTATCGCGCCTCTGACCCCTCGCTGAACACTGCCGCCAGCCTTCCCGTGCGCAACTGGGCCGGCCTCTTCGGCGCGTGGACCGGCGATCTGCTGCTGCAAACCCTCGGCGTCACGGCCTTCTTCCTGCCTCTGTGGCTGGCTGGCATCGGCTGGACCTGGATGCACTCCCGTCCCAGCGGCTCCGCCCTGCTGCGCTGGACCGGCACGCTGCTCGCCCTGGTCTTTCTGCCCGCCGTCTTTTCGCTGCTTCCCTGGCACTGGCGCTGGCTTCACGTGCTGCCCGTCGAGGGCGTGGTGGGCCAGCTCGTCTCCGGCCTGCTGGTCACCTACCTCAACATTCAGGGCGCATGGCTGGTGGCCGGCGTGCTGGCCGCCGCCGGACTTTGCTTTGCCTCAGCGGTCAGCTTCTGGGCCATCAAGGAACACATCGCGGACCGCTGGCTCCTCTTCCGCTCCTGGCAGGACCGCTGGCGCAACTGGCGCGAGGAGCGCGCCGAGCGGAAGGCCGAGCGCCAGGCCCAGCGCGAAGGCCGCCGCGCCGAAGAGGCCGAGCCGGATGCGGAGGAAGAACCGCGCCGCAGTTGGTTTGCCGCCCTCTTCCGCCGCAAGCGCCAGCCCGCCCCGGACGACCCTCTGGATGTGATTCCCGCCTATCAGCGCGCCCGCCTGGAATCGCAGGAAGAGCAAATCCCCGTCACCGCCCAGCCCGCCGCATCCAGCATCTGGGAGCGCTCTGTCGCGGACCCCGCACACGCCCCCGGCGCGCCTGCCTCCACCACCGCGTCTGTTCTCACCCCAGCTCTGCCCAGACCCATGCAGCCACAGCCGGCCGCACCGCGTCCCGTGCCCTACCCCACGGCTTCCTTCCCCTTTGAATCAACCCCCGCTCCCGCCTCCCGCACAGATGGCCCCATCGCCATCCACGACCGCGCCGACGCCAACCTTCGCGCCTCCACCGTCGCCCCCAAACACGTCAGCGGCTTCAAGCTGCCTCCCAGCACCCTGCTCAACGCCGGCGACGGCCCCCAGGCCGTCCGAGAAGACGCCCTGCGCGAAGAAGCCAAAATCCTGGTCGAAAAGTGCGCCGAGTTCGATGTCCGCGGCCAGGTCGTCCAAATCAATCCCGGCCCCATGGTCACCACCTACGAGTTCAAGCCCGAAGCCGGCGTCAAGTATTCGCGCGTCACCTGCCTCGCCGACGACCTCTGCCTCGCCATGCGCGCCGAAAGCATCCTCATCGAGCGCATGGCCGGCAAAAGCACGGTCGGCATCCAGGTTCCCAACTACGAGCGCGAGACCATTCACCTGCGCGACGTGCTCGAGTCCGAGACCTTCCACAAAGCCAAGTCGCGCCTCACCCTGGCCATGGGCAAAGACATCAACGGCCGCATCGTCACCGCCGATCTGGCCGGCATGCCGCACGTCCTCATCGCCGGCAGCACGGGCTCGGGCAAATCCGTGGCTATCAACGCCATGATCATGAGCCTGCTCTTCCGCACCACCCCCGCCCAGGTCCGCCTCATCCTGGTCGATCCCAAGCGCGTCGAGCTGGGCATGTACGAGGGCATCCCCCACCTCTTCACCCCCATCATCACCGAGCCCAAGCTGGCCGCCAACGCCCTGCGCAACGCCGTCCGCGAGATGGAGCGCCGCCTCAAGCTCCTGGCCAGCCGCAGCGTGCGCAACATCGAGCAGTACAACAAGCTCTTCGACGGCGTCACGCCCTCGCTCTTCGACGCCCCGGACGAGGAGCCGCTGCCCTTCATCGTCATCATCATCGACGAGCTAGCCGACCTCATGATCCTGGACCGCGCCAACGTCGAAGAGTCCATCACGCGCCTCGCGCAGATGGCCCGCGCCGTCGGCATTCATCTTATCCTCGCCACTCAGCGCCCCAGCGTCGATGTCATCACCGGCCTCATCAAGGCCAACATTCCCACCCGCATCAGCTTCCGCCTCTCCACCAAGGTCGACTCGCGCACCATCCTCGACACCAACGGCGCCGAAGCTCTGCTCGGCCGCGGCGACATGCTCTTCCTGCCGCCCGGAACCAGCCGCCTCATGCGCCTCCACGCGCCCTACGTCAGCGAGAAGGAGACCGCCGCCGTGGTCGGCTTCTGGAAGGCGCAGGGCCAGGCCGAGTACGTCGAAGGCTTCCTCGAATCGCCCAAGGACGACCGTGAGCCCGTCGAAGGCTCCAACGACGACCCCGACGAGAACGATCCCCTCTTCAACGACGCCGTGCAACTGGTCTTCGAGTTCGGCAAGGCCTCCACCTCGCTCCTCCAGCGCCGCCTGAGAATCGGCTACGGCCGCGCCGCCCACCTCATCGACCTCATGGAGCGCGACGGCCTGGTCGGCCCCGCCGACGGCTCCCGCCCCCGCGAACTCCTCAAAGCGCCGGGCTGGCTGCACGAAGTCGCGACGTCAGCCGAGTAGGGCCGAGGCACCGATTTCCGTTGGGGAACATTTAAATGTGGGCAAACCGGGCAGCCGTGCGGAGCCTGCTAAAGTATAGAAAGAGGGGGTTATATGGCAAATCTCTCTCACCTTGACGAGCGCTATTTTGTAGATGCGGACGTCTACAATTGTCCCTTTTGCAACCGGAATCATGTTCCTTATACTGTTAAAAAATACATCACCTTCAACTGGACCGATGAGAAGATCTGCGCCTGTTACTTCGTCGAATGTGGCGCATGTAACAAGCAATCTATGCACCTCACCTTCAGGAGGATTCCAGGAAGCTGGTCCCCCAGAGCCGATCACTTCAAATTTGAGTTTGGGAAAGACGTAGATGGTGGGAAGCTCCTCGACGACGCGTTCTTCTACTCGGTTCCGACCTCTTTCTTTGTCCTCGACGAACGAATACCCCGCGTCCTCAGAGAATTGCTGTCAGAGGCTGAAGGGTGCATGAAAAGCAATTACCTGACAGGGGCATCAGCTTGCGCTCGAAAGATGGTTTATGAGCTGGGCGTACTCCGGAGCGCCGTAGGGGACAACTATGAAGACCGAATCAAGTCACTGAAGGGCCTACTTCCAGAAGTTGACCCTGCCTTCTTTGACACTCTGCTCACGGTCCAGCAGCTCACAAGCACAAAGGTGCATGAAGGATCCTATGATGGCTGGGAGTCAAAGCATCTAAGAGTCATTCTTTCTGCATTGGCAGAGGTCCTACACGAAATCTATGTCGTTCCAGCCCTGAGGGAGGAACGGCGCAGGAAGATCGTCAATCTCAAGCAAGAACTTGCTCCGAAGGCCGACGGAGAGAAGAAACAAATTCAACAGAAAGACACACCAATTGACCTAGCCTTTCCCAAACAAACGAATGAGGGTGTCTGAATTCCAACAGGCGCAGCTAGGTCGGCCTAGACGGGCCGGGTGCCCCAGGTCTCGTCTTTGAGACTTGGGAGACCAAGCCGAGCGCGCCTTTAACTCAACCCCAGCTTCACTTGGCCCGGCGGCGTCGTTACCTCGCCCCGGCCCCGATATAGGAACCGGAACCACCATGATCGGCGTCGGCAATGTGACCATGCGCTACGGCTCGAAGGTGCTCTTCGAGGACGTGACCGTTACCTTCATTCCCGGCCGCCGCTACGGCCTCACCGGACCCAATGGCTCCGGCAAGACCACCTTCATGAAGATCCTCAGCGGCGAGCTGGACGCGCAGAAGGGCAGCGTTGTTCGCCCGCGCAAGGTCGGCGTGCTGCGCCAGGATCAGTTCGCCTTCGACGCCTATCGCGTCATAGACACCGTCATCATGGGCAACAAGGGCCTGTGGGCGGCTCTCGAAGAGCGCGACCGCATCTACGAGAAAGCCGACCTGACCGACGCCGACGGTATGCGCCTCGGCGAGCTGGAAGGCACCATCGGCGACGAGGACGGCTACACCGCCGAGAGCGACGCCGCCGTGCTCCTCGACGGCCTCGACATTCCCGAGCCGCTGCACCAGCGCCGCATGGGCGAGCTCCAGGGCGGGCAAAAGGTCCGCGTGCTCCTCGCGCAGGCCCTCTTCGGCAAGCCCCAGGCCCTGCTCCTCGACGAGCCTACCAACTACCTCGATCTCGACTCCATCCACTGGCTCCAGGACTTCCTCGCCACCTACGATGGCACGCTCATCGTCATCAGCCACGACCGGCACTTCCTCAACAGCGTCACCACCCACTCGGCCGACATCGACTACCAGACCATCATCACCTACACCGGCGGTTACGACGAGATGGTGATGGCCAAGACGCAAATCCGCTCCACCCTCGAAGCCCAGAACGCACAGCGCGAGAAGAAGATCGCCCAGCTCAACGACTTCATCGCCCGCTTCTCCGCCGGAACCCGCTCCTCCCAGGTCACCAGCCGCCGCAAGGAGGTCGAGCGCCTGCAAACCAACGAGCTGGCCCGCTCCAACATCGCCCGCCCCTACATCCGCTTCGACCAGCTCCGCCCCAGCGGCAAGCATGTGCTGGAGTTCAAGCACATCACCAAAACCTATGGCGAACACAAGGTCATCGACGCCTTCACCGCCAAGGTCATGCGCGGCGAAAAGATCTGCCTCATGGGCCGCAACGGGGCCGGCAAGACCACGCTGCTCAAGAGCCTGCTCGATAACTACCCAGGCCTCGCCGACCCCGAGTTCACGCTCGACTCCGGCGCGGTCTCCTGGGGCCACGAAGCCCAGGTTGGCTACTTCCCCCAGGACGTGGGCGCAACCATCGAGCACGGCCTCACCGTCTGCGAGTGGCTCCATCGCTGGCAGCCCGCCGCCCACGTCGAAGATATCCGCGGCATCCTCGGCCAAATGCTCTTCAGCGGCGAAGAGGGCGACAAGCAGACCAGGGCACTCAGCGGCGGCGAGCAGGCGCGCCTGGCCTTCTGCAAGCTCATCCTCACCAAGCCTAACTTCCTCATCCTCGACGAGCCGACAAACCACCTCGACCTCGAAGCCATCAACGCCCTCAACATCGCCCTCCAGCGCTACGAGGGAACGGTCCTGTTAGTAACCCACGACCACGACTTGATAGACGAAGTAGCCACCCGCCTCTGGCACTTCGACGAGCATGGCATCGAAGACTTCCACGGCCCCTACGAGGAGTGGAAGGGCAAGCACAACTAATTTAATCTTGGGGCAACTTCATTCCCCCTCAGCATTGTCATCCTGAGCGAGCGCAGCGAGTCGAAGGACCTGCGGTTGTGCCCGTCAGCTTTGTGTCAGGGCACGACTTCAGTCGTGCCGAAAATAGTCGCATAATGAAGCCGGGCTTTAGCCCCGGAGGCTCTCCAATTCTTAGTTTGTGACATAATCATGTCATGGCCGTCCGCACCACTGTCGATCTCCCCGAACCGCTTCACGACCGGCTGCGTGACCGCGCCGAGCGTTCCGGCTCCTCCATCCGCTCCCTCATCGTGAGGGCGCTTGAACAGACCTACGCCGACCCTGGAAAGAAAAGGCGAGTGACCGGTCCTCTCATTCGCGGTAAGGGCAAGCTTGGGCCTCGTTTCCCCGTTGACGAGAATCCCCATGACCTTGTTCTTTGAGGCATCGTTATGACGTGGGTCGTTGGTACTCCGACCATGTTCGGGTATGGCTTTGGCATTTCCGATATTCGTGTAACGCTAGGCGACGATTCGGAAGTGGACTGTCTGCAAAAAATATACCCGGTCGGTCGATACATAGCGGCAGCTTTTGCCGGCTCCGTTTACATCGGCTTTGCAATGATTGACGAACTTCGCAGACGCACCAATTTGGCAGACGAAAGGCTATCCTGCGATCCAAATCTTGTAGCAAGGGACTGGCCCCAATATGCTCGTGCGATCTTCGAGAATTTCTCACCCGAAGATCAGGCCGGCCAATGCCATCTTATGCTCATTTCCGCGCACCCTAATGAACACAATGGCAATCCGAATTGGCCTCGCTGCTATGTTCATATTTTTCGTTCGCCTAATTTTGAGGCAGATGCGGTCCCGGTCCACACGCTCGGCTCAATTGGCTGTGGAAGCCGCTACGAACCCTGTAAGGAGTTGATCGAAAGATTCAATTCAGACAACGACCGCCGAATGTTTTATGCGCAAGGGGGAGGGACACTCGGCGGAATGGGAACGATGATAGGAATCGATCTGACGAACCTTCTAATGCGTGTCCAACCAGGAGGGATTAGCGCGCACCTGCATTACTGCTGGGTGTACCGAGGCAAGATTACGATTTCCACAAATGACCATACACAGAAGGGACGCTGGAGTATTATTCCTCTCGGCAGTGAGAACTCACCTACCTCACCATCACAAAGTAGAACGTTAGATGATGGCTCAGTAGTGTTCGGGATGCCGACTATTGCAACAACCTGGGAAGAACTTGATCAATTGCTCACTACAAGAGGATCGAGCGCAAGGGGCTGTGTTGCCTAATCGTCCTTCTTCGCTTAACCAAAATTCAGCAATGCTTAAAAAACGGAACCCAGTCCACCCACCGCAAAGAAATGCCCTCTGCCGCCACAATTGCATTTAACAGCCATCCAAGAAACACAGAAAGATGACAATATAGAATTGGTACGGTAACGAAAATGCCGAATGCCTTATAATTCTGGCCATCTTGGAGGAGACTGCAATGACAACGCATCTTTACCTTGGAGTCACTTGCAAAACGCCGGGTTGCGGGAATGTGTGCGCACTCAAGTATTTCGGCGTTGATGAAGGGCAAGTGGAGATCGCCGAGATGACGCCTACAGGAGCGCTGTACCAGTGCGGCATTTGCGGGAAGACAGAGCCGGTAGCGCAAATTCGGACAAGGGTTTAAGTGGAAGTTCTGCTCGCTCGCAGCCTTACGATGGCTGTGAAGAGGAGAACGGATGAGCAGACGTCCCCGCAGGAACCACACAGCGGCG
>JBEKDB010000062.1:0-22454 GCA_050014575.1 Occallatibacter sp. | reverse complement strand
TTCTCCATGTACTCGCTCATGTCGATGCGCACCATGGCCTGCTCGTCGTCGAAGAGAAACTCGGCCAGCGCGCGCGCGGTCTCCGTCTTGCCCACGCCCGTGGGCCCCAGAAAGATAAACGAGCCGATGGGCCGGCGGGGATCGCTCAACCCCGCGCGGGAGCGGCGAATGGCGTTGGCCACGATGGTCAGCGCCGCATCCTGGCCGATCACCCGCTCGCGCAGCCGCTGCTCCATCTCCACCAGCTTCTTCACTTCGCCTTCCAGCATCCGCGAGACCGGAATCCCCGTCCACTTGCTCACGATGTTGGCGATGTCTTCCTCATCGACCTCTTCTTTCAGCATCCGCGACCCGCCCGCGCTGCCGTCCTGCGCGGCGCTCAACTGCTTCAACTCCGCCTCCAGCCTGGGCAGTTCGCCGTACTGTATCTGCGCGGCGCGGTCGAGCTGTCCCTTGCGCGTCTGCTCCTCGGCCTCGAAGCGCAGCGCCTCGATCCGCTTCTTGATCTCACTCACGCGGCTGATCGCCTCGCGCTCCTTGGTCCAGCGCGCCCGAAGCGCCGTGATCCGCTCGGTGAGCGCAGCCGCCTCGCGCTCCACAACCTCGCGGCGCTCAATGCTGTTCGGATCGGTCTCGCGCTTGAGAGCCTCGCGCTCGATTTCGAGCGAGGTTTTCTCGCGCTCCAGTTGATCGATCTCCGTGGGCACCGAGCCGATCTGAATGGCCAGCGATGCCGCCGCCTCATCCACCAGGTCGATGGCCTTGTCGGGCAAAAAACGGTCGCTGATGTAGCGATGCGAAAGCGTGGCCGCGGCCACGATGGCGGCGTCCTTGATGCGCACGTTGTGGTGCGCCTCATAGCGCCCCTTGAGGCCGCGCAGAATGGCGATCGTGTCCTCCACATTAGGCTCGCCCACATAGACGATTTGGAAACGCCGCTCCAGCGCCTTATCCTTCTCGATGTACTTGCGGTACTCATTTAACGTTGTCGCGCCGATGGCCCGCAGCTCGCCCCTCGCCAGCGCCGGCTTCAGCATGTTGCTGGCATCGATAGCCCCCTCGGCCGCGCCGGCGCCAACCAGCGTGTGCAACTCGTCGATGAACAGCACAACCTGGCCGTTCGATTCCTCGATCTCCTTCAGTACCGCCTTGAGCCGGTCCTCGAACTCGCCGCGATACTTGGCGCCGGCCAGCATCGAGCCCAGGTCGAGCGCGATCACCCGCTTGTCTTTCAGGCTTTCGGGCACGTCGCCGCTGACGATGCGCCGCGCTAATCCCTCGACGATCGCCGTCTTGCCCACGCCCGGCTCGCCGATCAGCACGGGATTGTTCTTTGTTCGCCGGCTCAGCACTTGGATCACGCGGCGAATCTCCTCGTCGCGCCCGATCACCGGGTCGAGCTTGCCGCGCCGCGCCAGTTCGGTCAGATCCTTGGCGTACTTTTCCAGCGCCTGGAATTTCGCCTCGGGGTTCTGATCCGTCACCCGCTGCGAGCCGCGCACCGCCGTCAGCGCCTGCAAGATCGCCTCGTGCGTAGCACCCAGCGCCACCAGCGCATCGCGCGCCGGATCGCCCTTCAGATGGGCCGCGCCCAGCAGCAGGTGCTCGGTGGAAACGTACTCGTCCTTGAAGTTGGCCGCCTCGCGAAAGGCCTGTTCCAGCGCCCTGTTGAGCGCCTGGCTCACGCCCGGCTGCGCGGCCGCCCCCGCCACTCGAGGCAGTTTCTCCTCGATCTGGTGCAGTTCGTGCTCCAGCCGCTCGATGGGAACGCCTATCTTCTCGAGGACCGCGGGAATGACGCCCTCGCGGTCCTCAACCAGCGCCAGCAGCAAATGCGCCGGCTGCACCTCGGGGTTGCCCAGTTCAGTTGCCCGCGCCTGCGCCTGCGCCATCGCCTGCTGCGACTTGACGGTCAGTTTTTCCCAACGAATAGCCATGAATACCTCAGGGATTAGGGGTTAGGGACTGGAGATCAGGGGAAATTCGGACCTGTCAATACCGGAAATCGCTGCGTGCCCCATCCTTGCGGCTTTCTTCTGCCGCAAGGGTGGGAGCCCACAAATCCCGGCCGGCTAACCCCTAATCCCTAACCCCTGTTCTTACGCGGCAACGTTGATCTTGATCTGCTTGGGCTGGGCCTCCGGCTTCTTAGCCAGCTCCAGCTTCAGCACACCCGCATTGTAGCTGGCCTGGACGTTCTCCGTATCGACCGTGGACGGCAGCGTGAAGGCGCGGAAGAAGCTGCCATAACGCCGCTCGATGCGGTGGAAGTTCTGCTCCTTCTCCTCGGCCTCGAACTTGCGCTCGCCCTTGACGCTCAGCGTGTGGTTCTCCACGCGAATGTCCAGGTCCTTCTGGTCGATTCCCGGAACTTCCAGCTTGAGAACGACCTTTTGCGCATCCTCATAGATGTCGACCGCCGGCACAAAGCTGGCAGCCGCCACCGGATCGTCTCCGTCGTTCATATCGCGGAAGAGAGAGTTGACGCGATTCTGCAATGCTACGACTTCCCGGTACGGGTCCCAACGAGTGATTGCCATGATTGTATCCTCCTGATGGAATTCTGGAATTTGCGGGGCCGGAAGCATGAGTCCCAGCCACTCAACAAATCTGATACAACTATAGCACAAACGATTCATAAAATGTGCGCGCTCTATGCTCATATTTCTTCTTAGAAATATCTCCTTCCATATCAATGATTTGCTCCGACACGAGAACTTTCGGGCCGTCTTCAAGCCTCTTCCGCTAGCCTGCGACCCGTGTTTTTTCGCAGATTGAAGCCCGCCTCGGAGGCCTCTTTGGGGCTGACAAACCGCCGGATTTCCCTCCGCTGGAGAGGTTTGCTAGCCGCCGATGCCACCGGCCTCCGGCGCGACAGGTTTCGGCCTTCAACTGATCGCTGACCACTGGCGGGGCGCCTGTTCCTCACCATCCGCCGCGGCGGAAGCCTTCGGCCTGATCCCTGATCTCTGATCTCTGATCTCTGACCCATGTTCCCGGATCTCCTGGTCCTTGTACTGCAACTGATAGAGCTTCCAGTAGAGTCCGCGGTTGGCCAGCAGTTGCTGGTGCGAGCCCATCTCGCGCAACTGCCCCTTATGCAGGACCAGAATGGTGTCGGCGCGCTGCACGGTCGAGAGCCGGTGAGCGATCAACACGCTGGTGCGCCCTTCCACCATGCGCTCCAGCGCGCCGCGGATGCGCAGCTCGGTGTCCGTGTCCACGCTCGACGTGGCTTCGTCGAGGATGAGGATGCGGGGATTGTAGGCCAGGGCGCGGGCAAAGTTGATGAGCTGCTTCTGGCCGGTGGAGAGCGAGTTGCCGCGTTCGCGCACCGGCTCGTCGAACTGCGCGGGCAGGCTCTCGATAAAGTCCAGGACGTTCACGTCGCGCGCCGCTTGGCGCAGGCCGGCCTCGGTAATCGCGTTATTGCCCAGGCGAATGTTCTCGGCGATGGTGCCGGTGAAGAGGAACGGATCCTGCAAAACCACCGCGAAGTGTTGGCGGAGCGCGGTCAACTCCTGCCGGCGCAGATCCACGCCGTCCAGGAGGATCTGCCCGGCGGTCACGTCGTAGAAGCGCATCATCAGGCTGGTGAGGGTGGTCTTGCCGGCGCCGGTGTGGCCCACGATGGCCACCGTCTGGCCCGGTTCGATGGTGAAGGAGACGTCTTTGAGAATCCACTCGATGCCGTCGAGAGCCGTCAACGATGCGCCGGATGCGGCAGCCTTAGCGACGGCCTCCTGCTGCGCCTCTGTCAGCTTCTGATAGGTAAACCAGACGTGGCGAAACTCAATTCTGTTGGTCCCGTCGCCCTCGGCGGGATCGGCCGGCGAGACGATCTCCGGCGTCGTGTCGAGCAGCTTGAAAATGCGCTCGCAGGCCGCCATCGCCGCCTGCAGAATGTTGTACTTGTCGCTCAAGTCCTGAATGGGCCGCCAGAACCGCTGCGAGTACTGGATGAACATGGCCAGCACGCCGATGGTAACCCCGCCCGAGAGCACGCCGAATCCGCCCCGCCAGATGACCAGCGCAATCGCCAGGGAGGAAAGCAGTTCGACGGCGGGATAGTAGAGGGCGTAGGCGAAGATGGTGTCTTTGAAGGCGATCATGTGCAGGCGGTTGACGGCCTCGAAGTCCTCGTAGGCGCGGCGCTCGCGGTTGAACAGTTGCACCACGCTCATGCCGGAGATATGTTCCTGGGTGAAGCTGTTGATGCGCGCGATGGCGGCGCGGACGCGGCGGAAGCTCTCGCGCACGTGATCGCGGAAGATGCGGGTGACGACCAGAATGAGCGGCAGCACGGCGAAGGCGATCAGCGCCAGCCACCAGTTGATGCTGAGCATGACGGCGGACATTACGACCAGGTTGAAGAAGTCGTCCACGATGGCCAGCACGCCGGCGGTGAACATGTCGTTGATGGCGTCCACGTCGGAGGTCAGCCGGGTGACCAGCCGGCCCACGGCGTGGGTGTCGAAGAAGCCAATGTCCATGCGCTGCATGTGGCGGAAGATGTCGCGGCGCAGGTCGAACATGATCTTCTGGCCCGTCCACTGCATCAGGTAAGTCTGAATGAATTGAAAGAGATAGGAGCAGCAGAGCGCGCCCATATAAATGCCTGCCAGCTCGGTGATGCCGTGGTAGGCGTCGGCCGGGAGGCGGCGCGTGAGCCAGTTGGTGGCGGGGCCGGGCGCGCCGGTAAGGTAGCGGTCGATGGCCACTTTGACCAGGTAGGGTCCGGTGACGTCGCTCAGGGATTTGCAGGTGATGGAGAGGGCGGAGACGGTGGCCTGAATCCAATAAGGGCCCAGGTAATGGGCGAGGCGACGGATCAGCCGGGAGTCGTAGACTTTGCCGACCGGGTCTTCATCGGGCCTGTGGGACTTCTTCCGCTCTTCGTCGGCCATGCTCTGGGTGGGGGTCCGGCTTCCGTCTCCATTGTACCGGCAGGGGTTGGCGGACAGAGATCAGGGATCAGAGATCAGGGATCGAGGGCCGAGTTGCTGACAGCTGATAACTGACAACTGGCTCTTGATCAGCCTCGCGCCGGGACGACGTAGAAGAGAATGGCAAAGTAATGCGCCACGCTGCCCGCCAGCACAAACAGATGCCACGTGGCATGGAAGTAGCGCAGCCGGTCGAGGGCGAAGAAGACGATGCCCAGCGTGTAGGCCACTCCGCCCGCGCCCATCCACAGGAGCCCGTGCCAGCCGATGGCATGGAGCAGCGGCCCGACCGCAACGACGATGAACCAGCCCTGGAAGAGGTAGACCAGCGCCGACGCCACCTCGAACCGGTCCACGGCGAAGCTCTTGACGATGACCCCGGCGATGGCCAGCGACCATTCCACACCGAAGAGAAACCAGCCCACCGGCCCATGCAGCGAGATCAGCGTAAACGGCGTGTATGTGCCGGCGATCAGCAGGTAGATGGAGGAGTGATCCAGCACGTGAAGCACATGCCGCGCGCGCGTCCTCACCAGCGAGTGGTAAAGGGTGGAGCAGATGTAGACCAGCACCAGGGTCCCGCTGAAGACGGAGCAACTTACCACCAGCCGCGCCGTTCCCCGCGTGGACGCCGCAATCAGGTACGCGGCGCCGACCACGGCCAAGACGGCTCCGATGCCATGCGTGATCGCGTTGGCCAGAATATCGCCCAGTTTGTAATGGGTTTGCACAGGTCCATGATAATCCGCGGGTTTGCGGGGGCGCGGCGCTAAGCGCGGAAGCGGCTGGGTGCCCCATCCTTGAATCGCCTTTTGATTCAAGGGTGGGAGAGCACAAATCTCAACTTGAACCGTAAAGAGTCAGGCCGAAAATGCGCTAAGCTCGGGAGCGAACGATGCGCGCCGGCACGCGGCCTTTCACACCTATCATGAGGAGTAAATGGTCGGGACGGGCAGATTTGAACTGCCGACCCCTCGCACCCCAAGCGAGTGCTCTACCAGGCTGAGCCACGTCCCGACACAATCGAGCCGGCTCGCGCGGAGCCGGCTGTGGGGTCCAAACCAGTTTACACCAGCGCTCCCCTGCGCGCCTGAATCTACCGTCTCCGGCGTCAGGCCGCCCTACGAGGGAACTCGCTCGAACCGCGGCCCGCTCTCTTGCGCCCCGCTTTCCCATATCCACCCTTGCTGGGTGCCCCACCCTCGCCGCGCTTTTGTTTTTGCGGCTAGGGTGGGACTCGCCATTGCATTCCAAGTCGCCGGGTTAGTAAGACAACCCGGAAACTCCGGCGTCGGCTCTTTGTAGATGGGATGGAAAACCGAGTACACTGTTCTCCAAATGCGAATTCCCCACGATTTCCCCAATCTCCCTCTCTGCCGCCGGCTTCTGCCGCGCCTGGCCCGCATCGTCCCCACATTCCTGCTCGCGGTCTGCTGCCTCGCCCTGCTCCACGCGCAGCCCGCGTCCGCCCAGGCCAAGCCGGCCGATCGCCTGCTCATCTACGCCATCGATGTGGAAGGCGGCCAGGCCACGCTGCTGGTGGCTCCTTCCGGCACTTCGCTGCTGGTCGACACCGGCTGGCCAAATGCTGGCGGCCGCGACGTCGGCCGCATCCAGCAAGCCATGCGCGACGCCGGCATCGCCAAACTCGACCACGTGCTCATCACGCACTTTCATACCGACCACGTCGGCGGCGTCCCAGAGCTGGTCAGCCGCGTCCCGGTCGGCGAGTTCCTCGACCACGGCGTCAACCGCGAAGATTCCAACATAACGCGCACCGACTACGCCGCCTACCTGAAAGCCATCGAGGGCAAGCCGCGCCGCATCGTGCATCCCGGCGACACCATCTCCATCCCCGGCCTCACCACCATCTTCCTCACCGCCGACGGCGAGCACATCGCGGCGGTTCCAGGCGTCAAGCCCGCGCCCAATCCTTACTGCGCCGCCGAGCCCATTTGGGATCTGGACGCAACCGAGAATCCCCGCTCGGCCGGCGTTCTCGTCACCTTCGGCAGCTTCCGCTTTCTCGACCTCGGCGACCTGACCAAGGCCAAGGAGATTCCCCTAGTCTGCCCCGACAATCTTATTGGCACGGTGGACCTCTATCTGGCCGACCATCACGGCATGAATCTCTCCAACGCGCGCGCCTTCGTCGATGCCATCCATCCTCGCGCGGCCATCATGGACAACGGCGCACACAAGGCCGGCAGCCCAGAGGCCTGGGAGACCATCCATGAGAGTCCCGGCCTCGAAGACCTATGGATGCTGCACACCGCCGAAGGTTCCGACGCCGCCCACAACAGCCCCGCGGCGCTGGTCGCCAATATCCCCGGCTCCGCTGACGGCGCTTACATCAAAGTGGCCGCCGCGCCCGACGGCAGCTTCTCCATCACCAACTCCCGCACCGGCCAGACCAAGGAATATCCGCGCAAATGACGCAACGGTTCCGTCGATGGGCCGCATCTGCTTCGATCAAGAAAGTTGCTGGAACGCCGGTCTCGCGATCTTCATCAAAAGGCAGGAGTGCCGATGAGAATCTGCGCCCATTGCGCAAAGCCGACGCTGTCCCTCTTCATGTTGCTGGTCGCGCCCATGCTGTGGGCGCAGGCCGGCCCTCCGTTTCAAACCGACGACCCGACTCCCGTAGACCTCGGGCACTACGAGTTCTATGTCTTCGGCACGGTGGATGGAACCCCGGCTGAACTCGATCCCACCGGGCCCGCATTTGAATTCAACTGGGGCGCCATCCCTAACATCCAGCTCCATGCGATCCTGCCTTTTGGCGCAGCGCTGCCATCGAATAATCCTGCCTACGCTCCCGGCGGAACAGGCGCAAGCGCCTTCGGCCTCACGGATATGGAACTGGGCGTGAAGTACGGCTTCATCAAGCAAACCCCGCACCGACCGCAGATCGGCAGCTTTACCATGTTCGAGATTCCAACCGGCAGTTATACCAAGGGACTCGGAGTGGGCCGCGTCTGGTACAAGCTCCCCATCTGGGTCGAGAAGGAGTTCGGCTCCTGGAGCCTGGTTGGAGGCATGGGATACACCGTCGTACCGCAAACCCAGTACCGCAACTATCTGTATGACGGGTATCTCGTCAAGAAGGAAGTCAGCAAGAAGCTGGAACTCTCAGCCGAGGTCTTCTCGCACGCGCGCGAAGGCTTCGCAACCGCGCAAACACAATCCTCGACGCTCATCGACGCGGGCGGCTACTACCACTTCAAAGCTCCCGGCCTTCAATTGCTCTTCGCCTACGGGCACTCCGTCGCCGGGCAAACGGAGAATTACGGCTATCTTGGCCTTTATAAGACCTGGGGCAAAGACAAGGATGCCGGCAAGAAGACCGCGGAAGATGCAATGTTCCTTGCGCAGCCCGGCAGGAACGGATTTGAATGACACATAACCAGGAGTATTCAATGCTACTCATTCTGCCAGGGAGGATCGTTCTATGGAAATCACCGCGCGCGGCCTCTGGACAATGATTCATGGCATGGGATTTGGCGCGCTCTATCTGCTCGCGTGTTCCGGCGCGCTGGTGGAACTCTATCGCCTCACCGTCCCGTCCGCTGCATCGGAATCGACGCCCGGACAGATTCGCTTCGTGAAGATCTACCTGGCCGCGATGGCATTCCTTGCCTGGGCGGCTGTTCTCACCGGCGCTTATCTCGTCTATCCGTGGTACCGCGCAGCACCGCCGCCCAGCACGGTCGATCTCTCCATGTATCCACAGCGCCTTCTCACGGCGAGTTCCGCTACCATCGGCTGGCATTCGCTGGGAATGGAGTGGAAGGAGCACGTCGCCTGGTTCGCTCCCATCTCAATCACCATGGTTGCGGTTGTCTTCATCCGGTACGGCCGCGATCTGATCCACCACAAGCAGCTTCGCGCCGCCGTACTCGGCTTTGCCGCGGCGTCGTTTCTTGCGGCGGGAATCGCGGGCTTCTTCGGAGCGATGATCGACAAGGCAGCTCCGGTTCAGGGCGGCCATACCATTCAACTGAGCCTGGGAGCGGAAAAATGAATACCGCGAATCCTGTAACTTCGCCCAAAGTTCCCGCCCTGACCAACGGTCCTGGCGCAGCCGCCATTCTTTCCGCCGCCATCGGGTCTTTCGCCCTGGCCGTCCTGGCCCTGGCCGCCGACAAGTCGGCTCACATCAAGAGCCTGCTCGTCTTCTATCGGCCGACGGGACCCCTCTCGGGCGTCACCACCACTGCCATTCTCGTCTGGCTGTTGGCCTGGGGCATTCTTGAATGGCGCTGGGGCAGAAGGTCCGTTGCTCTGAGCCGCATCGCGCTGATCGCTTTCGCGCTGCTGGTCATGAGCTTTCTGCTGACATTTCCCCCCGTCGCCGACCTGATTTAGGAGTCTTACTCAGGCCTTAAGGCCAAACGCTGTTCTAGGGCGTGCTTCGATAAGGCTCTTCCAACGCATCGCGCGCCGGCTGCACACCGTCCTCGCGGCTCGCAGCCCGAATCTGAATCGGAAAGAGCTGGGCGCTGGATGCACCACGTCTCGTCCGCTGCGTACGAAATCGGAACCATGGAGATTAATTCTGCTTGAACCGGCCTGCACAGAGATGGTCTGCGAAATCCCAGATCCTCCGCCCCGGCGGACGGGACCTGGGGCACCCAATTGTAGGATGGGGATACTGGATGTGGGCCACTCGCCAGACTGGCTGAATCGGAAGAAATCTCTCGCATCAGCGCAAGATCGACGCACTTGACGCGCTCAAGAGAGCACCCAAATCACCTGCTTCGCCATTTCGCAAATTGTGAACTAATATGGACTGAGTTTCGTACTTCCTGCCATCCCAGCCTCTTACGGCCCGCCGGCCAGAAAGTGAAGCATCCCGATGTTCGTTTTCAATCAGTTGTTACCCGCGCGCATCTTTGGAGCCATAACTATCGCGCTGCCGCTTTTCTTGGCTATGGTTGCATGGGGGCCGCTGTCCGTCCCGGCGCAGCAGAAGCCATCTATCGCCGGAGACTACGCGGGAACTCTCGATTCGCTGCACGTCAAGTTGCATCTCAAGGTCGACGCCGCGGGCGCGATTGCCGGAACCCTCGACAGCACCGACCAGGGCGCAATGGGCATTCCCTGCGCCGATTTTCATCTTGACGGAGAGGCTCTCAGCTTCACCGTTCCCGCCGTCAACGGCAAGTGGAAGGGAACTGTCTCCGCCGATGAAGCGGCGCTGACCGGAACCTGGGACCAGGGCGCGCCCCAGCCGCTGAACTTCGCCCGCGACACATTCGTGCCCGCGGCCAAGCCATCCCCCGTCGATGGCGTCTGGCTGGGCGCCCTGGAAGCCGGCGGTCAGACACTTCGCATTCAGCTGAACGTCAGGAGCGACGTCACCGGCAAGGAGTATTGCACGCTCGACAGCCTCGATCAGCACGCTATGGGCCTAAAATGCTCTAAAGTCGTCTTCGCCGCGCCTAACTTCTCGTTCAGCGTGCCCAGCGTCAATGGACTCTGGGGCGGCAAGCTCTCAGCCGACGGCAACACGCTCTCGGGCGAATGGAACCAGGGCAGCCCCATGCCGTTGAACTTCAAGCGCCAGCAGGCCGCGGTCGCGGCTGCGGCGGTCTTTCCGCCCAGCTACGATCCGGCCCTCCCGCCTGTCTCCGCCGCCGACCTGCAATCGGTTCTCGACAAGGATCTGGCCGAGGCTCTCAAGAGCGGGCAGTTAGCTCCCGGCACCGGCGCGGGAGTCTCCATCGCCGTCGTCGAACACGGAGTGCGCCGCGTCTTCAGTTATGGCGAAGCCAAGCCGGACTCCATCTTCGAGATAGGCTCCATCACCAAGACCTTCACCGGACTTATCCTTTCCCAGTTAGTCGAGCAGGGCAAAGTCAGGTTCGATGAGCCGGTGCGCGAGTTACTGCCGCCGGGAACTGTCTCGAAGCCCGCGGGCGATGAGATCACCCTGCTCGACCTCGCCACGCAGCACTCCGGCCTGCCGCCCATGCCGGATAACTTCAAGCCCGCCGACTCAGCCAATCCCTATGCCGACTATCGCGCGGCCAATCTCTACGAGTTCGTGGGCAAGCATGGCGTCGCCAAGCCCGCAGCCCCCGGCTTTCTTTACAGCAACCTGGGCTTCGGCCTGCTCGGCCAAGCCCTCGCCGTCCGCTCCGGAGTTTCCTATCCCGCGCTCCTCAAAGAGGAGGTCATCGAACCCCTTGACCTCAAGGACACAACCGTCTCTCTCACTCCCGAACAACTGGCGCGCTTCATCCCCGGCCACAGCGCCGATCATCGTCCGGCGCATGCCTGGGATCTGGACGCTTTCGCCGGAGCCGGGGCCATCCGCTCCACCGCCGGAGATATGCTCACTTACCTGGAAGCCAACCTTCATCCCGAGGCTCTGAAGCCGGCCGGCAATTCGCCCGCCGCCGCCACGCTCTCCGCCGCTCTCACACAGCAACATGAGCTGCGCGCCGACGCTCTTGGCGGAAGCCGCATCGCGCTCGCGTGGCTCTTTGTACCTGAATCCGGAAGCTACTGGCACAACGGCGCAACCGGCGGCTATAGCGCCTTCACTTTCTTCAATCCCAAGGGCGACTACGCCGCGGTGGTGCTGCTCAACGCAACCATCGGCGGCAACGGCAGCTTTGCCGATCGTCTGGGCCAGCACATCGGCCAGAGACTGGCCGGCAAACCCGCCATCTCGCTGGCTAACTGAGCGGGCGGAGGCCCAGGCCAGACTCAAAGCAAGCCGGCGTGCTTCAAGCCTTGAACCTTCTGCCCGGCTTTGTGGTCCTCCCGCCGGTCGCGGGACCGGATCAAAGGTGGGGCGCCCGGCCAAAGGATAAGTCTTGCGGGGCAAGTTCAGACTCTCTTACTTGTATTCCTCTGTTTGTCCTTCTTCCCAGACCTTCACACTCGACATGGAAGTCAGGGCTTTGCCGCCGCTCGCTCTATACTGCTTGATCCTATTCGGTTCCACCTTCGTGAAGAAATCATGTTCGTGCGTTTCAAGCTTTATGTCCATCAAGATGATGCTCGCTTTACTCAGAGAGCTGCTGTCCATGAAGACCACAAGCCCGTTGGAAATCCAGGACTCGTTAAGCGCGGGAATACAGCCCTCCATGATACTTCCGTCCAGGTTGTACTGCGTAAGGCCGCTCGCTTCGATCTCATAGACAAAATTCCTGCTGAAGGCTTCCTTCGGCATGTTCGTGCAGGAGACGGTAGGCCTGTCGGGATCTGATTGCACGCGCACGAACTCCGCGACTCCCTTCCCATGCAGTTTTAGGTTGCACATGTCGGCGATATAATTGGCGATACCGCCTTTGCTCTTAACGATCTTCGCGGCCTGCGGCCACCAATCGAAGCCGTCTCTCTTGATTTGCCCAGGGCGGCGGTCGTCGCCGCGGTAGAGAAAAAATGTAGGCGCCTTTTTGGGCGCGAGAAGAGGCCGGCGAAGCCTAGCCATTGCCAAAGCCAGTTTCCTCGTTTCCTCTCGAGCCTCGCTTTCGGTCTGTTTCGGCTTTGATGAGAATGCGCTGTCCTGAAACCTGCAGGCGATGCACATACCCTCTTTGTTCGTCGTCCCTGGACCGGGGCAATTCGGTTTCTTGTAAGGGCAAGGCATAGCTGATCCCCCTTCGTTGCTGGACGGTCTTTCCCTGCAATCAATTGGTCTGGCGGCGGTTCCCCAGAATTGTAACTCCGCGGATGGAAATCGTGGGGCTGGCACGACGTTTGCAGTGGAAAAACGCCGGCCCAGCCGAAGGAGCGGCTGCCTCCATGCTCGCCTTTCTCACAGCCAGGGGAGGGAGACTGGCGTCTACTTCTCCGCGCCGTGGCACTTCTTGTACTTCTTTCCGCTGCCGCAGGGGCAGGGGTCGTTGCGGCCCACCTTTTCGCCCGTGCGGCGCTGCGTGGGCTGGCTTGATGCGCCCGCTCCAGCCAAGCTGGCCGCCGCCATCTCGCGCTGCTTTTTGCGCTGGAACTCCTTCTCCAGCGCGTCGATGGTGGTGGAGGGCTGGCGCGTGGCGATGGCAAATTCGCGCGGCGCGGCATCCGGCGTCAGCGGCCGGGCCGCGCTGGCCACGGGCGGAGCTGGCGGAACCGTGCCCCTTGGGCGGAGAACCTCCGGCGCGGCATTCATCGGCTGTCCATCCGGCCCCAGGATCTGCATCCGGAACAGATACCGGACCGTGTCCTCCTGGAACTTGAGCATCATGGCCTCGAACATATCGAAGGACTCGCGCTTGTATTCCACCAGCGGATCCCGCTGCGCATAGCCGCGCAAGCTGATCCCCTCCTTCAGGTGATCCATCGAGAGCAGATGTTCCTTCCACAGCCCGTCGATCACGCTCAGCATCACCATCCGCTCGTGATAGCGCATGGTGTCGGCGCTGAGCAGCTTCTCCTTGGCCGCGTAATCCGCCTTTAGTTTGGAAAAGATCGCCTCGCCCAACTCATGGCGCCCCAGCTCCAGCGGCCTGATCCCGGCGCGCGTCATGTTCAGGCCGAAGTGATCGACGAGTTTCTCTTCCAGGCCCTTGAGGTTCCATTGATCGGGATGTAGTTTCATGCCGGCGAACTCGTCCAGCAATCCGCTCAGAATCCCGCCGGCGTAATCCTCCAGAATCAGCTCCCGCTGGTCCATGCCTTCCAGCAGCTTGCGCCGCACGCCATAGACGGCCTCGCGCTGCTTGTTCATCACGTCGTCGTATTCCAGCAGGTGCTTGCGCGCCTCGAAGTTCTGCGCCTCCACCGCCTTCTGCGCGCCCTCGATGCGCTTGGTGATCATCTTCGACTCGATGGGCACATCTTCTTCCATGCCCATGCGCTGCATCATGTTGCTCATCCATTGCTTGGCGAAGATGCGTATCAGGTCGTCTTCCAGCGAGAGAAAGAACCGCGACTCGCCGGGGTCGCCCTGCCGGCCCGCGCGCCCGCGCAGCTGGTTGTCCACGCGCCGCGACTCGTGCCGCTCCGTGCCCAGAATGAACAGCCCGCCGGCCTCGATCACCTTCTCGTGATCCTCGCGCGCCGCCTCGGCGTGGACCTTGTAGACCTCAGTCCACTCCGGCTCGGCGATCTCGAACTCCTGGCCGTTGTAATAGAAGCGCAGGAAGCCGGCCGGCGCCATGGGATTGATGGCTCCCTCGGCCACGCTGATGGCCCGCGCCCGCGCCTTCTTCACCAGCTCCTGCCGGGCCATGAAATCCGGGTTGCCTCCGAGCAGAATATCCGTGCCGCGCCCGGCCATATTGGTGGAGATGGTCACCGTGGCCAGCCGCCCCGCCTGGGCCACAATCTCCGCCTCGCGCTCGTGGAACTTGGCGTTCAGCACCACGTGGCGCACGCCCTTGCGCTGCAATATCCCCGACAGCCGCTCGCTCTTCTCGATCGACGTGGTGCCCACCAGAACCGGCTGCTTCTTCTCGTGCAGCTCGGCAATGTTCTCGGCCACCGCCTTGAACTTCGACTTCTCCGACAGGTAGACCACATCAGGATTCTCCAACCGCCGCATCGGCTTGTTGGTGGGAATCACCACAATCTCCAGCCTGTAGATCTTCTCGAACTCCGCCGCCTCGGTCTCCGCCGTGCCCGTCATGCCGCTCAGCTTTTTGTAGAGGCGAAAGTAATTCTGGAAGGTGATGGTGGCCAGCGTCTGGTCTTCCTTGCGGATGTTCACGCCCTCCTTGGCCTCGATCGACTGGTGCAGCCCGTCGCTCCAGCGCCGCCCCGGCATCAGCCGCCCGGTGAAGGTGTCCACGATGATCACCTCGCCGTCCTTCACCACGTACTCCACGTCCCGCTTGTAGAGCGCGTGCGCCTTGATGGCCGTCTCCACGTAGTGCTTGAGTTCCCAGTTCTCGGCGTCGGCAATGTTGCCGATCCCCAGCAGCTTCTCGATCGTCTCCCACCCCGAGTCCGTCACCCCGATGGTCCGCTGCTTCTCGTCCACAATGTAGTCGCCGGTCAGGAACTTCTCGCCCTCGCTCAGTTGCAGGTCCAGTTCCGCCACGCGCCGGGTATCGCTGGCTTCAATCTCCTCGCCCAATTCGAGCTCGGGAATGATCTTCCGCACCCGCTCGTACTTGTCCGTGGTCTGGTCCGTCGGCCCGCTGATGATCAGCGGCGTCCGCGCCTCGTCGATCAGGATCGAGTCCACCTCGTCCACGATGGCGTAATAGTGGCCGCGCTGCACGCAATCTTTTAACTCAAACTTCATGTTGTCGCGCAGGTAGTCGAAGCCGAACTCGTTATTCGTTCCATAAGTAATGTCGGCTAAGTAGGCCGCCCGGCGCTCCGCGTCGTCCAGATCGTGGACGATCACTCCCACGGTCAGCCCCAGGAACTCGTAGATCTTGCCCATCCACTCGGCGTCGCGCTTGGCCAGGTAGTCGTTCACCGTCACCACGTGAACCCCGTGCCCGGCCAGCGCGTTCAAATAGCAGCTCAGCGTGGCCACCAGCGTCTTGCCCTCGCCGGTCTTCATCTCCGCGATCTTGCCCTGGTGCAGCACCATGCCGCCAATCAGCTGCACGTCGAAGTGGCGCATCTCCACGGCGCGCCAGCCGGCCTCGCGCACTACCGCAAAGGCCTCGGGCAGAATCTCGTCCAGCGCCGTCCGCTCGGCCTCAGCCCGCGCGGCGGCCCTGCGCTCCTCGGCATCCCGAGCTTCGTCCTCCCGCCCCTCGGCCCGCAGTTGCTCGGGGTTCTCGATCCCCGTCAGCCGCTCGTCGACCCGCTCAGCAACGCGCTTCCGGAACTCGGCTGTCTTGGCCCGCAAATGCTCGTCGGTGAGCTGCTTGATGCCCGGCTCCAGATCGTTGATCTCGGCCACCACCGGCATCAACCGCTTGATCGTCCGCTCGTTCGCAGTGCCAAAAATCTTGGTAAGAATCTTATCGAAAAACACAGTATTCTCCGTCTTCCAGTGTAAATGCTGGCCCCGTGACGGCATTGGAGGCACCGCCCTGAAAGGGCACAGCCGGTAGGCCGGGGTTTTGACCTCGACAGGATCCGCGCCCAAATTCCCAGCCCGCGAAGCCAGCGGGCCTCAGCCGAGAACAAGCCGGCGCGAGGCAACTGGGGACCTCGATCGCCGGGAATCAACAAAGCCAATCCCAGGAGTTGGCTGCGAGTGATAACCTTCCAGCGGGAAGAGAACCAAGGTCAACCTTTCGGCGCACGGAAATGGCAGAACTCGATTTCATTCTCCAAGCCGTTACAACAGCGAACCACGCCAAGGCTCTTCAGGCCCTGCTCGCCCTTCCCGACCCCACTGAAGTCCTCGTAAGCGTCGCGTTCGTTCGGGAGCCCGGCCTTGACGCGCTGGAAGCGGCGATCAAACCAGTTGCTGTCAAAGCCAGGTTTTTCATAGGCATTCGAAATGACATTACTTCCATTCAGGCCGTGAAGCGTCTCTTGGCGATGAAGGTCAAACTATATGCCGTCGATACAGGATCCCGCGGTACCCTCTTTCACCCCAAGCTCTACCTGGCGGCCAGCGGCAGAAAGGCAACGGCCATCATTGGCAGCGCCAACCTTACTTTCGGAGGATTGCACAACAATATCGAGGTGAGTACCCGTGTGAATCTGGACCTCTCCAGCGCGGCGGACAAGAAATTCCTCGAAGATGTGACGAACGCGTTTGCCGAAATGCTCAAGAACCATCCGCGGCACGTCTTTTTGATTAAAGACGATCAACATGCCGGCGAGCTTTTTAGTTCGGGACGTCTTGCGGACGAGAACCTGACTCCAGCCCCGTCTTTCACGAGCAGCGTTAGGAAGGGCGAGCGCGACGATCTCCCGCCCATGAAGTTGAATCGAGTATTTCGATCGGGAATCGCGGGTGCAATCCCCAAACCGCTCGCAAAGCCGCTTAAATCCGGCCTCACCGCCGTTGCGCAGCCAGCGTCCTCTGCGAATTATTTGGTTTGGGAGAGCAAGCCTCTTGAGCGGCGTGATCTGACAATCCCAACAGCGTCTGGAACCCATGAAACAGGCTCGGTGAACCTTGACAAGGGCCTGCTACCGAAGGCTGTCGATCACCGCAGCTATTTCCGCGACGAGGTTTTTTCGCATCTCGTTTGGACACCCAGATCGAAGACCGTTGATGAGGCCCACGCGAAATTCCAACTGATAATTAGCGGTATCGGTTATGGAGAATTCAATCTAAATATTCGCCACACAAAAACTAAAGACAAATCCTACAAGCAGCGGAATGCCTTGACGCGTCTAAGCTGGGGACCGGCGCGCCAATATATCGCCCGGCCTGACCTGATAGGCCGGACCCTGGCGCTTTACTGTGACGCGATTGATCCAACACGCTTTACGATTGAGATTGACTGACCTCTTCATCTGTCTTGAGCCGCTGGCGGCGATTCTTCAAACGAAGCCACGCGCCCAGGAGCGCATCCTGGTCCGATTTAGGTACGCCCATCGCGCCCAGGATTCTCTCATTCTGCACTTCAAGCACTGTTGCCACACTCGACTGACGCACCAGCGTATCCAGTTTCCGAATCTCAGGACGAATCGATCCAGGAATCGGCACCAGCAGCTTTTCTATCTCCGTCGGCACAAGTTCGAGCACGCCGCCCCCGTAATGCCTTCCCTCCAGTTCCGCGCTCAAAGCCGTCAGGGCATTCAAAAAACAATAAATCAGTTTTTCCGGAGTGGAGACGGTCGAGTTGATCCGGTAGGCCGTGTCCGTAGTGAAGGCGTCCAGCCGGTTGTAAATCAGTCGTGGCGTGTCGTGTGAACGCTTGAGCATGCCAATCCTCGTTGTATAAACAGACGGCACGGCATACCACGGACTCCTGATCCGGCACTTGTAACGCGTGTGAAGCTCCTGCGCTTCCCCTAGCCGGATGTATTCAAGGACGGATTTGCTGGGCTCCGCAAAGTCCTTCTTAAACCAGATGAAATTCGTGGGATTGCCCACCCGGGCGTTTTCCCGATGCTGCTGCTCGTCATAGATCACGCCCGGACAATGTTCGCTGCGTCCAAACATGGGATGCGCGAACGCCTGCAACCCAAACCGCTCGACTGTTTCGTCAGGCACAAGGAAAAACTTGTTCGCCCCGGTCACAATACCGACATCGACCTCGGCAATTTCATCGAAGCGATGTACGTCGGGCCGTTCCTGGAGCACATCCAATAATTCCCGCTCATTTGCCGTAAGCAGCGCCCGGGTCCATTTCCCCTCGACCGTCTTCCCGTTCATTCTTGTGGTGTCGCTAAACAAATTGGCAGGGTCGTAGCTCAGAAACTCGCGCCCGCTTACTCTGACAATCCCCAACCCGTGGCTGTGGTCCGAGTGGGATATCTTCTTCTCGGCGAACAGAATCACTGCACCCTGCAATGTCCCATCGAACCAGATTTCTTCGGGATCGATAATCAGCAGCCGGCTGCACGCGGTTCCAAGGTATGTCCGAAGCGACTGAGCATGAGCCACATGAATGATCTCGGATGGGATAATCATGCCCAGGCGGCCGCCTGGTTTGAGCAATGCGATAGATGCAAGGACGAACGGCACCCAGGCGTTCGTGTGCCTGGTGAATGGCAGCCCCAGTATTTTGAAGATGGCTTCGGCCTTTCGCTGCGATTCCGGCGGCAAGTATTGATACCGGATGAAGGGAGGATTCCCCACCACGGCATCGAACTCAACCCGTCTACCCAACATTCTGTCGATTGCCCATCCAAGAAAGTCTTCACCTTGAATTGACCAATCTAGCCCAGTCTGTTTCCGGCAGCGATCCCGGGTCTTGGCTGCTTCAGTTTCCAGAATCTCAAAGCCGGTGAACGACAGCGACCCCGAAAAGCCAACCTCGGAGAGACCCTGGACGAAAACGCCATCCCCGCAACTTGGCTCCAGCAGCGTCTTCGGATTCTTTCCAAGCGTCCAGCGCGTGATGTATGCAGCCAGGTCGGGCGGCGTGTAGTATCCGCCCCGAAGCTTCTGCGCGCTCTCGTTCACCATGAAATTCATCGTTGCGGCTCTCGCTCCAAGACCTCGAAAATGCTCGGCTGTTGTTGAGACCGGATGTGTTCGTCCGCCGTAAGTATGAACCACTCCTTGAGCGTTTTGCGCTCAAGCGCCAGGGCCGAGTAGAGCCGCCGTTTCAATTCAGGCTCTACTTCCAAAACGATTCTGCCGGATTTCCCCACAGACATGACCGACCACCCATGTAACATTACATAACGCACATAACATACTCTAGGGCTCCGCTAAAGTCAAGCCCCATCCGAGCCACGGCCCTGACCCCTGATCTCTGATCCCTGCCCTACTCATTCTCCAGCGCCTTTTTCCACATCCGATACTCCGCCAACGCCTCCAGCGTCCCCCCATTGATGGGAACGATCGCGTAAATCACCTTGCACCCCATGGCCCCCGCTACCCGCCCCATCCCAAGAATCGAGATCGTCCCCTTCTCCTGGCTCCGCTCCAGCCGGAAGATCGCCGAAGGGTTCATCTTCAGTTCCCGCGCTATCTCCTTCATCGGAATCCCCAGCGCCTGCCTGACCGCCCGCAGCAAATCCTGCGTAGGATTCCTGTACCGATCCGCCAGCCGGTAATACCGCAACTCCTTGTCCAACTTCTTCCGCGCCGCCGCCCGCTCCGCATTCCGCATCGTCCCACCCTCCCTGAAGCCCGTTCGCCGGTCCTCGCCTCGGCCGGCCATCGTTCCGGCCTACCTTCAATGTAAGAAAAAGGGGCCAAATTCTACGCAAGTCAGCCTGTTTTGGCGAAGTTTTGCTATGGTTTGACACCTCCAAGCCGTCCCTTTCGGCGCTTTTGAACAACTGCGGAGCGAGTTTCTCGCGAAACGATATCCAGCGGCTTCCTTTATAGCCCTGCAAGGAGTCTTATTTCCCGCCTTTTGTGACCTTGCAGGGCATCAAATCCCTGACCCCTGATCCCTGATCCCTGATCTCTGACCCCTGATCCCTGATCTCTCGCCAAAGGCAACCGGCTCCGGATCGTGCTTCTTCCTAATGCATCCCCGGCGGCGGCGCGGCGGGCTTCTTGGGCTTCTTGAAGAGCCATGCCGAAGCGGCGCAGATGACGGCCAGCACGGCGGTCCAGCGGAAGACATCGACGTAGGCCATGAGGGCGGATTGCTGCTCCATGAGGCCGTAGATCAGGCCCAAGGAGCCGGGGCGCGCCTGGGCGGGGCCGAGGCGGTGACCGAGGTAAGCGGCGATGGCCGCCGACTTCTGCTGGAAGACCATGGTGGACGGCGTGATGTGGGCGCCGATCTCGGTCTGGTGCATGGCGGCGCGGCGGATCAGCGCGGTGGTGGCCATCGAGATTCCAATCGACCCCCCGATGTTGCGCAGCATGTTGAAGAGGCCGGTGGCGTTGCCCATCTCCTCGCGAGGGATGGTGGACGTGCTCATCGTGGCCAAAGGGACAAAGACGAAGCTGAGGGCAAAGCCGGTGAGGGTGATGGGGATCAGAAGCGTATAGGGGCCGATGTCGAGGTTGACGGTGCCAAACATCAGGGCGCAGACGGCAAAGCCGAGAAAGCCGCCGCAAAGCAGCTTGCGGTTGTCGATGCGCGAACCGAGGATGCCGACCACGGGCGACCCGATAAAGGAGCCGACGCCGCGCGGGAAGACGACCAGGCCGGCGGTGAATGCGGTATAGCCGAGAACCTCCTGGTAGTAGAGGGGCAGAATGGCGATGGTGATGTAGATGCACATGCCCAGCATGGCGATCATGAAGCAGCCGGTGCGGAAGTTGCGGTCTTTGAGGACGTGCAGATCGACCAGGCCCTTGGGGTGGGTCCAGGAGTGCCAGATCCACAGCAAAAGGGAGACGGTGAGCGCCGCGACCGTCCAGCGCACCCAGGCGGCGCCGAACCAATCGTCCTCCTGGCCCTTGTCGAGGACGATCTGGAGGCTGCCGGTCCACACCATGAGCAGGCCGAAGCCGATGTTGTCGAAGGCGCCTACTTTAGCGTTCTTGATGTAGGGCGGGTCGTGAACGAAGCGCGAGATCATGAAGACGGCGAGAATGCCGACGGGGATGTTGATGTAGAAGGCGTAGCGCCAACTGAAGGTATCGGTGAGCCAGCCGCCCAGGGTGGGCCCGATCACCGGCGCGACGACAATCCCCAGGCCGTAGGCGGCCATGGACATGGAGCGCTTGGAGACAGGAAAGCTTTCCAGAAGAATGGACTGCGACAGCGGCTGCAATGCGCCGCCTCCCGCTCCCTGCAGGACGCGGGCCAACAGGATGACACCCAGCGAGGGAGCGGCTCCGCAGAAGAAGGAGGCGATGGTGAATAGGATGACGCAGGTGAGCAGAAAGCGCTTGCGTCCGAAGCGGCGGGCGAACCAGTTTGAGGCGGGCAGGATAACGGCGTTGGCCACCAGGTAGCTGGTGAGCACCCAGGTGGCCTCGGAGTTCGAAGCGCTGAGCGACCCCGCGATGTAGGGCAGGGCGACCGAGGCGATGGCCGTGTCCAGCACCTCCATGAAGGTGGGCAGCATGACCGAGAGGGTCACCAGCCACGGGTTGACGCCCTGGGTAAGCGGGTAACGGGCGTGGGCGGCGTCGGTGGTCATCGCGGAGGAACATTCTAAGGGTAAACGATGGGGTGGTGGCCGCCAGCGGCGGGAACTTCCAGTTCTCGGTTTACGGCCGGAACCTGGGGCGAACAGAGAAGGTGAGAAGATGATGAATGCCCCTTTACCCCAACGACAAAGCGCTCATGCGAGCCAATCTGCTGGCCATCGCGGCGGGGCAAAAAGGTTCGTAGCGTGCAAATCGGCGCCAGGACGGCTGCCCAGCTCGATGCCATCAACGAGCAAGCGTGCCCTGTGCTTTACCGCCTGTTGTCGCAGAGCTTCTTTTTGTTGGCGGACACGTTCACAAGAGCCGCATCCTCAAGGACAGCTATGAAATCGAGGACATCCTCGATGATGCGAAAAGTGCTCTGTCCGAAGAGTCGGTGGCTCTGATCGCACGCTATATGACGGCCCTGCAGAACGCCAATGCGCGTGCGGATCGGCTGGGTAACCTCGTTCATGACGGAGCAATTCTGGAATGTAGCAGGTACAGACCCAATCCAGAGCCGTTTTCCGCTCAGCCCAAGGGCGATAGGAGTAAGCCCCCCCCAAAAAACAGAAGGGGCCGCTTCCGCAGTCCCTCCCCTAGATGCTAACGATTCGCCCGGGTAACATATTCATCGGGCAGCTCCAACCGTTCATACAGAGCATGCGCAAAACCGGGGAATCTTGCAACGTCGACCCTTAAACCAGAGTAGGTGTGCCCTGGCGAGTTTCGGGCCGGGTCGCCGCTCCCTGGTGGTCGCGTCGACATGAACCCTGCGATTTCGGGGTGCAGTCACTCTGGTTTCGCCGTAGTCGGCCATCGTCAGCAAACGCTGTAGCTGCTCCTAGTATTGTGTCCCATAACTAGCTTTCATAAGTAACGAGTTTGCGGTAGGGTAGAAGTATGTCGATGGGACGGCCCTTACCGATTCTGAAGTTGAGTGCGGAGGAGCGGAGCCAGTTGAG
>JBEKDB010000061.1:0-37775 GCA_050014575.1 Occallatibacter sp. | reverse complement strand
ACAGGCGGCTTCCGGCGGGTTAAACGACCTGCCGGACATACGAAAATGCGCTGATTTCATGCCCTTGCAGAAAAATACCGGCGACGGACTCTTCTAACTCGGCGCTTTTCAGAGGTTCCCTATAACACCTTTGCGGTGGGTAAGTACGGCATTACGCCGGACGAAGAAGCAACAGACGCCGGTTCATTCGATCATTGGCCAACCGGCAAGGGCTTCGATCACTTCTCGGATTCCTCGGTTCGCAAACCGATCAGTACAAGCCGGACCTGGTTGAAGATCAAGCGCACGTCCGTCCCGATGGACGTCACCTGAGCGACCAGATCACCGACAAGGCAATCTTCTATATCGACCGCCAGAAGAAAGTCGCGCCGGATAAGCCGTTCTTTCTCTACTACGCGCCGGGCGCAACGCATGCTCCGCACCAGGTTGACAAATATTGGAGCGATCAATATAAGGGTAAGTTCGACAAGGGCTGGGATGCGTATCGCGAAGAGGTCTTCGAACGTCAGAAGAAACTTGGCGTAATTCCCGCCAACGCGGTTCTGCCCGATCGCAATCCGAACATCAAGGCCTGGGACAAGCTGACGCCGGAAGAACAGAAGCTCTATGCGCGCTTTATGGAAGTCTATGCGGGCTACTTGACCTACACGGACTTTGAGATCGGCCGCCTAGTCAATCACCTGAAAGAGACCGGGCAGCTCGACAATACGCTGATCTTCATCTCCATCGGCGATAACGGCGCCAGCAAGGAAGGCACGCTGAACGGGGATATTGACCGTTCTTTGTGGAATAAGCCGTTAACCGAGCAGGAGAATATCAATTACAACCTGAACAAAATAGGCGAGATAGGCACACCCGCTGCCACTGAGGGGAATTATCCCCTTGGCTGGGCGCAGGCCTGCGACACGCCCTTCAAGTATTGGAAGCAGGATGCGAACAGCGAAGGCAGCACGCACAATCCGCTCATTGTCTATTGGCCCAAGGGCATAAAGGACAAGGGTGGCATTCGCACCCAGTACAGCCACGTCATTGACCTTCTTCCGACCACGCTCGATCTTGTGGGCGTGAAAGCTCCGGAAGAGATTCACGGCATCAAGCAGCAGCCGATTGAAGGAACGTCTCTGGCCTACTCGATTGAGGACGCCAATGCGCCTACCCGTCACACGGTGCAGTATTACTACGTCTTTGGATCGAGATCGATTTGTGACCACGGATGGAAGGCGGAACTGGCTTACCCAAGCAGCTTTATCACGGGAAATCTGCAAAACTCACAGCCTTTTGATGAAAATGCCTGGGAGCTTTACAATCTCAATGATGATCCTACGGAGCGCATTGACCTGGCCAAAAAGTACCCGGAGAAGCTTGCTGAGCTCAAAGCTGAATTTGAAGAACAGGCCAAATCTCATCATCTCTATCCCTACATTACCTGGGACGATGTACTGAAGGGAAGAATTCACCGCATTAAGGACTCCAAGTCATTGCTCGATGAGTTTAGGACTGTAACCAAGGCAGGTGAGAACCAGTAGCTTCCGAAAACTTTCACAGGTGAGACCAAAATCGTCACAATCTCACTTGTGTCGTAACCGATCACATGCAAGGTTCTGTCCGGCTCAAAACTGCCGGACAGAACTATCCGAAACGTTCGTAACAACTTGTTGCAGAGGCGTAGCCATGTTTTACACGATTCCGGACAATCTTTCCGCCGAACTCGATGAACTGGATTCCTACATCGCGCGCTATCAACGCGGCGAGATCGACGCCGCAACATTGAAGGTGCGCCGCGTCTCTTTTGGCTGCTATGAGCAGCGCGAGGACGGCACGTACATGGTGCGCATTCGGACGACCGGAGGCGCACTCACGCCGCTTCAGTTGCGCGCGATCGCGGAGAACCCCGGGCGCCACGGCAGTAACTCGCTGCGGTTTCCCGCGGAAGCAAAGACAACAACATAGTGGAACGACCAGAGCGTATGATGACTCTATTGCGTGTCAATCTAACGCAGCGAATCGGCAACACGCCGCTGTTGCGTCTGGAGCGCATAGCCGGCGAGTTGCGGGATGTGCAAGTTCTGGCCAAGGCAGAGTGGACCAATCCTGGGGGCTCGGTAAAGGACCGCGCGGCATCCATGATCATAGCCGAGGCATTGCGATCTGGAAGGCTGGGAGCGGGGAAGACGCTGCTGGACTTCACCAGCGGAAACACCGGGATTGCCTACGCAATGCTTGGCGCGGCATACGGAATTCCGATAACGCTCTGCATGCCGTCGAACGTATCGAAGGAGCGCAAGCGGATTCTACGCGCCTACGGGGCAAACGTCATCTATACCAATCCCGGCGAAGGCTCCGATGGCGCCATCCGCAAGGCGCAGGAGATTGCGGCCGCGGAACCGGAGAAATACTACTATGCCGATCAGTACTCCAACGACGCTAACTGGCGAGCGCACTATTCCAACGGAACCGCCGATGAGATTTGGCAGCAGACAGAAGGGCGAGTGACGCACTTCGTGGCGATTCTCGGCACGAGTGGAACCTTCGTAGGGACTTCGCGCCGATTGAAGGAGCTGAAGCCGGCGATTCGTTGCATCTCACTGCAGCCCGACTCGCCCTTTCACGGCATCGAGGAAACCAAGCACATGGAGACTTCGATCATTCCAAAGATCTACGACGCCGGCATCGCCGATGCCGAGTTGGGCATCAAAACAGAAGCAGCCTACGCGATGGCCAGGCGACTGGCGCGCGAAGAGGGTTTGCTCGTTGGCGTTTCCGGTGCCGCGGCGCTCGTTGACGCTTTGCAGGTTGCACGTGATGCGGCAAAAGGGTCGGTTGTGGTCACGATCTTCCCCGACTCGGGGGACAAGTATCTGAGCGAGCATTTCTGGGATGAGATCGCGTAAGGCAAGGACGAAAGCATGGCACTGAAGATACCGAACGCACTCCACAAACAGCTGCGGCAGCACGGCGAGGAGACCTACCCGCATGAATGTTGCGGCGTGCTCACCGGCGGGATCGACGAAGAAGGCAGAAAAACCGTTCAGGCCATTGTGCGCTGCGGAAACACGCGCACGGACTCGCTTGCCAATCGCCATAACATCAGCCCGGCGGAACTGGTGCGCATCCAGCGGGAGGCGGCGCTTGCCGGCCGTGACATTGTCGGCTTTTATCACTCTCATCCGGATCATCCGGCCCAATGGTCTGCGACCGATCTTGCCGAGGCGCATTGGACCGGCTGCTCCTATGTGATCACCAGCGTGGAGCACGGGCGCGCGGTTCTGACTAACTCGTTTCAATTGCTTGGTCAGGAGGAGAACAAGCGCTTTGAAGACGAACACATTGAGGTCATCGATCAATAAACAAACCTCTGCAGAGCAACAATCATGAAAGGAACCCTATGTCCGTCAAAGTCCTGATTCCCACGCCGCTCCGCCCGTATGCCGGAAAGCAATCCGTCATTGAGGTGACTGCCCAAACTGTAGGCGAAGCATTGAACGATCTAGTTACCAAGCATCCCGATCTGCGCAAGCATCTCTTCTCGGAGGATGGCAAACTGCGCTCTTTCGTCAATGTCTATTTGAACGATGAGGACGTTCGCTACCTGAGCAAGGACGCGACTCCGGTCAAGGAGACCGATACCATCATCATCGTTCCCTCGGTTGCTGGCGGACGATAGTGCTCTGTTTGTTTCTCGAAGATGAATACCATGAACGATTATTAGGAGATGAATCGTGGCTGAATTGATCGATGGCAGTCAGGCAACACTGAGTAATGACGAGATCCTCCGCTACTCGCGGCACCTGATCATGCTGGAAGTAACCCTCGAAGGCCAGAAGAAGCTGAAGGCCGCGCGCGTGCTGTGCGTAGGAACGGGTGGGCTCGGATCGCCGCTGGCTCTGTATCTGGCCGCCGCGGGCGTGGGCACACTCGGCTTGGTCGATTTCGACGTTGTCGATTACACCAATCTGCAGCGGCAGGTGCTGCATTACACCAGCGATGTGGGACGGCTCAAGCTCGACTCGGCGATCGACAAGCTGACCGCGATCAATCCATTTGTCGAGATCAGGCGTTTCGATACCTATCTAAACAGCCAGAATGCGCTGGAGATTCTCAGCGGCTTCGACATCATCGCCGACGGAACCGATAACTTCGCCACGCGCTACCTGGTCAACGATGCCTGCGTGCTGAGCGGAAAACCCAACGTCTATGCGTCGATCTTCCGCTTTGAAGGCCAGGCCAGTATCTTTGCCACGGAAGCCGGTCCCTGCTATCGCTGCCTCTATCCCGAGCCGCCGCCGCCGGGCCTTGTTCCATCATGCGCCGAGGGCGGAGTGCTGGGCGTGCTTCCGGGATTGCTCGGAGTGATCCAGGCTACCGAAGTTATCAAGCTGATTCTTGGCGTTGGCGAGCCGCTGATCGGCCGGCTATTGCTGGTGGATGCTTTGGCTATGCGATTCCGCGAGTTGCGTGTGCGCAAGAATCAGGAGTGCCCGGTCTGCGGCGCGAATCCGACGGTCAAGGAACTGATCGATTACAACCAGTTTTGCGGCATTCGAGGCGAGGAGTCTGGGGTATCCACGAGCACAAAGGTTCCCGAGATTTTGCCCGAAGAGCTCAAGCGCCGCCTCGATGTCCAAGAAGATATTTTTGTGCTCGACGTTCGCGAACCGCATGAGTATCAAATCGTCAACATCAAGGGACATCTGATTCCGCTTGGCGATCTGCCGACGCGCATTCATGAACTCGATTCAAGCAGGGAGATCGTGGTGCATTGCAAGAGCGGCGCGCGTAGCGCCAAGGCCGTCGATTTCCTGCGCAAGTCGGGCTTCAAACATGCCTCGAGCCTGACCGGCGGCATCCTGGCCTGGGCTGACCGGGTCGATCCTTCGCTTCCCAAGTACTGACCAGAGCATCGGGGCTCCCAATAGAGACTTATGTGGCAAGATGAAGATATAAGGTGACTTAGAACACAGAAGACGGGCCAGATCTCCAGATAAACTTCTCCCGGTGGACAATTTTCCCGACTCGCGGTACATTCATGGGTCAGTGGGCACTCAGGAATCTGAGTTTGTCGCCGATGGGAGGGAGTCATGCAGACGGCCCGTCTCGTGCCCGTTCGATGTTGCCACCCGGATCGTTGTCGTCCTCCAATCCGATGCCCGTCTGTCCGCTCGATATTCCTCATGCTGCTGCTTGTGCTGCCCACAGCTTTGGCGGCCCAGGGCACGCAATCCGGCGAGATCGTCAGATTCAAATTACGCGATAGATACCTGATTACCGTTCAGGCGATGGTCAATGGCGCCGGTCCTTTCAGTTTTCTGTTGGACAACCTGAGTTGCTGTGGATGAGACCAGCATCTGCTTGAGTTGGGGCATGGCGCTGCCAAAAGACGGGTACAGCGCGGCCGCGTGGGGCGGCAAGCGCCTCTGCGGGGAAGCTATGGGAGCAGGCAGGGAATCGTCTGAGGCCGGCAGCGCGGCGCCTTGCTGAATTCGGAATGGAAAGACTCTGACCCTGGCCAGAAAGAACCATGGATATTGCGTCAACTCGATATGTTCCACTTCCGCGGCGTTGAAGTGCGTGCCAAGGCGGCGAAGAGCCAGCCTGAGCGCGCTGGCGATCGCCTCCTGCGACGTATCTCCAACGCCGCTTCGCAGCGATTCATCCGCAATCCTGATGAAATTCCATCCGCGGGTGTGAATCTTCTTCTCCAGCCGCCGTGCGCTGACGGTCCTCACAAAGTTCCAGCCCTCGCGAAACTCTTCTGTTACCAGGTTAAGGCCGTCGGGCAGTTCCGTTCGCACGCGCAAAAGCATATTCAGTTCTGCGATGGTACGCATCGTTCACTTTCTTTCTGTTGCTTATTCAGAGGCTGGAGTTGGACGCGCTCCGCTGAATGGGTATTACCGCCGCGGCCTTCCGCTGAACGGCATGCAAAGGCGCCCGATCCTCCGGCTGCGCGGCCACGGAATGAATCGAACTGCGGCAATAGATGCAATCTGTCTTGCGCTCCAGGCCGCCGTCGCCGAGGGTCCGGGGAAAGGTCCGCAGGCACTCCGGGCAGGCAATCGTATCGGACGCATCCGAGGAAAGGTCGTGTGTGCCGCGATGAATCCAGAGAGGCGCGTCCGGGCTGGCTGGCTGGCATGCATGCCGCTCCGCCTGGGGCAGTGTTTCCATGATTCGCAACAGGGCGACTATGCTGCTGCCCTTTTGGTAGAACTTATCGGCGGGAACTCCGGAAGGCACCTCGTCCCCGGAGAACGCACCGCTCATGGCGATCGTCCGGATCGAGGGAAAGCGGCGTCGCACCACCGAGAGCAACTCGAAGCCGGACATGCCCGGCATGTTGAGATCGGAAAGAAGCAACTCGGGAACCTCGCTTCCTATCTCGCGCAGCGCGGCAAAACCGTCTTCGGCCGATCGCACGCGGTACCCGACCTCGGTGAGCACCTGTGAAATCGAGGTTCGAACCGCGGGCTCATCGTCGACAATGAGGAGTGTTGCAAGCGTGTTTGGCATCTCTTACCCCCTCAAGAGCTTCGCTATGGGAATTCGAGCGAGTATGCCATTCGACAAGCGGCTAAGCTGTTCAATTCAGTACAGGGCGGCAGGGGATAATTTGGTCGTGGCCGCTTTGCGCGCCCGGAATGCCGGTATCGGCGGCTTCTCGGCGTTGTCGTCAGGCAGTTGATCGTGCAGAATCACGTTCAGCAGAGACCGGTGCACGTGAATGCGGTCCTTGTAGTCGATAAAGCCGTGCTTGCGAAAGCGGTTCATGAAATAGCTGACGCGCGATCGGGTGGTGCCGATCATATCCGCGAGGGTCTCCTGCGAAATCTTGGGAATCAACGCTTCCGCATCTCCCGGCTTGGCGAATTCCGCCATCAAGAGGAGAATCCTCGCCAAGCGCTTTTCGCTGGAGTTGAAGAGCTGATCGACCAGGTCGGCCTGGATGCGCATGCTGCGGGCCAGCAGATACTTGAAGAACAGATCGGAGAATTCAGGCTCGGTGTGCATCGCGCGGGCCATCTCCTCCCGTCCTATCTTGAGCGCGGAGCAGAACGTGATGGCCGTGGCCGTGGACAGGCGCAGCCCAGGCACCGCCGCCAGCGCCCCCTCTCCGACAAACTCGCCCGCCGAGACAAGCGTGATCGTGGCTTCCTTGCCAGCTGCTGAAACGACAGTGACTTTTGCGCGGCCGGTCTGAAGATAGAAGACGGAGTCCGCGGGGTCGCCCTGGGAATAGATGGTCTGCCTGGGTTCCAGTTCAACGATCCTGCGTCCCAGTCCTGCATTGGCCAGGAAGGCAGCGGTATCGAAAGTGGGTTGTTCAAGTACGGCCATGCGAAGGCCTCCTCACGTATGAGCCCGGACGCGGGAGTTGCGGGAGGATGCGCAACCGCAAAGCAACGCGGTTTACCAAGCAGTTGCGCCGATGAATCAAGATTCATCGACAATCATCAGGAACGTTCGTTGCCGGCGGCAGCGAAGCAAGCAAGGCGGAGATACGCCAATGCTGTCTGCTTACACCGGCACGTTCTATAAGCGTGCCCCTGGGGGGGGGGGCAGACTGTCCCCTTTTGCACACTTTTTGAAGATTATTCGACAATATTGGGCCTCCCCGGCAAAACGCAGCGAACGTCTGCTGAGCGTTCTTGCTCAGACAGCGGCGGCGCCCGCCCCTAGTCTGAGAGGTACCTTGTGCGCCTCGGATGCGCGTAAAGCAAGTGACGCTGCGCAAAGGTAGAAAAGGTGAAATGCATGAAGAAACTTATGACGTTTGTGGCCATACTCGGTATGACGAGCATCGGCTGGGCAGCATCCGGTCGCGAAGCGACGGTCGACCGGCTGGATCACGCAGGCGCGGTGCTGCACGAGATCATGGCCGCTCCGGATAAGGGCATTCCGGAGGAAGTTCTGGAGCACGCAAAGTGCGTGGCCGTGGTGCCGCATCTGCTCAAGGGCGGCTTTGTCTTCGGCGCGGAAAACGGCCGCGGCGTGGCCACCTGCCGGACCGCGGACGGCTGGAGCGCGCCGGCGTTCTTTTCCATTACCGGCGGCAGCTGGGGATTGCAGATAGGCGTCGAAGGCGTGGATCTGGTCATGATCATCCAGAACGACCGGGGCATGGAGCATTTGATCAACAGTAATTTCCAGCTGGGCGGCGATGCCTCGGCGGCAGCCGGACCGGTTGGGCGCCACGCTTCCGCCGATACCGATTGGAAGCTGGAAACCGAAGTCCTGACTTATTCGCGCGCCCGGGGCGCTTTTGCCGGACTCACGCTGACCGGCGCAGCGATTCGACGCGATGAAGACTCCACAGAGGCCATCTACGGCCACGACATCTCCACGCGCCGCATTCTGCGCGGCGAAATAGCCGTGCCGGCCTCGGCGGGCGCGTTCCTCGATGCGGTCAGAGATGCAAAGGCTCAGGCCATCGCTTCCAACTAGCTGTCAACTGCCAATGCTCGCGGGCGCCTGAGAGTCCAGCGTGAGAGTCTTGCGGCCCTCATGCGCCCGCGGCGCGGTTAAGGAGTAACTATGCTCTGGACAATCTTTGTGATCCTTCTGGTTCTCTGGCTCCTGGGCTTCAGCTTCCATGTAGCCGGCGGCCTGATTCACCTTCTACTGGTATTGGCGGTGATCGTCCTGGTCTTCAACCTGATAGCCGGACGCCGAACCGATTTCTGAAGCAGGCAAGGCCTGAGGTGTGCGGCTGAATGGGGCTGCATTCCGTCGCCATTGCGCCGGCCCGGCCAGGCTCGGCAATCCGCACCTGGAAGCGGGTGATCGGGCTGATCGGCGCGCCGTTGTCGCGCGTGTCCTGCAGAGAGAATGCGCCGGGAAGATAGAAGTTCTTACTGAATATCAGCTCTCCGTGGTTCTGCGCCTCATTGCCGAGGCAGCCTTTGGCCAGTGCGCCGGGGGCATAAAGGCAACCTGGGGCCCCCTTGGCTGTCGCGTCCGGTTGCGGCGCAATTCGCAATCAGGCCCGCACATAAAGCTTTCCGGCTTGCGCGCCGGCCCCTGTAACGCCGGGCAAGTCCAGGAGCGGCCGGAGGCCAGCATCGTTCATGCTGCCTATGGTCTCAATAGCTCAGATAACTGCACTTTGAACCGCTACTCTCGATGATGTTGGGTTGACACGCAATGCGAGTTTCTTTTGAGCATCCAACTTGCGCAGCCCGCGAATCTTCCATATCCCAAAGCATATGCCGGCGGAGAGCAGGCCCAGAAATACGCAAAGCAGCGGAGTCGACCATTTCTCGAGGCTGCCCGACCAAAGACGGACGATTCTTCGTCCGTAGGTTACGCCGAGCCAGGCGATGAAGGAGTAACGCAGGCTGCGAGCCGCGCCGAAGACGGCGAGGAAGCGCTTGCGCGATACCCCAAGCGCTCCGGACGCGAGTACAAACGGCACTAGCGGTATCGGCGGAGGAAGCGTGGCGGGAAGAAAGACCGCCAGGATTGGATGATGCTCAACCCAAATGACGACCCGCCCAAGAAGACGCGCCGGCACATAGTGGCGCAGCGCCGCTTCGCCCCCGCTGCGGCCAATGAGCCAGGTGGTGTATCCGCCGAGGATGCTGCCTGCAACGGCACAGGGGGTCAGCAGCCAGGGGTCGCCGCCGTGCGCCACGAGCCACAACAACAGCAGGTCGGTGCTGCCGGGAACAGGAAGAGGGATGACCGAGGAATCAATCACCGCAACAGAGAAGAGGCCCAGCGCTCCCAGGTGAGTGAGCCAGTGCGGCGCCAGCGGTGAATGCGTGGCTGGCGCTGGAATTCGAGCCGGATGCTGGGTCAAGACATTCATGGGGAATTGCCCGTGCGTTTGCATTTGAATGCTACTGCTTTGAAACGACTGCAAACAATCGAGGACCTATCCCGCACTCGCGCCGCGCAAGGTAATCCAGTAGTATCGCCGCCAGCAGAATGTGCAGCGAACGGGGCGCAAAGCAAACATGGCCAGCAGGCCATCGAAGGCGCGCAACTCCGCCTGCTTGAATTTCACCGAATTGCAGCGCGGGCACTTTCGCCGTATCCAAAGCGGATGCGTAAGCCAATCGGGCCAATTCCGGCCTGGACTACTCATGTGCCTACCCCTTCCAGACTTATCGCCGCGCTCGCTAGAATGCGCGGCGCTCCGCTTGGCTTCCATTCGAGTCCAGCCAGGAAAGAAGACGGCGGATGCTACCCGTGGCTAGAGCGATGCAGGAATCGGCCGCTCCGTAGTACAAGTTGATGGTGTCTCCGTCAGTTCCAATGGTTTGCCCGCAAGGGAACACAACATCGTTCACATCGCCGTTCCGTTCATAGGGAGCCTCTGGCCCGAAGATCCATGAATTTCCCCGTTGCAGACAAATTTCCGGCTTCTCCAAATCGAAGAGCGCGAGACCAAGACGATAAATGCTTCCCGACGCAGTTTGCCGCACGCCGTGATAGATCATCAGCCACCCCTTGGCTGTTTCTATCGGGGGCGAACAAAGGCCGATCTTGTTCGCATCCCACCATCCGCCACGCCGCGCTTCGAGAATAATCTTGTGGCTTCCCCAATGCCGCAAATCCGGGGAATAGGAGATCCACATATGAGCGCCTAACGCTGTCATGGGCCGGTGAATCAGAGCCCAGCGGCCGCCGATCCTGCGCGGCAGCAACGCCGCATCTTTGTCCTCGGGAGACATGATTACGCCGAATCGCTCGAAGCTCCGGAAATCCTTCGTCAACGCCAGCGAGACTCCGGGACCGCCCCGCGCAAAGGATGTGTATGCCACAGCATATTGCGCGAGTTCCGGAACATAGGTAATGCGCGGATCCTCGATACCCCAAATCTCTTCCGGGTACTCTTCCGGATTTGCCAGCAAAGTCGGCTTGGAGTCTATGCGCCAATGGTCGACGCCATTGGAAGAACGCGCCGCACACAGATGCGACAATCCGCTCCTGTCTTCAACGCGGCACAAAAGCAAGGTATCTCCATCTTGCGTGTGTACGACACCTGCGTTCAGAACGCTATTGATGGGATAGGGCCAGTCTTGGCGGCTGAGAAGCGGATTGCCGGGAAAACGCATAAACAGGGGATCGTCGGCACATGCTCCTCGTACTTGCTGTCCCTGTGGGATATGCTCCGGCGATTCATCCGACAAGATAGTTGGACTCAATTGAAGGCACTCATTCCATGATGCAGTTCGTCAACGCTTGCCACTTTGGCCGCCTGCATTTCGAGCAGGGCCATGAGGAACGAGAGCGTAGATTCGGCTCCCTGGTTCTCGTTCACGCGATCGGGATGAAGGCCATCCCGGCATCCGCCCGTCAATACATCGTAGAGCGGGACTTGGAGATCGTTCTGGCCGAGAAACCAGCCAAAGACTCTCCGGGCTTCGTCAAGCCACTGGCTTTCTTCCGTCAGCCTGTATACCTCAAGGCAAGCGGAAACGGTGGCGCAAGCCTCTACCGGCTGCTGATCGAAACGCGCCTTTTCACTTCCCTCGATAAAGAATCCGTTGGAGCCGATGGGCACGAAGATCTCCTTATCGTCGCGGTGCTGCTCGGCAACAAGCCACTTCAGAGAATCCATTCCGGCTTCGATCATCCTCTGGTTGTCGCTCCGCCATCCCGCCAGGATAAGTGCCTGCGACAGTCTCGCATTCGAGTAGGAAAGGCTCTTCTCGAACCATCGCCAAGTCGCGGAGTGACTGCGCTCATAAATATCGAGAAGCCGATTGGCAAGTGTATTGCGAGCGCCCTGGACGGCTCTGTCCCCAGGGAACCAGTCCAGATAGGCTTGCATGCCCAGGATGCAAAACGCCCATGCGCGCGGACTGGTAAACGTCAGCGTTGCAGGGACAGCGGCTTCGAAAAGCCTCCCTGCCGCTCCTCTCAAGCCCGCATTTCGCGAATGTCCCAACACGTTCCCAAGGGACCACAGGGCACGGCCATGGCTGTCATCCGACCCAACGTCTTCGAGCCATTTGCGGTCATAGCCGAGATAGTTTCTGAACCTTCCGGAATCGGAATGAAACGCAAGCCATAAAAAGGAAAGATAACGATGGGAAAGGTTTGGATGCTCCCACCGGTCCGCATCGGAGTTTTCATCCAGAAGAGTCGAAACAATGAGAGCGCGCGCGTTGTCGTCGGTTGTGTAGCCCTCGCGCGTGTTGGGCACCGAAAAGATGGCGTGTTGCAGGATTCCCGTGTCGTCTGTCAGTCTCAACATCTGATCCGTACTCAAAGCCGGCAGGTAGTTAACAGCATTTGCTGCAACATCGCCCTGCTGAGCTGCCCTGGGCTGCAAGGTGCGCTCGAATCGCGCGCGCTGGAAACTCGCCATATACTTTCGCGCCGTCTTGGGCCAAGTTGTTTCGCGTGAATGGAGGTAGGCCCGCTTCCGCATGGCGTGCCGTTCACCATCGTTATCGAGGAGTCGAAGCACTGCTTCCGCAATAGCATCGGGATTCTCGAAAGGCACGATCACGCCCCGCTCCTCCGCCAGCAGCTCTTTCGCATGCCAATAAGGCGTTGAGATAATCGCCTTCCCCGCTCCAAGCGCAATTGCGAGCGTTCCGGAGACGATCTGCGCCTCCTGCCGGTAGGGCGTAATGTATATATCGGCCGCGCCGACGTGTTCCACCAGTTCTTCCGCACTCACAAAGCGATTGACGAGGATCAGGTTCGATGAAACCCCAAGCTGCGCCGCCAGAGCCTGCAATTCTTCGCGGTAGCGCTCGCCCTCGCGCCGGCGAATATGCGGATGCGTCACGCCGGAGACGATGTACACCACGTTCGGGTGCCTTGCCAGAATCGCCGGCAAGGCCTTGATCACGTTCTCAATTCCCTTGTTCGGCGACAACAGGCCGAAGGTCAACAGCACGGACTTGCCTTCTGTTCCGAAGCGGTCTTTGAAGTAATTTGGGTCCATGAACTGGAAATCCGGCACGCCGTGTGGAATCACATCGATCTTTTCGCCCGGAACCGCGTAGACTTCCCGCAGGAGTTGGGCCGCCAATTCGCTCATTACGATCAGGCGATCGGAAAGCCGCGAGATCTCTTCGAGCACCATTCGTTGATTCATGTCCGGCTCGCGCAGAACCGTATGCAGCGTGGTTACGAGAGGCATCTTCAACTTGCGCAGCAAGGTGAGTATGTGGCGGCCCGCGCTGCCGCCGTAGATGCCATACTCATGTTGCAGGCAGACTAGATCGTTGCCGTTGAAATTGAGAAAATCGGCGGCCCGCTCGTAGGAAGAAATGTCTTCCTGCGCAATTTCCAGGCGCACTTGTTCCGGATAGTCGTAGCTCGATTCGAGATCGTTGACGGGTATCGCAAACAGGCGTCCCTCGCCGTATTCCGCCGCGAGCGCAGTGCACAGGTCGGTCGTGAAAGTGGCAATGCCGCACTCCCGCGGCAGGTAGTTGCCGACAAACGCAATGCGGGTCGGCAAAGGCAGTTTGCATATCTTCATTGAGCCGTGCGAACCGGCATCTGGAACCGGATCTGCAGCGGTCTTCCCCGGATGCGTCGGATCGGGAAACGGCATCGTGTTCTCCTTTCACGTTCAAATCACGCCAAGGACCAGGAGAACGAGAATAATCAGGAGGACCAATCCCACTCCTCCGCTCGGATAATATCCCCAGCTCCTGCTATGCGGCCACCGCGGCAAGGCGCCCAATAGCACCAAGACAAGAATCACGATCAATATGGTTCCAAGCATCATCGCTCCTTGCTTTTTCGTTCGCGGCCAGGATCGCCGAAGATGCGCTGCGGCCTCTCTTCGAGACCGCAGCGGTTACACGGTTGTTAGTTCAAACTTCCCGTCGTCGCGTTCGCGGGGCTGCCGATCGCTTCGCCGGAAACAACCAGTTCCACTCTCCGGTTTTCCTGCCTGCCCGCGGCGTTGTCATTGGTGGCGACCGGCAACGAATTGCCGTAGCCCTTGGCGCTTACCGAGTTTGAGGTTACGCCTTCTTCCACCAGGTATTTAAGCACGGCGCCAGCGCGATTCTCCGACAGCGTTTGATTCATCGCATCGCCGCCAACGTTGTCGGTGTAGCCGTCCACTTCGATGTTGAGCCCAGGGTAGGCGAGGAGAATTCCGGCAACCTTCGCCAGCTTCTCCCGCGCGCCGGGCTTCAACGTGTACTGTCCAGTGTCGAACAATACATCGGACATGCTGACAATGAGTCCGCGGGCGCTGTCGCGGGTTTCAAGGATCGTGTTCAACTGTATGGACAACTGCGCGCGCATTGCGGCCTTATCGCTGTTGGCCTGGTGTTCACCCTGCTGAGCGGTCTGCGCTGCTAAGCGAGCTTGCTCCGCATCGGCCTGGGCAGCGGATATTGCCGCCGCCGATGCCGTCTGGTTGTTGACCATATCGGCCTGGGCCTTGGCCGCGTCTGCTTGCGACTTTGCCGCATCGGATTGAGCCTGTTCCTTCAGGCGCGTAGCGTCGGCGGCCTGCGCCTGCGAACGTGCCTGAGCGTCGCTGGAGGCCTGAAGATCGTTCGCGCGGCGCTCCTCATCGATCTTCTTGACCGCTATCTGGCGCGCATCTTCCGCAGTCTGCACTGCCTCGCGGGCTACGGCAATCAGGGGCTTTCTGTCGATGTGGTTCACGGTGGCGTCCGCATCGGCGGTGTTCATCAACTGAACAGCATGCTGGTAGCTGGCGCCGGCATATTGTTCCGCTCCCTCGGACTGCGCGATCCGCAGCGCATTCCGCGCCTCGTAGAATTCCAGCGGAAGACTGGCGCTCAGGACGACCGGGTCGAACTTGTAGCCGGTGGGAATGTAGCCCCCGCGCTCCATCAATTCATACTTCGCATTCACTGCCTCGGTGGTTCCCTTGGTGTCAGTGCGAACGACGTTCTCGAGGACGACGACGTTGCTGGGCTGCCGGACGGCATAGTACGGCTCCGCGGTAACGATCAGAGCGAAGGCCTGCAGGTCTGTGGTTGCGGTCAGTTTGCTGCGGTCGTTGCCGCCTACCAGCACTTCTCCAAGATTGACTGCCCGGCCCTCGGGCGAGATCGCCCACAGGACATAGGTGAGATACTCGCCGCCAAAGGTCGTTGGGCTTTGCAGCTTTCCGAACTCCGCCTCGACTTCCATGGTGCCGCGCTTGCTTCGCACCTTGGCTTTTCCGTCTGCCGAAGGCAACAGAGTTGTGCCGGCGAAGTCCACATCCGTGGCCCCGCTGCGATGCCGATAGTTGACCGCCTGGACCGAACGGCTGATCACGACCACGCGGTATGTGGAGACCGGGCCGACGGATTCGAGGACCATCGTTGCTTGCGAGCCGGCTTGCGCAAATGCGCTCAAGCCGAGGACACTTCCCATTGCGAACAAAAGCATGCGCTTCAAGATTCCTCCTACAGGCAGGGCTCTGCCGTATTGCGGTGGACTTTCGTTTCGTTGGCGGGCACGGACTTCAAGGTTCCGGCAGTTCGATTCTTCAATGTCCGACGCGGTACTGCGTGATGTACCCCAATAGGTTGAAAACCTTCAGGAGCCAGATCACCACGGCGATCACAACAACCGCATTCAGAATGCCTTTGATCTGCCCCTGCATGGGAATGAAGCGGTTTATCAGCCATAACAACACGCCGACGACGCATAGAGTGATAACGATTGTGACAAGTGGCATTTGACGCTCTCCAATCGAGGTGAAAAAGCTGGTTGGATCTCTCAGGGACCTTCGACCGCCTCAGCTTCATTGAATGTTGTGCGATTTGCCTGGATTCAGCCTGCATCCGCCCTGAAAACTGTCTTTTCGCGACGCGGATGACTAAGAGGGACAGATATCGGAAGGTCCGGCTTAGCTCCTGACCAGGGCGGAGAGGAGAACGGTCGCTCCTCTCCATGTTTATCTTTCCAAAGAAGTGGGCAAATAACTGAGCTAGAATGCACACTCGGGAGGATTGCGGGACGGCAGCCGGCGATATAGGCATTTGCGCCTACGGTTCAGGCAAATCGGCATCGGCTCCCGCCGGCAGGCGATCCGGCAAATCAAGGCGCGCCAGCCAATCCGGTTGGCGGCCATCTTTGCTTCCGCTCATCGCTCCGCAGACTATGGTGTGCGACTTGCCCCGGAAGTAATCTGAACCGGCCCCCCGGCATCCGCCGCGGTTGGGCCAGGCGCCGGCGCGGGCTTTTCGACCGGTATCTCTGTTCCTGCCGGGAAGATGAGAATCTGGATTGAGCCCCAATCCGCATCCAGGTTCGCGCCCGTCTGCTTGCCCATTCCCAGCGTCTTGAGCTGGCTGTCGTCAAAGCCGAAATTCTCTACAAGGTACTCGCGCACAACCATGGCTCTGGCTTCGGTGAGCACCAAGTCTTTCTGGGTGTCGCCTTCCATGCCGGCGGAGACTACGACGACCGCAAATCCGAACCGGTTGTCTGCCAGGAATTGGCCGCCGGCATTGAGAGAAGTCTGATTCTTCAGCTTGGCCGAATCGCGAGTATCAAAGAGTTGGTTGGCCGGATAGGTAAACGCCTTGAGAGGCGCACCCGGCGGAAGCCCTTCAATCCTATTTGCAGCCAGATTGCCCGAGTCTAAATATCCACGCTTCTTGAAGTACCCGCTCAATAAGAAGTTGTGCTTCAGGGCCTCCATGTTCTCCTGGAAGTCCGTAACTCCGGTCTGCGCCTGGAGCATCGTGTCATGCAGGGTAGTTGTCGTCTGTTCCAGGTTGCCATAGAGCTGCTTGTCGTTCACCAGCGCTCCCACGGTTCCCTGGCCGGAATCGACCTTGGCGCTTATCGATTTCAGATGCGCTGTCGCCTCGGTCGTGTTCTCGATGGCCTGCTGGCTGCTGTCCAGAATGCCGCTCGCCTTCTTGAGCATATCCGCCACCACCAGCGGCGGTTCACTCTCGATGATCTCGCCATCCTTGACCTCGGCTTGCCCGGCAGATCCAAACGAAATGGCCACGAACTGATTGCCCAAGACTCCCGCGGTTTCGATTGAAGCTACCGAGTCGTGCTTGATGATCTCGCGCGTCGATCTGTCGAGGTCCATGAGCACCGTAATCTGTTCGCCGGGCTTGTGCGGCAGATCGATGCTCCGCACCGTTCCACTGTGAACCCCGCCCACCTGCACGTCGGCTCCCGCTGCCAGGCCGGCAACATTGTCGAACTGCGCCTTCAGTCGGTATGTGTGGCGAAACAGATACTCCTTGCTCCCGATAACGAAGACTCCGGCGGCAAGAATCGCCAGCGTCACAAAGATGAATGCCCCTAGCCGCGCCACTCTCGACATAGTTCCTCCTACGACTGCTTCAGAAATTCCTTCACAAACCCGATGTCGCTTTGTTGAAGATCCTCAAACCTGCCTTCAATCACCACTTTGCCCTTATCCAATAGGGCAAGGCGGTCGGCAATCGTCCTGGCGCTATGCAGATCGTGAGTCACTACGATGGAAGCCATCTGACGCTCACGTTGCAGCATGAGAATCAGATCGTCGATCTCTCCGGAGCTTATGGGATCGAGTCCGGCCGTGGGTTCGTCCAGAAGCAGAATCTCCGGCTCCAGCGCCAGCGCGCGCGCCAGACCCACGCGCTTCTGCATCCCACCTGAGATATCGGAAGGCATCTTGTCTAGGTCGCCTTTCATGCCCACCTCGGCCAGCAACTGCTTTACACGATCGCCACGCTCGGACTTGGACATGTCTCTCCGATGGTGTACCAGGGGAAACGCCACATTCTCACCGACTGTCAGCGAATCGTAGAGCGCCGCATGCTGAAACAGAAAGCCCATCTTCTTCCGGATTTCGCCCATCCTATCGAGAGCCAGCCCGGCGATGTCCTGTCCATGAATGCGAATCGATCCCGAGTCTGGCGTTTCAAGGCCGATAATGAGTCTCAGCAACACGCTCTTTCCCGTGCCGCTGCGTCCGAGCACGGCCAGCGTTTCTCCGCGGCCCACGCTCAAGCTGATCCCGTTTAGAACCGTGTGGCTCGCGAAGGTCTTGCGCAGGTTTTCGACGGCAACAACCGGCGCGCGGCCGTCTTGCTCGGGTTCCACTTGCTTTGCCGGAATGTCATAGGCCGTGGCCATACGTGTCTTTCGAGTGTTCGATCGCGGTTAAGGGAAGAAAACGAGAATGAATTTCACCAGCACCACGTCGGAGAGAATGAGGAAAAGCGAGCCCAGCACAACCGAATTTGTGGCCGCCCGGCCCACGCCCTCAGCTCCTCCGCGCGTGCGCATTCCCTCATAGCAAGCTATAAGTCCTATGACCAGGCCATACATTGCGGTCTTGAACGTGGGCGGCAGGAATGCGTTGAAGGTGGCGCCATTGAAGCCGCTTGAAATGAACTGATGGAACGAAAGCGGCTCTACGAGATTCTGTGCAAACCAGCCTGTCACTAAAGCGCAAGCATCGGTGGCAAGGGTCAAGAGCGGCAGCATCAGGATGCAAGCCAGGATTCGCGTCGCGGCCAGGAGCCGGTAAGGGTTGATCGCGGATGCCTCGATGGCGTCGATCTGCTCGGTAACTTTCATCGACGCCAGTTCCGCGCCGATGCCCGCTCCCACGCGCCCGCTCACCACCAGGCCTGTTATGATCGGACCCATTACCTGGATGACGGAATAGACGAGAGTGGAGGGAAACATCGATTTGGCGCCGAATCGACTTAGACTGTAACGGGCTTCCAGCGAGATGATAACGCCGATCGCCGCGCCTGCCATCACAACCAGCGACAGAGACTTCGATCCAACCTCATCGAGCTGCCGAATCAGCTCGCGCCATTCGTACGGCGGTGTAACCGCCGCTTTGAGTACTTGCCAGGAAAAGATTCCAAGGCTTCCGAACCACTCGAAGAATCCGTTGACCGGACCCGCAGCGGAGCCGGCAACGGAGGGCAACGGTCTGTTCCTCCGCCCCAGTTGCGGCAGGTTAATGCCTGCGGCCGCAGTGAATCCTCGGTCGCTCAATGGTTCGGACCAGGTTCCGGTGAGCCGTGCGCATTGTTCAAGTGCATGCGGGAAAGCATGGAGTGGGGTCCGCTATAAAAGAACTCCAGGCTGATGTTCCCACCCATATAAGCCAACATGCTGTAGTTGCCGATGCGGAATGCATCCTTGGCGCCGAAGCGGTTGGGGTACCAGCCATAGACGGCGGTCATCGAGCCGGCATAGGGCGCGACCAGCGCGGGGACAGAGAAGACGCGATGGCCGTCCGCGCCGCTGCGAGCCGTCAAAGTGGATAAGACAGCATGGCGCAGCCGGGGGAGAACTCCCCTGCAATCGCAGCGATAATACAGTGTATCTTCCTTGAAGGCCTCCGCCAGCCCATAACGCGTCGTGGTTCCAACTGCCGCTATCCCAAAGTCGGAACCGAATCGTCTCGAATAGCCCTTGACGCCTTGATTCCACTCCGGAGGCGCATTGCTGAACTGGTTGATGCCGGCCGCGAACGCGGACCCTGCGATGGGATACGGACCGAAGGCATCGAAAAGGTAGTTGCTGGCCATGGTTCTCTGCGTCGGCCGCTCGTAGGTCAGGTCCAGAGGCCCCAAGGTCAAGCCGGGGGCGGTGCCGGAAGGGTCTCCCGAAAAGGCCGTTACTTGCGATCTTGCCAGGACTGGGAGTGTTATAAGAGCGGCAATCACCGACAACTGCAGCATCGCCCGGCCGACCGTTATGCCGTGCGGCGCCGGGATCGACCGTCTGCCTTGCCTCCCCGCCAGATCTCTGCGGCAGGCCCCTAAAAGCTGCGATTTCCATTTCTCCAGTATCTCCAATGACGGCTTCAAGGGCTCTCCTTTCGCGGGCATCGCCTCGTTCAAGCGCACAGATCGCTGCCAATGACTTATGTCGGCGTTCGGCCAGTTCCACCTAGATCATGGCAGAGTTGGAAGTTCGATAGATGGTCACATTTGCTCGCAGTCGCGGGCAGGGCTATTGCGCCAGTTCACCACGCGCGACGCAAGCGAAGCTCGTCCATCGGGTTTGTCTGGCTGCCCGGCAAATGTCCAAAAGAGCACAGCTTTTGGTTGCATGGCCGGCGGAAAATGGGACTCCAGCCGCGTTCATGATTCGGCGAGGAGACCGTCATGCCTGAAGCTAATGCTTTCCCGTCCATCCCCACGAAGATACTGTTACCCATCGACTTTAGCCCATCTTCCCAGGCAGCTTTGGAGATGGCTGCCGATCTTGCCGAGCACTTTCACGCCGAACTTTACCTCGTCAACGTGATCCCGATGTTCCCCACAACAACCCTCCCCGACCTGATTCCCGAAGCCGAGTTCATCCGCGAGGCAAGATCTTTTGCAGAAAAGCATCTGGCGAAGTGCCATGCGGTTCTTGCGGCCAGGGGGGTGAAGTCGAACTCCAGCGTCGAAGTTGGCAATGACATTGTGGGCAACATCATGGAAGTGGTGGAGCGCGAGCACATCGACATGGTCGTGATCTCCACGCACGGCATCTCCGGCTGGCATCCGCTGGTCTTCGGCTCGATCGCCGAGAAGGTCGTCAAGCTGGTGCGGTGTCCGCTCTTGCTTCTTCGCTCAGCCAAGCCCGATAGCGAGGGGAAGAGTGCGCTGCAACGCTCCACGGAATGGTGGTAGTGGAGGCAGCGGCACAGGCCGCCAACGATGAGTCTCGTGAGTTTGTTGCGAGGATCGCAGGAATCGATCGCGCTATCGTCCGCAAAGTAACTGTTCCCGCAATTTAATGCTGAATCGCGGTCTCTGCCTTTGAAGGCTTCTCCGTAACCTGGAGAGGCGTAGGCAACTGCGACCGGTCCCAACCTCCACCCAGAGCTTCAATCAGTTGAACCGACGCCGTCATCTGCTGAATTTCGAGAGCTGTCAAGGTCTGCCTATTGGCGAGCAATGTAGTTTGCGCCGTGACCACGTCGATGTAAGGATCGATGCCGTTTTCGTAGCGCCCCGATTCGAGCCTCAGAAAGGTCTGGGACGAATCGACAGCTTCCTGTTGCCGCCTGATCTGTTGCGACAGAATGCGGACCTCTGCGAGTGAATCTTCAACCTGCTGGAAGGCTGTAAGCACGGATTGGCGATACGCGGCGACGTTTCCATTGTACGTTGCGATGTACTGATTTACGGTCGCGCGGCGCAGCCCCCCGTCATAGACGGTTTCGGAGATGGATGGGCCGACAGACCAGAAGCGGCTGGGCCATTCCAGGAGGTTCTTGATGGCCGAACTCTCAATGCCGCCGGTGGCTGAGAGAGTGAGAGTGGGATAAAAGGCGGCATAAGCAACCCCGATCCGCGCATTGGCGGCGGCCATATTCCGCTCAGCCGCGGCGACGTCGGGGCGCCGTTCGAGCAGTTGCGACGGCAAGCCGACAGGGATAACAGGAGGAACGCTCGTCCGGGGTTCGACCGGGATGGAGAAAGTCGATGCCGGCTTGCCGATGAGTGTGGCAATCGCATGTTCATACTGCGCTCGCGCGATTCCGAGATTGATTGCCTCCGATTGCGCGCTCTCCAAAGTTGCCTGCGCTTCTACAACGGAAATCCGATCGTCAACGCCAGTGTCATAGGCAGCCCGCACAACTTCGAGGGCTTTCTTGTCCGCTTCCACTGTGTCGTTGAGTATCTCTTGGAGTGCGTCCTGGCCGCGAATCTCAAAGAAGTATTGAGCAAGGCTGGCTTGTTCTGTCAGCCGTTCATTCTCAAGGTCGGCTGCGGTCAATTGGGCGGTGTATTGGCTGGCGCGCACTGCGTTGCGGACTTTGTCCCAGAGATCGGGTTCCCAAGAAACATCGGCCGGAATAGAAAACACCTGCGACTGTTTACCGCCTGTTGTGCCGGTGCCGGACGTCGATCCAACGTTGGAAGATGCTCGCGATCGGGTGTAGGAGCCGCCAACGCTCACCGTGGGAAAATACTGCGACCGCGCCTCGCGCACCATGGCCCGCGCTTCCATAAAGTTCTCGAAAGCCTGGCGGATATTCTGGTTGTCGATATTGAGTTGATCTTCAAGGGCATTCAACTCCGGCTCATTGTAGATCTCCCACCATTTGCCGCGAAGAGCCGCGTCCTGAGGCTGCGCGGGAATCCATCCATCCACTTCCTTGAACTGTGCCGGAGACTCCTTGAAGGTTGGGGGCGCCGTCATTGCGGGCGGAAGATACTTAGGCCCGACATTGCATCCAGCCAGCATCGCACAGAGCACTGCGATATTGAGTGAACACAGAGCCACCGATACTAGCCGGGATTGCAGGATCGAGTTTTTCATAATCGACACTCCATAAGGACTCATTGCTAGGAGGCCTCCGCGGTTCCGGGTTGCAGAGTCGCCGGCCGTTTGCCGCGGAACCACAGGCGCGCCCAATCAAAGAGAATGTAGACAACGGGCGTAGTGTACAGAGTCAGCATCTGGCTGACGATCAGTCCACCAACGATGGTGATGCCAAGCGGGCGCCTGAGCTCGGAGCCGGTCCCGGTGCCAAACGCCAGCGGCAGCGCGCCAAACAAGGCGGCCATGGTTGTCATCAGAATGGGACGGAAGCGAAGCTGGCAGGCTGTGGTCTTGCCGTGCTCGCGCTCCGCGACCAGGGCAAAGTCGATCATCATGATCGCGTTCTTTTTCACGATGCCAATCAGCAGGATGATGCCGATGATCGAGATCACATTGAGGTCGATCTTGAAGAGCATCAGCGCCAGCATGGCTCCCACGCTTGCCGAGGGCAAGGTGGAGATGATGGTAAGAGGATGCACCAGGCTCTCATACAAAATGCCAAGAACAATGTAGACCGCGAGTATAGCCGTGATGATGAGAAGGGGCTCGCTGGCCAGCGAAGTCTGATACGCGGACGCGGTCCCGGCAAAGAAGCCGCGCACGGTTTGCGGCATATTCAGCTTCTCCTGCATCTGGGAAACCAGGCGCGTGGCGTCGCTCAACGACATATCTGTCGCAAGATTGAACGACACCGTTACGGATGGAAAGGAACTGGTGTGATTGATAGTCAGCGGCGTCGTGCTCGCATGCGCCGAGGTGACGGTAGAGAGCGGAACGATACCCCTGCCCGCGGTATTGAGGTAGATGTTCTTTAACCCGTCGGGACTCTGCCAGTAGGGCGGCGCTACCTCCAGCACCACGTAATACTGATTCAATTGCGTATAGATAAGGGATACTTGCGACTGCCCAAAGGCGCCGGAGAGGGCGCTGTCCAAAGACGACGGCGTAATGCCAAGCCTTGCCGCAGTGGGGCGATCGTAAGTGAGCAGTTCTTCCAGGCCGCTATTCTGCGCATCGCTGCTCACATCCTGGAAACCGGGAATCTTTTGCATCCCTGCCAGCAGAACGGGCCCCCAGTGCGACAGATCCTGAACGTTGTCCGACTGAATGGTGTATTGGTACATAGCATTGCTCGACCGCCCTCCAATGCGCAGATCCTGCGCAGCCTGAAGGAAGGCTGAAGCTACCGGAAGCCGATTCAGCTTCGGCCGCAAGCGGTTGATAACATCCGCCGCGGAAATTTTCCGCACATTCAGCGGCTTCAGCGCGATATTGATACTGCCGGTGTTCCCTGAGCCCGTATGGACAATGACATTCGCGACTGCCGGGTCAGCCTGGATGACCTTTTCAATTTGCAGGATCGAGTTGTCCATCACCGAAAACGATGTATCCTGCGGGCCTCGCACGCTGCCTGTAATGACTCCGGTGTCCTGCTGCGGGAAAAATCCTTTCGGGATGATGTCAATGAGATAGAAGTTCAACGCAACTGTAAGGATCAGGAGAGCGAATATCGGCCAGGGGTGTTTCAGCGCCCAAGTGAGAGAGCGGGTATACGTGGAGAGCATCCAAGTAAATCCCTTTTCACTTAGTTGATATGCGCGGCCGTGCTTGATGGCTTTCTCGTCTTTGAGCAGATAGGCGCACATCATGGGCGTGGTGGTCAGGGAGATCAGCATGGAAACAAGGATGGCCGTCGAGAGCGTAATCGCAAACTCGCGAAACAGCCTGCCGACGATGCCGGCCATGAGAAGGATGGGGATGAACACCGCAATCAGCGACGTGCTGATGGAAAGGATGGTGAACCCGATCTCGCTGGAACCTTGAAATGCGGCCTTCATGGGCGGCATGCCTTCTTCACGGAGACGGGAGATGTTTTCCATCACGACAATGGCGTCATCGACGACGAAACCCGTGGAAATCGTCAATGCCATCAGCGAGAGATTGTCGATGCTGAAGCCGAACAGGTACATGACGGCAAAGGTGGCAATCAGCGATGCGGGAACCGCGACAGTGGGAATCAGTGTGGCTCGCCAGTTGCGCAGGAAGATGAAGACGACAAGAATCACCAGGACGACCGAGAGAATAAGGGTGCGTTCCACATCGCTGACTGAAGCGCGAATGGTTGTCGTGCGATCAACGACAACTGTGGTCGTGATGCCTTGCGGAATGGACGCTTCAATCGACGGCAATTCAGCCTGGACACGATCGACGGTGTCGATGATGTTGGCGCCCGGCTGGCGGAAGATCAAGACCGTTATGGAGGGCTTGCCATTCAGATATCCTGCATTGCGGATGTTCGACTGCCCTTCCGAAACATCGGCCACGTCCGACAGCCTGACTGCGGCCCCGTTCTTGTAGCCGATAATGAGAGGCTTGTAATCGGCTGCGCGGTTTATCTGGTCGTTCGTCACGATGTCCGCGGTCACGGCCCCGTCTGAGAGTTGGCCGGCCGGCTCGTGCGCATTTTGCTGGCTCAGTATGGACTGAACATTCTGGATTGTGAGTCCGTGGCTGTTGAGCAAAGTAGGATTCACTTCAACGCGCACTGAAGGACCGGAGCCTCCGCCGACCGTCACCTGCCCGACACCCGAGATCTGAGAAAGCCTCTGCGCAATGACCGACGACGCCTCGTCGTAGAGCGTCGGCTTGTCGTATTTGTCCGAGGTGAGGCCCAAGATCATAATCGGCGCATCCGCGGGATTCACTTTGCGATAAGTCGGGTTGGCGGGCAGATTTGCGGGCAGGTAAGTGCGCGCCGCATTGATGGCCGCCTCCACGTCTCGCGCGGCGCCGTCGATGTCGCGGCTCAGATCGAACTGCAGAGTAATCGATGTGCTGCCCAGCGAACTCGATGACGTCATCTCGGTAACGCCGGCGATGTGGCTGAACTGGCGCTCCAACGGAGTTGCGATCGAGGAGGCGGTGATCTCGGGGCTAGCGCCGGGCAAGCTGGCGGAAACCGAGATCGTCGGGAAATCCACTTGCGGCAAAGGAGAGACAGGCAGAACGTTGAAGGCGATGGCCCCGACAAGCGTGATGCCCGCAGTCAGCAGGGTTGTGGCTACCGGCCGGCGGATGAAGGGGGCGGAGATATTCATGTTCCCTCCGCCGGAAGCGGTTCATCGCCTGTTTCGACGCTCTTGGACGCGCCGCTGAAGCTATGGCCGATGCGATCGAAGAAGATGTAAATGACAGGTGTTGTGTAGAGCGTGAGCACCTGGCTGAGCAGCAGTCCGCCAACCATGGCAATGCCCAGGGGACGCCGCAGCTCCGAACCCATTCCTTGCCCCAGAGCCAGCGGAAGACCCGCCAGCAGGGCTGCCATGGTGGTCATCATGATGGGGCGGAAGCGCAGCAGGCAAGCGTCGTAAATCGCGTCCGTCGCGCTCTTTCCGTGCTCTCGTTCTCCCTCCATGGCAAAATCGACCATCATGATTCCGTTCTTCTTGACAATGCCGATCAGCAGGATAATGCCGATAATGGCGACGACGCTTAGGTCCTGCTTAAAGAGGATGAGGGCCAGCAGTGCGCCCACGCCCGCGGACGGCAGCGTGGAAAGAATGGTGATGGGATGAATGAAGCTCTCGTACAGCACCCCGAGCACGATATAGACCGCTGCCAGCGCGGCCAGAATCAGCAAGCCTTCATTGGAGAGCGAGCCCTGGAAGGAAGCTGCGGTTCCCTGGAAGCCATACTGGACACTGGCCGGCATGTTCAGATCCTTTTGCGCCTTTTCGATGGCCGTGATGGCGCCTCCCAGCGCCGCGTTAGGAGCAAGATTGAAGGAGACGGTCACTGCCGGGAACTGCCCCTGGTGATTGATGGAGAGCGGCTCCGCGACTTTCGCAATGTGAGTGAACGCACTGAGCGGTACGGCATTGGAGGCCGCGGTGGTGGTGACCGCATTCGCCGTTGAAGTGCCGCTCGCGCCCACTCCGGACCGAATGGCATTCGAGGGCGCGCTCAATGCCGCCGACGAGGGAGTGTACGCTACAGCAGTCGTAGTCGCGTTCGAGCCGGCGGACGACGACCCCGAGGATGCGAAGGACGACGAAGCACCCGGCCCACTGCCGCCCGCGGAAGTATTGGTCTGGATATACAGATCCTGGAGTTTGCCGGGGCTTCGCTGATCGCTTGGAGCAGTTTCAAGAATCACGTGATACTGATTCAACTGCGTGTACATGGTGCTGATCTGACGCTGTCCATATGCGTCATAGAGGGTGCTGTCGATGGTAGACGGCGCAATGCCGAGCCGCGATGCGGTGACGCGATCGATGATCAGCGATACCGCCAGGCCACCGGTCTGCTGGTCCGTCGCCACATCCGCAAGCTGCGGCAACTTCTTCATCTGGTCCACAAGCTTGCCGGTCCACAGATTCAGTTCGTTCGGGTCGGGATCCTCCAGCGTGTATTGATACTGGGTTCGACTGACCCGGTCGTCCACGGTAATGTCCTGCACCGGTTCCATGAAGAGCTCGATGCCCTCTACCTGTTTCAGGCTTGTTTGCAGCCTGCGAATCACATCGGAGGCGCTCAGTTTGCGCACGCCGATCGGCTTCAGGTTGATGGACATTCGCCCGCTGTTCAACGTGGTATTGGTCCCATCCGCACCGATAAAGGAAGATAAGCTCTCGACCGCTGGATCCTGAAGGATGATGGCTGCCAGTTGCTGCTGCTTCTGCTCCATGGCCGCAAAGGAAATGGTGGCCGGCGCCTGCGAGATGCCCTGAATCTCGCCTGTATCCTGTGTAGGAAAGAATCCCTTGGGGATAACGATGTAAAGAACGACAGTGAGCACCAGCGTGGCGGCGGCTATGAGCAATGTGATGGTCTGGTACCCCAGAACGAACTTGAGCGTGCGGCCGTAAAACGCGATGATTCTATCGAAAACGCGTTCGGAAGCCCTGAAAAAACGCCCCTGCTGTTCTTCGGGAGTGTGGCGCAGAATCCGCGAGCACATCATGGGCGTGAGCGTCAACGAGACGACGGCCGAGAGGATGATGGTGACGGCCAGGGTGACCGCGAACTCGCGAAACAGGCGGCCCACAACATCGCCCATGAAGAGCAGCGGAATCAGCACCGCGATCAGCGAGACAGTAAGAGAGATGATGGTAAAGCCGATCTGCTCGGCGCCCTTCATGGCCGCCTGCATGGGCGTGTCCCCGGCCTCGAGATAGCGCGTAATGTTCTCGATCATCACGATCGCGTCATCCACCACGAAGCCCGTGGAGATGGTGAGGGCCATCAGGGAAAGATTGTCCAGGCTATAACCCAGCGCATACATGGCGCCGAAGGTGCCCACCAATGAGACCGGCACGGCAATGCTGGGAATGATGGTGGCGTAAATGTTGCGCAGAAAGAGAAAGATAACCATCACCACCAGAGCGACAGTCAGCATTAACTCGAATTCGACGTCGGATACGGAGGCGTTGATAGCCGTGGTGAGATCGGTGAGCGGAGTAACCTTGATGGATGCCGGCAGGTTTACCTCAAGCTGGGGCAGAATCGCCTTGATGGCCTTGACCACGCTGATGGTATTGGCGCCGGGCTGCCTTTGAATGTTCACGATGACCGCCGGCGTCTCGTTCATCCACGCTGCCTGCTTGTTGTTCTCGATGCCGTCCACCACCTGCGCGACATTGCTCAGCATGATAGGCGCGCCGTTGCGGTAAGCAATCACGACCTTGCGATAGTCGTCGCTGGTTACCAGCTGATCGTTGGCATTAATCTGGTAATCCTGATGAGGCCCGTCGAAGCTGCCCTTGGCGGCATTGACGCTGGACTGCACAAGCGCCGTGCGCAAGTCTTCAAGGTTGAGTCCATAGGACGACAGCGCGGTTGGATTGGCCTGGATGCGCACCGCCGGCTTTTGCCCGCCGCTGATGCTCACCAGGCCGACTCCGCTCAACTGCGAGAGCTTTGGCGCAAGGCGCGTATCCACCATATCCTCAACCTGCGAGAGCGGAATGGAGTCGGACGTGATGGCCAGCGTCAGCACGGGAGCATCTGCCGGATTGGTCTTGCTATAGACCGGCGGCGAGGGAAGGCTCGAGGGCAGAAAACTCTGCGCGGCATTGATCGAGGACTGAACCTCTTCTTCGGCAATGTCGATGTTCAGGCTAAGAGCGAACTGAAGCACAATCACGGACGAGCCGCCGGAGCTGGTCGACGTCATCTGGCTTAGCCCCTGCAGTTGGCCGAACTGACGTTCCAGGGGAGCAGTCACCGTGGTGGCCATCACATCCGGGCTGGCGCCGGGATAGAAGGTCAAAACCTGGATGGTGGGATAATCCACCTCCGGCAGGGCGGAGACCGGCAATTGGGTATACGCAACGATACCCACCAGCAGGATTGCGGCCATCAGCAGCGAGGTGGCGACCGGGCGCTGAATGAAAGGCCTGGACGGATTCACGGAGCATTGCCCTCAGCGGGATTTTCCGGAGGCGCCTGCTTCGACACGACGACTTTACTTCCGGCTTGCAACTTGTCGAAGCTGCTGGTGGCCACAACCTCGCCGGGATTGATGCCCGTAACCGCGGTCATGCCGCCGTCGGAAACCCCCGTCGTTACGTTGCGCACGCTCGCCGTTCCGTTCGCGATTGCATACAGGAAGGCCGCCTGTCCGTTGTGCTGCACGGCGCCGCTGGGAACCAGCGTGACCCCGTCGAGCGTATTCACAAGCAACCGCGTATTCACAAACTGGTTTGGGTACAGTGCGCCGTTCTTGTTTTCGAAGAGGGCGCGCAATTTGACGGTGCCAGTCGTTGTGTCGATCTGGTTGTCGATGGTCTGCAACTTACCCGCCGCTATCTTGGTGGTTTGGGAGCGATCCCACGCCTCGACGGGCAGCGTGTGTACCTTCCGCATCCGCGCCTGTACTTGCCCCAAGCTGTCCTCCGGCATTGTGAAGATCACGGTGGTGGGCTGCATTTGGGTGATAACCGCCAGAACGGTTGCCGCGGATGCCTGCACCACATTCCCTGGGTCCACGAGGCGAAGGCCGACCCGGCCGGAAATAGGCGCGATGATGTGACAGTAGCCAAGCTGGACCTGGTCGTAATTCACGGCGCCCTGATCGTTCTTCACTGTGCCCTGGTCCTGCAACACAATTTTCTCCTGGTCATCGAGCAATTGCTTGGAGATGCCGTTCCCCGCCCAGGCCGTGCGGTAACGGTCCACATCCATCTGCGCCTGCGCCAGAACGTTGGTGTCGCGCTCCAGTGTGCCCTGGGCCTGAAGCAACTGAGCCTGATAGGGGCGGGGATCGATGTCGGCCAGCGCATCCCCTTTCTGAACGAATTGTCCCTCGCTGTAATGCACCGCGGTCAGGACTCCGCTTGCCTGCGCAACAATGTTGGCGGTATAGACGGGAGTGACCGTGCCGATCGCGTCGAGGTAGATGCCGATGCTTCCCTTGGCGGCAGTGGCTACCGTGACTGTAACGGATGGCTTCACGGCAGCCAGCGCGCGCTTGGCCGCCGCTGCCTTGACTTCGTTTTTGTGGATGACCAGGACAATGATCGCAATCAGAAGCAGCAGGAGAAGCAGGCTCGTCCATAGGACCCAGCGCTTCCGATACCAGGGCGGCGGCGAAGACAACTGATGGTCTCGGCCAACGTGGTAAACATCCGATTGATCTTCGAAACCAGACATTCAGGACTCCGCGGCCAAGCAAAGTTGGCAATGTGCTCTTCCAAGATTACTGTATTTCGGGGAATTCTATGCTCTCTTTCGCTCATCTTTGAGGGAAGCAATGCACGATAAACAGGCATTCGCGGACATCGTTTTCAAGTTCATACCGGTAGGCTACCTTCGGTCGGCGCTTCGGGCATGAACGACGAAGCAAGCCGTCAGGAACCGGAAGGCTGGTAAAGATCGTTCACACTGGAGATTTGAAGGGAGCCAAAGCGATGTGTGCACTTTTGAGCAGCCGTCGTCCAGTAGATCGCGCCAACCTGATCTGAGTTCGCTGAAAAAGCGATCGTGTGCGAGAGCTTGCTCGGAAGGTGCGGTGACTGAGATGGAAGACCACCGGTGCATAATCGTGGCGATGGAGATGGAAGACCCGCGCTGCAAGAGCCTGCTCCATGGCTTGGTGCATGAGATGGAAGATCCGCGCTGCGAGAGCCTGCGCAGCGTGGCGATTGGAATGGAAGACCCCCGCTGCAGGATCGTGGCGCATGTGACGGAAGATCCACGGTGCGGGAGCCTGCGCATGTGGTGATTAAGAGTTCGGATGGGTCCGCAGCAATCCGCACGCGCTTCGATGAACTGGCCGGGTTGAAGAACGCGGCGCAACCAAATCAGAGACATAACCCTGGGGTTGCAACCCCGAAGGAAGGAGAGGACTGAGATGCTCATCATACTCATTATTCTTCTGGTGCTCGTGTTCGCCGGGGGCGGCGGATATTACGGCTACGGCCGGTGGGGCGCCCGCGGAGGAACAGGCATTGGGCTCGGCACAGTGCTGGTGATTCTGCTGGTGTGCTATCTGCTTGGGGTCTTCAGATAGTGCGCTTTGCGGCAAGTTTGGCCCGCAGCCGGGAGACTGGCCGCGGGCCTGAAACCGACGTCCAAGTGTACTGGGCGGGCAATGGAACCGGTGCGTGGAGGGAAGAGATGCGGATCGCGATGAGCAATTCGCTGGCGCTGATGCGCTGGCACGATTTTCGGTTCTTACAGGATTTCAGCAACCGCGACCTTGCCTGGCTGCTGATCGGGGCGTTGCTGGCCGGGCTGGCGATCTGGGCATTCTCGCACCGGAGGCGGCGCTTCTTTTAGATACCGGCATATCAAGCCGGCGAGAACTGAACGCTTGCGAAGCGGCTGCCAATCATCCGGCAATGCGCGAACCAACCGTGCGAGCGGCGCCGGGTTCAGAAGCGGCAATTTGGATCCCTGGCTATGTTCCTCTCCTCCCGACGGGAGGAACTGCGCTGCTTGCTCCGCTATTCCCGATTTAGAATTGCTGTTCAATCGGATCGCGCGGCACCGCGCCGATCTGGGGTGTGAACTGGGAGCTTTTGAGAAGAGAATTCAGAGGGGGTTTTATGCGGTAAGCCGCTCGAGCTGGTCGGGCTTGACGATGGTCAGGCTGGCGCCCTTGATGGTGATCCACTGATCGCGGCGAAACTGGTTCAGTAGCCGCGTCACCGTCTCGCGCGAGGTGCCGGCCATGTTAGCGATCTCTTCGTGCGTCAGGGCCATGGTAAAGCGGATCTCCGGCTTGCCGTTGGCGGAAGCGCGCCCCCAATCCAGCAGCAGGCGAGCCAGCCGCCCGGCCGCCGAGCCGGAGAGCGCCAGGCGCTTGGCATCGTGAAAGACAGTCAGGTACTCGCCGGAGAGAGACTGCGCCGCGTGCATGCTGGCGATGCCGTGGCGGCCCAGGAAGTCAACAAACTCCTGCTTGCGGACCGTCTTCACCTGGCAGGGCTCGATGGCTTCCGCAGTCACTTCGTGGGGAACGTTGGCCAGAACGGCGCTGAGTCCCATCACGTCGCCGGGGCCGGCGATCTTTAGAATCATGGTCTTGCCGTCACGGGAGGTGGAGGAGATTTTGACCTGCCCAAAACAGATGACAAATACGTTTCGCGCCGGGTCGCCTTCGGTAAACAACTTCGCTCCCCGGGCATGGCTCATCATGATGCCGATCCCGTCATAGTCGCGCAATGCCTCGGGTGTGAGATTGCAGAACATTCGCAGATGGCGATGCTCACAATTTACGCAATCTTCCGGAGGGTGATGGGAGTGGAACGATGCCATGGGAATCCCGTCGGTCAAATTGCAGTATAACGCACATTCCCATGCGCAAAGCAGGGATTCATTATCAATTCCCGCCGCGGCTGCAGGAAGCCGGGGTACGGGAACTTATCGATGCAAGACTTCTGGCCTATGCCAGCACCTCCCCGGTGTTTCGCCGGTGGGCCCTGGGCGAACGGTTCATGCAGCAGGCGATATAAGCGCGAGAGACCTCGCGGGCCAATTCCTCCAACAACTGCATGCGCAGTTGCGGACAATCCTGAAATGCCAGATTCAGAGCCTCGGCAGGCAGCAAAAGCACCGATCCGGGGGATTGCGCGCTAAGCGAATAGGTATGACGGCCGTCCCCCAGCACAGCCGCCAGCTCGACCAGATCCCCGGCGCGCGCCGGACCCAGCGTCACCCGCATCTCCAGCCGCTCGGTCCTGCGCAGGAACTGACCGGAGACCACCACGTAAAGCCCCCGGCAGAGCGCGGACTGGCGAAAGACAGTCTCCCCGGTATCGAAGTCGAGGCACTGGGCCGAGCCGTTCAGCAGATTGCCGGTCGCCGAAGGACAAGCCAGCAACTCCGCCAGCGGATGCGGCTGGACGGCCTCAATTCGCCTGGATATCTCCTCCGGCTTTATGGCCACATCTCTCCTTGCTTCATTTTGGCGTCCTGCCCGGCGATGAGTGGCGTCTCCATTCCTTCTGCCGGCCGATCCCTGGCGGGGGCGTTTGGTACCGCGGATTTGCGATGAACCGGACTTCATGGTCCACACTCCCTATCCTGCAAATCACTCCCGATGCAACGATTCCAGAAGAACGCATCCATGGGATGGGCTGTTGGATTGCTTCTTCGTCCATCCCGCATCCACAGCGAAGGTTCAGCTCCCGCGCTCCCCTGCGCTAGAGGGTCTGGCCCACGGCACAGGCCTCCTGCTCCCGGCACCAGTTCAAATCGGCGGGGGCCGCTTCCGGCGGAACGCATAGCACCGGCACTCGCGAGCGGGCAAGCAGGGCAAAGGCAGTTCCGTGCGGCCCCGGCGTGTCGCTGGCGCGCTTCACCCCAGCCACCAGGATGCAGGGATGGTACTGCGCGATGGCTTCCACGATTGCGTCTGCCGGGTTGCCGTCCTTGACCAGGCAGCGCACCGGGAAGCTTCCACTCGGCTTCACGCCCAGCTCCTCCAGCGTGGTGGCGCCTGGGTTCAGGAAGGCCGAGGCCGCCGCCGGCGGGCGCGCGTGCAACACCAGCAGCGTGCGATGAAACGTCTCCGCAAGGGAATGGGCCATTGCCACCGCGGCCGCCATCGCCTCATTGCGCTCCATGGCCAACAGCACCGGGCCGCCCGGAACGGGGCGATTTGCGCCCGCGTTCCAGTCCGCCGCCACAGCCAGCACCGGACACGGCGACAGGCGCACCAACTGTTCGGCAACGGCGCCCACGATCACCGGCCCGGCGCCCTCGATTCCCTTGGTGCCAATCACGATCAAGCCGGCCTGGTACTGCCGGGCCACATCCACCAGCATCTGCGCCACCGCGCCCTGGCGGATCTCCGAATGGCTGGGTATGCCTTCGCGCAGCAGGTCGCCGGCCAGGGTCTCCAGCGCGGCGCGCGCCTCCTCGCTCAGTTCTTTCAGCACTGGGCCGGGAATCGCGTCCAGAGCCGCATAATCCAGCGGGTCAATGCCGTGCGCCAGCACAATGCGCGCTCCATACCCTCGGGCTAGTTTGCCGGCATACTCCAGAGCCGCCTCCGACTGGCCGCTCAAATCCGTGGCCACGACGATGGTCTTGATGCCGGCTGCCAAGCTCATGGATGCCTCCCGCCGCATAGCGGCGCCTTGTTGATCCCTTTAGAACTCCGAGTCTGCGCCTCCCGTGGAAGCACAAGCAGTGACCCCATTCACCCCCCGCTGTGATTCTGGTCACACTGGCCTTTGAGCAGGCCTGGAGACGATTCGGCCGGGGCCAGCGAGTGCCGGCCGGAATGACCACACGGGTATACATGCGCGGGGCAAATGCTGTAGCCTTTTTCGTGCCATGAGAAACCCAAGACAATCCCCAAATCGATCGATTTCGCCCTCAACCCGCGCCTTTTTACTGCCGATCCTGTTCGGATGCGCACTGACGTTTTCGGTTCAGGTTTCGGCACAGGCTCCCGCGCCGGACTCGCCCGCTATCGAGGCCCAGGCCCACGCCATGCTGGCCAAGCTCACCCTGGAACAGAAGATCGACCTGCTGGGCGGCGTGAATGGAATGTTTACCAATCCCATGCCCGCCATCGGCCTGCCCCGCTTCAAGATGTCCGACGCTTCGGTGGGAGTGCGCACCTGGGGGCCGACCACAGCCTACGCCGGCGGCGTTGCGCTGGCCGCCACATGGGACCGGGAGTTCGCGCGCAAGCTGGGCGAGAGCCTGGGCAAGGATGCGAGGGCCCGCGGCGTCAACTTCCTGCTCGGCCCGGGCGTCAATATCGCTCGATCGCCCATCGCCGGGCGCAACTTCGAGTACCTCTCCGAAGATCCCTTTCTGAACTCCGCCGTTGTGGTTCCGTTTATCGAGGGCGTTCAATCCCAGGGCGTGATCGCCACCGCCAAGCACTATGCCTTGAACGACCAGGAGTATAACCGGCACAACGCCAGCGCCGACGTGGACGAGCGGACCATGCGCGAGATCTATCTGCCGTCGTTCGAGGCCGCCGTCACCAAGGGCCACGTGGACGCGGTCATGAACTCCTATAACCTGGTCAACGGCGTCCACGCCACCCAGAACGACTTCCTCAACCTGAAGGTGCTCAAGGGCGAGTGGGGTTTCCAGGGCATTCTAATGTCCGATTGGGACGCCACCTACGACTCGGTGGGCGCGGCCAACAACGGCCTCGATCTGGAGATGCCCAGCCCGCGCTTTATGAACGCCAAGGGCCTGCTGGCCGCCGTCAAGAATGGCACGGTCAAGGAGTCCACGATCGATGACAAGGTGCTGCGCCTGCTGCGCGCCGCGCTGCGCTATGGCTTCCTTGACCGCCCGCAGTTCGATCCGGCCGACTCAACCTATTCGGTTGCCGATCGGGCCGTGGCCCTCAACGGGGCGCTGGAGAGCATTACGCTGCTCAAGAACGACGGCGGGCTGCTTCCGCTGGACCCTGCCAAGATCAAGACCATCGCTGTCATCGGACCCGACGTCTGGCCGGCGGTGACCGGCGGCGGCGGCTCGTCCGAGGCCCAGGCCTTCGAGCCGGTCAGCATCCTCACCGGGATCGCCAACCTGGCCGGGCCCGATGTGCATGTTCTCTATAGCCGCGGCCTGCCTGATATGAACGACCTGTTCCGGGAGACCCGCTGGGACGGACCTGTGAAGGTGGCTATCTACCCCAGCAGGGATTTCACGGGAACGCCGGAAACCACGACGACGCCCTCGATCGGCGACTTCCGGCGCGAGAGGCACGGGCCCAGAGACGAGACCGCGCGCAGCATCCGCTATACGGCCAGCTACACGGCAAAACAGGCTGGCAAGTATTTGATCCTGGCGGTTTCTCAGACCTGGGGCAGCGACTTCAAGGTGCTGGCAGACGGCAAAGAGTTGCAGACCCCAACCCACGCCGAGGGTCAGGCTCCGCCATTCTGGACGCTCGACCTGAAGGCCGGCCAGACGCTGAAGGTGGAGGCCGACTACATCTCAGATTCCGGCGTCCGCTTCGGTATGGGAATCGCGTTTGAGCCGGATTTGGTCTCCGAGGATGCCAGGAAGTTCGCCGCCGGCGCGGATGTGGTGGTGGTGGCAGCCGGCTTCGATGTGTTAACGGAGGGCGAGGGACATGATCGCTCCTTTGCTCTGCCCTGGGGCCAGGACGCGCTGATCGAAGCTGTGGCCGCAGCCAATCCGCGCACCGTCGTCACCCTTATCGGCGGCGGCGGCATGGATACCCGGCGCTGGCTGGCCAAGGTTCCCGCGCTGCTCCACGCATACTATCCCGGCCAGGAAGGCGGCACGGCCGTCGGCGAGGTGCTCTTCGGCAAGCACAACCCCGAGGGCAAGCTGCCGGTCAGCTTCGACAACAGTTGGGAGGAGAACCCGTCCGCTCCCTGGTACTACCCTGTCAAGGGCGCAGACACGTCGCTGCACGTAACCGAGCCTGGCCGCGAGCCCGTCGATTACGTCATTCCCCATGTGAAGTATGGAGACGGCCTGCTGGTCGGCTATCGCTACTGGACCACCACCGGCAAGCACCCGCTCTACCCCTTCGGCTTCGGGCTCAGCTACACGACCTTCAGCTTCTCGAAGCTCGAAGCGCCCGCCTCGGCCGCCGCCGGCTCGACCGTTCCGATCAGCTTCGACGTGACCAATACCGGCAGCGTGGCCGGCGCTGAAGTGGCCCAGCTTTACGTCTCCGATCCCTCTGCCAAGGCCACCCGCCCGGAGCGCGAACTCAAGGGATTCGAGAAGGTGCGGTTGGCTCCCGGCGAAACCAGGCGCGTAACCATCGACCTCGACGCCCGCGCCTTCAGCTACTGGGACGAGACCGCGCACAAGTGGACCATCGATCCCGGCAAATTCGTGATTCGCGTCGGCGACTCGAGCGAGAATACGCCGCTGAAAGCGGAGATAACGCTGAATTAACCCACACATCGCAAGCAACAGAGACGGCCTGCCCCAGCACGGGCAGGCCTTTTACTTTGCGCTCGCGGGAACAGCTGAGTCGTGGCTCAGCGATTCTGCGTAAATCCTGGAATTCCCCTGGATAAATCGGTGTTTCCGGTGACCCAAGGCTGATTGACCCTTCTGTGGTGGTGTTAGCTCCGGGGATCATCGAGTCGATCACTGTTTGCTTCATGATTATGTTCACGCTCAATCAGGATCGTCTTCTGAGCCTCAGTTAGGAACGACTGAAGCCGCGCCTTGCTTTCGCTCACAAGGTCCTTAATCTTCATGCGACGAACCTCCCGGTCGAGCGTCTTGTCTCTTGAAATATCTCTCACCTGTTTTTCTCTGGCCTCGATGATTGGTTTAATCAGTTCCACTTGCGTTTCGCTGAGATTCAGGATTTTGCACAGTTTGTTGATCTGCCGGACGGGGCTCGTTTCGGGATTAGGTTTTGCTTCCCGCGCGACCGTGGCGCTCAAGCTGCGGCGCCGAGAATTCCTATTAGGGGTGATTGATTCACTTGATCCCACACCCTTCTCGAATTCACCAAAGTATTCTCTGACCTTGGCTGCATGAGCCTCAAGCCGATCAGTTGGGTATTCGCTTTGGATTGGGTTGTTGCGACACCAGTCAAAATATGACGTTAAGCATGGGGGCAATGCAGCAGCAATCTGGGAAGTGTCCTGGTTACCGATCCACCAGCGCCAGAGAGGAGTGGTTATCTGGTGCTTTCCTATCTGGCTAAAGGCCCTGGCCGACTCATGGACGAAGACACCAAATGGGGGAGCCTTCTTCTCATCTTCAAAGGCCTGCACAAGCGGCATGCCAATCAATATCGAATTGGCATACGCCGTTTCCTTGAATTCCTCAGCACCTTCCTTGCATTCTTCCCCCAATATCACGGGACCGTGCGCAAACGCGCCTCGAATTATCGACCGTTCTCTGTTCTCGAGCACAATGAACTCCGCTGCCATTGAGCGAAACACGTCTGAAATGAAAAAAACAATTGAGAAGAGGTTGTCGGAAACGACGTACATGCCATCGATGACAGGGAAGAGGCTCACCCGACCTAGAGCATATCCCTCATAGGTGTACACCATATCCGGAGAACCTGAACCACGCCAGCGCGTTGTCTGCCGTGATCTGTGGGAGCTGCTCCGCAATGGCCTGATCGAGAACCTCTCTGCTGC
>JBEKDB010000060.1:0-22982 GCA_050014575.1 Occallatibacter sp. | reverse complement strand
TATCTGGAGCAGATCAACAAAGACCAGCTCCAGCGGTACTTCGTGAAACGACTACAACGACTCGGGCTCAACGTGACCGTTACTCCGGCCATCGCAGCCTGAAGAATCATTTTCGAAGGAGAGTTCCATGAAAACCAAGCTGTTGCTGGCGCTGCTGCCAGCCGTCTGTCTTTGCTGGCAGACGCACTCGATCCATGCCCAACAGAATCTTACTGCGGCCGAAACGCCCATTGCCGCCGGCCGCATCGCCGGAGTGCTGAAAGACCCTTCTGGAGCGGTCGTCGAGGGCGCTAAGGTTGAAGTTAGAAACGGTGTCTCCGGATTCAGAAAGACTCTCAGCACTAACCTTGAAGGGCGGTTCGTCTTCGATGGCATCCCTGTGGGGCTCTATGACGTCATTTTTGCTGCCAGCGGCTTTAATAATGCAATTCTTCATGACCTTGCCGTAACCGCCGGTAACGAGACAGCCGCCAATGTCGCATTGAAGATAGCCCCGGCAAAGACATCTATTGAAGTCAGCGAGAGCTCAGGCGCAACAGCTTCTACGGACATGCTCAAGGTGGACGCCAGCGACCAGGCGCGCAGCCGCAACTTAGCCGAGCTGGTGGCAGACGCGCCCGGCGTCAGCCTGCGCGATAATGGACAGCTTGCCTCGGTCCCGCTGCTTCATGGGCTGGGAGACGAACGCGCCAAGCTAGTGGTTGACGGCATGACGGTCTCTTCCGCTTGCGCAAACCACATGAACCCGCCGCTCTCTTATGTCGCGCCCTCCAACGCGGCCGAAGTAACCGTCTTGGCGGGCATCACGCCGGTGAGCATGGGCGGCGATAGCATTGGTGGAACCATCGCGGTGGAATCCAGGGGGCCGGTCTTCGCCAGCGGGGCTGAGGCGGTGCACGAAGAAGAAGAGGTTTCAGGCTTCTACCGCAGCAACGGCCAAGACTACGGCGGCTCGCTGTCGGAGTCGGTGGCCAGCCGCAAATTCGGCATTGGTTACATCGGGTCGTGGACCACCAACGACGATTACACCGACGGCAGCGGACATAAGGTCACTTCGACCTATGCGCAGAGTACCGACCACGCGCTGACCCTTGCGGCACAGGGGACGAGAAACTTCATTTCCGTCGAGGGCGGCTTGCATCATACCCCGTACCAGGGCTTCCCAAACGCGCAAATGGACATGGTGCGCAACTATGCCGAGTCGCTTAACCTGCATTACCACAGAAGCTTTGAAGGAGGGGGACTCGACACGCATGTCTTCTGGCAGGGAACGTGGCACTCGATGAATATCGGCCGGGACAAATCCACCTTTCCCATGCCCATGTGGATGCCGATGAATACCCACGGCAGGGACCTTGGCTATTCCGCCAAATTCGAGGTTCAACTGGCCGACCGGCACACGCTGCGGGTGGGCAACGAGTTGCATCGCCTTGTTCTCGACGACCGATGGCCGGCGGTTGCCGGAACGGCGCCGTACATGGGCCCCGATACCTTCGCCAGCATCAACGATGGGCGCCGTATCAGGCTGGGCACCTTCGCCGAGGTGGCCAGCAAGTGGAACCCTCAATGGACCACCCTCCTCGGCCTCCGCAACGATACCGTCTGGATGAATGCTGGCCCCGTGCAAGGCTATTCGGCGATAATGTACGGCGACGACGCAGCCGCATTCAATGCACTGAACCGGGCCAAGACCGACGTCAACCTCGATGTGACCGGAATAGCCCGCTACCAGCCGAATTCGTCCAGCACTTATGAGTTTGGGTACGCGCGCAAGACGCGGTCGCCCAACCTCTACGAGCGCTACGCTTGGTCTACCAACATGATGGCCAGCGGCATGATCGGCTGGTTTGGCGACGGGAATTATTACGTGGGCAACGTCGGGCTCAAGCCGGAGACCGCCAACACCGTGAGCGGCACGGCGGGCTGGCACGGCGGGACTGCCACGCCTTGGGCGATCAAGCTCACGCCTTACATGACTTACGTCCAGGACTATGTGGATGTCGACACGATGATGACCACGATGTACGGCATGAGCACCTTTGCCCAACTGCAATTTGCCAATCATAGCGCGCGAATTGGCGGGGCCGATCTCTCCGGCAGCAGTGCGATCTGGAATAGCAGCCGCTTCGGGCAGGGCAAGATCAGCGGCGTCGCGGGCTGGCTGCATGGCGAGCGTCTCGATACGGAAACCCCGCTCTACCAGATGATGCCACTCAACTTGCGCGTGGCCTTCGACGAGGAGTTGAAGGGATTCACGGCCGGCTTTGGTGTGCAGGCCGTGGATCGGAAATCCAACGTCGATCCGCATCGCTTTGAACAAGAGACACCAGGGTACACGCTCTTCAACCTGAACGCAGCCTACCGGCGCGGGCCTCTGCAAGCGAACGCGGCAGCCGACAACCTGCTCAACAAGGACTACGAACTGCCCATGGGCGGCGTGAACTTCGACGACTACATGGCCAGCGGATGGATAAGCCAAATCAAGCCGCTGACGGGCCGGGGGCGGTCGTTCTACGGCAGCCTGACATCCCGGTTCTGACTGCGCCTGCGCCGATCAGCCGCAAGGCACCGCGCGCTGAAAGGGCGCACCCGCCTTTTTGCCGCGAGGCGATCATCGAAGCCGCTCGCGGCCACGCCACTTATACTCAACCCAGGAGCATGGCTACTCAGCGTTCTACTCATCTTGAGACGATTTTGGCCGCGACGCGGGCATCGGTGGCCGCGGCCAAGGCCGGCGTGCCGCTGGCCGAGCTGGAGTTGCGGGCGGCGGAGTATCAGCCGCGCGGCTTTGCGGCGGCGTTGCTGCGGCAGGCTGCTCTCGGCCCGGCGGTGATCGCCGAGATCAAGAAGGCTTCGCCCTCCAAGGGACTGATCCGCGAGGACTTCGATGTGGAGTGGCTGGCCAGGAGCTACCACGCGGGTGGCGCGGCGGCGCTTTCGGTGCTCACCGATGAGCCGTTTTTCAAGGGCAGCCTGCGCAATCTGGAGCTGGCTTCGGCGGCGGCTCCGCTCCCCTGCCTGCGCAAGGATTTCACGGTGGACGAGTACCAGATCGTGGAAGCCCGCGCCCACCGGGGAGATGCGATTCTGCTGATTGCTGCCGCGCTCGCCGATGCCGAGCTCAAGCGCTTTGCCTATCTGGCTCGCAGCCTTCAGCTCGATGTACTGGTCGAAGTGCATACGGCCGCCGAGCTTGATCGGGTGCTGGATGTGCTGGGACAGACAGGCGCGGACGCGATCGGCGTGAACAACCGCAACCTGAAGACCTTTGAAGTGAGCTTGGAGACCTCGCTTGAGTTGGTGGAGCAGATACCGGCCGGCATCTTGCGCGTAGCCGAGAGCGGAATCTCGACCGCGGAAGATCTGGCGCGGCTGCGGGCGGCGGGATTCGACGCGTTCCTGATTGGCGAGAGCCTGATGCGCCAAGCTGATCCCGGCGCAGCGCTGGCTGAAATGCTGGCGAGAGCAAGCTGGGGGCCGGGCCGCGCCGATCGCTCTGCGCGCGGTTCCTGGATACGACAATGAGCCTATGGATCAAAATCTGCGCCAATACTTCGCTGCAGGATGCGCTGCTGGCGGTCGAAGCCGGGGCCGACGCGCTGGGATTCGTTTTTGCGCCCAGCCTGCGGCGGGTGACGGCGGCTGAAGTGGCTGCCATTGTGCCGCTCTTGCCCGCGGCGGTGGAGAAGATCGGCGTCTTTGTAGACGCCGGGCTGGACGAGATTTGCTCCACGGTGCGCGCCTGCTCGCTGACCGGCGTGCAACTGCACTTTGAGAGCGGCCCGGAGCTGCCGGCTAAGCTGCGCGAGCGGCTCGGTCCGGCGCTGAGGATCTTGCGCGTGGTACATTTTGCCGCCGGAGCCGCGGAGCCGATCGCGGGTCGAATTGCCGAGCACGCACGCAACCCGAACGTGGATGCGGTCCTAGTGGATTCGCGGACCGGGACGGCTGCCGGGGGCACCGGCGTGACCTTCGATTGGGCGGAAGCGCGCAAGACGGTCTTCGCAGACGCAGGAAAGCTGCGGTTGATCGCGGCGGGCGGGCTGAATCTGGAAAACGTGGCGGAAGCTATCGCCGCGTTGCGGCCCTGGGGCGTGGATGTGGCTTCGGGGGTGGAGGCTGAACCAGGTCGCAAAGACCCGGTGAAGATGCGGGCGTTCCTGGCTCGGGCTCGGGCTGCGGATCGGCAGTAAAAACAGTCCCAACTCCGCCCAAGGCTCCCGGTTCTGACCTTCCATGAGCCGCTGGGAAAGCGTTTCGTGCATGCAAAGAAGGCCCAGAGCTTGCGCCCTGGGCCCTCATCAACCTCTGATCGCAGCCGGAAGTTACTCCGCCGCGGTCACGGGCTTGGTCGAGGCCACCGTCCAGTCAGGCGCGCCCACCTTGAAGCGCGCAAAACGCCGCACCGTGATGTTCTCGCCCAGCTTGCCTACCTTCTGCCCGATCAGCTCCTTGATGCTCACCGCCTGATCCTTGATAAAGGGCTGCTCCAGCAGGCAAACCTCCTCGTAGAACTTGGCCATCTTGCCTTCCACGATCTTCTCGATCACCGGCGCCGGCTTGCCTGTAGCCGCAGCCTGGGCGCGAAAGATATCCTTCTCCCGCTCCAGGTCTTCCGCGGTCACGTCCTCGGGCTTCACATAGCGCGGATCGCTGGCCGCGATGTGCATGGCGATGTCCTTCAGCAGCTCCTGGAAGTCCTCGGTCCGGGCCACAAAATCGCTCTCGCAGTTCAGCTCGATCAGCACGCCGATCTTGCCGCCGGCATGGATATACGTCCCAACCGCGCCCTCGTTGGTGGTGCGCGAGGCCTTCTTCTGCGCCGAGGCCATGCCCCGCTTGCGCAGAACTACAAACGCTCTCTCGATGTCTCCGTGAGTCTCCTGCAAAGCCTTCAGGCAATCGCCCATCGGCGCGCCGGACTTCTCGCGTAATTCCTTCACCAACTTGGCATCAATCTTCTCGCTCACTGTCTTCGTCTCTCTTTTCTGAATTTGCGTCTTTAGGGCACTCGTCCAAGTTCAAGCGGAGCGGATGCCGGTTTAGTTTCTAGCAGCCCAGATCAGGCACAGGGCACGGAGCAATGTCGGCCACGCCGCGGGCGTCCGGCATAAGAAAAGCGTGGCGCTCCACCCTGGCGGCCACGCTTGTCTCATGATGCGCACTCGCGGGCGACAGAAAGATTAAACGCGGCCCTCGGCTGCCTCCAGCAGAACCGCCACCGTCGCCGGACCCTTGCGAATCCCGCCGCCCAGCACTGCTTCAAGGTCCAGATCCTCGGCCGGCGCGGGTTCCACCACCGCCAAAGCGTCGGCTGCCGGCACAGGCTCCTCCTCTTGAAAGGCCTTGTCGCCCACCAGATTCACGCCTTCGGCGGCCGAGTCGGCGATCTTCGAGGTGAACAGCCGAATGGCGCGCAGGGCATCGTCGTTGCCGGGAATCACATAATCCACCACTGTCGGGTCGCAGTTGGTATCCACCACGGCCACCACCGGAATGCCCAGCTTGCGGGCCTCCTTCACGGCAATCGCCTCGTTGTTCGAGTCGACAATAAAGAGCGCATCCGGCAGCCGCTTCATCGTCTTGATACCGGCCAAGTTCGCCTGCAGGTGCTTCCGCTCCCGCTCCAGGCGGATCACTTCCTTCTTGGTCAGCAATTCGTAGCGGCCATCCACGGCCATCTCATCCAGTTCCTGAAGGCGCTTCACACTCTTCTGCACCGTCACCCAGTTGGTCAGCAGGCCGCCCAGCCAGCGCTGGTTGATATACGGCATCCCAGCGCGTGTGGCCTCCTCGGCCACGGCATCTTGCGCCTGACGCTTGGTGCCGACGAATAGAATCGTCCGGCCTCCCGCGCACAGTTCGGTGACGAACTTCGACGCTTCCTTGAACAGCTTCAGCGTCTTCTGCAGGTCGATGATGTAAATCCCGTTGCGCTCGCCAAAGATGTACTCCTTCATCTTGGGATTCCAGCGCTTGGTCTGATGCCCGAAGTGAACACCCGCTTCGAGCAGCTCCTTCATTGTGATCGTGGCCATTGGCCTCCTTCGTGGATTGCATTCCGGCATCTCAGTCCGGAATTGATTCCCCTATTCGGGGAGATTGAACAACTTACTCTTGATCCGGATCGTCGTCGTCGAGTTTCGGGTGCTTGATCATATCCGTGCTCTTCAGGTTGGCTCTGTAAAACTTGGGCTCGTTCAGTTTGGTAGACGCAACGTCACAGATCGTGTGTTCCTTTCCCAAACGGGCGACGCCAACCAAGACATTCGGCTTATCGCCCTCCGGGGCACGATTCCAAAACTGAATCACTTCTTCGCTCTTAGCGACGATGTAATCAGCAGTCCAGCTCCGGTCGGGGTCGGCGATCATCATCCTGAAGCAACCGTACACTGGCATAAATCGCTCCTGACTAGCGCTTGCTGAACTGGAACCGCTTGCGGGCGCCCTTCTGGCCATACTTCTTGCGCTCCTTCATGCGCGCGTCGCGGGTCAGCAGGCCTTCGGCCTTGAGCGCCTTGCGCAGTTCCGGATTGAACTCGATCAGCGCGCGGGCAACACCCAACTTCACCGCGTCGGCCTGCGAAGAGACGCCGCCGCTCTTCACCGTGGTCACCACGTCGAAGCTGCCGGCCAGTTCCACCAGCACCAGGGTGCGCTTTGCCGCCACGCGCTGCTGCTCGGTCACAAAGTACTCGTCGAATGCCTTGCCGTTGACCTTCCACTCGCCCGTGCCGGGACGAAGAAAGACGCGGGCGATCGCCGCCTTGCGCCGTCCCGTCCCGTAATACTGAACCAGATCTGCCATTCTCCGCTCTCTCCGCCGGGCTCACACAAGGCGCCCAGCCATGCCCTAGTCCCTGTTCCTACCCAATCTCCAACTCCACCGGCTGCTGCGCCTGGTGGGGATGCTTGTCGCCGCGATAGACCTTCAGCTTGGTGCCCATTTGCCTGCCCATCTTGCTCTTGGGCAGCATGCCCTTGATGGCCTGTTCCAGGATGGCCTCCGGCTTGCGGTTCAGCAGGCGCACAAACGACTCCTCGCGCAGTCCGCCGGGAAAGCCGGTATAGCGGCGATACAGCTTCTTCTCGGCTTTCAGGCCGGTCAGCCGCACCTTCTCCGCGTTGATAACGATCACGTGGTCGCCCACATCGATGTACGGTACATACTGCGGATTCAGCTTGCCGCTCAGCACGCTGGCGGCCTTGGTCGCAAGCCGCCCCAGCGTCTGCCCGCTGGCATCCACCACAAACCATTTACGGTCGATATTCTTCCCGCTCGGAACAAAGGTACCCATTTCACTCCTGCTCTTTCGAAAAACCTGCCTGCCCCGGCCAAAACTCTCGCGCAAAAACCGTACTTGCCCACGCAAGAAACGCACGGGCCTCTTCCACCCACGTCCAAACAAATCTGTTCGGGTGAGAGCAGCGGGGTTGGCCCTCAAAGGGCTCTGGCTCGGCTGAACTCGCGAAAAACCCGCGCATCCAACCGCCGGTGGCCTGCTCCAGCCGATCCCTCCAGGGCATCGACCAGCCGGGTCCAGGTGAGTACACACAGACCCCAGGCGCAACACCGCGCAAGGAGTTTAGAATAACCGAATTCCGGCCCGGAGTCAACGAAAAGAAGGCCGCGCCGGGCCGTCCGCGGTTTCCACGGCGGGCGAAGTGTGGTCCAATGTTATTGAACCGATAGACTTGGATTGCGGGCAATCGGGAAGACAGGGTACTGTATGACGGACGCGAACGAGCAAGATCCCAACGGCGAGAAAGCAGCAGAGCTACCGGAGTTCCACTACACTGCCAGCAACCCGATTCCGGAGAGCCCTCGCGGCAAGCTCGCAAGGGCGGGCCAGCTGATTCCCAAGGACGAGAAGGCAGGAGAGCAACCGGAGCTTACCCATTATTCGATAGTTGAACCGCCTGCGGAGAGCCTTCGTGACAAGCTCGCGCAGCCCGGCCAGCAGATTCCCAAGGGCGAGAACGCGGAAGAGGAACCGAGGCCGACCCACTATTCCATTATTGAACCGCCCGCCGAGATCCCTCGCGGCAAGCTCGCAAAGCCCGGCCAGCAGATTCCAAAGGGCGAGAAGGCGGAAGACGAGCCGGAGCTGCTCCGCTATGCGATTATTGAACCACCCGCCGAGATCCCTCGCGGCAAGCTCGCGCAGCCCGGCGGGAAGAATCCCAAGGTCGAGAAGACGGAAGAGGAACCGGAGCCGGTCCGCTACGCGATCATTGAACCGGCCCCCGATATCCCTGGCGGCCAGGTTGCGCAGGCCGAGCAGCAGGTTCCAACGGGCGAGAAAGCAGAAGAACAACCGGAGCCCGTCCACTACGCAATCGTTGAACCGCCCCCGCCGCCTCCCGACATTCTTCCGCGGGCCATTCTGCCCGATCCGTTGAACGCGAGCGCGGACGCGAAGGGAAAGACTCCCGCCCAGGCACCCTCAACTGCCCCGCCGCCCGGCGCAAAGGCGCCCGCTGAAGGGAGCCAGAAATCCGACCCGAGTCGTACCAAGCTTTATATCGGGATTGGGGCCGTGGCGGGGCTCGGACTTCTCTTTGGAAGCGTAGTCGCGTTGGTCTCGCATATGGGAGGCCCGGAGGAGCCGCACGACTGGGGATCGGTCACTTCGGACTCGACCGGCTTGAAGGGCCATCTTTTTACACAGTGGGACAAACAGCTGGGATACCGCCTGGCGATCCAACCCAGCGATCCAAACCGGCAGGCCGGGTTTGCGTATGCGGTCGCTCATTCCCCGCGCCCTCTTGCCATCGAAATCCACCTGCGGGATGCCCAGGGCTTTATCGTGTGTTCAAGGGACATTTTGCTGAAATACGATCCCGCCAATGCGCCGGCTCTTGCCGCATCCAATCCGGCGCTCCAGGCCGCGCCAGCGGATGCCGCCAACGCCGCCGCGAACCCTCCGGCGCATGCGGTGGAAGAGCTATTGGCCGCGCAGGAAGCGGAGCGGGAGTTGGGCAAGGAGATCTTCAAGAACGATATCGGGCCGGATGGACAGATTGCGGCCATTGACGCTCAAGGCGAACTCCCGTGCTTGGAGAAGGCCTATGGAAGCGCATTCTCCTGGAGTTTTGCGCCCGATTTTCCATCCCTTGCCGAGCAGGAAGCGTTGCTGAAGGGCCAGAACGAGCCGCAGGCCAGCGTGGGACAACCCCCTGCCGCAACTCCCGCCCCCCGCAGGAAAGCGCCCCGAATCTCCGCGCCGCCGCTCCTGTCTTTCACCATCGAAGGAGACGATGCCATCGTCGAGTTTGACGTCTCCCAGGGAACCATCGAAACCCGCGCGGGGAAGACCTTCCTCTTCAGCAAGGCAAGCGGAGAGATCGTCAACCCCAAATGGCAGGATTATCCGGTGGGTATCCACTACAAATGCGACCAGGCCTCAGCATGCACCATCACGCACTCGGGCGCGGGCGCCCTGCGCGTCAGACTGAGAAGATAATTGCACGCCCTGCCTTGCGCGGCGGCCCGGATCGATTTCATGCTTAGGCTTTCAACCACTATGCTTCACGCGCGGAGCGCAACGGCGCGCCTGCTTCATCACCCGCCTAACCGCCGGGAGTAGCATTGTCTGTCGGCAGCAAGGTCGCCGCCAGAAAAGGGAGAACGCCCATGCCCAACGTCCTCATCCCTACCCCGCGAGGCCAGATGCCGGCCTGGTTCGCCGCTCCAGCCTCCACAGCTTCGGCACCCGGCGTTGTTGTCCTTCACGACGTCTTCGGCATGAGCCAGGATCACCGCAGCCAGGCTAACTGGCTCGCGGAAGCCGGCTTTCTCGCCCTCTCCCCCGACCTCTATTACCGGGGCGGCCTGCTGCTTTGCCTCCGCTCCGTCATCCGCGACCTCATGGCGCACACCGGCCCGGCCTTCGACGATGTCGAAGGCGCCCGCGCCTGGCTCCTCGCCCAACCAAGCTGCAACGGCAAGGTTGGCGTCATCGGCTTCTGCATGGGCGGCGGATTTGCCCTCCTGCTCGTCTCCGGCCACGGCTTCTCCGCCGCCAGCATCAACTACGGCGGAAAGCTTCCCCCGGACGTGGACGACTTCCTCAAGACCGCCTGCCCCGTCGTCGGCAGCTATGGCGCTCTAGCCAAGTGGGAGCAGGGCGACGCCGACCGGCTCGAACAAGCCCTCCAGCGTGCTCTCGTACCACACGATGTGAAGGAATATCCGGACGCAGGCCACTCCTTCATGAACAACCACCACAGCTTCGTTCTCAAGCTCCTTCGCTTCAGCGGCATCGGCTACAACGATCCCGCCACACAGGACGCTCGCCGCCGCATCACCGCCTTCTTCCACAAGTACATGGACGGCTAACGCGGATTCAGACGCAGATGGTCAGCGCGCCGGCACGCCGGGCAGGCCAGGCTGCCCACGCTCCACCCGCATCATGGGCGAGTGGCCCGCGGCTTGGGTTCCACGGATCAGGTGGGGCGTCATTACGATCAGCAGGGTTGCGTAGTTCTTCTGCGTGTCGTTGCCGGTGAGGTCGTTCAGGCCCGGAATCTCGCTCAACCCCGGCACTCCGCTGATGGCCCGGCTCTGCTGCTTGTCGATGTCGCTCACCACCACCACGCCCTCGCCCTGCTTGAGCGTCACCACGCCGGAATAGGCGCGATTGTCCAGGATGGGATTGCCATTGATGGAGGTTCCGGCAAGAGCGTCGATCTTCATTTCGATAGTCAGGGCAACGTCGTCGTTGCGCATCACCTTGGGCGTGGCCGAGAGGGTCAGGCCCAGGTCCTCATACTGCACCTGGGGAAAATTGGACACGCCGCCGCCATACTGGGAAAGCAGCGAAGTAAGGCTGCTGGAGTTGCCCGCGCCGGTGAGCCCAGGGATGGTGGGAACGCTGGCCCCCAGACTTGAGAACGAGGAGGTTTGGATGGGATAGCGCGTGCCTGAACGCATGGTCGCCTTCTCGCCGTCGCCCAGGCGCAACTGCATCTGGTCCAACTCCCGCGAGTCCGAGGAGTTCAGGTTGAGGTTGGCCGTAACCGCGCCCGGAGCCAACGCGGATGCCGTGAGCCCGCCGCCAAACAGAGCGACGCCGTTGGTCAAAAGCGAATTCGAAACCTGGCCGGAGGCCAGCAGAATGCCGAGAATTGCCAATGTGTCGCCGGGGGCGGCCAGTCCGGAAGAGACGATCTGCTGCACCAGGCTCTGGTTCGCGTTCAGGATGGACTGCTCCTCGGCATAGACGTTGAAGGCTGAAACGGTCTGCGGCGGCTGAATGCCCGTGTTGCGTTCGCCGGTGTGCGCCAACTGGATCAGCCGCACCTCAAGCATCACCTGGTTGCGGCCGTCAAGGAGTTCTCGGACGGTGGCGTTGAAGGCGTTCAGCGTCCGCTCCGGCGCGCGGATGGTCAGCGTCCCCGACGACGGCTCCGCCACCGCTTGCTGCACTTCGAAGACGTTCTTGGCCAGCGTGCTCACATCGGTCAATTCAGTGGCGGAAAGCCCCGGAAGGTAGATGGTTTCGAGTTCCTCGCGCATCCACTGCCGGCGGTTTTCGGCCGTGTCGCGGGCCACCAGCACGCGGTGCGCGTCCAGCGGAACGTAGAACGAGTTGGTCAGCAGGCTCAGCGCCCGCATGGCCTGCTCGAAGCCGGCGTCATCCATGTCCAGCCGGATCTGCGCGGGGCGAACGCTCTCGTCCATCGTGGCGTCCAGCCCATAGGCTTTGAAGACCTGCTGAATCACCTGGCGCTGGTCGGTGCGCAAGTGAAAGCTGTGCATTCCTGAAGCGCGAACGAGCGAAACCGGCTCGCCCGCCGTGCTTGCCGCCTGCTCGTAGAGGGGAGCCGATTGTCCCAGCAGGGCTTCGTCGCCCAGTTCGCGGAGATGCTGGGTGACCTGGATGTTTTTGGGGTCGAGTTCGAGAGCCTGCGCCAGGGCGGCACGGGCGGCCGCGGCGTCGCCTAGCAGCCGGTCCTTGGCTGCGGCCTGAATCAGCGCCGTGACCTCGTGACTCCGGGCCACAGCGGCGGCCAGCGAGTAATTGGCATTGAAGGGGTCGAGCGCGGCCGCCCGCTCAAAGGAGCGCATCGCCTCTTCAAACTTCTCCTTCTCGAAGAGCTTGGTTGCTTCAAGGAAGAGCTTGGCAGCGTGCCGGCGGTCGCCGCCGCTTGGCTGCTTGGCCGCTTTTTCGTCCTTTGCCGGCGCGGGCTGAGGAGACGACGACGCAAGAGCCGGCTGGTCCGGCTGGCGAGGGCTTGCCGCCTGGGAATAGACGGCTACTGGAAAGATCGCCAACAGAAGTCCAACCGTCCAGAAGCTCACCGGCAGCCTCGACGAGGGATTCTTGCTTGCGCTCGTTTTTGATTGGCGCGGCTTCACGGCGCGGTCCGGGTTAGCGCCAGCAGGTCGGCCAGCGACGAGGCGCAGACCTCCGGCCGGTACTCGTGCAGCGCTTCAAAGCTGAATTTGCCGGTGGCGACGGCCATCACAGGCAGGGAATTGGCGCGCGCCGCCTCGATGTCGCGCAGAGTGTCGCCAACTACGCAGACCCGAGCCCCCGCGCCGGCCAGCTCCCTGGCCTTGCGCGCCGCGTCGCCCACCAGCTCGGAGCGGAGAGGAAAATGGTCGCTGAAGCCGCCGAAGCGGAACCACTGGCGCAATCCGGCCTCCTCGATCTTGATCCAGCCGATGGCCTCCAGGTTGCCGGTAGCCACGCCCAGCAGCGCGCCCTTCCGCGTCAGGTGGCGCAGCGCGTCTTCCACGCCCGGCATCAGCCGAATATCCATCTCGTCACGGCGCTCCTCGCACGAGCGGTGAATCGCCTTAACAATCTCGTTCCATTGCGACTCGATCACCGCCCTGGGAACCGCCGCCTTCTCGCAGGCCTCGCTCAAAATCGCAGGATCCGTGCCGCCGGGGGTCAGAAAGAGAAACGGCTGAATATCAACTCCTGTGACCTGCTGGACGCCGATGGCGAAGGAATCGCGATGGACGCGGTCGCGGTTGCGCAGCAGCGTGCCGTCGATGTCGAACAGGTAAGCGTCCTGCTCATCCCAGGCAAAACCCGGCTCGATGGCGATGCGCGCTTCCTTTGTCGGTGGAGTTGTCAGCATGTCCTCGGGTGAAGCGTCAGCCTCGGCGGTAGATCTGCCGCACCGCGCTGAATACAGGACGCTCGCTGCGCGGCGGACGCTTGAGACTGGCCCGCACCTCGGCCAGATGGAGTCCCAGCTCCGCCATGGAGCGGCTGAGCGTGTTGCGGTGCATTCCCAACTCTTCGGCCGCCTTACACTGGTTTCCCCGGTGCGCCAACAAGACCTCGCGCAGGTATTGCTTCTTGAACTCGCGCACGGCATCGTCATAGCGCATGCCGCTGGAATGCATTTGCGTCACCAGGCTATCCAGTTCTCTTCTCACGTTCACCTCTTGCCGCTCTCTTAGCTTAACGTCTTCCGTGCAGTTCAGTCCTTCTTCAACTTGCAATCAACTGGAATGGGGATGCATCCACGGGGGCGATTCTTCTTCCAGCGTTTTCAGCCCCTGGCGCACACGCTTGGCAAGTTCTTCCGGGCTCATGTGCGTGCTCAATTGGCAGGCCCCAAAAAACCGCCTGGGCAGCTTGCTCTCCGCCAGCCAATGCGCCTTGGGATAGAAAGCCACGACCACCAGAATGCCCAAGGTCACCAGCAGTGCTCCCTGGAAGAGGCCGAAGGCCGCCCCGGCGAGCCTGTCCAGGCAACCCAGCCCAATCTGATGCATGATTTTTGCCAAAACCGTGCCCAGAACGCTGGCCAGCGCCATCGCGAACAGCGCAATCAGCACGAACCCTATAGTATTCGCCACCGGCTCGGTGCGCACCAGGGGCATCAGCAAAGCCGCGACCCGGCCATAGTTCCAGGCCGCCAGCGCCAGGCCCAGCAACAGACCGCCCAGCGAAAAGACGGAGCGGAAGAACCCCTGCTTGAGTCCTCCCAGCACCGACAGCGCCATCACGATCACAATGGCCCAATCTATCCACGTCATCGTTCACTCCGGGTCATGATGCGCTTCGGCCGGTCGACACTCCGGGCTCTACAAACTGAGTTCCCGCCCGGTCAAGCGGCGGAAGGCTTCAAGATACTTGGCCTGCGTGCGCTCGACCACTTCATCCGGCAGGCCGGGCGCGGGCGCCTGCTTGTTCCAGTGGATTTCTTCAAGATAGTCGCGTACAAACTGTTTGTCGAACGAGGGCTGCGCGCCGCCGGGCTTCCACGCCGCACCCTCCCAAAAACGCGAGGAATCCGGCGTCAATACTTCATCGGCAAGGATAATCCCTTCGGCGGTTCTGCCGAACTCGAACTTTGTGTCGGCGAGGATCAAGCCGCGAGACTCGGCGTGCTTCGCGGCCGCCTTGTAGATGGCCAGGGTGAGGCGCTTCAACGCTGCGGCGTCTGCCTCGCCCACAGCCTCAACCGTGGCGGCATAGCTGATGTTCTCGTCGTGGGTTCCCGCCTCGCCCTTGGTCGATGGAGTATAGAGCGGCTCGGGAAGCCGCGATCCGTCGAGCAGGCCGGCCGGCAGCGGAATCCCGCAGACGGTTCCACCCTTCTGGTACTCCTTCCAGCCCGATCCTGCCAGATAGCCGCGCGCCACGCACTCGACGGGAAACATCGCTGCCCGCTTGACCAGCATGGAGCGGCCTTCCAACTGATCCGCATAGGGTTGCAGCGCGGTGGGGAAGTGGGCGACGTCGGCCGTGATGAGATGGTTGGCGACGAGCTCAGTGAGAAAGTCGAACCAGAAGAGCGAAATCTGGTTAAGGATCTTGCCCTTGCCCGGAATGCCGGTGGCAAGCACGTGGTCGAAGGCCGAGATGCGGTCGGTGGCCACCAGCAGCAGAGCATCTCCCACCGCATAAAGATCGCGTACCTTCCCCCGGCCAAGCAGGGGAGTTGCGCCCAGATTCGTGGTCAGGAGAGCTGTCACGGGAGAGCCTTGCCTCGGAGGGAAATGAACTGCGATGATTTTCCAGCGGCGGCCGAAGTTTGTCAACAAGCAGTTGGGGAGCGGACCGCGGGCGCACGAACCCGCCGAATTGGCCTCCGAGGGAAGCCGGAGCGGGGCTGAAACCGGTCAGCCGGAAAAAATGTTTCAATTGACACGCACCCCTGTGACGGTCGTCACGGACCGGACTCGCAGTATGGTAGAAACTCCATTTGTCAACATGGTTCGGAGGGTACGCAAGCACACCCTCTTAGAGCCGGGCGACACGAAGTAGCCGTGGAAAGGGGAAGCCGCTGCTCGCTTCGTTTGTGCAGGGATCACCAGTAGCCGCGCGCTACCGACCTCCAGCGCCGGCTACTGGTCCCCGTCTAACTTGTGTAATACAAGCGCCTCCGAAGAGAAGTGATCCTTCGGGGGCGGTTTTTTGCGCGCGCGCCGAACCCGTGAACAATCGACTCGCGTTGCCGAACGATCGGCCGAATGCCGGAAATTTGCCGGTGATCTTCCGGTTTGCGGCGATTTGCCCGGAATCCGGGACCGGCTCTTTGATCCGAACCGAGGGGTCTCGCAATAGGCGGTATGGGGATTTCGCCGTTGTTGAGATCGGGCGATGGGCACCCCTTCGCCTTCATCTCCCGAGGAGATAAGCGTGACGGCGATCACAGCAAGAAATGGGCCGAACATGTATAGATGATGCGCGGGCTTTTCTTTCTCCGCCCGCTCCGAATTCCTTCCTTCGTCGCTCGACACCACTCCGGCGACCGGCGTAGACGAGGGAGATGCATCATGTTCTTTGAGAAATTGTACATATCGCTTCTGTCAGCGACCCTGATGATGGGGCTATGCGCCAGTCCTCGGCTCGCCTCTGCCGCAGCAACTCCAACCACAACTACACTGGCGATAACGTCAGCGGGAATCGCAGTGGTCACGGTGACGACGGGCACTGTTGTAACCCTCACCGCCACCGTAACGGCAGGTGGCACGGCGGTCACGCCCGGGCAAGTCAACTTCTGCGACGCCTCGGCGACCTACTGCACGGACATTCATATCGTTGGAACCGCGCAGTTGACCAGCGCCGGGACTGCCACGGTACGCTTCCGGCCCGGTATTGGGAGCCACAGCTACAAGGCGATGTTTCTGGGGACCACCGCGAACGCGTTCAGCACCTCCAGCGATGCGGCACTCACCGTAACCGGAACGCATCCGACCACGACCGCGATCGCGGCAAGCGGCACTGCCGGCAACTACACGCTGACGGCCACGGTAACGGGATACATGGACTCCCCGGGGGCAGCTTCGCCCACCGGGAGCGTTTCGTTTCTGGATGCGGATGACGGGTATTCCAGGCTGGCCACGGCGGCACTGGGTACGGGCGCGGGTGCGAAGGGGTTGAGTTTCTTCACCACTTTACAGCCACCGGATATGGGCGACGATCCCCAATCAGTAACGGTGGGCGACTTCAACGGAGACGGCGTTTCGGATTTCGTGATAAGTGACTATGGTAACGAGGCATTGAAGATCTTTCTGGGCAACGGGGACGGCACGTTTAGGCAGGCAACGGATACCCCGTTGTGGGTGTTGGGCTTGGGAACTTCCGTAGTGGTGGGTGACTTCAACGGGGACGGAAAATTAGACTTGGCCGCGCCCATTGCTCTTCCGATCTGCATCGGCGGCAGTGCCTGTGTCATTGTAGGGTACCAGCCCTACGTAGTCATCCTTCTAGGCAACGGGGATGGGACGTTCACCGAGGCGCCAAATAGCCCTTTGTCGTTGAGTTTCGAGTCGCTCAGTTTCACGCCCCCATTCATAACGGTAGGGGACTTCAACGGAGACGGCATTTCAGACTTGGCCATACCCTACCCATGCGTCGGCAATCCAACCTGCCAATCCGGGGGCATGATCGACACCCTTCTGGGGAACGGGGACGGGACGTTCACCGAGGCGGCAAATAGCCCTTTGTCGGTGGGTTTCGAGTCGCTCAGTTTCACGCCCCAATTCATAACGGTAGGGGACTTCAACCAGGACGGAAAACTGGACCTCGTCGTGGCTAACCAATGCGGAAACGATCTATACTGCCAATCCGCGGACGCGGTGAGCATCCTTCTGGGCAACGGGGATGGGACGTTCACGGAGGCGGCGAATAGCCCTATCTGGATGGCGGGCGCCATTAGCGCCGTAACCGTGGGCGACTTCAACGGCGACGGAATTGCCGACCTGGCGGTGACCAGCCCGTGCGGTAGCGATTCAACTTGCGAATCTGTCGGCACGGTGAGCATCTTTCTGGGCAACGGGGATGGGACATTTACGGAGACGCCCAATAGCCCGATAGCGATGGAGGGCAATGGTATCCCCGCAGCAACGATGGGCGACTTCAACGGAGATGGCATTCCCGACCTGGCTGTCGTCAACCCATGCAGCGATTATTGGTGCGAATCCGCGGGCACAGTGAGCATCCTTCTTGGCAACGGAGACGGGACATTCACCGAGACGCCGCATAGCCCGGTGACTGTGGGCATCACGCCCCAAATAATAGCGGTGAGCGACTTCAACGGAGACGGCATTTCAGATTTTATTGTAGCCAACCGTGACGGGACGTCAGCGGTGGTACTATCGCAGTTGACCCAGACGGCGTCGGCGACGGTGACCGGCATTTCGCCGCTCGGCTCGGGAACGCACAACATCTATGCGGGCTATGACGGGGATGAAGACTACAGCCCAAGCGTCTCGGCATATACATCGCTGATCGCGCAGCAGGCCACGCCGACTGTCACGGTAACTCCGTCATCAACGGCGATTTCCACGGTGCAGCCTCTTCCAGTAACTGTGGCTGTCAGTAGTGGAACTATGGGTCCGACGCCTACTGGATCGATCACGCTGACGAGCGGTAGTTTTACCTCGGCAACAACGACTCTCAGCAGCGGCAGCGCAACGATCAATGTTCCAGCGGGATCGCTGACAGTTGGGACCGATACGTTCACGGCTAGTTATTCGGGTGATAGCAACTTCAATGCAGCGACCGGCACTGCCTCAGTCACCGTTACGAACCCCAGCTTCACGATCAGCGGCACGCCGGTGACGGTCGCACCTGGCGCAATTACCGGGAATGTCTCAACGATCACCGTGACACCAGTCGGCGGCTTCACCGGGCAAGTAGCATTGACTGCGGCCGTCACTGCTTCTCCGGCTGGAGCTCAGTATCCGCCCACCATGAGCTTCGGTTCGACGAGCCTGGTGAGTATTACGGGCACAAACCCAGGAACGGCCACCCTGACTATCTCCACGACGGCTAGCACAAGGGCGGCTCTGAACCATTCTCAAGACCCTAGAGTTTTCTGGTACATGGGGAGTGGTGCGACTCTGGCTTGCCTCCTGTTTTTCGGCATCCCAGCGCGGCGACACAGCCGGTTGCGGATGCTCGGCCTATTCGCAATTCTGATGGCATTCGTTGGCGGCATTCTCGCGTGCGGTGGGGGAGGTGGCAACTCAAGCATCTCCGGGACCACGGCAGGAAGCTATACGATCACAGTGACCGGCACGTCAGGCTCGACAACAGTCACTTGTCCATTCACGGTCACCGTTCAGTAGCTCCAAATCGCACCTAAGACGACCGTGCTGCATCATGCGCCGTCGTCTTAGGCTGTTTCTTCTAAACCTCCTTTTGGAGATCCAAGATCAGCCTTGTGGATTGGAGGGTGCCGTCATGAAGGGACTTCCGAAGCCAGGGGTGAATCTTGGTTGGCGCCAACAGCCCGAGTCGCTCATAAAGCCGGGCTGGAGCCAATTCCCGATTCTCGGGCGGATTGCTGGCAATCCGGAAGTATTCCCCCAGCCGCCCTACGCCGTGGCGCGGTGCTGTTCGTGGCTTCCCAGGCGCACGCTGACCACCTTGGAGACGCCGGGCTCCTGCATGGTGACGCCGTAGATCATGTCGGCGAACTGCATCATGCGCTTGGAGTGAGTGACCACCAGGAACTGCGTGTCCTTGCTCATGACCCGCATCAGTTCGCCGAAGCGGGTGACGTTGGTCTCGTCCAGAGGAGAGTCCACTTCGTCGAGCACACAGAAGGGGCTGGGCCGGAACTGGAAGATGCCCACTAGCAGGGCCAGCGCGGTCAGCGCCTTTTCGCCGCCTGAGAGCAGCAACACATTCTGCAGCCTTTTGCCCGGCGGCGAGACCACGATATCGAGGCCGCTCTCGGCCTGATTCTCCACGTCGGTGACGCGCAGGAAAGCCTGCCCTCCCTGGAAAAGCTCAGCGAAGACCCGGGCGAAGTTCTCATTGATCCTGGCCAGGGCCTCGTCGAACTTGGTGCGCGAGATCAGATCGATCTCCTTGATCGTCTCCTGGGTATTCTCGATCGAGTCGATGAGGTCCTTGCGCTGCACCTCCAGGAAGCCATGGCGGCCGGCCGTCTCCCGGTACTCATCAAGGGCCATCATGTTCACCGGGCCCATCTGCTCCAAGCGCTGGCGCAGGGTGCGGCAGGTCTCCTCCTCGGCGCTGAGAGCCTCGCCGACCAGGTGCGCAATCTCCTGGTCGGCGCGCAGCGCCTGGGCCTCGGCATTGACTTCGGTAAGACAGCTTGCCTCCAGATGCTCCAGATCGGAGCGCAGCTTGGCCACAGCGCTGGAACGGCTGGCGCGGTCTTCGCGCAACTGGTCAAGCGCCGCCCGGCCCGTCTTAAGCTGGTTCTCGATGGTCGTCAGTTGCTGGCGCAGGGCCTGGGCCTGAGCGGCAAGGGTCTCGGTCTGAGCCAGGGCCTCGGCGCGCGCGCCAACAAGCTCCTTCTGCCGGACGGCCAGCGCGGCACTCTCGCGAATCCGTTCTTCGCGCTCCACTTCGGCCGCAGTCCGCTGCTGTTCGATGACCAGCCTGCGGCGCTCCAGGTCGGCATGGAGCCGATCGATGCGCTGGAAGGCCGACTCGGCGCCGCGCCGCCGCTCCTCCAGGCCGGCCAACTGCGCGGTCACCTGCGCCGCTTCCTGCTGCAAGCCTTCGCGCTTCTCGCGCAGATTCCCCAATTGGGCTTGCAACTCATCGAGGGCGGCCTCGGCGGCTGCGTGCTCGGCTTCCAGGCGCGCGGTCTCCTCGCGCTTCTGGGCAATGGAGCTGCGCTTGGCCTCGCGCGCGTCCTGGTTGCGGGCGGCCTGCGCGGCCCAGTCCTGCATGCGCCGCTCGATGCGCTGCTCCTCGCCTTCCATCTGCTTCAGCGCCGCTCTGTGGTTGGCGGTGTCGGTCTCCGCCTGCCGCCGCTCTTCGCCGCTAGTCTCCAGTTGCGCCGTCAGCTCTTCGATAGCGCGTGTCAGCGCCGCTGCCTCGTTCTCCGCCTGGGCCAGGCCGGTCTCCAGCTTGCCCAGCCGGATTGCTGCCTCGCGCAACTCGCGCTTGAGCGCCAGCGGACCTTCGCTGGCCGGCTTGCCGCCGGTCACCGTCGCGTTGTGGAAGCACTCGCCCTCGGGAGTGAGGAAATAGGCGTGGGAGTGGTGCGAAGAAAGCCGCAACGCTTCGCCGGGATCCTCGACCATGTAACCGTACTTGAGCTTGGGCAGAATCGACTCCAGCGAGCGCCCAAAGCCGTTCAGCACCCGGATCGAATCCTTCAAAGGGGACAAACCGGGGCCGCAGATCGGGTCGGCGATCTCCTCAAAGAGCGTGGGTTGCTCGGCGGGATGAATCAGGAAGGTGGCCCGTCCATCCACGCCGGACTTGAGCAGGCGCACGCCCTCCTCGGCGGCCACCCAGCTTTCCACCACCACATAATTCAGCTCCTCGCGCAGAAACTCGTCCACCACGGCCTCATGTGCGCCGCTCACCTCGATGAAGTCCGCCAGCGTGCCCACCGGGGCCATGCCTGGGCCCAGCGCGCCCGGCTTCAAGAGCCGCCTGACGGTATCGGTGGAGTAACTGTGATTGCGGATCAACGCCTGCAGCGAGTCGCGCCGCCCAGCCACCGCGGCCTGCTCGCCGCGCAACTGGTTTACGCGGGTGCGGAGCGCGTTCTCTTCGGCGCGGCGGGCTTGCAGCGCTTCGCGAACAGCGGCAATCTCGGCTTCGAGCCGCTGGAGCTCCTGGGCCGCGCACTCAAAGCGCTGCCTGGCCTGACCGCTCTCGACTCCCAGGTTCTCCTGCTCGTTGCGCGCCTGGTTCATCTCGGCTTCCAGCCGCTCGGCCTCGCGCTCCAAGGCGGCCAGGCTTTCTTCGCTTTGCGCCGTGTGGTTGCGGGCGTTGCCGGCCAGGGTCAGCAGGTGCATGGCGTGGCGGCGGCTGGATTCCAACTCCCGCTCCGCAAGGAAGACCTCCTCGGCCGCCGTGCGCGCCTCTTGCTGGCGCGCCTCCACCTGCTGGCGAAAGGCCTTCGCCTCGCCGGCCGCCGTCTCAAGAAACTGGTGCTGCTGCGCGCGCTCCTCGCCGATCGAACCCAACTGCGTTCGCGTCTGCTCCAGTTCCGCGCCTGCCGCCGCAATCCGCGCCTCCAACTCGCCCACGCGTTCGGCGTTGCCGCGCTCCCGCGCCGTGGCCCGCTCCAACTCGACCGCCGCTTCGTTGGCCCGGCCTTGCGCTTCGTGGCCCTCGAGTTCCAACTCGTAGCCGCGCTCGGTGAGGGTGTGCTGGCTGGCCTCCAGCGCGCCGATCTCCGCGGCTGAAGCGTTGATGCGCTCCGTCTGGGCGGCAATTTCACTCTCCAGTCCGGCCTGGTCCGCATCCAACTGCGCCATGCGGCTGGCCAGGACCACCCTTAGCCGCCCGCGCAACTCGTCGCGCACGGCGGCAAACCGTTCCGCCTTGGCCGCCTGCCGTTTCAGGCTGTTCATCTGCCGCGCGACTTCCTCGAAGATATCGTCCACACGGGCCAGGTTTTGCTTGGCGCTCTCCAGGCGCAACTCGGCCAGCCGCTTTTTGTTCTTGAAGCGCGTAACCCCCGCGGCCTCCTCGATGATGGCCCGCCGGTCGTATGGTTTGGAGCTGAGCAGTTGGCCGATCCGCTCCTGCCCGATGATGGCGTAGCTCTCCGGACCCAGGCCCGTGCCCATGAATATCTCTTGAATGTCGCGCAAACGGCAAAGCTTCCCGTTCAACAGGTACTCGCTTTCGCCGGTGCGGAAGAGCCGCCGGGTAATCACGATTTCGCCCTTCTGGGGCGTGCGCTGGAACTTGCGGCGGCGAATCTTGAGCACCACCGCCTGCGGCCCCAGGCCCGTAGCCTCGAGCTGCGGCTGGACCGGCATCTGGTCTGGCCCGTCTTCTTCGAGCATCTGGCCCGGCTGTTCGGCGGCTATGATCTCCTCGGCCTCGACCGCTCGCTGGCGGCGCATCTCGTCCTCGTCCCAGTCGGCCTCGCCGTCGTGGTCGACCACCACCTCAGGCTCCACGGGCACCGGTCCCGCGAAGACCTCGGGATCGACCAGGGTCAGCGTCACCTCGGCCATTCCCAGCGCCTTGCGTTCGCGGGTTCCGGAAAAGATTACGTCCTGCATGTGCGTGCCGCGCAAGGACTTGGCGCTCTGCTCGCCCAGCACCCAGCTCACCCCGTCCAGGATGTTCGACTTGCCGCAGCCGTTCGGTCCCACCACCACGGCAATGCCCGTTCCCAGCACGGTCAATTCCGTGCGGTCGCAAAAGCTCTTGAACCCCAGGATGTGTATCTTCTTCAGCTTCAGCATGTTCACTCCGAACGAACGGGACGGCGCGCGCCTGTGATTGAGAAGCGGCGGAAACGTTCCCTGGCCGCTCCGACAAGGGAAGCACTGCCGCCCGATTGCAGACTTACCATTACAGACTCTAAGCAGCCGGAGAGGCAGGGTCAACGGCGCGAGGGTTGGTATTTGTGGATAAGGGAGGCCGGAATTCCTCTTCTTTTGGAATGCCCAAAAAGCTGTGCGGAATTGGGATTTTACTAGAAGCTGTTTCATAACCTGATTCGGGATCAAGATAGGTACTTGGCGTTTGAGTTGGCAGCGAGCGATAAAGTGGCAGGAGGAAGCGCAGATGCCACGTGGCGCTCCGATGCTGACC
>JBEKDB010000059.1:0-23107 GCA_050014575.1 Occallatibacter sp. | reverse complement strand
CCTGGATGCACAACTACCGCCGCCTGGTCACACGATGGGAATATCACATCGAAAACTTCCTCGGCTTCGTACAGTTAGCGTGCCTGCTCATGCTCCTCAGACATTTATGAGATGGGTTCTAGCCGCCATCATTCGAAACTCAGGAGATATATTCGAGAAGCTAAAGTCGTAGGTCAGACTCATCGTGCCAACGAACCTATCCCCTTTCACGAAACCAACCGCCTCGGTGAACTGCGTGTATGACCATCCGAAGGGCATTGGCACACGCTGCACTCCAGGAAGGTCAAACGTACTGCCCGCTGGAACGATACCCGTTACGAAATTCTGGAATATGGTCGGGCGCTCCAGATCATCCGAGAGATAATCCGTAGCCGAAAAGAAGTCATAGCTGTCTGGGATCCCCATAGCAGAATTTGGTATGAATGCAACCGCCTTCCCAACCAGAACATGGCCCATAATGCGTTTGTCTTCTGCTCGCGTCACGTAACCGCCAGTCACCGGCAAGCTCAGTCCGTTAGCACTCTTTACTGGGATCAGAGGATGATTTCCGCCGTATTCGTCATTCGTGATCTGTCCACCGATGATTCGGAGTCTCGAAGCAAGTCCCTTGCCCAGCGGCTTTCCTGGGTCAATTAGAGTAATTTTCGCCCTCGTCCTAAATGCTGAAGGGCTGAGGACATTGGACAGGCGAAGCAGAGATTCTTCTTTGTCTTCGTCTTCGAAGTTCCACTCGAGAGCAGCTCGTTCGAGTTTCGCGGTTTCGTAAAGACGGAATTTGCGACCGTTCGTGATGAGAAAGAATGAGGCGGCGATTTCTGGATGCATCGCGTAGGTGTGCGCTTGTTCCACCACATCTTGCGAGAGTTCTTTGGAGGGAGACTTTACCTCGACAACCCAGCGTCCGAAAGAGATCACCTCGCAGATGTAATCCGCTCTGCCTACCAGTGGTGGGTCTTTCTTGGGCTTCTTGTGTCCTAAGAAACTTCGGTCATAGCGCAGCCTTTTTTCTGTAAGAATCCTCGTCTCAGCATCACGACCATAGCCCAGGCTCTCAATGAGGGGTCTCACAATTACTTCACGAACGTCGGTCTCATTCATCGAGTCGAAATTTCGGCATTGGCTCATACTTCTCTTCCTCTCAATTTCAATTCACTGCGCCGACCATTCGCGGAGCGACTTCCCAACGCGACTCACCGATGCGGCAAGGAATAAGGTCCGGGCCTAAAGGCCCTACGATTGGGTCGCTCTATTCAGGGGCCTGCAGGCCCCTGCTCCCTCCATTGTTGCTCCGCCTACGCTTAGGCGATGGCTGCGATGCCGTTCTTGGCGGCGAGGGTGAGCAGTTTGGCGGCTGGTCCACGCGGCTGCTTTTCGCCGCGCTCCCACTTGCTGACGACCCCGGTGGTCACATTCAGATGAGCCGCGAAGACGGCCTGGCTCACCGCCGCTTTGGCGCGGATGCGGCGAATGGCGGCCGGGGACAGTTCCATGACCGGGGTGAGACAGGCACGGTCGAACTCGCGCATGGTCTTGCTATCAATCGCGCCGGCCTGGTGCAGGTCAGACATGCTTTCGTGCAGCGCCGCGAGTGCTTCGCTCTTGTATGCTTTTGCCATATTACGGTCCCTTCTTTGCTGGAACGATCTCAGAGAGTAGTTTCTGTTTAACGATCGCCGCGATCTCGTCTTCACTCAGGCCGAGGTAGATTCCGGCGGCCTTGCGATAGGCGCGCAGTTCATCGGGCCTGATATTCGCTTGATCCTTCTTTTCGAAGCCAAACATCAGGACAGCGCGCTGGCCGACCCTCATAGCGATCAAAGCCCTTGCTCCTCCGCTCGAACCCTCTCCTTGCCGGGCAAGCCGAAACTTGAAGAGTCCGCCACCCAGGTCCGCATCCCAGGCCCCGTTCACGGTCTCCCATAGCGCTTCGTCGCCGACGCCGAAACGGCGCGCAAAGCGCATGAAAGGCTTGGACGCGAAAACCCGCAGCTTGCCGGGAGGGCTTGCCTTCATGTGGACATTATAGCTCTTAGAGCCATAGATAGCAAGAGACTGAGAAGAGGAAAAAACCTAGGCGGCAATTCCCGGCAAGTCGCGGATTCTCGGCTCGGACAAGAGCGCTTCGCTGCATCCCCATCACAGCCCCAGCTTGGCCCATAGCGCATCCACGCGGGCCTTGGTGGCGCGGTCCATCTCGATCATCGCCGGCCAGGGGCGCTCGAAGCCTTCGGCCTTCCACTTGCGCGTGGCGTCGATGCCCATCTTGGAGCCGTAGTTGGGCAGGCGCGAGGCGTGATCGAGCGAGTCCACCGGCCCCAGCGTGAACTGGATATCGCGCTCGGGATCGATGTTATTGGTCACGCGCAGCACCACCTCGGCCAGGTCCTGTACGTCGCAGTCCTCGTCCACCACCACAATGCACTTGGTGAACATGGCCTGGCCCAGCCCCCAGATGGCGCTCATCACCTTGCGCGCCTGGCCGGGATAACTCTTGCGGATCGACACTAACATCAAGTTATGAAAGACGCCCTCGACGGGCAGATGAATGTCCACGATCTCGGGGATGGTCATCTTCATTGCGGGCAGAAAGATGCGCTCGACGGCCTTGCCCATCCAGGCGTCCTCCATGGGCGGCTTGCCCACGATGGTGGCGGCGTAGATGGGGTCGCGGCGATGGGTGATGCAGGTGAGGTGGAAGACCGGGTAGAGGTCGGTAAGCGTGTAGAAGCCGGTGTGGTCGCCGAAGGGGCCCTCGGCGCGCAGCTCGCCCAGTTCCACGTAGCCTTCAAGGACGATCTCGGCGTGGGCCGGGACTTCGAGATCGACCGTCTCGCACTTGACGATCTCGACCGGCTTGCCGCGCAGAAAGCCGGCGATCATGAATTCCTCGACCTCGGGCGGCGCGGGCACGATGGAGGCGAAGGTGGTGACGGGGTCGGTGCCGATGGCTACCGCAACCTCGAGCCGCGAGCCTTCCAGATTGCCCAGAGCCACCTGCGGCATGCCGCCGATGGGACCGTCGGGGATGGCGACCGCTCCGCCGGCCGACTCGGCCATGGCCGCCACACCTGCGGTGCGCGGACCTTCGGTGGAATGCATTGCCGCAGCGTTGCGCAGTACCTCGCGATAGTGCTCCGCGGCTACCTTCTGGCGCTGCCAGTGCATGCCGGTGGACTGGCCGTCGTAGACCTGCATGCGATACATGCCGATGTTGCGCTTGCCTGTGCGCGGGTCGCGGGTATGCACGCAGGGCAGCGTGATGAAGCGGCCGCCGTCGTGGGGCCAGCACTTGAGAATGGGGAAGTGGTTCAAGTCGAAGTTGTCGCGACGAACGACTTCCTTGCAGCGGGCCTCCTTGGCGGTGATTGTTCTTGGGAATGCGCTGGTGAGCGCGCCCAACTGCGGCAGCATCTTGAGCTTGTCGAAGAGGCCCGTTGGGGGCTTGACGTTCATCAGGCCTTTGATGCGCTCGGCAATCTCGTCCAGCCGGCCGACGCCGAGCGCCAGCCCCATACGCCGTTCGCTGCCGAACTGGTTGATGAGCACCTTGTGGCCGGGATGGCCCTTAATGTTCTCAAAGAGCAGCGCCGGGCCGCCGGGAGCGTACTTTGCGGAGTTGGCGGCGTGGGATCTTGCCCCGATCTTTGAGACGCGGTCGGTAATCTCGGTGATTTCCAGCTCCGGCGAAACTTCTTCGCGGATGCGCTTCAGTTCGCCGGCATTTTCCAGTGCTTTGATCCAATCGCGCAAGTCGTCGTAGGGCATCTTTTCTCCAATGTGATTCAAACCGCCGAGCACTTTCATCAAGAATAGTTCACTAACGACCTTCGTCGTGAATTACTCTGCGCGCCTCTGATTCGATTGCCTCAAGTAAAGGAGGGATCAGTTTGTGAGCTATCTCTTTGGCTTTTATCTGCTCGGCAATGGCTTCCTTTCGCATTTCGCCTTCCCTGTAGATAGGGACCGATCTGATTGCTTTGCGTGCCTCATTAAACTTATCAAACAACTCATCGATTCTAGCAACTATCGTCTCATTTAATAAGAGCTTATTCTCGATAAACTCGGACCAGGTTTCTGCCGCTTTTAGTTGCCACTTTTCAAAGTAACCTTCTTGGCTCATCTCGCCTCCAAGCGTGAATCCTTGAGTTGCGCCTTGCAACAAATCTTGCATCCGATGAAATTCCACGAAGAGTTTTGTGAGCGCTTCAACCTGCCGCTGATGCACCCACGACGCCCTGCTCCATCGCACTTTCCTACCCTCAATCCACCAGTCAAATATCCGGGTTGCGAGGAAGGTGAGTACGCCACCCCCTAGAATGCTGGGCCAGTCCAGATGTGACAAATTCATATTTGACCATCCTTAAACTAATTGTAGTTGGCGTAAGAATGGCGCAGCAACAGTTGTGAACCTCTGAACGAGCCAATCCTGCGCAAAAAAAACACCCCTCAGGGGCTAAAGCCCACGCGGCTTCTGCGGCGTTGTGGCACGACTGAAGTCGTGCCCTTTCAAATTGCCGCCTTAATCAGATTTTCCTTAGTCCGTAGCGGGTAAAGCTTGTGCAACGGCGTCCATCGGGAATCCCAGCCGCTTCCACTCGTCGTAGCCGCCGCGCAGGGGACGGACGCGCTCGATGCCCAGCTTGTGCAGGGTCATGGCGGTCTTGGCCGCCGTGGCCTCGCTGGGGCAGGCGCAGAAAAGCACAATGTCGCGGTCGCGGGGAATCTCGCGGTGACGCTCGGCGAGGGAATCCGGCGAAAAGAGGATGGCGCCCGGCAGGGTGAAGGGGTCGTGCAGCAGCTCCAGCGGATGGCGCAGGTCCACGATGTAGACCGGCTCGCCGGCATCGAGTTGGCGCTTTAGTTCCTCGGGCTCCAGGCGCGCGGCGACGAGCTTCTTGAGGATCATGCGGCGGCGGACGACGCGGCCCGCAAAGAAGCCGAGAACGCCCAGGACAAGCAGCGCCGCCGAGAAGCGGCCCGCCCAGTCCAGCAGGCCGGGATTGCGCTGCAGCAGGTTGCCGAAGAAGCGGCCCGCTGCGAGCAGCGCTCCCACCCACAACGCGGAACCGATGGCGTCGAAGAGCAGAAACGGCGCGAAGGCCATTCCGTTCTGCCCAGCAACCGGCGGGGCCAGGGTCGCCAGGCCGGGCACAAATTTGGCAATCACCAGCGTGACGGCGCGGCGGCGGCCAAAGGAGTTCTGCGTGCGGCGGACGCACGTGGTTGGCTCCAGCGAGAGCTTGCACAGGATGCGCAGCACATGATGGCCGTAGCGGCGGCCGATGAGGAACCAGGCGCTGTCTGCCGTGAGCGCCGCGGCCAGTCCGGCGGCGAGCGCCAGCGGAAAGCTGAGCTCGCGCTGAGCGGAAAGCGCTCCGGCGGCAAGCAAGATGGGCGTCGCGGGTAGCGGGATTCCCAATTGCTCCACCAGAACCCAGACGAAGAGCAAGATGTAGCCGTACGTGAGCAGAATGTGTTCCGGCAAAGCCATCTGGGTGTCCTGTCTTCGCGTGCGGGGAATCAGACCGCGCTATCTCTTCGTCCAGCCAAGAGCGCGCAAGAGACTGGGCAGGGTCTCATCCTATCGGATGATTCAAGAGCGAATTCGCTTCACGGGATGAGGGCGATGACAGGCAATCGGCCAAAGAAAGGCCGCCCGAAGGCGGCCTCTTTGGCTGGTTTCGCCAAGCTGGGAAGAGCGCGGTCTACGGCTGGCTCTGCAAACCGGAGGGAGGCAATTCGGCCGATGCCTGCCAGGGATTCTTCTCCGCGAAGTAGTTGCGGTCCCAGAGGTTCTTGTAGAAGGCGCCGGTCAGCTCCGCCGCGCGTGGGCCGAAGGTGGCCCGGCCGCCTTCAAGGAAGAAGACCGTTACCAGGCTGCCCTGAGGCGAGTCGGCGTAAGAGGCGAACCAGCCGAAGCGGGTTCCCTTGTCCGAGCAGGTTCCGGTCTTGCCGAAGACGGGCAGTTCGTTGAAGGTGGCATGCAGGCTGCGCGCGGTACCATACTCGACCGCGCCGGCCATGCCGTCCTCAAGTTCGGGAACGTACTTGGCGATATCCAGGGTGCGCTTGATCTTGGGCTCCAGGGCCGCGGCTTCCTCGGGGGTGGTGGGGTGCTGGAGGTAATAAAGGGTTCCGCCGTTGGCCAGCGCGGCCACGTAAGCGCCTAGTTGCAGCGGGGTGAGCGAGACCCCCTGGCCGAAGCTGCACATGCGGGCCACGCCGCCCTCGGAGGCTGGCAGCTCCTTATCCGGATAGACGCCCAGTTGCTCGCCGTCGATGTGGTAGCCGGCCAACTCGCCCAGCCCGAACTGGTTGGCGTAGTAGCGCACGCGGTCGAAGCCCAGTTCGCGGCCCAGTTCCTCAAAGTAGAGGTTGTTGCTCTTGGCCAGCGCGTCGGTCATGTTCATGTGGAAGCCGCCCAACTCCACCGGCGTGTCGCGGGTTACCAGGCCCTCGGCGAGCGCCGCCATGGCCACGGTGATCTTGATGGTCGAGCAGGGCTCGGCTCCGGGCGAGAGCGCCAGCTTCTGGTTCACCATGGCCAGGATGCGGCCATTGGATGGGTCGATGACCACGGCGGTGCCGTTCATGCCGCCCAGCGCGTCGATTGCCGCCTGACGGACCACCGGGTCCTCGCCGGCCGTCACGTCGCCGGCAAAGATGTCTCCGCTGGCAAAGGAGTTGGCGGTAAACCGCTCATAGGAACGATGGCGGCGGCGGGACGCGATGGCCACGCGGCGCGCGCCGGCTCTCGCCTGGCCTCTGGGGGTCAACTGGGCCTGCGGACCGAAGGCCGCGCTGTGGGATGCGGCCTGCGCGGCTGGCGGCCTGGCTCCGCGCGCGGCGTAATGATGAGCGCCGGCGCGGCGGGACTCGGTCAGATGCGGCTCGGCGGCCCTGGCATGGCGCAGCGTGTGCTGGGCGTCCAGCGCCCACGCGCCAGCGGCGCCCATGCCGAAGCCGGCAAAAACCAGTACCGGAATCCATCCAAATGCCCAAACGCGTGACAGTTTCATCCGGTCGACGTCCTCTCCACCAAGGGACTCGTGCCGCGCGCTCGCCCGTAGGCGGTGCACTTCGCACTTATCGGCCATTCCGCGGCCGCTTTCAGCCTTCCACGGGGATTTCGGCTAATGTATTCCAGCCCTTCCAGCCCCGAATGTGATCCCAATCACCGTTCACTGCTAACCATTTATTATCTTCACAATACCCAGCGGAACGGCAATGCCCCTTTGATGTTAACCCGAGCCCAAAAGATGCTGAGCTATATTGCACTATACAGCCATGGCGCTTGAATCCGAATTGGAACCGCTTTCCTAGAACTGCAACCGGCGCATGAATGCGGGAGTCTCCAACTCCCGGAACGACTCCTCGTCGGGATCGGTGAAGAGCACGACAGCCGACTGAGCGCGGTGCTCTTCTGTGGCAGTGGACGCCCGCAGGCCGCTGCCGAAGTCCGAGGCAAAGTCTCTGGGCAGCGGCGTGTAGGACGGTTCTTCGTCGATTTCGGTGAAGCGCGGCCCGGCCTCCTCGGGCTCGGATTCCTGCTTCGATTCGCGCTCCGCCGCGCCTTCCACGACGGAAAGCCTGGGCTCCGCAAGGCCTGCGGATTCCGCGGCCAGAGCTTCCGCCGAGAAGAAGCACGGCTGGCAGACCGACATCGCCTCCTGCTTCTCTTCCTCGTCGTCATCCTGGCTCAGGAAACGCGCAGGGCTGGGCGCGGCAACGGCCGCGGGCTCGCGCAACCATTTCTCAGGCGCAACAACGGGCACTGAAACCAAGGGAACTGAAACCACCGGCGCGTCTTCGACGTTCAACATGCGCGCGCGCCGCTCGGGCATCTGGTCGCGGAAGCCCGTGGCGATCACGGTGATCTTGACCTCGTCGCCCATCCTTTCGTCCTGAACGGCGCCGAAGATGATGTTGGCGTCCTCGTGCGCGGCGGACTGAATCAAAGACGATGCCTCATTGACCTCAGAGAGCTTGAGCGAGTTGGAGCCGGTGATGTTGATAAGGATGCCGCGTGCGCCGTCGATGGCGCCGGCCTCCAGGAGCGGAGAAGCCATGGCCGCCTGGGCCGCTTCAATGGCGCGATTGGAGCCCGAGCGAACCGCCGTGCCCATGACCGCGTGACCCATGCCGGCCATGGTGGTCTTCACATCGGCAAAGTCGCGGTTAATGATGCCGGGGATGGTGATGATGTCGCTGATGCCCTGGACGCCCTGGCGGAGCACGTCGTCGGCGATGCGGAAGCTCTCAAAGAAGCCGGCGTCCTTGGCTACGGCGAGCAGCTTCTCGTTGGGGATCACGATCATGGTGTCCACGCTTTCGATCAGCTCCTTCATGCCGCGCTCGGCCTGCATCAGGCGGCGCTTGCCCTCGAAGCCGAAGGGGCGGGTAATGACAGCCACGGTCAGGATGCCCATCTCGCTGGCCAGCGAGGCAATCACCGGGGCCGCGCCGGTGCCGGTTCCCCCGCCCAGGCCGGCGGTGACAAAGACCATGTCGGCGCCTTCGAGGGCCTCGATGATCTTTTCCGAGTCTTCGAGGGCGGCGCGCCGGCCCACGTCGGGGTTGGCGCCCGCGCCCAGCCCGGCGGTGAGCCGGACTCCGAGCTGGAGCTTGACCGGAGCCTGCGACAGCTTGAGCGCCTGCACGTCGGTGTTGGCGGCAATAAACTCCACGCCCTCCATGTGGGCCTGGATCATGCGGTTGACGGCGTTGCCGCCGCCTCCACCCACGCCAATCACCTTGATGCGGGCGCCGCGCAAGGGCTGTTCGTGATATTGAATGCGCATCTCTCCGGCTTCGCTCTTCTGCTGTTCGATTTGTTCCATAGCGGCTTCAGTCTCCTGATTCATGGCTCGATTCCCGGACCCGGTTGCTGGTTGACTGCTAAAAACTGGCTGCGAAGATGGCGCGCAGCTTGGAGCGCAAGCTATTGCCTTCGGCAGCGCGCGTGATTCGCGTGCGATGGGCATAGAGCAACATGCCGATGGCGGTTGAGAAACTCGGATGAACGAGCTCGCCGGGCATCTGCGAAAGCCGCACCGGCACTCCCGTCCGCGCCGGAACCCGCAACTGGCTTTCGGTTACGTCCAGCATGCCGGGCAGCATGGCGCCGCCGCCGGTGAGCACGCAACCGGCTCCAAGCGCCTCGATCACTCCACCCTTGCGCAGGCTTTCCTTGACGAAGTAGAGCAGCTCGCGGGCGCGCGGCTCCAGTATCTCGGCAATCATGCGCAATGGCAGGGTGCGGGGCTGCGGGCCGGCAATCTCGATCTCCGCCTCCTCGGGCACGGCGGTCACGACGGCATGGCCGTACTGGCGCTTGAGTTCCTCGGCCTGAACCACGGGAATCTGCAGGCCCACCGCCAGGTCGTTGGTAAAGTGCGCCCCGCCGATGGGGACCGAGCCGGTGTGGGCCACCGCTCCTTCAAAGAAGACCACCAGATCGCTGGAGTGGGCGCCTATATCCAGCAGGCACACGCCCAGCTCGCGCTCGTCGGCGGAAAGCGTGGCCTCGGCGGAGGCGATGGACTCCAGCACCGCCTCGGTAACCTCGAGCCCCGCCCGGTTGGCGCAGGTGACCGTGCTTTGCAGCGCGCTGCCGGAGCAGGTGGCGATGTGCAGATCCACCTCCAGGCGCGCGCCCACCATGCCCACGGGATCGAAGATGCCCGGCTGCTCGTCGAGAATGAACTGGCGTGGCAGCAGGTGGAGGATCTCGCGATCGGGAGGCCGCTCGACGGCCCGTGCCCGCTCGACGGCGGTGCGCACGTCTTCGCGGGTGATCTCCCTCATGCGGTTGCCCAGCTCGAAGCCGCCGTTGGTGTTGAGTCCGCGCGTATGCGGCCCGCCCACCCCGACCGCGCACTCGTCGATGTTGGCCCGCGCCACCAGCTCTGCATACTCGTTGGCCGCCTTGACAGCCTTGGCCGCAGGACCAAGCTCGGCGATCAGCCCTTTGCGCATCCCGGCCGACTCCACCACGCCGTGCCCGCGATAGCGCATTGCGCCGTCGTTCAGGTCCGCCGCCAGCACCCGGGTGTGCGCGCTGCCGATGTCCAGCACCACGATCAGGTTGTCCTGCCTCTGGCTCATCGCGCTCACTCCCCCTCTGGCGCAGCCGAGGCTGGGCGGGTTGAGGGGACAGGCTTGCGCTTGCTCCCATTCAGCGCGGCGCGCTGGGCCACCGCGTGCTTCTTCCTGTCGCTTGCCGCCTTGTGTTTCTCAGACGGGCTCTTGGCTGCTGGGCTCTTCGCCGCGTGATTGCTCGGAGCGGCGTCCCTTGCGGTCGTGTCTTTTGCCGCGGCGCCAGCAGAGTCGACGGGGGCTGTAGCCTCCGCGGTTTGGCTTTCGGCCGATCCGGCCGCGCCTTGCCCGCTGTCGGCAAGCTGTCCGGCCGGGGGCTTGCCGCCGCTCCCGTCCGATGCGGTCCCGGCGCCGGCCACGGCTTCGACGGCGTTCGTGCCGCGGGCCATCTCCAGCACCACCTGCTGGTCGTAGCGCAAATCCACCGCCGCCAGCTTCGGGTACTGCTGCCGCCACTCGGCGATGTGCGCCTTGTAGCGCTGGTAGCGCTCCAGAAACCGGTCTTCGCCAAAATGAGCCAGAATGTCGGCGCCCTGTTCGGGCATGTAGACGCGCGCATCCTCGGGATCGGTCAGGTCAATCTCGGAGATCTGCTCGGAGATGTGCTGGCCGTTCGCGTCCAGCTCGGCCAGAAGCCGCTGATACAACGCCATCCGCGCCTTGCGCGAGGGCAATGGGTCGCGGGGGTCGATGCCCGTGAGCACCGGGAACGAATAATGATGCTGGACCATGGTCGAGGCGGGCATGGCGAGCAGAACCCCGCTTGCATCCACCAGGCCGATCTGCTGGCCGTGGCGTGTGAAGGCCACCGGCTGCCGCTCCACCACATCGACGCGAATCCGGTCCGGGAGCAGCCTCATCACGGTCGCCCGCTCCACCCAGGGAATCTCTTCCAGTTGCCTGCGCCGCTCGGCTAGATCGACATAGAAGATGTTTCGCCCAATGTCTTCGCCGAAGACCGGCAGCATCTCGGCGCGCGTCACCTGGGTCAGCCCGGCGGCCTCGATGTTGCCAGCCCCGGCAATGCGGAAGCGCGCATCGCTGTCTATGTAAGTCTTGAGGAAAAAGCCGCCTGCGACCAGGCCGCCCAGAACGATCAGAGCGCATAGCCCCAGAAACACGCGCCCCATGCGGCTTGCCGGGCGCCACCAGTGGCCCCGCGGAGCATCGTGCGCGCCATCCAGGGGCACGGAGGCGCCGCTGTCGGGGTCCGGCATCTCCAGCGGCATGCCCGGCCCGTCGCGGCGGACGTGCCCGGTTGGGAGCACACCCTGCTGCACGCGCCGGAAGCGAGGCTCCACTGCGGCCTCATCGTTCCAGGCAAAGGGGCGGGTTGAGTTGTCGATCGGTTTCATCACGCCCGAGCAAGGTCGTGAGAATCGCCAGAGTTCACTATAACGCGCCGCCCGGCGGCTTTTTTCCGCAAGAGATTGCGGGGAACCTGGGCCGTTACGGGCTGTATCGTTTTGAGACAGGATCAGAGATCAGAGATCAGGGGTCAATTCCTAACCGCATTTCCCAAAACGGGACTTGGTGCGCCCGGTTTTCGTATCCCCCGGACCTGGGCGGTCGGCCCTTTTCTTGGAGCAAAAAACTACGAAAACTGCTACACTTCTCAGCCATGACAATGAAAAAATTTGTGGCCATGCTCACGTTGACGTTGCCGCTGACCTTGGGGTTGAATGCTTGCGTTAGCGGTTCTTCGAGTGGAGGCGGCGGTGGAACCCAGGCGACAGTTCCAGCCGCGCCTACCGGCCTTGCGGCGACCTCGGGCAGCGCCTCGGTTTCGCTCACTTGGGCCGCTTCCGCCGGCGCTACCTCCTACGATGTCTATCGCGGCACAACGTCCGGCGGTGAGAGCACGACTCCGATCGCCAGCGGAGTCACGAGCTCGTCCTATACCGATACCGGGTTGACCATTGGCACGACCTATTACTACAAGGTTGCCGCGGTGAATGGCGCAGGAACCAGCGGGCTCTCCAACGAGGCATCGGCGATGGCGGAGCCAGCCGTGCCGGCCGCGCCCGCAGGCCTGACGGCCACGGCGGGCAACGCCTCGGTTTCGCTTACGTGGACCGCCTCGACAGGCGCGACCAGCTACAACGTCTACCGGGGAACAGCGTCTGGCGGCGAGAGCACGACGGCGATCGCTACGGGCATCACCACTGCGGCCTACGCGGATTCCACCGTGACCAACGGCACGACGTATTACTACAAAGTTGCCGCGGTGAACGCCGGAGGGACAAGCGGGCTCTCCAACGAGGCGTCGGCCACGCCGGCGCTTGCCGCCCCTGCCGCGCCCACCGGCCTGGCGGCCACGGCGGGCAACGCCTCGGTTTCGCTCACGTGGACCGCCTCCGCCGGCGCTACCTCTTACAACGTCTATCGAGGAACAACCTCCGGCGGCGAGAGCGCGACGGCGATTGTCAGCGGCATCACCACAACGGCCTACACGGATACCACCGTGACTAACGGCACCAAGTATTACTACAAGGTTGCCGCGGTGAATGGCGGAGGAACCAGCGGACTCTCCAACGAGGCATCGGCCACGCCGGCGCTTGCCGCCCCTGCCGCGCCCACCGGCCTGACGGCCACGGCGGGCAACGCCTCGGTTTCGCTCACGTGGACCGCTTCCACAGGCGCGGCCAGCTACAACGTCTATCGCGGCACAACCTCCGGCGGCGAGAGCGCGACGGCCATCGCTACGGGCATCGCAACTGCGGCCTACACGGATACCACCGTGACCAACGGAACCAAGTATTACTACAAGGTTGCCGCAGTGAATGGCGGAGGAACCAGCGGGCTTTCCAACGAGGCATCGGCCACGCCGGCGCTTGCAAAGCCAACCATTACGTCCTTTACGGCCAGTCCCGCGAGCATCGCTTCGGGTTCCAGCAGCACGCTGAGTTGGGCGACGACCGGGGCGACCGGTATCGCCATCGCGCCGGGAACCTTCACCTCCACATCGGCAAGCGGTTCGACGACCGTGAGTCCCACGGCGACGACCACTTACACGCTGACGGCTACCAATACTGCCGGCTCGACGACAGCCACGGCGAAAGTCACCATCGCGGCGTCCGGCGGACCATTGACGATAACGACCACGTCATGCCCAGGCGGAACGCAACTTGCGGCGTATGCCGGCTGCACAATCGTTGCCAGCGGCGGCACTCCGCCTTATACGTATTCGCTCAGCACAGATGTCACCGACTATCCTCCGTTGCCCGAGGGGATGTCTCTCAATCCAGCGACGGGTGTTATCAGCAGCTCGCTGATCGGCGGTCAAGGCACCTACATTCCCGAACTTGTGGTTACGGACTCGACAGGTGCAACGGCTACTCAGGACATCAGCTTCGCCATCAACGGCAGCAACGCGTTCCTCGCCAATATCTTCCCGTCAACCTCTATATTTCACCATCGTGTTGATGCGGCCACGACGGGCCTGCCCGTGGATACTTCGCCCGCGGCGCCCATCGACCCTCCCTACACGACAGCGACGGTCAAGCCATTCTTCGGCGATGAGTATGCTAACTTTCCGAACGGAATACCGGCCATCGAGGTTCCATACAACCAGCCGGACGTCGCGGTCTCAACCACCGTTTATCAATCCGATTTCAAATCCGGTCCGATTCCTGCGTATGCCCCTGTGGAAGGTACCGCCAACGCGGTTAACACCGGTGGAGACATGCACGTTCTGGTCTATCTGGAGGCGGGCGGCGGGAACAATCCCGCCCTATACGAGATGTGGCAGGGAATCTACGAGGGCGGTCCCTGGACCGATTCCTCGAACGCGCTTTGGCCCGATGTAACTTCGAATAACCTGACGCCGCAAGAGGGCGGAACAACCGATGCCGCGGGACTTCCGGTGGCGCCGCTGCTCGCCAATGCCGACGAGGTCATCGGGACCGGGACGCCGAGCGCGCCCAACGGCGCCATTCAGCATCCTATCCGGTTCACAGTCAACCATATGTTGAACTACTGGGTCTGGCCCGCCACGCAAACAGCGGGCAACGGGAGTTGCACGGCCGTTGGTGGAGCCGGCATTCCCACGGAATCGGAGATTGCGCAATCTGAAAGCACGGCAACTTCGAGTGTTCCTTATCCGGCAACGTGCACAATGTCGGGAGCCGCAGGCGAGATTTACCGGCTGAAGGCCACGGTGGCGACTCCCTCTTGTGCCTCCACAAGTCCGCAAGCGGCCATTCTCATCACGGCATTCCGGAATTATGGAATCATCCTGGCCGACAATGGAGACACCGGGGGACTGATCGGCACGCCCGACGCGCGCTGGAACAATAACGATCTGGAGTGCATTACGAATCTCACTTTGTCCGACTTCGAGCCGGTGAACGTATCCAGCCTCATGGTCGGCAATGACAGCGGGGCCACGAGCAAGTAGCAGGGATGCGCTGCCGGAGGCGTGGCGCAGATCGGTTTGCTGCGCCGCTTGACGCACTCGCGCAGGGAGGAGTTTGTTCAGGTTTGGCCGCCAGATCCCTGGCGTTGAAGCCAGACGAGGATGCAGGCGTCCACGCGAAGACAGCGGACGCTCCATCGGACTGCAAGGCGCTGGATCGAGGCTGCTACAGATGCGCCAGCAGGAATTCCCGGATGGCGTTGTCGCTGTGCATGCCCTCGGTGCGCAGAGCATAGGCGCAGTGCATCTCCAGGACGCCATCGGCGAATGCCAGGCTCTTGTCCTCGACCTTGGCGACGTTCTTCAGCTTCACCTTCTTCACCGACTCGCGCACCGCCTCCTTGCCCATGTCGTCGGTGCAAATCGAGCGAAGCGCCATGTTCAAGCGGTGGCAGGAGAGATTGTCGAGGAAGTTGAGCGCTTCCAGGTCGTCGCCGAAACTGGTCCAGTCGACCTCATACGGGATCGGCGCGCCGCATATCTCCTCGATCTCTTTCACGCGGCCGGGGAGAACGTTTTCTGTTAGATCCTTGATCTTGCGTTTGCTTTCGAGACTCATCGATACACTCCGAATGGATCGTGGTTGCTTTACTCCAAGTCTTCGGCAGCCCTAAGGACCAGGCGCCATTCCAGCAAATCAATCGCCGCCGGGGCCTCCGTCACGCGAATTCCTCGTTTGCCATGTCGCGTATCTGGAAAAAGCGTGACAGAAATAGGCGAGCGAGCGATTATGTTTTCGTTAAGAATGCCGCCGGGCGCTCCCACGCATCATATATCACGTGAGCGCTGGGGCGCCGTGATCTCGGTTTTGAGACATGGGGTAGCATCAACCTGCGCGCGCCTTCGTGTGGATATTCGACGATGCATGGGACGGCTGTCGTTTGCTCTCAGTTAAGGCCTTTCCAGCGCAGCCAGTATCTGCGGAGCAAGCTGGCTGACGCTGCCGGCGCCCAGGGTGAGGATGAGGTCGCCCTCGCGGGCCTGGGCGGCGACGGCGGCAATGGCGGCGGCGAAGTCCGGAGCGAACCGAACGGCCGGCCCCTGAATGCGACTGGAGTCTTCGATCCGCTCCGTCAGGCGCTCGGCCGTAACGCCGAGGATGGGCTCCTCGCTGGCGGCGTAGATGGGCAGGACGAGCAAGGTATCCGCATCCTGAAATGCGCCGCTGAACTGATCCATGAGATCGAGGGTGCGCGTGAAGCGGTGCGGCTGAAAGACGACGTGGATGCGCCGGTGGCCGCACTCGCGGGCGGCGGCCAGGGTGGCGCGAATTTCGGTGGGATGGTGGCCGTAGTCGTCCACCACGGTGACGCCGCGCGCTTGGCCGCGCTGCTGGAAGCGGCGATCGACGCCGCGGAAGCGGTTGAGCCCCTCGGCGATCTTCTCCTCGGGAACTTCAAGTTGGCGGGCGATGGCCACCGCGGCGGTGGCGTTGAGCACATTGTGGCGGCCGGGCACGTGCAGCTCGAAGGGGCCCAGCGGGCCCTTGGCCGTGTGGACGAGAAAGCGCGCAAAGCGGCCCTGGCCGATCTGGACAAACTCCAAGCGGAAGTCGGCCTCGGCGGCAACTCCGTAGGTGAAGACGCGGCGGCGGGAGCGGGGCAGAATCCCTTTGAGCAGGGGATCGTCAATGCAGGCGGTCACCGCACCGTAGAACGGCACCCTGTCCATGAAGGCCAGAAAGGCGCGCTCCACGTCGTCCATGTCGCGGTAGCAGTCCATGTGCTCGCGGTCGAGATTGGTGACGACGGCGAGGATGGGCGAGAGCTTGAGGAAGGAGCGGTCGCTCTCATCGGCCTCGGCCACCAGGTATTGGGTCGTGCCCAGCCTCGCGTTCGAGCCCAGAGCGTCCACGCGGCCGCCGACCACCACGGTGGGATCGAGGCCGCCGGCAGTAAGCACGGAGGCCACCATCGACGTGGTGGTGGTTTTGCCGTGCATGCCGGCGATGGCGATGCCGTACTTGAGGCGCATCAGCTCGGCCAGCATCTCCGCGCGCTGAATGACGGGAATCTTGCGGGCATGGGCCTCGACGACTTCGGGATTGGCTGCGCCGACGGCCGAGCTGGTGACCACGACCGTGGCCCCGGCGACGTTCCCGGCGTCATGGCCCTCGTAGATCGTAGCCCCCAACTGGGCGAGCCGGTCGGTCACCGGTCCGCGGCGCAGGTCGGAGCCGGAGACCTTCATGCCCAGGCTGAGCAGAATCTCAGCAATGCCGCTCATGCCGATGCCGCCGATTCCGATGAAGTGGGCGTGCTGGGAGGTGGCAAACATGATGGGCAGAGCTTTACTTTAACATTCTCGGTGGCGCCGCCTGCGACCTGCTGCAGCGGCTGTCCGTTCTCAAGTCGCGCGCAAGCATCGGCATTCAGGCTTATCAGGGCAGCGTGTACTCCAAGTCATACGAGTGCTGGCCGCCTTCGATTCGAATGGTGAAGGCGCCTGCGATGCCTTTCAGTTCCCGCGTCCCGGAGCCCGGCACGACGGTCACGGACATCTTGAGCCCATTCTGATCCATTGTCGCCGAGTGCTGTAGCGCGAAGCTGCCGTGTTTCCCAGCGAGCGTCCCCGTGACGACTTCGATGGCTACATAGCCGGCTGCTCCTTGCTTCGGATCGCCGCCCGATAACATCTCTCCCTTCGTCGTTGCTTCGAGGTCGCCGTGGATCTGCTTGTCGATGGAAAAGCGGCTAAGCCCCTCGGCCGGCGCCGGTGTGAGCGGCTGAATGTTCACTGTGAACGTGCCGTGTGCATGGTGAGTCATGGGTGTCTCCTTTTGCTGTGCTGACGCAAGCGGTGAGAGCAACACGAGGGCAAGAACGATAGAAGTGAAGAGCTGCATAGACCAAGGATATTACGATAATCAACGCGGGAGAGGCCGTTTTTTCATGGGTGGCTCGCTAGTGTCCCGAGTTCAATGTTCGATGAATAAACAGTGCTGTCATCCTGAGCGGAGTCCGCCGCGGCGGACGGAGTCGAAGGACCTGCGTTTCGTCTCCTGAAATGCTCAAAGAAATTCAGACTCGGGCCGCTAGCCCGATTCTTGAGAATGTCCCCTTGCAGACGGGCTGCGGCGCACTCTTTGGATTGCGCGGTTTTTCCGGCCTTTGCGGCGGTGACAGGCGGTTACTCCTCGATTTTGCTCAACCCCGCGCGGGCGGCTTGAGGCCCAGTTCGCGCATGGCGATCTGCAGATCGGCCCAGGCTTCCTTCTTCTGGCGCGGATCGCGGAGCAGATAGGCCGGATGGTAAGTGACGATGAGCCGTGCGCCGCGGAAGGAATGCACCCGGCCGCGCAGACCGGCGAGGGGCTGGCGCTGGCCGAGCAGATAGGTGGCCGCTGTAGCTCCCAGAGCGACCAGCACCTCGGGGCGCACGACGTCGATCTGGCGGAAGAGGAACGGGGTGCAGGTATTGGCCTCGTCCGGCTCGGGGGTGCGATTGCCCGGCGGGCGGCACTTGACCACGTTGGCGATGTAGACCTCATCGCGCTTGAAGCCCATGGCGGCGATCATGTTGTTGAGCAGTTGGCCGGCCTTGCCCACAAAGGGCAGTCCCTGCGCATCCTCGTCTGCGCCCGGACCCTCACCCACAAACATCAGCCGGGCGGCGGGCGAGCCATCGCCAAAGACCAGCTTGTTGCGGCCGGAGTGCAGGGCGCAGCGGGTGCAGTCGCCGATCTCGTCGCGGATGATTTGCAGAGCGGCGGCGCGCTCGGCGGAAGGGACGGCCGCGACGACTTGAGGAGGGGCGGGAAAGACTCTTCGTGCGGGAATCGGTTGTTCCTCCTGGAAAAGGGCTGGTTGAGAAGCGGACTCCGAAGCCTCGGAAGCAAGGCCTGGAGCAGCCTCCAACCGGGCGAGCAGCGCCGGGTCCACCGGGCGGCGGTAGAACTCGGTGAGGCCGAGATCGCGGTAGAAGCGGACGCGCGCCAGCAGGGCTTCGCGGGATGCGGGATCGAGCTCCAGCGCCAATTCTCTTACTCCACAATCAGACGCCCGGTTGCAGCCGGCCGGGCGGCGGGCTGATCGCTTTGGCTCAGCACCTGGTCCTGCCTCGATTTCACATCCACATGCTCATCGAACTCCAGCAGCAGCGACTGGGGGCGGCGAAGGGTGAGAATCTCGTCCAGGATGCGGTCGGCGAGTTTGCGCTTGGGCATCTCGGGCAGCTCGATGGCCGTGGTCAGCGTGAGGAAGGCAGCGGCGTTCAGGTCCGCGTCGATGCCCGCTCCATCGCCTGAAACATCGTTGACCACGATCGCGTCCGCGCCCTTGCGCAGCAGCTTGGCGCGGCCGTTTTCCATGCGGTTCTCGGTCTCGGCGGCAAAGCCCACAATGAGCTGGCCGGGACGGCGGCGGCGCACGACCTCGGCCAAAATGTCTTCCGTCGGCTCAAGTTCGAGCGTCATGGGGCCGGTGCGCTTCAGCTTCTGCTCGGAGACGCTGACGGGCTTGTAGTCGGCGACGGCGGCGGCTTTTATGACCAGAGTGGATTCTTCCATGCGCGAAAGCACGGAGTGCCGCATCTGGTCGGCGGTGACAACCTTGATTAGCTCGCAATGCGCTGGCGGATGCAGCGCCGTCGGCCCGCTGATGACGATCACCTTTGCGCCGCGGCTCTCGGCGGCTTCGGCCAGCGCGTAGCCCATCTTGCCGCTGGAGCGGTTGCCCAGAAAGCGCACCGGGTCCAGCGCCTCGCGCGTGCCGCCGGCAGTGACCAAAACGACCTCGCCGGCCAGATCGTGGCGGCGGCCCAGAGCGGCGAGCACGGCGTCGGCAATCGCCGCGGGCTCGGCCATGCGTCCCGCGCCCACCATGCCGCAAGCCAGGTCGCCGGTGCCCGGCTCGACCACGCGCACGCCCCGCTGGCGAAGGATCTCCAGATTGGCTTGCGTGGCCGGATGTTCCCACATATTCACGTTCATCGCGGGGGCCACCAGGACCGGCGCGGTGGTGGCCAGATAGAGCGTGGTGAGGAAATCGTCGGCGATGCCGTGTGCGAATTTGGCCAGGACGTTGGCGGTGGCCGGGGCGACGACCAGCGCATCGGCCCATTGCGCCTCGCCGATGTGCTCGATGCCGTTCTGCGCGGGGCCGGCTTCGGGGCCGGCATCGCCCGAATCCCATTCGTCCCAAAGGCTGGAGACGACTTTGTGGCCCGTGAGCGCGGCAAAGGTGAGCGGCTGGACGAACTTGCCGGCCGCTGCGGTCATGACCACGTGGACCTCAAGGGCCTGGCGCTGCAAGGCGCGCACCAACTCCGCAGCCTTGTAGGCGGCAATTCCGCCGGATACGCCCACGGTTACTCTCATGGTTCGATTGTAGCCGGTTTCGATTGTGAAAGGCGCGGCGCGAGAACGGAGAAACTGGGAGAGATTGCGCGGCACTCGAGTAGGCCGTATTAGCGGGATTGCAACCTGTCAGAGATCGATGCTTCTAAGGTCGTATGGGCAAGAGAGATGAGAGATGCCTATAATCTAGAACTGGTACGTTCTTAGCGCGGCCGCAAGGTTTGGCTGGTTGAGCCGAATATGCGTCCGGCGACGGTATCTCAGTACCCCATGTCAACCCGGTTAGCCGGCGATTCACGGTGACTCAACTGCCGATAGCAGGCACGAAAGAAGAATGTTTCAGGAGCTGAAACCATGATCGACGGCAAGCGAATTGCGGTTGTCATGCCGGCCTACAACGCCGAGAAGACCTTGGAAAGGACAGTGCGGGAATTATCCAGCGTTGTCGACATCAAGATTCTTGTCGATGACTCCAGCAAGGACCGGACCGCGCTTCTATCCCGGAATCTGGGCGTGCAGACCTTTGTTCACGACGCCAATTACGGTTATGGCCGAAATCAGCAGACATGCTACCGCGAAGCTCTCGCCGCCGGCGCCGACATTGTCGTTATGGTCCATCCCGACTACCAGTACACGCCGTCTCTCGTTCCAGCCATGGCGGGCATGGTCGCCAGCGGTGTCTATGACATGGTTCTCGGCTCGCGCATTCTGGGAGCGGGAGCCTTGAAAGGCGGAATGCCATTCTATAAGTACGTCGCCAATCGGCTTCTCACCGCATTCCAAAACCTCTTTCTAGGAGTCAAGCTCTCCGAGTACCATACCGGATTCCGCGCCTTCTCACGGCAATTGCTTGAGACTCTTCCGCTGCTCGAAAACTCCGACGATTTCGTCTTCGACAACCAGATGATCGCCCAAGCCGTGATGTTCGGCTTTCGGATCGGAGAGATATCCTGCCCCACGAAGTACTTCAAGGAAGCCTCTTCCATCAACTTCAAGCGCAGCGTGAAGTACGGCTTCGGAGTACTCGCCACCACCTTCCGTTTTGTAGCTCACAAGGCGGGAATCATCCATTCTCCGGCCTTCGGCGCAACCGGCAGAAAGATAACTCAGCAGTATTACTCCCACGTCGAGAAGGGCTCGTAACTTCGCGCGCCGCCCGCGCTCCGGATCGAAGCGCTCTATTCCCACGATAGACTCGTTGATCTGCCTGTGAATGAAGAAGGGCCTATGACTCAATCAGTTGAACGCGCTTCCTGCCCAAGGATAACTCTTGTGGTTCCTTGCCACAACGAAGAGCAGGTGCTGTCTGAAACCGCGTCCCGTCTTGCAATCTTGCTCGACAAACTAACTCAAGAGAGCTTAGTTGTCGAGCCGTCTATCTTCTTCGTGGACGATGGCTCGGCCGACGGCACCTGGCGAGTTATCGAACGCCTGGCGAGCGAGGACGCCCGCATCCACGGTTTGAAGCTGTCACGGAACTTCGGCCAGCAGAGTGCAATTCTAGCCGGATTGCTTACGGCTCCGGGCGATGCGTTGGTCAGCATCGACGCCGATCTCCAGGACGACATAGCCGCGATAGAAGAGATGGTGCGCGACTACGCACGCGGCGCCGAGGTTGTATACGGCATCCGGCGCACTCGCAAGGCAGATAGCTTCTTCAAGCGCACGACGGCGGAAAGCTACTACCGGCTGCTGCACGCAATGGGCGTGGAACTTAAGTTCAATCACGCCGACTTTCGCCTCCTGAGCCGGCGCGTGGTGGAGGAGTTGCGTGGTTGCAAAGAAGGCAATCTGCTGCTGAGGGGGTTGATACCGCAGCTTGGCTTTCCTTCCGCCCTGGTTTACTACGACCGGCATGCGCGCTACGCCGGAGAAACCAAGTACCCGCTTTCAAAAATGATTTCGCTGGCGGTGGACGGCATTACGTCTTTTACTGCAGTGCCGCTGAAGATCATCACGGTTCTGGGCATTCTCATATCTCTATTCAGCTTTGGGCTGGCCGCATGGGCGCTATTCGTCAAGTTTTTCACTACCGCTGCTATTCCCGGCTGGGCTTCCATCGTGATTCCCCTCTATATGCTGGGTGGAATACAACTGCTGTGCCTGGGAGTTATCGGGCAGTACGTCGCCAAGATGTACGCGGAAGCGAAGGCCAGGCCACGATTCATCGTCGAGAAGAGCTTGTAGGGTGAACCGCTCAGCGGAGGCTGGAGCAGGCTTCTCCGATGTGAAGCGTGAGGCCGCTTGTACCTTGCTCGAATCCGGCTTCAGGGTTCCACATCGCCTATCGAGGCAGTTGGGCAAGCACGGCGTACTGACCGCCAAGGGGCATTCGAGAGAACGCCCACTCGATGGCGCCGAATGCGCTAAAGAGTCTCTCCGGGAGATAGAGAAAGTATTCCGTCCCGAGGGATTCGAAGCCGGAAGCTCCGAGCAGACCTCTTGCTTCTCGCGCCGTTAGAAGCTCTGCGTCCACATCGACCGGACATCTCTTCACAATCGCCCGGGTCACTGGATTCCAGGGATTGTGCTCGACGATGCAACACAAGCCGCATGGCCTCAGCACCCGCCGGATCTCATCGGTCAGAAGTGCCCGGTCCCTTCCATGCACATGGTGGAAGACACAAACGGCAGTCACGAAATCGACTGAGCCATTATCAAATGGCAACTCGACTGGAATCGTCTGCTCATAAGTTTTGAATTGGGCGTTTGAGGGCAACATGCCGGCTGACGCATCGCAGCCTGTAGCCTGGGCGAAGCTGCTGCCGGCCAATTCGAGCAGTTCCCCCCGGCCGCAGCCAACATCCAGCCATTTCAGTGTCCCCGGAGTCACGCCCCATTGCTTCAGGAGTCTCTCCATCAAGATCCATTTTCTGCGATGAAAATGGATGGGATCGCGCGCAAATCGGCTTCTGAGCGGGTCGTCGAGCAACTCAGCATAAGAGGGCGCATACCGGTCGAATTCGGGGCGCTCATTTCTGTCAGTTTGCAGGTTCAGCCCCCTTTCGCTCCATGATCCGATAACCATCCAGCTCCTTAACGAGACTATAATGCGATTCCAGGTAGGGCTCCATAATGGGGCCGGCAGGCCCGGTGCTGTCCGATTTGGGAAAGTAGTCTTTTACCTCACTTTCAAAGCTCACATCCCATACAACATACCTTGGCCGCCGCTGCTCTAAGGAACCTCTGAAAAGCGCCGAGTTAGAAGAGTCCGTCGCCGGTATTTTTCTGCAAGGGCATGAAATCAGCGCATTTTCGTATGTCCGGCAGGTCGTTTAACCCGCCGGAAGCCGCCT
>JBEKDB010000058.1:0-23712 GCA_050014575.1 Occallatibacter sp. | reverse complement strand
CGTGTACCGCTGAAACTCCGCCTGCCGAGCCAAGGTCAACTGCTGCATCTGTGATCCCCTTCCAAATACAGCTTCACTCAGAAACCATAAGGATCAAAGAGTTTTTCAGAGGTTCCTTAGAGCATTTTCGGGTCAAGTGTTAACAAAAGCTGGGTGCCCCATCCTTGAATCGCTTTTTGATTCAAGGGTGGGAGAGCACAAATCTCAACTTGAACCGCAAACAGTCAGGCCGAAAAATGCTCTACGGACCATCAAAGCGAATCCCAGGCCTCGACGCTATTCTGGAGCGTACGCGGCTTGACTTTGTCCCTGCTATATATCATGCTGTATAGCAGAGGTAAGAGCAATGGCGCTCCTTGAGAAGGCGAAGGTCTTCATGAGCGGACGGAGCCAGGCCGTCCGCATCCCGGCGGAGTTCCGCTTTTCCAGCAGCGAGGTCTATATTCGTCGCGATCCCAGGAATGGCGACTTGATTCTCTCTCAGGCGCCGGCCAGCTTGGCGGAGATCTTTGCCGCGCTCGATGAAGTGGGAGTGCCGGACGACTTTCTCACTCCTTCAGACCGCGCCCAGGGACTGCCGCAGGAGCGTCCCGAGCTATGAACGTGCTCTATATGCTCGACACCAATATGGTCAGTTACATCGCTAAGGGCCAGTCCCAGGCCGCCCGCGCCCGGATGCTCAACCTGGGGAACGATGAGCTGGTCTGTCTCTCGGCGATTACCGAGGCGGAGATTCGTTATGGTCTCGCCAAGAGACCCGAGGCAACCGCGCTCCGCGAGCGCATGGATTGGTTTCTGGCTGCCGTCAAGGTGCTGCCGTGGGGCCGCGAGGAAGCGAAGGCGTACGGAGCGCTCCGAGCCAAGCTGGAGTCCTCCGGCCAGACCCTTGAGAACATGGATATGCAGATTGCAGCCCATGCCATTGCGACGGGCGCGGTGCTGGTGACGCGCGACAAGGCATTCGCGCGAGTGGACGATCTTCACGCCACTGTGAACTGGGCGATTGACCTCCTGAACTAGGCGCGCCCGGTAGTGGGTCGGTTTCCGGAAAGCCGGTCACTCATCGGGAATTCGATTTTGTACCATGTCCGTCCGCTAGTGGACCGGGCCTTGGTGAATATTCCAGAACCTTTGGACAAACTCTATGAACGAAGAGGCGACCTCGACGGGTCCTTCTTTGTATGCCGTCCAATCCATAAAGACAATCTGTCCGCTCTGACGACTGATGCAAAGGTCTCGTCCGCTGTGATCGAACGCGATTCCAATATGCTCATCTAGGAAGGCCTTCATCTCCGGAATCTTCAAATAGATTCTTGCCATGGTTGCGTGATGAGCGAGCATGTTCGCGAAGGGAAGCATGCGATCATCTGGCCTAACTGGGATGGATCGGAAGCCTTCGAGGTTCAACTTCTGCAGTTCATTGCGCGGAACGCAATGTGCAGGACTACCACAATGCATGATGCAGCCTTTAGAGGACCTGCTACCGCCGTTGTATCGCAAATAGAACTGGACAAGATCATCCCTGCCCAGAAAAGGCTCCGGGAAGACCTCGCGAATTTCGGCTTCCGAAACGAGAGGCCCTACTATGCTGAATTGCACGCCTGCATTTCGAAAAAACTCATCTTCAGACGGATCAAATAGAGGTATGCCGGATGTATTGATCCAGCCCTCCTTGCGGGACGAAGGCGACCAACCTGGAATTCTGCGTGGAGCTACGATCAACGAGCCGGACGCGGAATCACTATCATCCTGACGAACAGGATCGAATGCCGTGTCCGCCCATCCAATCTTCACGGTTCGGCTACCGTGCATCAGGATTCCGAGTCCATGTTCTGACTCCCAGGTACACCCGAACCCCCAACCAGAATAGGGAATGCCATCTTCTTGTTCTCGATGAACGTGGATATTGTGGAAGCGAAGCAGCGAGCGCAGATCGTCGGTTGATTCGATATCAGGCATCAACCTCATTTTTTCTTCGTCCGTATATCCGTAGAGTTCCTGTAAGCATCGATACTCTTTGAACAAGGACGCGATCAAAGCGTGCGAAATCGAAGCTTCGTTCTCAATCACCCACGAAACTGCGGCAACTTCGGCTTCTGAGGGAGGGTCGGCACTTCTCCCCACCGGCGAAAGGAAGATCTCCGTGTTCCCATCAGAGGCTTTCGGCTTCTCTCGCCATCCGAAGAGATCGCTATGACATCGATGCCCTTTCCACGACGGCAAAAGCGCCGTCGTCGTCCAATGAGGAAAGGGCCGGTCTCTCAAAACGAACTGCGGTGAATTGCGTGGCATGCTCTGAGTGTATCGTCGGCCATCCGGAAACTGTACCGCTACTCAGCGTCCGGTTTCAGATTGTTTCATGTGGATGATGTGGGGGCAGCAATCTTCGCTAGTCCAGACCTGGGATTCAAGACTGTATCGAAATGATACAGCGCGACTCCCAAACTCGCCGCATTTACCCGAAGCGTGCCTTCTTGACGGTTTGGCGGAAGTCTTCGCCGCTCATCTCCACGCGGACGCACATCTCCGCCAGCCGCGACCTCATGCGGTCGCCGATGCGGTCGCCGAGAGTGGGTTCGCGGGCGGCGCGTTCGGGGTCCGTCAAGCCGCCGCCGGCCGCCGGCAGGTCGGGGTAGTTGGTGGTTACGATGGTGGTCTGCTTGTCGTTGTAACGGGTATTCAGGATGAGGGCGACCGTGTCCCAAACCCACTCGTTGGGCTTTTGCGCGCCCAGGTCGTCCAGCACCAGCACCTCGGCGGCAAAGACCGGCTGCAGCAGTTCGAGTTCGGTAATGTGCACCTGCGGGTTGTAGCTGTTCTGGATGTTCTTGAGCAGCTCGCGATAGTCGCAAAAGAGGCCCTTGACGCCGCGCTCCTGCACCAGCCGCCGCAGCACGCCCACGGCCAGGTGGGTTTTGCCCACGCCGATGGAGCCGGTGAACAGCAGCCCCTTGCCGGCGGTATCCACGGGGTAGGCCTCGACAAACCGGCGCGCGGTCAGGTGGGCGCGGCCCAGCGAGGGGTCGGCGCCGCGGAAGGCGGTCTCATAGCCGTCCAGGGTGTAATGCCGGTAGCGCTCGGGAATGTGCGCGGCCCCCAGGCGGCGCTCTTCGCGCACCATCTCCTGGCACTCGCAGGCGCGCGAGACCCACTGGCCCGCGCTGTTGACCACCCGGACAAGGCCCACTCCATCGCAGATTGTGCAGACGCTCATCTGCATTCAAGCCTAGCGCAAGCGGGGCGGGAACGCGCCGGTGCAGGTCCGGTGACGCAATGTGGAAAAGCCTTGGCCAGCTTGCGGCGCGACCTCCTACAATGGGAAGCTCGTGCGAACGCAGGCGCTGTCAGTCCTCCAATCCTCACCCAATGGGGGATTGACCGCTCAATGAATGGAGACGCTACTGTGAATCGATTCCCGCTGCGCATTGCATGGTTCGCCGCCGTAGCCCTGGCGGGGCTGCTCACCCCAGCGGCGCTCCCCGCGCAGGAGCCCGGCAGCCTGCCGGAGATTAAAGCTCCGCCCGCGGAGCAGGCCCCGGCCGCGGCCCAACCGGCGCAGACTCCCGCTGGGGCACAACCGGAGGCCGAGGCTGAACCCGCGCGGAAAGCGCCTCCGGCTTCAAACTGGATGAAGGAGCACCAGCAACAGATGGAGGACGATTGGCCCTTTCTGGGCCGGTTCAAGAAGGCCGACTCCAAGCTGGCTCCGCCGGCTCCAGGCGAAAACCGCGTGGTCTTCATGGGCGACTCGATCACCCAAGACTGGAAGATTGAGGGCGAGAAGGGGTCTTTTCCCGGCAAGCCGTACATCAACCGGGGAATCAAGGCGCAAACCACGCCGCAGATGCTGCTGCGCTTTCGCCAGGATGTGATCGCGCTCCAACCGAAGGCAGTGGTGATTCTGGCGGGCATCAACGACATTGCCGGCAACACCGGGCCTGAGACGCTGGAGCAGATTGAGGACAACCTGGCCTCGATGGCCGACCTGGCGACGGCCAACCACATTCGCGTGGTGCTCTGCTCGGTGCTGCCGTCGGTCAGCATTCCCTGGGTGCAGGGACTCAAGCCGGCGCCGAAGGTTCTGGCTCTCAATGCCTGGATCAAGGCCTATGCGGCGGAGATGGGATACGTCTATGTGGACTACCACTCGGCCATGCAGGACGAGCGCGGCGGGCTGCCGGCGGCACTGAGCAAGGACGGTGTGCATCCGCTCCCCGCCGGGTACGCGATTATGGCGCCGCTGGTGGAAGCGGGGATCGCCAAGGCCCTGGCGCAGTAAGGCGACGCAATTGCTAAACCGCCCCAATCCCCATACAATGGAATCATTGCAGGAAAGGTTTGCCCGAAGAGATGCCCAAGGAAAAAATTCATCCCAAGTACGCCGCGGTGCGGATCATGTGCGCCTGCGGGAACAATTTTGAGACCCGGTCGACCCACAAGGGCGACATTCACCTGGAGATTTGCTCGAACTGCCACCCGTTCTTCACCGGCAAGCAGCGCCTGGTGGACACGGCGGGCCGCGTTGAGCGCTTCCGCCGCAAGTATGCCAAGTCCGACGGGGCGCAGGCTGCGGCTGCGGCAGCCAAGTAACCGGCGCGCGGCAAACAGTGGGAACGATTGGGCCTCCGCCGCGGCGGAGGCCCAAGTTCGTTCGGGGGAGTTGAGACGGCTTCTGGCAGCTAGAAGGGCTTCTATGGTTAGCAAGGGCTTTACCGTGAAGAAGGACTGGGACAATCCCACGGAGCACCAGATGCCTGCCACGGCGAGCGTGCCGGCCGAGGTGCGCCTGGGAACGGTTGTGGTGAGGCCTGCCACCGTGCTGGCGCCCATGGCCGGGGTCACGGATACGGTCTTCCGGCGGTTCATTCGCCACGCCAGTCTGTTCACCACCTGCGGTGGGGCAGACGCGGCTTCGCCGCAACAGCGCAACGCCGGCAGGGCGCTCACCGATCCACTCGCGATCGACTCATCCGTCACCAATGCGCAGTCCGGCTGCGGGCTGCTGATGACCGAGTTCACCTCGGCCGACGGCCTGGCCCGGATGCGCGAGACCAAGCGCCGCCGCTATCTGACCTTCTACGACGACGAGCATCCGATCGGCGCGCAACTCTTTGGGGCGAACCCCGAGACCCTGGCGGAAGCGGCGCGGATTGTCGAAGATACGGGCTTCGACACGGTGGACCTGAACCTCGGCTGCCCGGCCAAGCGCGTGGTGGGGTCGAACGGCGGCTCGGGCCTGCTGCGCGACCTTCCGCGCATCGGCGAGATCTTTCGCGCCGTGCGCAAGGCGGTTTCGATTCCCTTCACCGTCAAGTTCCGCGTGGGCTGGAACGAGGGGCAGATCGTGTGCGTGGAGCTAGCGCGGATGGCCGAGGCCGAGGGGCTGAACGCCGTGGCCGTGCATGCCCGCACCCGCGAGCAGGGCTATAGCGGCCAGGCGCAATGGGAGTGGATCGCCCAGGTGAAGCAGGCGGTGGGAATTCCGGTCATCGGGAACGGCGACATTACAACTCCGGAAGCCGCGGCGGCCATGGTGGCGCTCACCGGCTGCGACGCCGTGATGATCGGGCGGGCCGCGCCGGCCAACCCGTGGATCTTCAGGCAAATTGCCCAGTACACCGCGACCGGCACGTACGAGCGTCCTACGGTCAATGACCGCTACCGAATGATTCGCGCCTATTTTCAGATGCTTCTGGATGAGGCCGAGGCCACCAGGGATCTGCCCAAGGCCGCTCAACTGGGTGAGACCGCCGGCAAGATGAAGCAGTTCGCCACCTGGTTTACGCACGGCGTGCCGGACGGCGCCAAGCTGCGGGCGGCCATCTACCAGGTGCGCACGGGGCCCGAGGTGCTAGCCCAGGTGGAACTGTTCTTTGGGTCGCGAGATGCGGACGAACCAGGCTACGCGCTGGATGCCGGCGTTGAAGCCGAAGATTCGGTGCAAGCGTTCCCCGAAGCCGCGCTCCTATGCGATTGAGCTGGATACTTCGCCCTTGGGCGGGGCACATCGAAGGATAATACCCCGCACAAATTGAAGATGTTATAATTCCCTAAAATGCCGGTAACATATCTACGGAGTAAATCTACCATCGCTTGGCAGACGATGTTAGTACGCGCTGGATTGGGATTCGGCCGGGACGATGAAAGGCGCGTCTTGCCGCGCGCCCGCCTCCAATACTCGTCTCCCGTCCTTGCCGGCCTCCAGCCGCCATCGGCGCAGCTCCAAGATAGTCGGCGCAGTGCGAACCTCGCGGGGAGAATACTTCGTCCGGCGCGATCTTGAGAATATCTCAAAGAGAATGAGGAAAGTTCAAAGTGCATAAGAATATCTCCCCGTTGACTTCGCTGCGCTTTGTTGCGGCAATACTTGTTCTCATTCACCATTCTGTGCTGGTCTTTCTTCCTGGCGTCTCCGCATGGGGTGTTCAACCCGGTCCCCAAGAGTACGCGGGCGATGTGGCGCTGGCGTTCAGGATTTCGGTCAGTTTCTTCTTCCTACTCTCCGGCTACGTGCTGAGCTTGGCGTATTTGAATAAAGAGCAAGCCATCGACAAGCGCAGGTTCTTCGCGGCCAGACTTGCGCGCCTTTATCCTCTGTACTTTGTTGTGATGGTCCTGGACGCTTGGCGGATTGTCGCGGCCGAGATACAGAAGCACGGCCCGGCGATCGGATTGACAAAGGCAGCAGTTATCTTTGCCGCAAATGCGGCCATCCTGCAAGGCTGGCACCCGGTCAAGCTGCTTTGCATCAATCCTCCAAGCTGGTCTCTTTCGGCGGAACTTTTCTTCTGCGTGTGCTTCCCGTGGCTCGGCTCCCTGCTTTGGAAGTTGCGCGGGGCGGGGTTATGGATGACAGCATTGGGTGTTTATGCCGGAGGGCAGGCGCTCGTCTGGGTTATGAGGCCGCATGTAGGACCGGAGACATTGGCCGTCTCTCCGATCTTGCATGCCTCGACCTTTGCGCTGGGGATTCTGCTGGCGCGATGGCGGTCGCTGCAAGAAGAGCGGGCGGAAGACGCAGAGGCGCGGCCGTGGCAGGCAAACATCGTGTTGGGGCTTTCGATTGGCGGGCTTGTTTTGTGCGTGCCGCTGGAGCCGCTGTTTCGCGTCGCGTCGCCCTATGAAGAAGGTCTGCTGGCGCCGATGTTCGCGGGGCTTATCTGGGCGCTTTCGACAGCCTCCTCGCCATTGTCGCGATGGTTGTGCGCGAAATGGCTGCTGGTCCTGGGCAATGCCAGTTATGCGCTTTACCTCATTCATTCTCCAATTCTCAGCTTGTTTAAGCGTTTTCAATGGGTGACTGGGGCTTTCTATCCTGTGTATCTCGCGCTCTGTGTGGGTTTGAGTCTGTTGAGCTTTCGCTTCTTCGAGACACCGGTCCGCCTGTGGCTGATGGATTGGTTCCGCGCGCACTGGCTGGTGAATACGGTGGGGAAGAACACATAAATCCCGAGTTAGACCGGCGCATGTTGAGTGTGCGCCGTAGGAGAGAACACCGAATGAGTCCAAGGGAGTTATTGCAGCGAACGAGGACGAGTCGGGACGAACCTCCGCAGTTCCTTCCCGGCTCGGAGTCCAGCGTTAGCTATGTTCTGTGAGCTTTCGGCAAGCCTGCAGGAAGCTCATTGTCATTTAGCACAGACGCGCCCTTGACATCCATGTCAGCCGAGTCGGAGCCGCAAGCCGGCAACCCTAGCGGTGACCACCACCAGCGTGCCCTCCACCACCAGCGTGCCCGCCGCCGGCAGCATGGCCGCCTCCGCCAGCATGTGCTCCACCGGCGTGCGCTGCGCCAGCATGTGTTGCGCCAGTGTGCCCAGCACCGCTATGCGCGGCGCCCGTGTGTGCGGCTCCGCCCGTGTGAATGCCACCGGCGTGAGCGCCGGTGTGGGCGCCATTATTGCCATGGGCTACGACGCTGCCGTCGGCTCCGGTGCGGAGATTGCTGTTGTGGCCGGCAAACGCATTGAACTCGGTAGACTTTTTGTCGCCCGTCGCGGCTTCTGTCGCCATCTCAAACCTCTGCGACTCGTCATTGAATCTTAGAGCAACGCCAACCTGCTTATCCAGCAACGCGTGCGCCGCGATTTGCGGTTCGCCGGCCGGATCGAGTGGATGCAGATACGTGTTGCGGAATTCCTTGGGTGGTTCTTTCATCAGCTCAATCTTGCCCTTCGGATCGAATTGAGTCCGCTCGATCTGCCCTCCCTTCTTGTCGCTGAGTGCGTACACATCGTGCTTGCGATTGACGGGAGGCTTGCCCGCCGCATCGCGGGGATGGAAGGGAACATAGCCCTGGGCATGCTTGCTCTTGATCCAGTGAATGGGCGGATGGTGATGTCTCCTTGGTCCCACCACCCACACGTAATGATTCTGCCGGTAAATCCAGCTTCCGGCGTGGCACACCACCCAGGAGTACGGCGCATCCTGCAGGCTGACGAGATAGGTGCCCCTTCCGATCCGAATATCCCCCGCGGTCAGAAAGCCAATTCCGCCCGGGAAGCAGGGGAAGATGGGGCCAAATACCTCGGCCGGCGCCGCAACCAGCGCCAGATCGGCCGGCGGTGTCGTGTAGACGTAGACGGTGAGAGTTATCTGATGCGCGAAGGTTCCCGATGCAGCCGTGAATTGAACGATGTAAGTGCCCTCTGGGAGCGACGCGCCGGCCGCAAGCAGCACGGGAAGCGGCTGTCCCTGGGCGATCTGGCCGGAACAGGATGTGCATGAGAATCCATCCGGCAGGGAGGGCGTAACATCCACAGTTCCGGAGAAGCCGTTCAGATTCGCGACGGATAGTTTGGCAGTGACCCGTCCGCCGGGCGCCACGCTGACCGCTGCCGGGTTAAAGGCCAGAGAGAAGTCGGGCTGCTGTTGAGCGGTAGGCGGTTGGCCGGTCGTTTGCTGCTGATTGGGATCTCCGGGCGGATCCCAGCAGGTTCCGTAAGGCGCGCAGGCAAAGAAGGCGCCCTGTCCATTCATGTCGGCCAAGCCGGGCAGAGGGGCGGTCAGCCCCGCGGCTTTCATCACTGCCGTCATCGCCGCCGACCGCTGTTGGACGCGGTTTGCCACCCAGGTGTCCCACGCGGCAAACTCGGTTGCGTCGCTCTGAGCCGGCGGAGGAATGCTTTGACCATTGTTGAAGTACTGCGTCTGACCCTTGGCGGATTTCTGCACAACCGATCCCGGTGCATCGAGCAGATAGGATTCGTCCTTCTGCGGCGTGATGGCAATCGCATCGCTATAACTGGTGATGCGCAGGTAGGCCTTTGCGGGAAAAGAAGTAGTTACGCCATCGGTGGGTGTCTTCAGGATGAACGACTCACCGCTGACGGGGCGGAGGTGCAGAGTTGCCGTTCCCGCCAGAAGCGTTAGCTCGGTATGGGGAACTCCGCCTGCCGTCTTCAGGTCGCTGAAGACCAGCACGGAATTCTCCGCCAGATAGACGGTGGAGGCGTCTTCGAACTCGATCTCCGCGCGTCCCGCGCCCGTCGCCAGGTTGTAGCCGGTTTCAATGGGAAGATCGGCGACCGCCTTTTCCCACGTCGTGCCCGCTGCCTTTTCAGCCTGAGCGCCGCGCGTGACGCGCACATCGCCCTCCAGATAACTGATGCGAACTATCTGCGCATAAGTCGCGGTGGGATTCGGCGGCGATGGAGGCGGAGGCGGCGTTGACTTTGCGGATCCGGACGCTGAAGTTTGGGCACCAACAAATCTGCAGAAGGAACCGCAAACAATGAGAATCGACAGAGAAAGAAAGCGAACAATCTTCATGGAAGCCTCGAAGGACGGTTGGAGTTGAGGTGGATTGGCAAGTCGCCTGGATTCCGGTTGCCCGTCCCGCGCTCAAGCCGCGAACTCTGAACCTTTGACACGCGAATCGATGGAACGGTTACGCTCGCCGGGGCAAGAAAACTTTACCATCCGCGTGACAGCATGGCCGTGATAGGGAAACCGATCTTCTCCAGATCGCCAAGGACGTCCTGATCAGAGGCCCGGTTTGAAACCTCGCAACCCGGAAGGCTAGTGTCCCCCTCGCCAATGTAGGATGGGCAAGTAGGTCTTTCATGCTGAACGGGAGGGATGGAATCATGACCGGAAGCAGCTCTGGAATGTGGAGAGGGTTTCTATGCGGGTTGGTGCTGGCGGGGGCGATGATTGCGCCCCGCGCGGGCTTTGGGCAGTTGTCATTTCCCGCGGGCGATGCGCAGGCCGCTCCCAATCCGCTCACCGACCCCACCGTGAAGCCGGGCAAGATTCTGCTCTTCGATCTTGAAGCCCGCTTCGCCAAGGATGTGGCCGAACGCGGCGGCGCGGCCTTTGCCGACTGGTTTGCCGAGGACGGCGTCGTGCTGGGCAACGCTCAAGCGCCGATGGTGGGCCGCGTGGCGATTGCCAAATCCGCCAACTGGGATCCCAAGGTCTATCAACTGACGTGGACCCCGATCGACGCCGTGATGGGGCCTTCCGGCGACATCGGCTACACCTGGAGCCACTTCGAGGGCCACAGCAAGGACGCCAACGGCAATCCCGTTACCACCACCGGCCGCTTTATCACCATCTGGCGCAAACAGCCCGATGGCAATTGGAAGGTGGTACTGGACGCCGGCAGCAATGAACCGGTGGCCGCTGGCGACTGCTGCAAGCTGCCGCCCGGCAAGTAAATCCGACAGAAACCGACTGCTTTGCCCAGCGCAACCTGCCCTGAGCGCTCACAGGATGCCTGTGGCCGCGAGAGGCGAGCGTCTACAGCACCGCTGGAGTTGTTTTCTGGGGTTAGTGCCTTTAGTAACTTATGCATGAAACTTATGCGCGGAAACCTGGTTATTTAAGTGGTAGTTCATTTGTGCCATGCTCTTCACCTTTAGTGTTAGATAAAGGTTTTACTATTGGTCCGAAACGGGTGCCGACTGTGTGTATCGTATTGGTATGTGTGCAATCCACAGCCAGGATACAGCGGAAGGCAAGGAAATGGCATCGCGGCCGGAGTTCGAGCTATTTGACCGCTACCCGGATTCGGCGCTGGACGAACTGACTGAGCTTGCGGCCGTATTGCTGGACGCGGATTACGCCTACATAGGCTGGATGGACTTCGACCGCCTGTGGTTCAAGTCGCAATATGGATTCAAGGCGCCCGACCAGCCATGTTCTTCAACCGCCTGCCAGGGGATGCTGGAGAATGGCAAGCCCCTTCTGATCCAGGATGCCGGCCAGGACTCGCGCTTCCCTCGCGAGGGAATCCCTCTGGCCGGGGCAAAGCCTTGCCGCTCCTACGCCGGAGTGCCGCTTATCACCAGCACCCAGAAGGTCGTAGGCTCACTGGCGGTGCTGTCCCCCAAGCCGGACTGGTTCAACCAGGAGCACATCGGCTTGCTGGAGATACTGGCCCGCCAGGCGGTCACTCGGCTGGAACTGTGTTCCCTCACGGTCTTTCAAGAGCAGGGCCGTCGGGCCCGGCAGCGGGTCGAGCGCGCGCTGTCCAGCGAACGGCTCCTGGCAACCGCCGCACTGGACTCGATTCCCTTCCTGGTTGCACTGCTGGATACGGCCGGCCGCATCGTGCGGCTGAATGGCCCCTTTTTGCAGTTGACGGGCCTGACTGTGGCCGACGCTGTGGGCTGCCAGTTTGTGGAGCGGGTTCTGGAGGTGGAAGAACGGACCTGGGCCTCGGCCATGTTTCGCGAGGCTGCGGAGGGAAAGGTCCCCGGCCCGCAAGAGACGGAGTGGAAGACGTCGAGCGGCAGCACTCGGCGCGTCAGTTGGACGCTGCGGCCCATAGCCGGAGCGGATGGCAATATCCAGTACCTGATCGTCTGCGGCCAGGACGCAACCGATCGGCAGCAGATGGAAGCAATGCCGTTCTCCATGGAAACACGCTACCGGCAGATGGTGGAGAACAGCCTCGGTTTCCTCTTTACCTGCACGTTGGATGCCCAGCTCACCTCGCTGAATACCTACACTGCCGAGACGCTCGGTTACCAAGTCAAGGACCTGGTTGGGCAATCGGTTGCGATGTTCCTCGATTCCGATTACACGGCGATCTTCCGCGAGGGCCTGGAATCCCTGCCGGCGGGGGAAGAATGGCAGGGCCGGTTGCCGGTGCGCCGCAGCGACGGCGTCGTCCGCCGCATCGCCTTCCGCAGCCGCCGCATGGAGCTTCCTGGCGAACGGCCCTTCATCATCAACCACGGCATGGACGTAACCGAGCAGCACGAGGCGGAGGAAGCACTCCACCTGGCCACGCACCAGCGCGAGCTGATCCTGGAGTCGGTGGAAGACGGCATCTATGGCATCAACCTGGACGGCCGACTTACCTTCATCAACCATGCCGCGGCGAACACTCTCGGCTACACACCCAGCGAGTTGACCGGCCGCGACATCCACGAGATCATTCACCACAGCCACGCCGATGGCACACCCTACTCCAAAACGACCAGCCCCATTCTCCAGGGCATGCGCCGCCGCCAGGCCATCCGCATGCGCGATGAGGTCTTCTGGCGCAACGACGGCACGGCGATTCCCGTCGAGTACAGCGCCAGCCCGCTTGTCGAGGATGGAGAGATCTCCGGCATGGTCGTCGCCTTCCAGGACATCTCCGAGCGCCGCCGCCTGGGGCGCATGAAAGACGAGTTCGTCTCCACGGTGAGCCACGAGTTGCGCACTCCGCTTACCTCGCTGCGCGCCTCGATCGGGCTCCTCGCCTCCGGCGTCCTGGACAAGCGGCCCGAGAAACAGCGCCAGATGGTGAACATGGCCATCGGCAACTGCGACCGGCTGGTGCGCCTGGTCAACGATATTCTGGACTTTGAAAGCGGAGAAAGGGGCAAGATGCCCCTGCATCGCCAGCCCCTTGAGGCCGTCGAACTGCTGCGCCGCGCAGCCGACATGGCCCAAGCCGCAGCCGGCGAAGTCCACATCGGAGTCCGCGTCGACGCTTCCCCGGCGACGGTCCTGGCCGATGAGGAGCGCATCCTGCAAGTGCTCAACGAGCTGATCGGGAACGCCATCAAGTTTTCGCCCCCCGAGACCACGATCCGCCTGGTCGCGCAGCGCTTCGGAACAGACGAGATTTGTTTCATCGTTGAAGACCAGGGCCGCGGCATCCCACCCGAGAAGCTGGAGCGCATCTTCGACCGCTTCCAGCAAGGCGACTCCTCTGACACCCGCGCCCTCGGCGGCACCGGCTTGGGCCTAGCCCTCTGCCGCAGCATCGTCGAGCAGCACGGCGGCCGCATCTGGGCCGAAAGCACACCCGACAAGGGCAGCCGCTTCCTCTTCACGCTTCCAGCCTCGACCAGCGCAATGTAGGAAGCCGGCTGCGCGCGGATAGCGCGAGCCTTCCGCGAAAGCAGCCGAAGCGCCTGCGCCTACTCGTCCTCCAGCGCGATCTCGAACTTGTGCCCGAAGACCCTGGAGTTATCGATGTACCGGAAGAATACCGGCCGCAGCGCATACAGGCTGCACCGGCCGATGGCGGCCTTGAAGAGGACGCCCAACTGAAATCGTTCGCAATAGGCAGCGATCAAGGCGCGCCGGCGATTTTTGTCGGCAATCACGGTGACCGGCCCGCGCAACTGCACGCCGCGAATCTCTTTCCAGTTCTCCGTGTGCCGGTAGATGGCGGCGGCCGCCATCGGCGCTCGCTTCAGGTTCCGGCTGTGCAAGCTGGCCCGAGATGAAAACCAGAAAAGGGTCAGCTCCTCGTCGGCAATGTAGAAGAGCGGCGCCACGCACGGCCGACCCTGTTCATCGGTGGTGGCCAGCGCCAGCGTACTCTCTTCGCGCAACAGGGAGGCGATCGTTTCCAGTTCCTTCCGTCTATCGCCCATCTCGTTCCCGCCTCATAATTCCATCGTACCGCTCGCTCCGGCAAAGCCGTTCATCAACGCTTCACGTGCAAGACCCGGCCGGTTTGGAAGAGAATGGAGATGGATAAACCATTTCGAGCAGGATTGAGGAACGTTTGAAGCCGAAGCAGATAGAAATCCCCAGGTGGACCGCCCAGCAGTTCGAGCGGCTGGTTCTCGATAGCCATCCCAAGGTTGCGGTCTTCGATTGCGATGGAACGCTTTGGAGCGGCGACGCGGGCTCCGGGTTCCTGTTCTGGTCGCTGGAGCAGGGCTTGGTCTCGCGCTCCACCAGCGACTGGATCGATACCCGCTACCGCGCCTACAAGGCCGGCAAGGTGAGCGAAGTGGAGATCTGCGGCGAGATGGTGCGGATTTACGCCGGCCTGCGCGACCGGGAACTGCGCGCCGCGGCGGCCCGGTATGTGGAGGAATTCGTGCGGCCTCGCATATTTCCCGAGCTGGTCAAGCTCGTGGCTGCCCTGCGCCAGGCTGGAGCCGAACTCTGGGCCGTCAGCTCCACCTGCCGCTGGGTGGTTGCCGAGGGCGTCCGCGATTTCGGCATCCCGGAAGACCGCGTGCTGGCCGCCGACGTGCGCGTCGTTGAAGGCGTCATCTCCGGCGAGATTGTGGACGTGCCCACCGGCGAGGGCAAGGCGGCAACGCTTGCCCGGATCGGATTGGCCGTTCCCGATGCGGCCTTCGGCAACTCGATTCACGACCTGGCCATGCTCAAGATCGCGCGCCGCGCCTTCCCCGTCAACCCGTCGCCTGCATTGCTTGCGACGGCGGCAAAGCGCGGCTGGGGCTATTTCCGGCCGCAAGGCGCCGAGGGTCTCGAAGCCGCGGTTGCGGGAGAATAAGGCCTTCTCTGGGAACCTGTCCCATCTCACGGCTTCGCTTTGCGGCGGCGCGGCAAGAACTGCGCGTCTCAAAGCAGCCCCATTCCCGCTGCGCGAGGCCCCTATCCGGCCCTGCAACTGTTTCGGTGTGTTTACACTAGAGGTGTGGAAGCAACCCCGCCAAATTCCAACCATCGGCCTGCCGGTCCCGCCCTCCGCTTTGTGGCCGCCGCGCTCATCGTGCGCGGTGGCGAAATCCTCATCGGCCAACTCCGTCCCGGTCAACCCATGGCCCTGCAATGGGAGTTTCCCGGCGGCAAAATAGAATCCGGCGAGAGCCCGGAGCTGGCCTTGGCCCGCGAACTGAAGGAAGAACTGGGAATCCAGGCCGCCATCGGCCCCCTGGTCGCCCGCATCCGCCATAACTACCGCCATGGCGGGGCCGTCGATTTGCAGTTCTTTGCCGTCCATGAGTTTGCCGGCGAGATCGTCAACCACATCTTCAACGAGTTGCGCTGGGTGCGCCTGGAAGACCTGCCCAGCTACGACTTCCTGGCCGCGGACCGCGCGCTGATTCGCGATCTGGCCGCGGGAAAACTGCTGTAGCCACCCGCAGTGGGGCGGATGTCTTCGGCAGAGCCGATTGGGAGCGCGCGATCCTTTCCAGATATCGTCCTTCGCAATGGAGATACGCGGGATATCGGACTACTCGACGGTGAGGGTGACTGTGCCGGTGGCCGTGGTGGGGCCCGAGACGCCCGTCACGGTAATGGTGTAACTGCCGGCTGTCGTTCCGGAATTGCCTGTACCGCCTCCCCCGCCACTGCTCCCGCTTCCACCGCTTCCGCCTCCGCTGCCGCATGCGACCGCGCCGCCTGCAAGGACAACGAGGAGCACTAGCAATCCCAGCCTGGTCCGCCAGCTGCTCCGCCGTGCTGGAATGCCGAAGAGTAGCAAGCAGGCCAGCGTCGCGACACCAGCCGCGTACGAGGGAACCCCATGCCGCTTGGGTTGGACCAGTGCGCCGCTGGTTGCCGCCGTTGTGCCGATCGTGAGCGTGGCCGTTCCGGCGCCGGTGCCCGAAATGGCTACCGGGCTAGTCGAGCCAAAGCTCAGGGTGGGCAGGTCCTGCGCGCCGGCCGGGCTGGAAGTAACGGCCGCGGTCAGCGCCACGCTGCCGGTAAATCCGCCGGCTGGCCTAACCGTGATCGTAGAAGTGTTCCCCGAGGTTGCGCCGGCTTTCACGGTGACCGCCGTGCCGAGGATGCTGATTCCCGGCGGAATCACCGGATGATAGAGAAGCGGATCGACGATGGCGACCTGCGCCTCGATCAACGACCCATCCGAGCTAAGGATGCCGAGGCCCTCGGTGGTTGACGCGGGATTCGATGTGCCCCAAGCCGTCCAGGCGATGCCCATGCCTTGCTGATTGCCGGAGAAGGCCGGCCCGCCCTGGCTTCCGAGCTGCCCGTTCAGGTATTGGTCCAGCATATTCGCCCAGTTCTGATCGTCCGGTTCGACCTGCAGGCCGGTTCCGCTTTCTCCGACCCAGACGGGGGCGATGTTCTGGGACACGATGAACCCGAAGTTCATGTTCATGGTCGAGATCGCGGCCGGGCTGCTGCTGGAGCCGCCGAACAAGTGGGCAATGTCGCTTGTGGAGCTCGGATAAAGGTGGACATCGTAAACCACCTTATTCGTGACGGTGACTCCGTTGACCGTGAACACTACCGGAAGCGCCTTAACGCCCGTGCAATCTCCGAAAGGAGCATTTCCAATCGTGACGCCGTCATAGAGCGTGGCCGGACCGTAGTCCTGCGGACACTCGGCGAAGATCAGCTTGCTTGGATCTACGGAAAGAATGGCCGAACCCACAGTTTCATACATGAGATGGATATCGCGGTCGCTTCCGCCTCCCCAGAGCGAGTCGCCATAACTCAGCGGCTCGTTCCAGAGGTCGTATCCGATCACGGTGTTGTTGTTGGCGTAGCGGGTGGCAACCGAAACCCAGTCGCTTTGGTACGAGGCTTGCGTGGTGTGTCCGGGGTCATTGCAGCCGTCGGTTCCATCCGATGCGCCGCCAAGATCGTACCAGATGCCGTTTGCCTGCTGGGCGGCGCAATCGTCCGTGAAATTGTCGTTGCTTCCGTAGTTACCCTCGTTATTATGATCGTCCCAGATGACCCGAATCCCGGCGCTTGCGGCCGCGGCAACCACCTGGTCCATCGCTTGAAGAAAGGCGGCCGATCCGCTGTCGTGGAGCGAGATATTGTTGAAATCGACGCGCAAGCAGTTGAATCCAGCGGCGGCAATGGCGTTCACATTCGCCTGAATGCCGACGAACGGCCCATTCAGATTGCCCAATTGGTGGTCATCGCCGTTCATTCCATCCCAGTAAACACAAGCCAGCCGAACCGGATTCTGATTCTGGTCGACGATCTGATTTCCCTGTGTGCTGAACATGCCAGGCGGAAGCATCGATCCAGCCTGGCCGGAGGCCGACATGGCGGCAAACATGCCGACGCATAGAAAACAAGCAAACTTCATGGGGGAACCTACCTCACACCAAGAAAGAATTGTTTCAATGGTTCATGCTGAAATCGCCATGTATGGGACTGGTTTTCCTAAATTGTACGACTCGTGAAGGAAACAGCAAGACCGATGGGAGAGGCGCGGTCGAAAAACCGAGCGACACAGTATCTTCCTTCGACACGGCCCTTGCGGCCAGTCCGGAAGCACAATACTTTTTAGAACTGCCGCTCTTTCCGGTCAAACGGGCCAGGAATCTCCTCTTTCTTGACCAAGAACCGAGGCTCTTAAGGGGGTCTTTGTTTACCATTGCCACAACAGGGCAGCTCTTGACTTATGACTGTATACTGTTCATTATACATGCCTTATGCAATTCTTCTAGTCCGGAATGCGTCCGGAAGATGGGCATTTCGGAGGATACGGCGGAGGCAATTGCGGATGGGCCTCCGCGAAGACGCGCTCCGCCAGAGAGGAATGCCGCTGCCGGTGCGGGCCGCGAAGGCGGGCGCGGAAAGCCCGAGCCGGCGATTTGGTATTCTGAACCAAAGAGGAGGCCGAATGTCCCGGATTTCCCGGCTTGACCGCGGCCAAGTGACCCCGGAAACTGCCGCGCTCTACGACAAAGTCTTTGCCCAGCGAGGCAATGTGCCCAACATGTTCCGGGTGATGGCTCACCGGCCCGAGATCTTCGCCACCATGCAGGCGCACTTCGGCGCGGTGCTCAACACCGGCACGGTCTCAACCAAACTGAAGGAACTTATCATCGTCCGCACCAGCCAGGTGAACGAGACGCCCTACTGCCTGGCCAGCCACACCGCGCTGGCCAAGAGGCTGGGCTGGACCGGCGAGCAGATTGCCCATTTAGCCGAGTGGTCCCAGCGCGACGACTTCAGCCCCGCTGAAAAAGCTGCTCTGCGGCTGGCCGAGACCGTCACCCGCGACGCGCACAAGGTGAGCGACGAGCAGTTTGCCGAGTTGCGCAGCTTTTACTCCGAAGGCGAGATTGTGGAACTGCTCTGCGCCATTGGCCTCTTCAACTACTTCAACCGCTTCAACGACGCCCTGCGGATGCAGCCGACCAAGCCCGGCGAGGGCGGTTGTGCGGCTTCGGCGGCAGAAGCGGCGGCGGCCCGGTGACTTCGATCCATTCCCGCCTTGCTGTTGCATCACCGATCCAGCGGAGTTATGCCTTCGATTCGCGCCGGCTGGCGCCCGGATCGCCTGAGACTATGATCTGAACCATCCAACAGTGAAAGAACAACCCCATACGGAGTTCCCTTTCCTCATGAAGCTGAAACTGCCCCCTGGTTCCTTCCGAGCCTATCTCTTCGACTGCGACGGCACCATCGTCGATTCCATGCCGCTGCACTACATTGCCTGGAAGACGGCTTTCGCGGAGTGGAATTGCCCATTTCCCGAAGATCTTTTTTACTCCTGGGGCGGCAAGCCCACGCGGGAGATTATCGCCACGCTCAATGAAATGCACGGACTCGCCATGCCTGTGGAGGCCCTCGCCGAGCACAAGGAAGAGCTCTACTTCAAGATGCTTCCTCAGCTCAAGGCGATCCCTGAAGTTATGGAGATCATCGAGGCCGAGTTTGGCCGGATTCCCATTGCCGTAGTTTCCGGCGGCAGGCGAATCTCCGTGACGAAGGCTCTCAGCGCACTGCATCTGATGGACAGATTCGAGACCATCGTCAGCTCGGAGGATTACGTCAACAGCAAGCCTGCCCCGGATGCGTTCCTGGTTGCAGCCGCCCGGCTTGGAGTGGCGCCGGAAGACTGCCTGGTCTTTGAGGACACGGACCTGGGCATTCAGGCGGCAACGGCTGCCGGCATGGCTTCCGTCCGGGTTCCACAGCCCCACGAACGGCGCTGAGGAACCGGAGCGGCGCGTTGCGCGTAACTCTCCAAGGGAAGAGCGAAAGGAGGCGGGATTTCTGTGCCTGCAATCGAAATGGACAAGAACTCGGATGCTTTGCACGGCCGCCCCAAGGCCGAGACCCTGCTCCTGCTGGCCATCGCCGCCGCGGTGGCGCTCATTCACCTGCTCACCAATGGCCGCTACGGGTTTCACCGCGATGAACTCCAGTTTCTCAGCGATGCGCGGCATCTTGACTGGGGATTTGTGCCTTATCCGCCGCTAACTCCCTTTGTGGAACGCATCGGCCTCGAACTCTTTGGCCTCTCGATGGTGGGGCTGCGGCTCTTTTCGGTCCTCGCGCAGGCGGCGGCCATTTTGTTCACCGGGCTGATGGCGCGGGAGCTGGGCGGCGGACGGCTGGCTCAGGAAACGGCGGCTCTGGCGGTTGCGCTCTCGCCGCTGCCGCTCTTCGAGGGCACGGAGTTTCAGTACACGACCTTCGATTACCTGTGGTGGGTGCTGATTGCGTACTTTACGATCCGCCTGCTGAGGTCGGAGAATCCGCGCTGGTGGCTGGCGATCGGCGTAGCGACCGGCGTGGGGTTGCTTACCAAGTATTCGATCCTCTTCTACATCGCCGGAATCCTGGGCGGGGTTGCGTTATCGCGCGCGCGCCGGTTCGTCTTGAGCGGCTGGTTCTGGGGCGGGATCGCCCTGGCTCTCCTGATCTTTCTGCCCAACTTCGTTTGGTTGGTGCGCCACGACTTCATCTCCTATCGGTTTTTGCACTTCATCCATATCCGCGACGTGGGCGAAGGCCGTGCCGAGGGCTTTCTGACCGGCCAGTTTTGGATCTGCGTGAACCTGTTCGCCGCCCCGCTCTGGCTCGCCGGCCTGATTGCATTCCTGCGTGACCGCCGCTATCGGATGCTGGCCTGGATGTACCTGATCCCGCTGGCGCTCTTCTTCTTGGGCAGGGGGCGGGGATATTACATGGCCGCTGCGTATCCCATGCTGCTGGCAATGGGCGCGACAGCGGGTGAGCGCTGGGTTACTTCTCTGCCCAGGCCGGGCCGGCGGACGGTCGAGGCCGTCTTCTTCACCGGGCTCGCGGCCTGCGGAGCCTATATCTGCGCATGGATTCTGCCGCTCCAGTCCAGCGGGCCGCTGCGGAATTTCGCGCTCCAGAAGGGAAACGCCGACTTGCGCGAGGAGATCGGCTGGCCTGAGCTGGTCAAGACTGTCGCCGGCATCCGCGATTCCCTGCCCCCGGAGCAACAGGCGAACATGGGCATAGTTGTCGGCAACTATGGCGAGCAGGGCGCAATCGAAATGCTCGGCCCTGCTTACCACTTACCGCCTCCCATCAGCCTTACCAACTCGGCCTGGCTGCGCGGCTATCCCACCCCGCCGCCTACTACGCTCATTGTGGTCGGAGTTTCGCGCGAAGACGTCGACAAGATATTCACCGGGTGCAGACTCGCCGGCCACAACGGCAACTCTGAAGGCGTGAAGAACGAGGAGAGCCAGTATCATCCCGACATTTTTGTCTGCGGCGGCCCGCGCCTGCCCTGGCCGGAGTTCTGGAAGAAATACCAGTCGTTCGGTTGAGATGGTCTTCGATCGTCAGTAGAGCAGCACAGCCACGCGGTAAGCCGTGAACGAGCCGGCGAGATTCTGGGCCGCGCAACTGCCCACGGCGGCCTCGCGATAACGCCCCGAGCCAAGCTTTTCAACCAACTGCCACGGCAGACGGCTCAGGTCCGCGCCCTGCCAAAGCATCAAGAAGCCCGGCTCCTTGCCGGTCGTGGTGTTCCTGTCGTCAACGCAGAGCGATCGTGCATCCCTCGAGTCGCTCAGCAGGGCGACGCCGCTGGGACGCAGCAATCCGGCAACGGCAGCCTCCACCTGGGCCTGCGTAAGCACGGGCACGGCGCGCTCGTAGTCGGCCACCGCGTACAGTCCCTGGCGGCCTGCCGCAACGGCCACTCCAATGCGATCCACATCGGGGCTGAGCAGGTTGGCGCGGTGTTCGCGGGAGTGCATCCAGGCGCTGTGAATCGAGGCCGGCGTCTCAGCGACGGCGACGTTTTCCTCCAGCACGCTGAAGTGCGCGCCGGCCAGCGCGGCGCGCTGTTCAACATCCGGCTCGCCGGGATAGCGGTGGGCGATTGCCCCCTCGGCAACCATGAGCAGGCAGTGCCGGCGGGCGGACTCGGCCAGCGCGGGATCCCAGCGCAGCGGGCCTGCCCCGGCCGCGGCGCGCGCCTGGTTGGCCAGCAGGACAATCTGCCAGGCTTCCGGCTGGACCGAATAGGAGCTTTGAACCTGCGGGGTCCGGTACGAGGGCGCCTGCGCCAGAACCGCGGGCGCAACCAGCGCCATGCACACCGTCAAACTCTGTCGCCAGATGCCCATAAGCAATTGAACACCAATTTGCCCCGCGTGTCGCGGTATTCTTGGCATATGCCGACGGCTTTTCAAGTTACGAATATGGCAGGCCGCGCGGGCAGCCGCATTCGCCGCCAGCCGCTGGCCGCCGCGGGAGTCCTGCTGCTGGCGGGCTTTGTGCTGGCCGGGCCCAGTTGGGGCTCGATGCTCAACGACGCCCGGCTGCACCTGTTCGATTCGCCCCATCTGGTGCACTTCCCTGCCCTGGCGATTGCCGGCGCGGTGCTGGGATTCAACTTTCTGGGCGACGCCCTGCGCGACCGGCTCGACCCGCGCACCCGGCTGGAATTGGGGCTGTGAGGTGAACGTGGCTAATCGGTGGACTGGCGATTGCGAACATTGCCGGACGGAATATCGCTACGAGCTTTGGCACACGGGCTTTAGCGATATGTCGTATGCCTACTGCGATGCTTGCGGAATGCTCGCGACGGTGAGCCATATAGACAAGGTCTGGCAAAAACTGCCGCAATCATGCATTTCATGCGAAGAAATATGCATGGAGTTGGAGCCATTTTTCCAAGATTGCCAGTGCGGGGGAAATTTCAGAAAGGGTGCCTCGCCGCGATGCCCGCTCTGTAAAGAACCTCTCTCCGCAGAATACGCAGCAGGCTACATTGAATCGAGCGCCCCCGGATCGGCTAAGGGATGGCGCTGGCAAATGAACTGGAGCGGACTCTATTGCATCGCCATAGAGGACCCAGCGCAGCCTGGAACCCTAAGATGGATTGACTCACCATTGCGGTGGATCTACGACCCGGCGATTGGGTAGCTTCTATTGGTTTCGCAACGCACAGAAGCGCCACTCTTATGAGCGAACACAAAACGGCGAAGATCGGCGTAGTGAGCGATACGCACGGCCTGCTGCGGCCCGAGGTTGCGCCGGCGCTTGCCGGCGTGGAGCGCATCCTGCACCTGGGCGACGTGGGCAGACCTTCGGTTCTTCATGCTTTGGAGCAGATCGCGCCGGTCACAGCGATTCGCGGCAACGTGGACCGCGAAGGCCCATGCGGCGAGCTGCCCGAGACCGAAGTTGTGCTCATCGCGGACCGCTACGTCTACATGCTTCACGACCTGAAGACGCTGCACCTGGACCCGGCGGCGGGGAGGTTTGCCGCCGTGCTCTTTGGGCATACGCACGTGCCCAACTTCTACCGGCGCAAGGGCGTGCTGTACTTCAATCCCGGCTCCTGCGGGCCGCGGCGGTTCGAGTTGCCGGTGACAGTGGGGCTGCTGACGGTGGGGGAGCATGGCGAATTCGAAGCGGAGATCGTGGAGCTGATTTCTCCGTTCTGCGCGTAACGGAGCGGAGCGGGCTCGTCCCGCATGATGGCGGGGATGCTCCTTTCTTCATGCTGTTCTCATGCGCGAGGTGATCGAATTGTACTTGACGCCTCGTTCCGGCTAGGCTTACAGGAGTGAAAACAATGACGCGCCTTCTAGCGGTTACGATTGTGTTTGCACTTGCGCCGATCTCCGCAAGCAGGTTGGCCGCGCAGACGCCGGTCTCCGAGCCCCATCAAGCAATGGCCATGCCGGGCACCTCGACCGATCTGTTTCTGATGCCGGGGTCGGATTTCGACCGGCCAGGGCTGGTTCCCAGGGTCAACCTAAACATAGGCATCGGACACACCTTCGGATTCCTGAAGAAAGACCCCATCGGCGACGAGTTGACAATTGCGTATACTTACGAAAACGCTGGGAGCCATGGCTTCTTCCACACCGATTTCGGGTCGGATACCGAAGCGCTGGGCGTGATGAAGAACTTCGGGCTACCCAAGACCAAGGCCGTTAGCGGATACACCATGGTTCAGGCCGGGCTGACCAGTTTCACGGGCTACGCTCACGTGGAGAACCGCTTCTACGACGGCGAGGCGCTGGGCGCGATGATCCACTTCGACGATCACAACTCGATCTGGATTCAAGAGAGTTACAACAAGATTCCTACCGTTCCCTGGTATACAACGACCAGTATCGGGTACGCGTGGAGCTGGTAGGCCAACAAGATCGCGGCGGACCGCTCATCCTCTCATGCGTGGATTCACCCAGCGGTAGACTACATCCGTAGAAGCTGTTTCATAACCTGATTCGGAATCAAGAGAGGTACTTGGCGGGGGTGTTGGCATTGAGCGATAAGGTGGCAGGAGGAAGGCATCATGCCACGAGGCGGCCCAATGCTGAGCGA
>JBEKDB010000057.1:0-23738 GCA_050014575.1 Occallatibacter sp. | reverse complement strand
CTCAGTTACTTAGGACTTTTCTTGATTACGCTCACATTCTCTTTATTATCAATAACTTACAGCGTTGAGGCTCGACTCATAATCCCTTGGTTCGGGGTTCGAATCCCTGCAGGCCCACCAGAATACTACCTGTCGAGTAGCACAATATAAACAAGCTGATGGGTGTTCTTTTTGATGCTCCAAAGCCTTCCCCGCCACAGCTGCGCCTCGATATAGGTCCTGAGTGCATTCATGGGTACAGTTGCGGGTGCGGTTTACGTCTTCGATGCTCCTCCGGTTCAGCAGAGATAGGTTGGGGCATTTTCCCGGTAGCCGCCTAACCTCCCGGTACTCGGAAAGAACGGCGAAGCAGCTTCTTGAGTGCATTGGGCTGTTGCCGTCAGCTAAGAGTTACCGGCGAATTGGCGGTAGCCCGCCGGCGCCTCCGAGCCTGGAATCCCCTTCAAAAGGGCTGCTGAGTCGCGTTTTTCATCCGCGAAGAGGCATTTTCCGGCTGCAAAAGGCTCGAAACTGGCCGGTTTTGTTTACCGATCGGTTAACGGGTGGAATTACTATGCTGCTGATTCATAGCGTGTTACGAGCAATGCCTGGGTGGAAATGAGGCTCCCGAAGGGGGGAGGGGGGGAGGGTGCAAGCCGGATTTTCGCTGTTTCTTCTCATGCAGGAGGGCTCGACCCTTGGGGATGAAACGGTCATGATGGATTCGCCCCTATAACAAGTGTGCGCGGCTGCGAGGTAATTCTGCGCAACGGGACCGCAGAGCCGCGCCTGGAGGTGTGTGGCCTTGCGGCCCGAATCATTTTTGCGAGGCGTGCTTAACGCCGAGCCAGGAACATAGAGGATTTTGAAGTTTTCCACAATTCAAGATTCTCGAATGATGCTAAATTCTGTCTTGCCCTCGGGCAGGCCCATCTCTTACCCGGTTTCCGTACCGCAGGTGTTGAATCCGAGAAACGCGGCGACAAGAAGGAGTTTTGTGGCCCGCTCGTCCCTGAACATCCCCCGGCGTCGCTCCCGCACGCCTATAGCGACCAATAGGAGGTCCCATGTCCCTCACTTTGAAAATTGGCGATCAGAACCTAGCAATCGATCAACTCACAGATCTTTCCTCTCTCGTCCAACAGAACGGCGCGGGCGGCACGATCCTTCAACTGCTCAAATCGGCAGACGTTCCCGCAAATCAACCGATCAGTCAGTTCGTCGACCTAGATAAGGACATCTCGCTCAATTATCAGAGCAACCCCCAGAAGTGGAACCTCGATGGCGGCATCTTCACCTTCGGAATCTCGGGCGGGGTTGTCGGTACCCTTCACGTCTACTCGCCGGGGAAGAACCTGTTTTCGTATACCCCTTCTCTACCGGCGCTGAACGGCTTCGGTTCAACAACAGCAAGTGCCAATACTGTCCCATTCACCGTCCCTAACGGCAAATACTATGTCGGCATCTCGCTTCAGCTCTCGCTGGACGTAAACTTCGGCGGTTCCGGCACTATCGGTTATGTCGGCATCAAAGGCTCCGCGGACGCCAGCGGCACCTACACCTTTTCGTTCTACAAAGCCGTTGATTCCACATCGACAACTCTCGATGCACTGGCTGCGGCATTCAAATCGTTTACTCTCCCGCTGCACGACAACACCTTCACCAATCTTGCCGTTGGAGACTCGATCTTGCACAATTTCAAGGCCGACCTGAAGCTGGGTATGGGTTTGTCCTACGGAATTCAAACGCCACAGCTAGCCCAGAACATCAAGGCCTCTTTGCCCGATCTCCCCACAGAGTTTCCTTCAGTCAACCTGAAGGCCAATCCGAGTGCGGGACTCAACGTCTCGTTAACCGCGAGCTTCGAGTACACGGGCGCGTTCGAAGCCTTCATGTGGAAGGAGTCCGACACGCTCGGCCACTATCACCTATACAGGAGCCGGACCCTCGACACCTCCTTCGGGATCGATCTCAATGCCAGCCTGATCAGCAACGCCTCGGTGACAGTCGATGGCGGGAACGTGACAACAATCATCTCCAATGCGATCCCGGCATCCACTCCCACCGGTCAGGCGATAGCCCAGATCATTGCCCAAAATACGAGCGTTCAGGCCAGCCTCGACAAGGCTGCGCAGGATATAAATACTTCGATATCGAATATCCTGAAACCGATTCAAAGCGTCAAAGCCGAGTTGCAAGCCAGCATTGAGACTATCGACACAAAGGCGCTACTGCTCAATTTGAGCATCGATCTAACGCCGGGAGGGGGATTCGATCTTGCGGCGTGGGACCACATGAACGAGGGTGACTTCGTGGCTGCCCTGGAGCAGAATCATAGCGGAATTACGATCGACGCCGGGAGCGGCCTGGAGCAATTGCACCATCAAAAGTCAGACCTCAAATTCACCTTTTTCAACTTCACCGAGGAGTGGAGCACGACGCGCATCAACGATTTCAGCATTGTCTATGGAGGCAACAATTCGATTGCCTTTACGGATACGGCCGGAATCAACCAAATTACAAACATTAACAAAAGCGGAAAGGAGGTGCAGTTCTACTTCACCACCTCTCTTGGCGTCGACGAAGCGGGCAAGGTTTCCGTGCAGGATCCGGATCTCCACGTGAACCTGAAATCCACAAATAGTCCCAAATTTGGGGTACAGACGGCAGAGTTCCTCTCGATTATGGCTAGTGGGCCTGATGCGAACGCTGCATGCAACCAGATGAAATCCGTTGCTGACAACGCAACCGCGACAATTGAGCTGGACCTGGTCTTCAAGCCGTCCGCCTACCAGAAGCTCAAGTCTTCGCCATACCCTTTGCGCACGCAAGCCGACGAGAATCGGGACAGACAGAATTTCGGTGTTTTCGCGAAAGCTGTCTGGGACTGCAATCACCGTGTGTTGAACATCCCGGATTTCTCGTACAAGACAAACTTGGACATCACTTACGATGTCTGGAAGACGGTCAACATGTACTACCGATACAATGGCCAACTGCCGGCTAACCCGCTTCCGGATCGGAGGCAGGTACCACTGGCAGGGCAGATGCCGATCATCCAATCGGGAATTCAGAGTGCTCTTGGTTTGGACGTATCCAATAGCAACTTCATCTTCATCGGATACACGCTCACGGTCGGCTCTTGCTTTATGAACCTGTGCCAGGATGTCCCAGCTATCGGAGTCGATCCCGCGGCCGGAGCCGGCAGTCCCCTTGCGGCGGCCCAGGCGGCGTGGAAGGCGCTCAGCGGCGAAGTGAGCCTTATCTTGAAGCAGGATGTGGATGGAAGCTACCTGGTCCCGACCGCATGCGCCTTGGCGCAGTCGGTCATCGCCGAGGGCGCAACGGTCACATACGCGTCGCCGGTATTGTCTACGCCTCAAGATCCCGGCTATAAGCTCACCGTCGAACTTTCCTAGCCGCGATTGCCAGTCTCGCAGTAGAACTGGGCGCGTTTCGGTATCGATTTGGCGGGTGGCCTGCCTGAGCGATTGGCTTGGCCGCCGGGCGTCATTCGGCGAACCGCATGGCGCGGGGAACGCCGGTTCTTCCGATTGCGGCCAGAGAGCGGGCCGGCCGAAACCGGCCGCTTCCGAACGCCGCATCGTTGCGCGTTATGGCGGCTTCCGCGACAATGGGCGTATCGCCTCGCAGGTCTGCTTCGATTTGCGGTAAGAAGAGCTGGATGAGTCCTTTGGCCTTTTCTTCAATCGGGCCTCCCGGTTACACTGCGAACACTTGGATCATTCACCTGCCGGCGCGGAGACCGGGCCATGCTCAACCTCACTCAGCGGCTGATTCTCGGCTGCGTGCTGCTTGCCGGCCTCACGGTGGGCCTGGTGGCTGCGACGCATCGCGCCCTGGAGGCGGCGGGGCAGTCCGGGCTGGCCTATGGATTTATCCTGAGCGCGTTGGTGGTGGAGCTGGGCACCGTCTATTTTGTGCTGCGGCCCATCCGCATGCTGGCCCGGGATGCGCGCCGAATTGCGCAGGGCAACCTGGAGCACCGGGTGGAGTGGAGCAGCCGCGACCAGTTCGGCATGCTGGCCGCTGAGTTGAACCGGATCGCGGTGCGGCTGCGCGAACTGCGCGACTCCGAGGCCGGCCGCCGGCAGATGGAGTATCAACTCTCCGACGCCGTGCTGCAATCCATCTTCGAGCCCATCATCGTGACCGACGGCAAGGGGCACATCCTCAAGTTGAACCAATCGGCGGCGGAGCTGCTCGGGGAGGCTGCAACCGACCGCATGGCGCTGACCAAAGCCCCCGGCGGAGACAAGATTCTGAGCGCCATCCGCGACGCTGTCTCCATGCAAAAGGCGGTTGCCGCCGAGGACGACGCCGCCATGCTGCCCATGCGCATCGGCAACCGGGAGCGCAGCTATCGCCTGCGCACCACGCCCATGCGCGACTCCGAAGGGAGGCTGCTGGGCACCGTGACCACGCTCGAAGACGTTACCAGCCTGCAGGACACCGACCGCTTCAAGACCCAGTTCATCAGCGTGGCCAGCCGCAAGCTGCGCGACCCGCTACTGCAGTTGCGCCGCGGGCTCTACGCGCTAACCCAGGGCTTTGGCGGGGAGTTGCGCCCGCTGCAGGCCGAGTTGGTGGCCGAAGCCAGCCAGGAGTCGGAAAAGCTGGACGATCTGATGAGCGACCTGATTGAAGTGGCCGAACTGGACACTGGCAAGCGGGAGCTCAAACTTGAGCGACTGCGCCCGTTTGCGGCCCTGGGCGAGGCGCGCGACCGTTTTTGCGACGAGGCAGCCCGGAAGCACCTCCGCGTGGAGATCAAGGCTTATGCCGATCTGGCTGCAGTAAGTGCCGACCGCCGCGCGCTGCGCACCATCCTGGACAACCTGCTGTCGAATGCGATTCGCTACACGCCGCCCGAGGGCGAAATCCTGCTGGCCGCCGAGGAGGTGAAGGAGTTTGTGCAGTTCACCGTGCGCGACACTGGCCGCGGCATCGAGGCGGAACGGCTGAGCACCATCTTCGATCGCTTCAATCCCTTCTCAGAGAGCGGCACCGGCCTGGGCCTGGCGCTGGTGCGGCGGCTGGTGGAGTCGCTGGGCGGGCAGATCGCCGTCGAGAGCCGGCTGGGCGCCGGAACCACCTTCCGGTTTACTCTTCCCGTGGCGGCGGTGGAAGCGATCCGTCATACCGTCGAGGTGGGTTGAGCATGGCCGAGATCGAACTGGAACGCAGGCCTGAACCCGCCAAGCTGCGCATCTACATCGGGGCCGCGCCGGGGGTGGGCAAGACCTACCACATGCTCAACGACGCCTACCTGATGAAGCACCAGCAGGGCGTGGATGTGGTGATCGGCCTGGTGGAGAGCCACGGGCGCAAGGAAACCGAAGACCGCATCCGCGACCTGGAGATCGTGCCCCAGCGCGTCATCGCCTATCGCGGCGTCAATCTGAAAGAGATGGACGTGGACGCCATCCTGGCCCGCCATCCCAATACAGTAATCGTGGACGAGCTGGCCCACACCAACGTTCCAGGCAGCAAGAACCGCAAGCGCTACGAAGATGTGCTGGAGCTGCTGGATGCCGGCATCAACGTGATGACCGCGGTGAACATTCAGCACCTTGAGACGCTGAACGACGCCGTCAACCGTTCCGCCAATACCATCATCCGCGAGACCATCCCTGACAACTTTCTCAAGCGCGCCAACGAGGTGGTCAATATCGACATCACGGTAGAGGAGCTTCGCTCGCGCCTTCGCCAGGGCAAGATCTACGCGCCGGAAAAGGTGGAGCAGTCGCTGGCCAACTTCTTCCGTAAGGGCAACTTGAACATGCTGCGCGAGCTGTCTCTGCGCACCACCGCCGAGCAGGTGAGCAGCCGCGCCTCGGAGTACCGACGCACCCAGGGACTGGAACAGGCGCCCATTCCGGAGAAGGTCATGGTCTGCCTCAGCACCAGGCCGGGCACCGAACGGCTGCTGCGCGTCGGCGCCCGCATAGCCGGCCGCCTGGCCACCAACTGGTATGCCGTTTACGTCACCCGCCCCGAAGACGACAAGGGCCACGGCGACCCGGAGGCCTACCACCGCCTGGAAGAGTACCAGCGCATGGCGCGGGATCTGGGCGCCAAGGTGGTTTCGCTCACCGGCCGAAATGTCTCCGACGCCCTCATCAGTTTTGCGCAGCAGGAGAACATCTCGCACGTGGTTTTCGGCCAGTCGGTTCGCTCGCGGTGGGATATTCTGCTGCGCGGCTCGGTGCTGAACCGTTTTCTCAACGAGGTTCGCGACGTTACGGTGCAGGTGGTCCCCATGCAGAAGCCGCTGCGGCGGGGCTAGCCGGGATTCGAGTTCCCGGACTCCGGTAAATAATTGAAACTTTTAAGTTTTGGCCGCTACAAAAGCGCCGATTTAACATCTAACACACTGACATCCAACCCCGATCCTTGCCGGAGCGCCTGTGCGCGACCATTTGGCTACACTCCTCGACGACTTTCGCCGCTACGGGCGCGAGGCCGCCGTGGTGCGTCACCAGGGGAACCGCCGCCGGGTCACCACCTACGGTGAGATCGCGCGCCTTGCCGGCCGCTTTGCGGCGCTGCTGGCGGAGCGGGGCATCGGGCCGGGCGACCGCGTGCTGCTATGGGCCGAGAACAGCGCGGAGTGGATCGCCGCCTTCCATGGCTGCCTGCTGCGGGGAGTGCTGGCCGTTCCCCTGGACGCCAACGGGACTGCGGATTTTGCCGCGCGAGTGGCTGCCGACGTAACGCCCAAGCTGGCCGTGGGCGATGCGCTGCTGCTGAGCCGCTTGCCGGGTGAACTTCCAAAATTGATGTTCGAGGATTGGCTGGCCGCCCTGCCCGCACAAGAGGCCGGCCCCGTGCCGGGACTCTCGGCCGAGACGCCGCTGCAGATTCTCTTCACCTCCGGCACCACCGGCGATCCCAAGGGGATCGTACTCACGCATGGCAATGTGCTTGCCAGCGTGGGCCCCATCGAGGACGCGTCGCTGCCCTACATGCGCTATGAGCGGCTGATCCATCCCCTGCGCATTCTGAACACGCTGCCGCTCAGCCACGTCTTCGGCCAGACCATGGGGCTGTGGGTTCCACCCATCTATCGAGCCGAGCTTCACTTTGAAGACCGGCTGGCCGCGCCCCGGCTGATCGAGACCATTCGCCGCGAGCGCATCTCGGTTCTGGCCGCCGTGCCCAGGGTGCTGGCGCTGCTGAAGACGCACCTGGAAGCCACGCTGCCTGGACTTGCCGAGCGCGTCCTCGGCCCCCAGGGAACGTCTACCGGAGTTTCCGTTCCGTTGCGCTGGTGGCGTTTTCGCGATCTTCACTCAGCCTTCGGACTGAAGTTCTGGGCCATCATCTCCGGGGGCGGGGCGCTGCCGGGGCCATTGGAGAAGTTCTGGAATGCGGTGGGCCTGGTGGTGGTGCAGGGCTACGGGATGACGGAAACCACGGCGCTAATCACGTTGAACCACCCCTTCCACGTGGCACAGGGAACGATCGGCAAGGCGTTGGCGGGGCGAGAGGTGAAGCTGGGCCCGGACGGCGAGGTGCTGGTGCGCGGCGCATCCATCTCCGGCGCCACCTGGTCCGGCGGGGCGCTGCATCCGCGCCCGGGCGACTGGCTGACCACCGGCGACCTGGCCCAGACCGAGCCCTCCGGCGAGTTGCGCTTCCTGGGACGCAAGAGCGAGGTGATCGTGACCGCCGCTGGGCTGAATCTGCATCCCGAGGATCTGGAAGCCGCCATCGAGCAGGAACCGGGCGTACTGGCCTGCGCGGTAGTGGGCGTGGATACGGCCGCCGGCCCGGAACCCTGCGCCGTGCTCGCCTTTCGCGGCAGCCGCGCGCAAGCGGCTGCCGCCATTGAACACGCCAACGGCAGGCTGGCGGAGTTTCAGCGGATCATGCGCTGGGAGTTATGGCCCGAGCCGGATCTGCCTCGAACTTCGACCGGCAAGGTGAGGCGCAAGGCCGTGGCGGAGTGGATGGCGGAGAAGCACAAGGCCGCCACGCAGGCCGGCGCGGCGGCGGCGAACGGGCCGTCGAAGCCCGGCGGCGCGGACTGGCTGCTGGCATTGATTGCGCAAATCACCGGCGAAGCCCTGCCGGGCGCCGGCGACGAGCTGCGCCTGAGCGAAGACCTGCACCTCGACAGCCTGGGCCGTGTACAGTTGGCCGCCGCCATTGAGGAACGGCTGGACCTGGCAACCGAGAGCGGGCTGTTGGAAGAAGTGCGGACGCTGGGGGAACTTCGGCAGTTGGCAGCTGGAAACGCCGCGCCGGGCGCGCCATCCGTTCCGCGGCTTGCGGAAGAAGAGAGTGCGGAAAGGGTGGGAAACGACGAAGCCCAGCCGCCGTCCGTTCAGCGGGAGCCACAGATCGAGCCTGCTCCGGCAAGCTATCTCTATCCGCATTGGCCGTGGTGGCTGCCTTTCCGGTGGTTGCGAGCGGCGTTTGTCGAGGCGGCGATGCGGCCGCTGGTGTGGCTGCTGGCCAAGCCCGCGGTCGTCTCCGCCGCGCCCGGCCTTCTAAACGCCGATGAACCCATGCTGATCGTGGCCAATCATGTGACCAGCTACGACGGACCGTTTCTGGAATACGCGCTCCCCGGCCGCATCAGGAGACGGATTGCCGTGGCCATGTCCGGCGAGATGCTGGAGGATTATCGCCACTTCCGCAATCCCGAGCGGGTTACGGCGAAGGCGCGATTCTATCCGCCGGGTCCGTTGATCTATCTGCTGCTCACGGCGCTGTTCAATGTCTTCCCATTGCCTAAGCAGCGCGACTTTCAGCGCAGCTTTGCCCATGCGGGCGAGGCGCTGGACCGGGGATTTCACGTGCTGCTGTTTCCCGAGGGCACGCGCTCGGCGGCGGGAGAGCTGGCGCGCTTCCGGGCGGGGATCGGCCTGCTGGTCAAGCAGTCCGGAGCGCCCGTGCTGCCCATGGCCATCCGCGGCCTGGGCGAGTTGAAGACGCGGCGGCGCGGCTGGTTCCGCTCCGGCGCCGTCGAGGTCCGCGTGGGCCGCCCCATGCGCTTTTCGCCCCTGGAGAGCGAGGCCCAGATCACAGCGCGGCTGCACGGCGAAGTGGAGAGGCTGCTGAACGGCGGCCTCTAGGGAGACCTTGCACAGGTATTTGACGCGCAGCCGGCATCCCCTCAGGGGCTCTGCCTGAAAACTCCGGCTCTTGGAGCAAGGTCTTGACTCTTGGCGCCCTACGAATTCGGCCGTCTGCAAGGGGATGACTATATGGTAACTTCCGGGTTGCCGACGATGCAGGCGCAACATCAATTCTGGACCTTGCAGCGTTTGTTAGCAGGAATCCATGCTGTCTTTGCTCTCGCAGATTGGAGTTTCCGAAATCGCCGATTCGAGGGAGACAGCAAGAACCCTATAACGGAGTTTGCTACTTTCTTCGCCATGATATATGCTGGTCGCGCTCATTCGCACTCAGCCGTCATTCCATCTAATGGAGATCATGTGATACAGATTTATCGTGTATCGATCGTGTTCTGCTTTTGCGCTATGCTTTGCCATGCTCAAACGGCAAAGATAGATCAGGACTTTCTCACTCAAATCCGCGAGAAATACGACGCTCCGTTCAACAGGACCTTGCAGTCCTTCGATTGCGCTGTCGATTTCAGTTGGAAGGATCACTTCACTGAAACGACGCGGGTCGGAGATGAAGGGACCGACGAGGAACTCGAAAAAATCTTTCAGCCGATTCGGAACCGCGTTGCGGTGACGCGACAGAATGTTACCGTCTCCTCCGGATTTACCGACGACGCAATAAGCAAGCTTCCTCACGGCGGAATGGCCGAGTTCTTGCCGGAGCACGCCGTGCAGAAGGGTCTTTCCAGTTGGTTGCGCTCAAGTACGAACTCGATGCTCCCGCCCCCCGATACGACAGCCTCTTTGAAGCAGTCCAAGTCGGGCTATGAACTTGAGGTCAAGCTGGGGCCCATTGAAATCGGGATGGTTCTTACTCCTGATATGCGTTTGCAGAGTTCAAGCTTGAAGGGGCCTGAGTCCAACCACTTCGAGACATCATTCGAGCCCGGCCCGCAGGGGTTTCTTTTGACCTCATTGACCACGAGTGAAGACGGGAATTGGGGACGGGGCCACCACCTGATCTACACGTATACCTATCAGACTGTAGATGGTGTGCAGCTGCCCGAGCACGTTGCCGTAATGAGAGAAAGCCACCATGAGGTGTGGCGATACAGACTGAGCGATTGTAGCGTGAAGACCAGTAAATGAGTGAAGGATTCCGGCTTCTCGTCAATGCGTTCCGCCACAAGAAGCATTGTAGAGTAGATCGCCGACCATTGACCAAGCAGACCAAATGATTGCGTCGCGGGCAGATCACCGGCATCCCGGCAGTTACCATTTCATCGACATTTACTCACACCTTCTTCTAGCTCGGCAGCCGGGGCTTGAAGTGGCAGGTGCCGCCGGCAAGGACGGCGGTCCAGAGGGAGGGATCGGCGGGCTGCTCGGATGACCCCAGAAGCAGGAAGCCGTCGGGCGGCAGCAGGCGGAAAACGCCGCTGAGCAGGGAGCGGCGCGTCTCCTGGGAAAAGTAGAGCATTACGTTGCGCAGGAGGATGGCGTCGAAGCGGTCGTCGGCACGGTTGAAAGGCGGTCGCGGGCCGCAGAGGTTAGCCTGGCGGAAGTTGCACATCTTGCGCACCTCCTCCTTCACCACCCAGTTCTCGCCGCTGTGGTCGAAGTAGCGCACCACGAAGCGGGCGGGCAGGCCGCGGTTGACCTCGATGCGGTGATAACGGCCGGCCTTGGCGCGCTCGACCACCTCGCTGTTTATGTCGGTCCCCTCGATGCGGATGTTCCAGCCGGCGAGCATGGGAAAGTGTTCCAGCAGGCTCATCGCCAGGCTGTAGGCCTCCTGGCCGGTGGAGCAGGCGGCGCTCCAGAAGCGCAGGGCGCGCACATGACGCCGGGCTTCGATGAGCTTGGGCAGCAGGTCGGTCCGCAACAGCTCGAAGGGACGGCTGTCGCGAAAGAAGCTGGTCTCGTTGATGGTCATGGCCTCGGCGACCGAGCGTTCCAGAACCTGGTCCTTGCTCAGCTTCAGGCGCTCGACCAGTTCTTCCAGATGACTCATGCCCTGGCTGCGCAGGAGCTTGGTGAGGCGCGAGGCAAAGAGATAGTCGCGCGAGGGGTCAAGCACGTTTTGCGAGAGGCTCAAGACCAATTCGCGCAGGTAGCCATAGTCGACGCTGGGGTTCGCGCGCACGATTAAACCGCCGATCTCAGAAGCTCGCGAGCTTCAGCGCCGCGGCCGGCAATGCGGAGGATTTCAGGAACGATGGCCTGGAGCGGCAGCACATGGTGGGCCAGGCCGGCGTTGGCAACCGCGCCCGGCATTCCCCATACCGTGCTGGTGGCCTCGTCCTGGACCAGCACGCTTCCTCCGCGGTCGCGAATCGCGCGGCAGCCAGCCAGGCCGTCCGAGCCCATGCCGGTGAGCACCAGGGCCAGCACGCCCGAGCCATAGACCGCAGCCGCGGAGCGAAAGAGCACATCGACGGCGGGGCGGCAGTGATTCTCAAGCGGACCCTGATTCAGGTGGAGGGTTGGCGGCTGGCCGAGACGCGAGGCCGCCAGCACCTCCATGTGCCAGTTGCCGCGGGCTATGTAGATGGTTCCGGCGCTCACCGAATCGCCCTCCGCGGCTTCGCGGGCGCGCAAGCGGCATAGGCCGTCGAGGCGCTGGGCAAACAGCTTGGTGAACAGCTCCGGCATGTGCTGCACAATGAGCACTGGCAGGGGAAAGTTGGCAGGAAGCCCCGGCAGCAGAATGTCGAGCGCCGCCGGGCCGCCGGTGGAAACCCCGATGGCGAGGACCACCGGGGCCGAGGAAACGGGCTGCGGCTTGTGGGCCGGCGGCACGGGCAGCGCCAGCGGAGATCGCGCCGCGGACGGCAAGAGCGGTTGCGGCTGCGATTGCAGGCGGCTGGTCAGTGCGCGAATTCTGGGAATCAGATCCAGGGCCAGCGCGCGCGTAGCCGCCTCGCGGCCGGCTTGCCCGGCCGGCTTGGTCACATAGTCCGCAGCGCCGCAGGCGAGGGCCTCGATGGTCACCTGCGCGCCGCGCTGGGTAAGCGAGCTGCACATGATTACCGGGATTTTGTGACCGCGCGCGCGCATCTGCCGGAGCGTGACCAGCCCGTCCATCACCGGCATCTCGACATCCAGCAGGATCAGGTCGGGGCGAAGCGTTTCAATGGCGCTCAAAGCCGATTCCCCGTCCGCCGCGGTCCCGGCCACATCCAGGCCCTCTTCGGCGCAGACCACGGAGCGCAGCAGGCTCCGCATCACTGCCGAGTCGTCCACGATCAGTATCCGGGTACGGCGGGCGGGCATCATCGCTCAGTCCTCCACCAGGCCCAGCATGGCCAGCTTTTCGCTGAACGCGACGTCGCCGAAGGGCTTCATGAGGTATTCGTCGGCGCCGGCATCCAAGGCGCGAAGAATGAAATCGTTATCCGCTTCGGTGGTCACAATCATCACCTTCATCTCGGTAAATCCATCGGCGCGCAGGCGATTGAGCATATCGAAACCGTCCATCACGGGCATATTCAAATCCACCAACGCAAGATCGAAGGGCACGCCGGCATTGAGGCGGTCGAGGCCGGACTGACCGTCGGCGGCCTCGGCGCACTCGAAACCGCGCTCCTCGAGCAAGCCGCGCAAGAAGTCCCTCACAAAACGGGAATCGTCGACAATCAGTGCCCGCACGATCGCCTCGCGGCAAACTTTGCCTACGCCGCTTTTGCCTTTCCCAGCCGCATGGGGTCGAGCCGCTCCGGGTTCAGCATGACCAGCAGGCTGTCCTTGAGCTTGTATGCGCCGGCAAACAAGGCCTTCCGGCGCTCCTCCAGAGTCGAAGGGTTAGGCTCGTAGTCGGCCGACGAAACCGTCAGCACTTCGCCCACCGAGTCCACCAGCAGGCCAAAGCATCCGCCCGAGCTCTCCAGAACCAGAATGTCCTGGGGACCGTCCTTGGGCCCCAAGCCAAGCAAATAGCGCAGACTTACCGTGGTGAGCACGTCGCCGCGGTAGTGGACAAGCCCGCCCACAAAGGCGGGTGCCAGAGGAACGGGTTGCGGCCGCGCCCCGCCCACAATCTCCAGAATGTGAGTGATGGGCACGCCAAACAGGGTCGGCCCTAGGCGCACGGAACACATTTCCGTCTGCGCCGCCGCCGCTTTGGCCTTGGGTTGCAACGCAGTTCCCGCAGTGCTCATCTCAAGGCCTCCACAAACTCGCCCATTTCGCCGGGCGCGATCTGCTCAACCGGCAAGGACGCCACGCCGCCCAAGTCGACGATGTTGGTGACGCGGCTCTTCAACAGGGTCACGCCGCCGGTACGCCGGCTGGTTCCGGCCTCGAAGAGGTCGCCGCCCGCGGCCACATCCAGAACATGGGATACGGCAATGCCCACCTGGCGCTTGCCCTCGCGGCAGACGACGACAATGATCTTGCGTTCGGAGCCGCCCAGCGCCGTGGGATCACCCTCGGCGGGGTCCAGCACGCCGCCCGCATCCTCGATGGGCAGCAGTTGGCCCTCGAAGTTGAGCACCGGCCGGCCGGCGATGTACTCGATGCGGGAGAGCGGAAGCTGCTCGATGCGCAGCACATCGGCCAAGGGCACCGCGGCCTGCCGCCCAGAGGCTTCCACGAGCAGATACTCGAGGTTCCTGGCGGCGCCGGCGTCCAATTCCCCTTCGGCGGAGTGGGCGTGGTCTTCGTCGGCGCTCATGGCGATGCCGGCTCGGATGGCGATCGAACCGGGGTCCAGAATCAGCGCCAGATCGGCGTTGCCGAGCACCGTTGCGCCCGAATAGAGGCCGATATCCTTGAGCACCGCGGAGAGCGGCTTGACCACAATCTCCTCCGGATCGGCAAGCCCATCCACCACCAGGCCGAAGCGCCGCCCATCGGCATCCAGAACGGCAATGAAGTTGTCCCGCTCCGTGGGCGCCTCGTACTGACCGTTGGGCATCAGCAGGCGATCGAGAAAGACCAGCGGCAGCAGCTTTCCGCGCAGCCTGTAGAGCGGCGCGCCCTCCATCCACTCGATGGCCGCGGCGGCCTGCTCGGGGGGCACATGCACCAGCTCGGAGAGCGCGCCCTGCGGCAAGGCGAAGCTCTGGTTCACGCTGCGGACGATGAGGGCCGGAATGATGGCCAGCGTAAGCGGAATCCGCATTCTAAGCGTGGTGCCCTTGCCCGCGCGGGAGTCGATTTCGACCTTGCCGCCGATCTTTTCCACGTTGGTGCGGACCACGTCCATCCCCACCCCGCGCCCGCTCACATTGGTTACGGCAGCGGCGGTGGAGAAGCCTGGCACAAAGATCAGCTGCAGCAACTCGCGCTCGGCCAGTTGCGCAGCCCGGTCGGGCGTGATGAACCCGCGTTCGATGGCCTTCTGGCGAACCTTGTCCACGGGAATGCCGGCGCCGTCGTCGGAGACTTCGATGACTACGTGGCTGCCCTCCTGGCTGGCCCGCAGCTTCAGGGTTCCCTCGGGGTCCTTGCCCGCTGCCAGGCGCGCGTCGGGCAGCTCGATGCCGTGATCCAGCGAGTTTCTGACGGCATGAGTGAGCGGGTCCTTGATGGCTTCGAGCAGACTCTTGTCCAGTTCGGTGTCCTGGCCCTCCACCTGCAGCCGGACGCGGCGGCCGAGCGACTGGGAGAGGTCGCGCACCATGCGCGGCATCTTGGAAAAGATGTTCGAGACGGGCTGCATCCGGGCCTTCATCACACTCTCGCGCAGGTCGGCGGTCACCATATCCAGGCGGCGGGAAAGCATGGTCATGCTGGGGTCGGCGGCGGTGGCCTGCAACACCTGGTTGCGGGTGAGAACCAACTCGCCCACCAGGTTCATCATCCGGTTCAGTAGTGCGATGTCCACGCGCAGCGTGCTTTCCGCCGCCGTTCCTGCTGTTGCGGCCTGCGCGCGCGGCTTGGCGGCATCGCTCTCCGCCTCGGCGGGCGCCTTGGCGGCGGGGGCGGCAACCGGCTCGCGCGGAGTCTCTACCGGCTGTGGCGCTGGCGCGGCCGGGGCGGCCGGGGCAGTCGGGACAGCTGGATGCAGTGCAGCCATGGCCGCCGTGGATTGATCCGGCGCCGCCGCGGGCGTCTGAGCGAGCTGAAGTTCGCCGGAAACCGCGTGGGCGGGATGCGCGCCGGCTCTGAGGCGAACCGGCTGCTTTGCCTGGGGCTTCGCCGGAGCCTGCAGCTCTCCCATCAGGCCAATCAGCTCGGCATCCTCGCCGTCACCCTCGCTGCTCTCCACCTCGATGGTCTTCAGAATCGCGCGCAGACCGTCCATCAGTTGCAGCAGCCCGGTGATGGTCGGGCGGTCGGCGGTCAGCTTGCCCTCGCGCAACAGCCCCAGCAGGTTCTCGCCGGAGTGAGCCAGCTTCTCCAGCCGCGTGAATCCGAGAAAGCCCGTGGTTCCCTTGATGGTATGCACCGAACGGAAGATGTCTCCGATCAGGCCCGCATCCTTGGGCCGCTCCTCCAGTTCGGTCAGGCACCGCTCCATGCGGTCCAGTCCCTCCTGGCTCTCGATCAGGAACTCCCTCGTCAGTTCATCCAATGCCATTCTCGGCCACTCATCCGCCCAGCCGGGATCCCTGGTCCGGCATAGCGAGCTCCAAGTCCCTTATCGGAAAGAAGAGGCTCAACTTGAGGAACAGGGATCAGAGATCGGGCGGGAGACCGTGGCACCGCACCCCATGTACAGCGGGCACGAGGATGCTTTAGCCTCAACTTTCACGCTGCAAAGGAACGGGAGGCACGATGAACGATCAGGACGCGCCGGATCCCGCGCTGGAAGAACTGCTCGAAGAGGCGCGACAGGCGGCCCAGCATTCCTACTCGCCCTACTCCGGCTTCCGCGTGGGCGCGGCACTTAGGCTGACCAACGACGCAGTCGTCACCGGGACCAACGTCGAGAACGTGAGCTACGGACTTACGCTCTGCGCGGAGCGGTCCGCGCTGGTCCAGGCCGTCTCCCGCTTCGGCCCTGCCATTCGCATCGCGGCCGTGGCCGTCGCCAACCTCAACGACGCCGCCAGCCCACCCTGCGGCGCCTGCCGCCAGGTTCTGGCGGAGTTCATCCTGCCCGATGCTCCGGTGATCTTTCCCGCCGCCGGCGGAGTGACCACCATGCCCTTCCGCGAGCTGCTGCCGCTGGCATTCGACACGAAGCTAGTGTCCAGAGTCAGAAACTCATCCCATAAATGAGGAATGCAACCGCAGGTCCTTCGACTGCGTTTGGCGCGAAAGACGCGCCAAACGCTGCTCAGGATGACAGCGCTATTTAATCATCGAACATTGGACTCGGGACACTAGAGTAGCGCCAATGCGCGATAGCCTGCGTGCGCTTCGGAGGCGGAAAACCACCCAATCGGCAAGATCAGCGCAAGGCGACCTTCGCGCCCGCCTGCCTGGCAATGGCCTGCCCCTCGGCGGCTTCGATCGCCACGCCCTCGCCTGATACCTCTGCATATCCGATCGTCAGTCCATGCTGAGCGGCAATCTTCACATGGCGCAGGACCACGCCGGAGATCGGCGCTTCAGGCAGACCCACAATCGCGCCCGCCGAAGTACTCCCCACAGCCGTCACGTCTTCCAAAGTTATGTCGTGAAAGTGCGGCGTCAGGCGCGTGACGGGCTGCGCCGTTTCCCCATCGGGCGGCAGAATTTTGGGATAGTACTCGCTGATAATGAGCGCGTTCTTAACGTCCTTCATGTCGATCTGGCGGAAGGTCAGCGGGCCTACATCGCTGCCGCGGTCGCGGTTCGCCTTCACGCGAATGCCGTTGTCGGTGCCCTCGAAGCGAATGCGCTCGGCGCGAACGTTGCGCGCGCCGCCGGCAATCTCGCTGCCCACCGACAGGCCGTGCCCGTGCAGGAAGATGCAATCGGAGATGGCAATGTCGCGGCTTGGCGCATCCGGCCCCGGAGAGCCGATCGCTCCCGACTTGATGGCGATGTTGTCGTCGCCCACGTCGGCAAAGACGTGCTCGATGCGCACATTCGACGAGGAGAAGGGATCGATGGCGTCGGTGTTGGGAGAGTTGGCGGGCGCCAGAACCTTGATGTTCCGAATGGTCACATCGTCAGAGTAATAAGGAACCAGTTGCCACATCGGCGAGTTCTGGAGGGTAACTCCCTCGACCAGCACGTGCTTGCAATGGTCGAAGACGACCAGCCTGGGCCGCGGATGGTCGGTGCCCAGGACGCCGGAATTCTTGACGGTGCGCGCCATCTGCCACCAGCTCTCGCCCGCGCCGTCGATCACGCCTTCTCCCGTGATGGCGACGTTGCTCGCATCGGTGGCGCTCACCAGCGATTGCAGGCCGGGCGCGCGGAACTCGGTCTTGGCGGGATAATCCGCATGATCGGCGGAACCCAGCAGCGTGACGCCTTTATCGAGCTGCAAGCGGATATTGCTCTGGAGAACGATCGGGGCGCTCAGATAGGTTCCGGCAAGCACCCGCACCGTGCCGCCGCCCTGGCGCGCGCAGGCATCGATCGCCGCCTGAATCGCGGCTGTATCTTTCGTGACGCCGTCGCCCTTGGCCCCATAGGCGCGCGGATCGCAGTTGGCGGATGAATCGAGCGCGCTTGCCGGGACAGCTGCGAAGAGAGCCGGAAGGAGCAGCCAAAAAGACAGGCGGATCAGTGATAGTTTTTGTTGAATCAATGGAACTCCTCGCAGTATGTCGGATTGCCGAGTGATCCGATCATTCGGGAGGCTACGCGTTCAACTGCTCCTGCAGCTTGTTGAGCGTGCGGTGCAGATCCTTGTCGGTGCGGCGCAGCTCGTCGATCTTGGCGATCGAGTGCATGACGGTGGTGTGGTGCTTGTTGCCAAACTGGCGGCCGATCTCAGGCAAGCTGGCCTCGGTCATCTGCTTGGCCAGGTACATGGCGATCTGGCGGGGCACCACCACATTGCGCGAGTTGTTCTTCTGCTTGAGGTCGCTGATCCTCATGCCGAACTGCTCGGCCACCGCGCGCTGGATGGCCTCGATGGTGATCTTGCGCACCTGCATGTCAATGAACTGCTTGAGGCACTGCTGGGTCGAGGCCAGCGTGATCTCCATGCGGTTGAGCTGGCACCAGGCGATGAGGCGCACCAGTGCGCCCTCCAGCTCGCGCACGTTGGTGCGCACATTCGAGGCGACAAAGAGGGCCACGTCGGTGGGCAGTTGCACCTGCTCGCTCTCGGCCTTCTTCTGAAGAATGGCCACCTTGGTCTCAAGGTCGGGCGGCTGAATGTCGGCGATCAGGCCCCACTCGAAGCGCGAGCGCAGGCGATCCTCGATCTCCGCCAACTCCTTGGGCGGACGGTCAGAGGCGATCACGATCTGTTTCATGCTCTCGTGCAGCGCATTGAAGGTGTGGAAGAACTCCTCCTGGGTGCGCTCCTTCTGGGCGATGAACTGAATGTCGTCGATGAGCAGCACGTCCACGGAGCGGAAGCGATCGCGGAAGCTGGTCATGCGATCGTTGCGCAGCGAGGAGATCATCTCGTTGGTGAACTTCTCGGCCGAGACGTAGCAGATGTTGGACATGGGCTGGCGGCGCTTGACCTCGTGGCCGATGGCGTGCATCAGGTGGGTCTTGCCCATGCCCACGCCACCGTAGAGGAAGAGCGGATTGTAGGCGCGGGATGGGCGCTCGGCAACAGCGAGAGCGGCGGCGCGCGCAAACTGGTTGCCATTGCCGATGACGAAGGCATCGAAGGTGTAGCGTTGGTTGAGCTGCGCGGCGGTGGACCAGTCGAAGCGCGCCTGCTCCGGGGATCGCGGCGCCGGGGCGGAGTGCGACACGGCTGCGGGTCGCGCAGCAACCGGGCCGAAGCCGGTGTCCTTGCGCACCGGCGGAATCGAGGGATCCTCCTCGGCAGTCACGAAGCTGACGTCGTCGTAGTCCATCGACTGCAGGTCAATGGCCTCCTGAATCAGGTCTCCGTACTTCTCGCCGATGTGCTGGAACTCCGGCGAGGGCACGCGAACATACAGCGTGCGCCCCGTAGAATGGCTGTACCGCGTGGGTTTGAGCCAGGTCTCGAAAGACTGGCGTATGACCTTCTTTTCTAAGGCCGCGAGAATCTGGATCCAGGGGTTAAGAACCGTTGCCGGCGAAGTTGCAAATGCCATCGAAGCCAATCCTTGCCTGCGTCGCCTGTGTACTGCCGGTCCGGTTCATTGGCGGGTTTTGGACAATAGCTCTCTCGGAAGCGTAAAGCCTTCGCTTTGCGCCCGGATGCCGATTACCGATTGCCTGCTAGCCGCTGGTCTGCCCCTGCAAAAACCCTTTGGGGCGTGGATGAAATCCGTTCCGTGGGACGCTGGGAAACTTTTCTTGAACGGACCCGATAGTAGCACATTTGGGGAACGTTGCAATATGGCTTTCACATAACTTTTTGCCGGTTGCGATAAGTTGCACCATTGCCGGTGAAACTCACCCCCGAAAGCGTTACCAGAGTCACTGCAAAGGGCCGTCACACACGCACTTCAAGACAGCCCCGCTAATACTTTTGGTACGTCGTCTGCGCGACTCCCGAGAGGGGTTCGAGGCCGGACTGTCCCGGCGCGCCTCGGCCCTGAGGCGAGTTTGCGCTGGATTCCCTTCCCATCTTGCGATACACTGAATCTTGCCGTCAAGGCGCAGAATTTCATCAGGAAACGGAGCGCATTTTTATGCCCAAGCGCACATTTCAGCCCAATCGCCGCAAGCGCGTGAAAACCCATGGTTTCCGCGCCCGCATGAAGACCAATGCCGGCGCCGCCGTGCTCAGCCGCCGCCGCGCCATCGGCCGCAAGCGTGTGTCCGTCAGCGCCGGCTTCCGCGACTAATCCGCGCCCTCCGATCTGCCTCCATCCTCTGTTGGAGCCGGAAAGGGATTGCGCAATCATCGCTCTTCCGGCTGAAACGCCCTCCGGCAACGTCATGAACACCCCTCCCAGCCTTGACCCGCGCCCAGCCCGGCAGCAGACCCAGCGCCAATCCTCCACTCAATCCTGGACCGGCGCGCGCCTGCGGAAGCACGCCGACTATCAGCGCGCCTATGCGGCCAGCCGCAAGCGGCAATCCGCGTCGATGAGCTGGTTCCTGGCCGCGCAACCGCCGGTCGCCGCAGACCGCAGCCCGGACTGCCCGGCAGTCTGCATGGCCACGCCGCGCGTCGGCCTCACCGCCGGCAAGGTTCTGGGCAAGGCCCATGAACGCAACCGCATCAAGCGCCGCATGAGAGAGGCGTTGCGCCGCCATCTGGACCTGCTGCCACGGGGCTGCGACATGATCTTCCATCCCCGCCGCTCCATCCTCACTCTTGAATTTGCGAAACTTGAAGCGGAGATTGTGCGTATCCTTGAGCAGGCGAATGCCGAAGCGGCGAAGATGGCAGGCAGGCCGGCTCAGTCGTCCGCCCGCCAAATTGCTCCGGCAAAGCCCGCACCATGACGCGCATCCTGCTCGCCACACTCGTCTTCTATCGCCGCTGGCTCTCTCCGGCGCTGCATTCGCTCAATCCCGGCGGCGGCTGCCGCTATGTGCCCACCTGCTCGGAGTATGCTTCCACGGCCATCGCCATCCACGGACCCCTGCGCGGCACGGCGCTGGCGGCGTGGAGACTGCTGCGCTGCAACCCTTTCGGCCGCGGAGGCCTTGACAACGTGCCCACTCGAATTCCGCGCGAATCCACGCGGGCATCCATTTCCCCCCAGGAACCGTTACCATAGGAGAAGCGGCAACCCGACGGTCTGCATCTTCTCAACGACAGGAAGTACCCTTTGCCCGAGATTCGCAATCCCAATCTTCAGTCGCCAGGCAGCGGCGGCGGCAGCGGCGGCGACATGCGCTCCACCATGATTTTCGCCCTGCTGATGATCACCGTCCTGCTGGGCTACAACTACTTTTTCAAGCCCAGCCAGGAGACGACGGCGCCCGCCAGCGAGACGCAATCGCAGGCAGCGCAACAGACGGCCGGACAAACTGGCCAAGTTGGCCAAGCTGGACAGACTGGGCAACCTGAACAGCCTGGACTAACGCCAGCATCGGGCCAGCCGCCGTTGGCCGCGGGAATCGCACAGGCTCCCGCTGCCACGCCAGCCGTCGGCGCCGCGCTCGAAACCGAAACCACGGTCGAAAACGAACAGTACAAGATCGTCTTCACCAATCGTGGCGCGCAAGTCAGGCAATGGATCCTGAAGAAGTACACCGACTCAGCCGGCAAGCCGCTGGATATGGTGCAGCCCCAGGTTGCCGAGAAATTCGGTTTTCCGCTATCGTTCTTCACCTATGAGCCGGCTCTCACGGGGCAGTTGAACCAGGCGCTTTATCAGGTGACGGCCTCAGGCGCACAGCCTACGGCCACCGGGCATGCCCAGGCCCCCGAAACCAATGCCCTGACCTTTCATTACGCGGCCAACGGCGTGGATGCGGTGAAGACCGTTCGCTTCGACGCGAGCTACGTGATCACCGTCGAGGCAGAGGTCAAGCGCAACGGCTCGCCGGTGCGCGCGCTCATTGCCTGGCCCTCCGGCCTGGGCGACATGGAAGAGTTCCTTCCCTCGTCATCGACCCGGTCCAAGGTACCCACCTCCGCCATGTCTCAGTTTGCCTGGTCCGTCGACGGCAAGCAGAGTTCGCAGACGGCGGGTTCGTCGGGGTTCTTGTTCTGGACCTCTCCGGGGGTGAGCGGCAACGCTACATACGACCAGCCATACTCGTACGCGGCAGTCACGGATCTTTATTTTGCCTCGGCCTTTCTGCCCGACGCGCCCGACCGCGCCACGCTCGTCACGCTGCACAATACCATCGACATCCCCAGCGACCTGAGCAACCCCAGCAGCCAGAAGAGGCCGGCCCACGTGCTTGGCCTGGCCATGGGCGACACCAGCGGCTACACGCGCCTGCGCCTCTACGCCGGTCCCAAGTCGATGGACATACTTTCCTCGATTCATGCCATCGGCGCCGACGGGAAAGCCACAGGGCAATCGCTCGAACCGCTCATCCAGTTCGGCTCCTGGCTGGGGATCATAGCCAAGCCCCTCTACCTGGCCCTGCGGTTCACGGTCGAGCACGGCGTGGACAACTGGGGATGGGCCATCATCATCCTCACCGTCATCTTCAATGTGTTGCTGCTGCCCACGCGCGTGTTCATGATGAAGTCGTCGCTGAAGATGGCGCGCATCCAGCCCAAGGTGGAGGCCATCAAGCAGCGCTACGGCAATCTCAAGGCGACCGACCCCAGGCGGGCGGAGATGAACACCGAGACCATGGAGCTGTACAAGGCCGAAGGCGTGAACATGTACGGCAGTTGCCTGCCCATGCTCTTCCAGATGCCGCTGTTCTTTGCCTACTTCCGCGTGCTGCAGAATGTGGTCGACCTGCGCCATGCCCACTGGCTCTGGCTCAAGGACCTGGCCGCGCCCGACCCCACCTACGTCCTGCCCATCCTCATCATCGTCACCATGTTTCTGACCCAGTACATAACGCCCTCGCCCGGCATGGACCCCGCCCAGCAAAAAATGATGGCCTTCATGATGCCGGTCTTCTTCGGCTTCATCCTGTTGAACTACGCCTCGGGCCTGGCGCTCTACTGGGGCACCGGCAACGTCATCATGCTGGTGATGCAGATTGCCATCAATCAATCCAGCCTTGGCAGGGAGCTGCACGCGATCGCCGCCCGCCGCGCCGCCAAGAAGGCCGGCATCAACCCCAAGACGATTCAGGGGCGCAGATAGGCGGCGCTTGCGGCTACAAATCAGATGATGAAGCTGGGCGCCCCATGCCCCCTGAACCCTGGTGCCTGGTCACCGGCTCGATGCAACCCGCCCCGGTGGTGTATCGTCCTATCCGTATGGCATCCACTGCGAGCGGCGTCCCGCATCCCGCGCCTGAGGCCGAAGAGGTCTACCGCCGCTGGATACAGTTTCTCGATGAGGAGTTCACCCGGCACAGCTCTCCTGAACTGCGCGCCGGGATTGTGCGCGACCAGCTTTGCCAGCTTTACCTGGGCCGCCCGCACGGGGGCAAGCTCAACCTCACTCTCACCTCCGAACTGCCGGGCAACGTCGTCAGCCTGTCGCTGGACCCGGAAAACGTGACCCTCGAGGCGGAGCACTTTGCCGACGCCGACCGCGAACGCTACAGCCAGCGCAAGCCGCTGCTCTGGTTCTGGCAGATGTTCGACCGCTCACCGGTAGGTCTCAACCATTGGCTGGGCATCCGCTTCCGCTGCATGCTGGGCCGTCACATCTTTGCGCACATCGGCGCGGGGGTCAAGATCTATCACGGCGTCGACCTTACCTTTGGCTACAACCTGTCGATTGGCGACGGAGTCACCATCCGCCAGCGCGCCCTGTTGAACGACCGCGGCGGCATCAGCATCGGCGAGGGCGCCGTCATCGGTTCCTTCGCCCGCGTCTACTCTCACAGCCACAGCCCGGATGAGTACGGCGAGGTCACGCTCGTGCCCACCGTCATCGGCGCCGGCGCCCGCATCGCCAGCCACGCCATTGTCTTGGCCGGTCAGCACGTGGCCGAAGGCGAGGTCGTCGGCAGCTTCCCAGCGAGCTGAACTGCGATTTCCTAGGGCGTGTTCACACTACGCGCAGGGCTTCGACGATCAGGGCGAAATAGAGAAACGCCAGAAAGACCACGTCCAGTTTCTCGAAGCGCGAGAATATGCGCCGAAAGCCTTTCAATCTGCGA
>JBEKDB010000056.1:0-24235 GCA_050014575.1 Occallatibacter sp. | reverse complement strand
GTGTCGAAAGATGCATTGCAGATTGGCCAGGGATCGCTCTACCCGGCGCTCTACCGGCTGGAGTACAAGGGTTGGATTCGCTCCGATTGGGGAGTCAGCGAGAACAACCGGCGAGCGAAGTTTTATGCGCTGACGGGCGCGGGCAGAAAGCAACTGGAGACGGAGCTGGAGACTTGGGAGCGGCTTTCGGCGGCGATTGGGTTGGTTCTGGGTCCGGAGGGGCAGTCATGATGAGGGGACGGTTGAACCGCCTGCTATGCCTCCTCAGCCGAAGTTTGCCGGGACGCAAGGGGCGAAGCGAGTTAGACGAAGAGATCCGGTTTCATGTCGAGCAGTCGACCGCGGCAAAGGTTGCGGCGGGCATGACTGCGGCGGAGGCGCGCAGGCAGGCGCTGGTCGAATTCGGAGGCGTGGAGCGCACGCGGGAACAGTGCCATGAGCAGCGGCCCGGCTGGTGGTGGGGCACGGTGCTTCAGGATGCGCGCTATGGCCTGCGCCAGTTGCGCCGGAATCGCGGATTTGCGTTGACGGCGGTGATCACGCTGGGCCTGGGAGTCGGCGCAACCTCGACCATCTTCTCAGCGGTAAACTCGCTGCTTCTAAGGCCGCTGCCATATCGGGATGCAAACACGCTGGTGTGGGTGTCGAATTATTGGCCCAAGATGCATCTGGATCGAGTGATGTCGCCCAACTTCATTGCCGCCCGGTCCGAGAGCAGATCCTTCACGCAACTCGCGGTCTACACCTACCTCGACGGCAACCTGACCGGCGCCGGCGAGCCGATGCGAATTATCCGCGCCAACGTAACCGCCAACTTCTTGCCAATGCTGGGCGTGACGGCGCAGATTGGCCGGACGTTCTCCGACGGCGAGGACAAGGCGGGCGGATCGAATGTCGTGGTATTGAGCGACCGGCTGTGGCGCGGCCAGTTTCACGCCGATCCCGGCATTCAGGGCAAGGCAGTGATTCTGGATGGTGTTGAGCAGACGGTGATTGGCGTGCTGCCTCCGCGCTTTCGCTTTCCCGACGTGCAGTTGGAACCCGATGTCTATACGCCGCTCGGACTGGAAACGACAGGGAGCGTGACGGACAGGCGGGTTTTTCTTCTATCCGTGATTGGCCGGCTGCGGCCCGGAGTGAGCGCGCAACAGGCGCAGGCGGAGATGCTTACCTTTTTTCTGGCTCGCACAAAGCAGTATCCAGCGGGATTTGCGCATATGGCGCAAGGGCAAGAGGCGGCTGTGGCGCCCCTGCAGCAGCATATTGTAGGCGACAATCGCAAGCCGCTCCTCATCCTGCTCGCCTCGGTGGGGCTTGTTCTCCTGATCGCCTGCGCCAATGTCGCGAATCTGCAACTGGCGCGGACGGCGTCCAGGCTCCAGGAGACCGCGGTGCGTGGCGCACTGGGCGCTTCCCGCATGCGCCTGGTTCGGCAATTCCTCATCGAAAGCCTGATTCTCTCGCTCTTCTCCGCGGGTTTGGGGCTGCTGATCGCCACTGCGATCACTGCCCTGATCCGGCGTCTTCAGATGCCTGAATCGCCGCAGGCCGCCCTCTACTCCGGGGTTGCTCAAATGTTGCGCTTGCCGTTTGGCAAACTCACCGCCGCAATTGAAGTCGATGGCTGGGTTCTTGCCTTTACAGCGGGCGTCGCGTTCTTGACGACGGTTCTCTCCGGGCTCGTGCCGGCCATCGGCGGGACTCGCAACGACCTGAGGAACGCGCTCCAGTCAGCCGGCCTTCGCATGACGTCAGGACGCGAGCACCGGCTCTTGCGCCACTCGCTGCTGCTGGCGGAAGTCGCGCTCGCGGTTGTGCTGCTCGCGTCCGCCAGCCTTCTGGTCCGCAGCTTTGTCAATGTTCTGCATTATGATTCCGGCTTCGACCCGCGCAACACGCTCACCGCAGTTACGCTGCTAAACTCATCCCGGTACTCGACGGCCGAACGCAGGGAGGCCTTTGTCGACCGGTTGCTGCCAAAACTCTCTGCGCTGCCAGGGGTCACCGCCGTGGCCGCGGCCAGCGTGCTTCCCATTCAACCGTACGATCTGGGCAGCGCCATCACGTTTGAAGGCGTTCCAGCTCCGCCCGTGGGGATGCGGCCAGCGGTATCGGTTGTCAGCGTGACCCCGGATTACTTCCGCGCCGTGGGTACGCCGATCTTCCAAGGGCGCTCGTTCAACCAATCGGACACCGCCCTGTCCGCTCCCGTCACCATCGTGAATCGAGCATTCGCCAACCGCTTCTTCGCGGGTAGCGCACTGGGGAAACGATTCCACTCGATGGCCTGGGGCTCCGACCACGCGGCGGTCACGATTGTCGGAGTCGCCGATGACGTCCGGCATGGCGGCCTGGAGCGCGAAGTGCAACCCGAGATGATCGTTCCCATGGCGCAATTGCCGCAATCTTCACTCAGCATTGCCTTGCGCACCACGGGCGGTCCCGCAGCGCTCGCCAATACTCTGCGCGAAGCTGTTGCCGCAGTTGACACCGAGCAGCCTGTATTCGATATCGAAACCATGGATCAGCGGGTGTCGGAGGCCATTGCGCAGCGGCGGTTGATCATGCTGTTGATCGCCTGTTTTGCAATGCTCGCGGTGGTTCTCTGCTCGGTCGGTGTTTACGGAGTCTTCGCATACTCGATCACTCAGCGCATGCGCGAAATGGGCATACGCCTGGCCCTTGGCGCATCGCGCAGCGGCTTGCTCCGGCTGGTGGTGATGGAGGCAGCGCGGCTGATCGTACTAGGCGGCATTCTCGGAGTTGGCGCCGCGCTTGCGATGAGCAGGCTGCTGGCGAGCTTGCTGGTGGGCGTCACTCCCCACGATGCGATGTCCTTTTCGCTCGCATGGGCGCTGATGACGGCGGTGGCGCTGCTTGCAAGCACCATACCCGCGGCGAATGCGGCGCGAACGGACCTTGTGTCAGTGCTTCGTTCCGAGTAGAGAAAGCAGGGTTTGAGCAGTTGGCGGGCGGGTGGAGGTTGTAGCACTTCGCTATGAATAGAGCGAAATGGGCGCGCTCGCCATCCTACCTGCGCCCAAAGCCGCGCGGCTTGACCGGGGACGCGACCGGCAGGTTGGCTTTGCCCGCGGGATACACGGCGAGGAAGCGGTCCTGGCCTTCGCCGGAGCTGGCCGTCTCGACGCCTTCGATTCCGCGGATGGCCATGCGCATATGGCGGCGTTCGCGGCTGTTCATGGGCGGGAAGGCGGATCGCGTCCAGCGCGGTGGACCTCTGTCCGGCTTTTTCGCCATCAGCTACACACGAAACTGCGCTCCCGATGACACCTTTGTGGTGCTTCGATTTGCCCAATTTGCAGTAATAATTGCTCAGCGCCCGAATCCGCCGCGTTGGTATACTGAAACCCGGCGGGATTCGCCCGGAAGGCCCGTCTAACCTGCAGGCTTTTCCTTTTTGGGTGGTCTGGCCCTTTTCCGGGGGAAGGAAGTACATGGGAACCCTGCTCGCGACCATCCACTCGCCCGCCGATGTGAAGCGCCTGAATTATGAGCAGATGGAAGAGCTGGCGGGGGAGATACGCGAATTCCTGATTCAGACGCTGTCCAAGACAGGCGGGCATCTGGGCCCCAATCTGGGCGTGGTGGAGCTTACGCTGGCCTTGCACGCGGTCTTTACTACTCCCGAGGACAAGCTGCTCTTCGACGTCAGCCACCAGGCCTATGTACACAAGATTCTCACCGGGCGGCTGGACCGCTTTGAGACCATTCGCCAGCCGGGTGGGCTGAACGGCTTCATGCTGCGCACCGAGAGCGAGCACGATGCGTTCGGCGCCGGCCACGCCGGCACGGCGCTCTCCGCTGCCCTGGGAATGGCGGTGGCCCGCGATCTCTCCGGCGGCAAGGAGCATGTGATCGCGGTGGCCGGCGATGCGGCTTTTACCAACGGCATTTCGTTTGAGGCGCTGAACAACGTCGCCTCGCAGACCCAGCGTCTGATCGTGGTGCTGAACGACAACGAGTGGTCCATCGACCGCAACGTGGGCGCCATTGCCCGCTACTTCCATCGCGTCGCCATCAACGAGCACTACAGGAATCTGCACGATTCGGCGGCCCGCATCGTGGAGCGCTTCGGCGGCAAGACCGCGATGACCTTGGCGCGCCGTGCCGAGGGAGCCGCCAAGAGCATGCTCTGGCCCTCGATCCTCTTCGAGGAGTTCGGGCTCAAGTATTTTGGCCCCATCGACGGCCATAATCTGCCCATGCTGGTGGAGACCTTCAAGTTTCTCAAGGCCGAAACCCGCCCTGTGCTGCTGCATGTTCTGACGCAAAAGGGCCGCGGCTTTCAACCGGCGCTCGACGGGCAAAAGAAGTTCCACGGCCTGGGGCCCTACGATCCCGAAACCGGCCAGACCGCGCCGCCCGGCCAGCTCAGCTATGCCGAGGTCTTCGCCAACACGCTGGTGCAGCTTGCCGGCCAGGACGAGCGCATTGTGGCCATCACGGCGGCCATGCCCAACGGCACCGGCCTCGATCTCTTCCGGCCCCACTTTCCCAAGCGCTACTTCGATGTGGGCATCGCCGAGGAGCACGCGGTGGTCTTTTCCGCAGGCATGGCCACCCAGGGCTACCGGCCGGTCTGCGCCATCTACTCGACATTCCTGCAGCGGGCCTTCGATCCTGTTGTGCACGATGTCTGCCTGCAGAAGCTGCCAGTGGTCTTTTGCATGGATCGCGCCGGACTGTCGGGCGACGACGGTCCCACCCACCATGGTTTGTTCGACATCGCGTACCTGCGGGGCATTCCTGGGATCGTGCTGATGGCGCCCAAGGACGAGGACGAGCTGGCCGACATGATGAAGACTGCCCTCTCGCTGCCCGGACCGAGCGCCATTCGCTATCCGCGGGGCGCGGTGCCCGGCGTGGCCCGCAAGGCCGAGCCGCAGGCGATTCCCGTAGGCAAGGCCGAGGTGCTTGAAGACGGCTCCGATGTGGCCATTCTCGGCCTGGGGCCGATGGTGACGCTGGCCACGGAACTGGCCGGCCGGCTGAAGCGCAACGGCTTCTCCGCCGCGGTGGTCAATCCGCGCTTTGTCAAGCCGCTGGACCTGGAGATGCTTGAGCATTACGCGGGGCGCGTGTCCGCTTTCGTCACCTTTGAGGATCACGTCAAGATGGGAGGCTTTGGCGCCGCTGTGGTCGAGGCCCTGGATGAGATGGGCAGCACCGCGCCGGTGGTGCGCATCGGCTGGCCCGACAAGTTCATCGAGCACGGCAAGGTGGACGACCTGCGCGCCAAGTACGGCCTGACCGTGGACGACGCGCAGGCCCAGGTGCTGCCCCTGCTGGCGCGCCGCCTGCGGCCCACGATGGTGGCCGGCTAATAGCAGTCAGTTCCCGCGTGCAGGCAAGCCGTGAAGGCGGCTTGCTCCTCGGCCCAAGGGAGGAACTGATGATCGCATCGCATCGCCGCTCCAATGAATCGCCTTCGATGGCTCCAGCAGAGCAAATCGCTTGATAGATTTCCCACGCCGCTGTGCGACAATCCTCAACAGACCAGCTTTCTTATGCGACTCCTTCGTATCGCTCTGACGGGATTGGGTGGAGCGGCTTTGGCCGGTGTCTTGGCCTGGCCGCAGGCGCCGCCCTCCATTGGGCCTGGAGGATGGGGCTCGGCTCCGCTGGTGCTGGCCGGCGGCACGGTGGTGGACGTGACCGAATGGGGCCGCTCGGCAAGAGACCTCAAGGATGCGATTGTGGTTGTGCGCGACGGGCGCATCACCGATTTGGGCCTTCGCGGGGCCATCTCCATTCCCAGGGGCGCGCGCGTGATCGACTGCGCGGGAAAGTTCCTCATCCCAGGGCTGGTGGACGGCTTTGCCGGCATGAACTCGCAGGGCCAGGCCAATGCCAACCTCTATATGGGCGTGACCACGGTGGTGGCCCGCAACGACTATCGGCGCGGTACCATCGATTTTGCCGCCCATCCCAGCCCTCATCTTTACCTGATCGATTCCATCGGCACCACCGACAACTGGAGCCTGCTGGCCAAGCGCCCGGAGTGGGCCCTCAAGCTCAGGGAAGGTTCGCGCCCCGTCGAGTTGAGCCCCGAGGATACGGTGCGCCAGCTCGCAGACACCGCCCGGCAGGGGACGCGGGTGCTCCTGCTGGGCCACGACCTGACTGCGGCCAACACGCAGTGGATCGTTACCCACGCCCATCAGATGGGGCTGGCGACCTACGGGGAGTTCGTCTCCACGCCCTACTCCGTCGGCATCGAGGCCGGCGTGGATGCGCTGCCGCACATGGGACGCTACGAACTGGGCGTCATTCCCGACGAGCTGCAGCGGCCGCTCGTGGACAACTCCGAGGGAACCGCGGCCAACACGGCGTACGACTACGCGGAGCGGTTGCCGCCTACCGACCCGCATCTGCGCGACTACGCCGCGTTTCTGGCCGCGCACCATGCCGCGCTGATGCCCACCTTCAGCCTCTTTTACCTCGAACTGCCGCAACACCGGAACCTCTGGAAGGAGCCGGCAGCCCGGCTGCTCGACCCTGCCCACATCTTTCAGCCCTCGGATCGGAATACGGGAGAAGCGGTCTATCCGCTCGCATTCTGGACGCGCCCCCTGCCCGCCGCCGCGCTGCGCTATCTTGAAGACAGCCAGCGCAAGAAGGCCGACCAGTCCGCCATGCGGCTGTGGCGCATCAACGAGAGGCTGTTCTCCGCTAATCCTCATTACCTGGCGGCTTCGGGCGCGTCGGCGTCTGGTACCATGGCCGGCATCTCCATGCACACCGAGCTTGAACTGCTGGTGCGGCTGGGGCTTTCTCCGCGCGAGGCGCTGGCCGCGGCCACCAACAACTATGCGCTCCAGTTCGGCTGGAATGAGCTGGGACTGATTGCCCCCGGCCGCCGCGCGGATATTCTCGTAGTGGACGGCGACCCGACGGAAAACATCTGGAACGCGCGCCGCATCTCCACTCTCATCATGGACGGCAATGTGCTGGACCGAGATGGCCTGCTGCGCTTGAAACGCTGAGACCATGGATTGCGCCGGCCAGCGCCGAAGCTGAATCCGCGCGGATTTGAAAGCCACCCTTTTGCGGGCTCTCGTAAGCCGCATATTCAAGCCCGCACCCAAAAGGGTGACTACCGGCTCCCTTGGCCATACCGCTACTTTTAATGCGCCCTGATCGGAGTAACCGGTTCGAGTACGAGTGAGCGGGAGCGACCCGTCCCCAGGGCCGCCGGCACGCAGCTCTTACCGCGCCGGTTCGTAGGGCTCCGCGCGCAGGAAATCGGAGAGGATGCCGCGCTCCTCGGGGCTGAAGACGCTCTGGTAGCGGCTGGAGTTGAGCTCCGTCTGGCGCTGATCAAGCGGAACGGAGCGCAGATCCTGGAACGCCCGCTTCACCAGCGCCTGGCGATCCGGCGGCAAGGCTGCCAGGCGGCGGCCGGAGAGGTTCAAGCTCATGCGCTCCTGGGGCGACATGTGCTCCAGAGCCTCGGCGCGAGCCAGCCTGCGCTGCCGCTGCTCCTCGGGCAACTGGTTCACCTGGTGCAACTGCTGCAAGAGCCGCTGCTGGTCGGCGGGAGGAAGCCGGTAGAAGCTGGGATCGCTGCGCAGCATCCGCTCCTGCTCCTGGACAGGAAGACCGCGGTGCTGATTGAGCCAGTCGCCCAGGTGCCCCGGCGGCGCCGCGCCGGGATAGACGTGAATTGTACTGCGAGGCGCCGCGTTGGGCGAGGCAGCGTAACCGGGCCGGGCATACATGGAACCCGGCGCCGAACCCGGATAGCCGGGCCGAAGTCCAGGCGCCGGGTAGCCGGGCGCAGGACGCTGCGCCGCGTTCCCTTGCGGCCGGCCTTGAGATTGCGGGCCAGGGCGGTTCTGGTATTGAGGCCTGTACGGCTGACGCCGAGCGGGCTGAGCGTTTTGGGCCCTGGGTCCGGCAGCGCGCATCGCCGGTCCGCCGGCCGAACGCGGCGCAGGCGCGCTCTCACGCTGGCCGCGCGCCCAGGCCCCGGAGACGCATAGAAGCGCAATCGCCACAGCCAATGCCGCGCGGCTCATGCCTCCCGAATTGTCTCTCCCGGTTCTCATCTCTCCCCGCTTACGCCCCGGCCTGCTCAGAACAAACTACTCCCCGTTGTTGTTGTTGTCGGTGGTTGAAAGCGCCTCCATCTGATCCAGAAGTTGAGCGTTGCTGTCCAGCGTCTGCAAGTCGTGGACCACGGCGGCCTGTGGCGCCGGCTGCGCCGTCCGGTCCCAATCGGTGACTCCCAGGTAGGTTCCGCCGCCAAGCAGCAGCAGAACGGTCAGCGCCATGGCCGCCAGCGGGCGAACATGCATCGCCGGCCCGTACACGAACCGCGCGCGCAGGCGGGCAACCCAGCCTGCCGGCTCCGCCTCGCGCGCCTCGCGCAGCCGCGCATCGAACCGGGTCATGAAGTAGGGGCTTGTTTCCGGAGCCTCCCAGGTATCGAGCAAGGCAAGGGTCGCCCGCAGCTCCGCCAGCTCCTCGCGGCAGCGGTCGCAATCCGCCACATGAGCTTGGACCTTGGCAGGCGCCTTTTCGGGCTCCAGCAGCATGTCTGCCAGCTTCCCGTCCATTCCGGCGCATTGGTTCTTCATCCGTTCCATCTTTCACCCCCTGCTTCCACCGGTGTCGCCCGGCTTGTTTACCCTTACACAAAACCCTTCAGCTTATCTCTCAACGTCTGGTAGGCGCGGAAGAGCAGCGACTTGGTCGCCGACTCGCTCAACTTGAGCACCTCTCCGATCTGCCGGTAGTCCATCCCCTGGTACTTGTGCATCAGCACCGCCATCCGCTGCCGCTCCGGCAGGGCCATCACGTGCATGCGGATAGCGGCCATCCGCTCATCGCGGATCAGCCGCTGCTCCACCGTCGGTTCATCGTCGGCCACGTCCGGCGTGGCGCCCGTCTCCTCATCCGTCGCATCCAGATAGAGAGTCTGAGCCGCCCGCTCGTGCCGAGTATCGCGCGCGTGGTTCACCGCCAGGTTGGTCGCGATCCGGTAAAGCCAGGTGGTGAACTTGGCCTCGGCCCGGTAGCTCTCCCTGGACCGGTAGACGCGCAGAAACACCTCTTGCGCCAGTTCTTCGGCGATCGCCTGGTTGCGGACCATCCGGAACAGGAAATGAATCATGGACCGGTGGTATTTTTCCACCAGATAGTTGAAGCCCGATTCGTCGCCCGCCGCCACGCGCAGCATGATGGCCGCATCGCCTGCCGGGTCCAGGCCGGTGATCGCGCCCGCATGTGTCTCCGTTCTTGAGCCCGGCCGCGAGGCCGCGCCCGCTCCCAGGGCCGAGTTGTCCAGCACCAAGGTAGCCATATTCTCTGGAACCCGATTCGCACCAGAAGGTTGCGCCCCGTGCGCGGATTCCATTGCATTTTCAGGACTGGATCTTCCGGCTGCGGAGCCATTCGGCCGCGGGCCGGGTCTGGGACCGGAAGTTCGGGCCACCGAGGCAGGCAGACCCAAGCTGCCGGCGTCCGCGCTGGATCGATCCACGATCGGGAAGTTGGCGCTCAGCCGATCCGGACCCGAAGAACACGGAATCGGCAAGCCCAGGCCGCCGAGGCCCTGAACGGGGCACAGCGCCGTTTCCCCGTCGGAGGGGAAGTCGCCTGCGGGACGGTTTGATCTGGCTCTCCAGCGCATCGTTGGTTTGGCGCGGATCGCGGCTGCCCCCAAGTGACTGCAAGGGTTGGCCGCAAAGCCCCGCTGGTGTTACTCTAAACCACGGGATGCCCCTCCGGCGCGGCTTTTGCCCGGTTCCCTTCGGGGCGCTTAACTCAGCGGTAGAGTGCCACCTTCACACGGTGGAAGTCGCAGGTTCAAATCCTGCAGCGCCCACCATAAACTGTTTATAATGAATAATATATAGACAATTCAAGCAAAACAGTGATTTTCGAAGTACGTTGGTTCTACGCAGAGGTTCGTTCTCTCTCCTTTCGCCGGAGCGGCACGGTTCATGCCTTCACTGGTCCTAGGGGTATGCGCGTAGCCTGAATTAGTGACTATCAGTGGGCGGATTTGCAAGGCTACGATGCGGCTTCGGGGTCTATCTCTCTGGCTGCGCGGCGGCTGGTGTTCTCCTCGGAAATTCCTTTCAGGCAAGGAGAATCTGTGGCCATTCACGCGAAGGAAGAGGTCTTCTCAAACCTTGATGATCAGCTCTTCGGCGGGAATTTTCTGGTCCATCCTCTGCCAAAATACAGGTTCCCAATACAAGAGACCAATCCGACTGCGGCCTATCAACTAGTCCACGATGAGCTGCTGCTCGACGGCAATTCCCGCCAGAACCTGGCCACATTTTGCCAAACCTGGGTCGAGCCGGAAGTACGCAAGCTGATGGACGAGTGCATAGACAAAAACTTGATTGATAAAGACGAGTATCCGCAACTGGCGGAGATCGAATCGCGCTGTGTGCACATGCTTGCCGATCTTTGGAATTCGCCGGATGCAGCCAACACACAGGGCTGCTCCACGACGGGCTCCAGCGAGGCGGCCATGCTATGCGGCCTGGCGATGCGGGCGCGCTGGCGCAAGCGCCGCCGGGACGAGGGCCTGTCGATGGCTCGGCCCAATCTGGTCTGTGGCCCGGTGCAAGCCTGCTGGCCGCGTTTTGCGCGCTATTTTGATGTAGAGCTGCGCCAGATTCCCTGCCAAGGCCAGCGCCTGCTGATGTCGCCCGAGGAAGTGATCAAGCGCTGCGATGAAAACACCATTGGCGTGGTGCCTACTCTGGGAGTCACTTATACCCTGCAATATGAGCCGGTGCAGGCGGTTGCGGTGGCGCTCGACGATCTGGAGGAAGAACGCGGACTCGATATTCCCATTCACGTGGACGCGGCCAGCGGCGGCTTCATTGCACCCTTCCTTCATCCTTCCCTGCAGTGGGATTTCAGGCTGCCGCGGGTGCGGTCGATCAATGCCTCCGGGCACAAATTCGGAATGGCGCCACTGGGCTGCGGCTGGGCAATCTGGCGCTCTGCGCGCGACCTGCCGGACGAGTTGGTCTTCCGTGTGAAATATCTGGGTGGCGACATGCGCACGGTTGCTCTGAACTTCTCGCGCCCCGGCGGACCGATTGCCGCGCAATACTACAACTTTGTCCGGCTCGGCCGCGAGGGCTACACGAAAATCAATCAGAATTGCGCCGAAGTTGGAATGTGGCTGGCAGCTCAGGTGAAGACGCTGCAGATCTTCGAGTTGATTTACGACGGCCGCGGTGGAGTTCCCGGATGCACATGGACCATCCGGCGCGGCGTCGATCCTGGTTTCACACTCTACGATCTAGCTGATCGTTTGCGGGTAAAAGGCTGGCAGGTACCGGCATATCCCATGCCTGCGGACCGAGGAGATTTGGTTGTGCAGCGGGTTCTGATGCGGCTCGGCGTGAGTCGCGATCTAGCGGGATTGTTGTTAGAAGATATGCAAAAGGCCCTCAAGCATCTCAAGAAGAATCCGCCGTCGAAATCTCTCACGCGCCAGAGCGCGGGCGGCTATCACCACAGTTGAGCGTCGCATCCAACCATAGCCGTAAAAACAAATACGCGGCGATGCTGGGGCGCCCATGACTCTACGCCATTTGGAGAGGTGCTCTGCCTGCCCTGTCCCTTGTTTCGGCTACCTACCTGCAGCGACCACAAAACGGCTCGCCACAAAATGCGACTTTACGCTTCATTTCCCCGGTTCTAGTCTCGCAATTGTCGTCACCACCCGGAAGGAGATCAGGACAATGGCAAACTACGAGAGCGAACTGGAGTTGGAACTTGAAGATGAGTTCCACGAAGGAGAATTTGAAGGCGAAGATGAGGCCGGCCTGGAAGGAGAGGGCTGGCTGGGCGCGCTCGGCAACATAGCCGGCAGCCTGCTCGGCGAAGGCGAGGACGAGTTCGAAAGCGAGGACGAACTCGAGGATGAAGATGAGGCTGGCCTGGAGGGCGAAGGCTGGCTGGGCACGCTGGGCAACATTGCCGGCGGCCTGCTCGGCGAAGGCGAAGACGAATTCGAAGGTGAATTCGAGGACGAGACCGAGCAATTCTCCTTCGGCAGTTTTTTCAAGAAGGCGCTCCCGATTCTCAAGAGTGTCGCCAAAGTGGCGGCGCCGATTGCGGGCACCGCAATTGGCGGGCCTCTCGGCGGCAAGCTGGGATCGATGGTGGCCGGTTCTCTTGAAGGGGAATACGAGGATGAACAAGAGGGTGAATTCGAGGACGAGTCTGAGTCCGAGGTCGCCGGCGAGATCTCCTCTCATCCGTTGACGCACAATGAGGCAATGGCCGAGATGATGGCGGAAGCAGCGTCGGTTGAGGCGCGCGAAGGAGAAGCGGAGGCCATGGCGGGCGCCGCGGTGATCGGCGTGATCTCCCCCAGGGACCGCCGGGCCTTGCGCCGCATCCTGCCCCATCTGACAAAGGGTGTCGCCATTTTGACCCGTATTCTGCGCCGCCGCCGCATCACCCGCGCGGGCGTGCGCGCAGTACCCACCATCATGCGCCGCTCGGTGCGAAGCCTGAAGCGCCAGGCCGCCAAAGGGCAGAAGATCACGCGCCGGCGGGCAGGGCGCACCTTTGCCCGGCAGGTTCGCAGTGTGCTCGGCAATCCAAAGGCAGCGGCAACGGCAATCCGGCGCAATGCAAAGGTCAGCGGCGCTTACAAGCGCACGCGCCACACGCGCCGTCGCAGAGCAGTGCGTTAGCGCGAGCGAGCCTCCGGTGCCGGTTGCGTGAGCCCGCGCAGCCGGCAGGGATACGGGCCGTGTCCTTGAACTGTTTGAACTTGATCAGCGCGGCTCTGATCTGCGGGTATTGATCGGGCCGGTCGCATTCCCTCACCAACCTTCACCGCCCAGATGCAGGTGCGATTTATTCCGCAGGAGGAAACCTCATGGCATACGAATACGAAAGTGCGCTGGAAAGCGAGCTGGAAGATGAATTCGAAGATGAATTCGAAGACGAGTCAGAAGGCGAACTGGAAGGCGAATTGGAAGACGAAGCTGTCCTTGAAGGCGAAGGCTGGCTCGGCACCCTCGGCAACATTGCCGGCAGCCTGCTGGGCGAAGGTGAGTTCGAGAGCGAAGACGAGCTCGAAGACGAGTTTGAGAGCGAGGAGGAGATCAGTCCCATCCGAAAAATCTATCCAGACGCCATGATGGAACATCTGGGCGAGTTGGCCGCCGAAGCAGAGACCGAAGATGAGGCAGCCGAGCAATTCCTTCCCCTGGTAGGGATGGCTGCCAGCAAGCTGCTTCCGGTCGTGGCCAGAGCGGTTGCGCCGATGGCCAAGCGCGCGCTTCCCAAGATCGCCAAGGCGCTTACCCGGGCCACTCCACAACTGACGCGTGGCATAGGGAAGGTCGCCAAGGTTTTACACCGCAATCCGCAGACACGGCACCTGCTCAAAGCCGTGCCAGGGATAGCACGGCGCACTGTGGGCAACATCGCGCATAGTGTGGCGCGTGGCAAGCACATCACGCCGCACACCGCGGTGCGGACCCTGGCGCGGCAGACCCGCCGGGTGCTGGGCACTCCGCAACACCGCGCGCAGGCGCTTCGCCGCCATCATCATCTGGAGCGCCGGTTCCACGGGCAAGTGGGGCACGGATTGGCCAGGCCGCACCTGGCTTATGGGCATCCAGGCATACGCCGTCACGGAGGACACGTTCATACCGGAAGAGGCGTCGCCTATCGCAGGCCCGGAAGCATTCGTGGGATTTACACTCCTGGAGTGCCGCCAACTGTATACGGCGCGCCCGCAAGAACAGGTTATCGCCGCATTGCACGCAGTCCAGGCAGGTGCCCGGCCTGCCCCACCTGCGGCGCAAAAGCAGCAGCGCCTGCAGTCTGCCGCTGCTGCGGACAAGTCATTCGGTAAAAACCTGATTCACGAGGAGAACGCCATGGCCACGTCGGCCGAAAAACTGCCGGCAGAAGAAGTACGAGCGCAAGATCCTTTGGGCCAGCGGCCGCAAGCCGCTCCTGAAGCCGCCTCTGTACTGATGCCCTGGCTACGCGCGCAATCGATCAATGTTACGCGCCACGCCGCCGCCCTGCGCCCCTTCAAGCGTGAGGAATTTGGGTCGGGTGCGGCGGCGCCTTCAGAAGGTCATATTCACGTTGTCAACGAGCTGATCACCAAGCTGCGCCGCGGCCTGTTGAAGATGTCGGCGAGAGTTCAGGATGCAATTACCGCGGCCAGCAAGAAACCCATCTCGCCGCGGCTGCAAAAAGTGGTGATGCGCAAGGACAAAGCACACCGCTGGGTGCAGGGAATCGAGAAGATCTGGGATTTCTACTTTGAACTCTTTGGCCAGCGGCAAGGTAAGTACGGCGATTGGTTGCTAAGCTGCGATCGCATCGCAATGGATTGTTACCAGGCCGCGTACACCGGGCTGGGCGTCGCCAGAACCGTTCCTGCTCCGCCGCCGTTCTGTTACATGAAGACCGGATTTGCGCCGGCGACGATCCGGCGCGGCATTCGCATGGCCAGACTGGGGAAACAGTTCAATCCCTTTCCCCTAGTGCAGTTGCCCTACCACCGCCTAGTGAATCCCTGGACGCTGGGCGCGGTGATGCACGAGGTAAGCCACAATCTGCAAAACGATCTGGGTCTCAACAAGGAGATTCCGCGTCAGGTAGGCCTGCGGCTTCTCAAGGGAGGGATGGGGCGCTCCGTCGCTTCGGTTTGGGTGCGATGGAATCGCGAGATGTTCGCCGATATGAGCGCACTGCTTTTGGGCGGACCGGAGGTGGTTGGTTCGCTGATGGATGTGATTGGGCGAACACCGTCGGCGGTCTCAGCATTCAATCCTCGCGGGCCGCACCCCACACCCTATCTGCGTCTGCTCATCAGCGCGGAGATGCTGCGCCGCATGGGCTTCAAGGCGGAAGCGCGCCAGTATGCGCGGGCATGGACGCGCATCTATCCCAATCCGCAAAGGGGAACGATTCCCAACAGAGTGCTCTCCAGTTTTCCAAGGGCCTGCGCGCTGGCCGTTGACGCCATGTGCTATCAACCGTTTCCTTCGCTGGGAAACAAGAGTTTGTCGCAAGTGATCCGCTTCGAGAAGAAGGACCAGAAAATGATTGAGGAGTCGGCTGCAAGGTTGGCCGCGGGTATGGACCCAGGAATCATTCCGGAGCGCTATTTGATTGGCGCCGCGCGGGTTGCGTTGAATCGCCGTTTGGCCCGCCCCGGAGTGATCACGGAGAACTTCTACAAGGAGTTGGTGAGGAGATAGCGATGGCCCTTGAAGCGACATTTCGCGGATTGACGTTTTGTCTCCACCAGTTGCATGATGCGCTCAATGAGCTGCAAGTCACGCTGGGCGACAAGCCTTCCGACGACGAATCGGCGATGGCTGATGGGCTCGAAACAGCGGTCCTCGACCTGATGGGGATATTGCACGAGGCGCGCAAAGCAGCGCTGAATGCGCAGAGAGCCGTGGTGCATCCCACCGATCTCGATCGTGCAAGACGCGCGCTTACGCTTTGCCAGGAGCACTTCCACCACATCGAAAAGCAGTTTGCCGTTGAGCTGGTGTCGTACGAAAAGCTGAGGGAACTTGCACGACTCGGGAGAGAGCGGCGAAGCTGGCTACCATGGGCCAACACGGCCAAGCTGGGAATTGAGCAATGCCGCCCGCCGCTGGAGAAAATCAGCACGGCGCTTGCCGCTTGCTGGCTGGAACTGGCCGAGCGGCTGGGAATGGTGAGTGTATCCGTGCGGACGATTGGACAACAGATCAAGATGCCGGCGGAAGCGAGCGTTCTGGATGCGGAACCTGTGACGTGAATAGCAGCGAGAGTCGGCGTCAAATTGGCGAAGTGGGCGGTAGGCGCCCTGGATCAACAGAAGACCGTACAACACGCGAACCGTGGCGGAAGGAGACCAACCATGTCTTTAAGAGTGATGAACTGCACCGTAAGCACTAACTCGATCACGATCACATTCTCCGAGGCTGTGGTCTCTACATCTGCGGGCTCGACCAGCGCAGTGAATCCGGCCAACTACACTGTCTTTGATCCGGGATCGGTCGACTATAGTCAGCCGCAGTCTCTTGGGTCGAACGCCAATCTTCAGCTCGACGCCAACTCCCTCTATCTGGTCATCAACTTCTCGCCGAGCCTTGGCACAACCGAATTCCAACCCGGCGACTGGGTTCATATTACGATCAACAATGTGCAATCCAAGACCCTCGATGCGCTGGAGGGCGGCCAGATTTCGCTTGTCCGGCAGGTGCCGGGCAAGTCCGAAGCCAAGCGGATTACCCGCGATGTGGAAGACGCGGTCACCTACCCGATTCTCACCGAGCAAGTAAGCTTTCCGCGCTCAGGCGGCGGTCCGGCGACAGGCTTCAGTTCGTCGCAAGGCGGTGTGGCTATCGGCCAATCGGCCGCTCTGGCCATCGGCGACGTCCTAGGATGGAAGGTGAGCAGCACCGATCCCAAAGGATTTGTTGGAGCGCTGACGCAAGCCTTCACGCTGACCGACGTCGAGGGCCACGTGGAATCAAGCTGGAATCCCCGCACCTTCGCGGTGCAGACCGATCTGGGCGGCGGCATCACCGGCGCGCAGGCCAGCCTCTACACACGCGCAAAGGATGCGCTCGATCAGTCGCTCTCGCTGTTGGATGGACTCTACCCGCTCGATCCCGATGCAGATCCCGAGTATGTGAAGGCGCTGCGCGAGATGGCGCGCAGCCAGATGACGGAGATCGTCAAGGAATTCGGAGCCGTTGGTCTGCCTTCGATCCTGCGTATTGACACCTATTTTGAAATCCTGCTGGGCCAGCACCCCTCGCGCAATTTCAACGGGGTTCAGTTCGATCCGGATCTAATCCGCGGAACGCTGGGCAAGCTGCGGGATACCTATGGAATTACCTTCCGTGGCAATCCGTTCAATAACTCGATTGAAGATGAACAGGACATCACCAACTTCCGCGTGATCTCCGACTACATGACCTCGCTGATGCAAAGCTGGATCGCCAACCGCGAATTCTTCATTGTCGCACCGAACAGAGTGGCCTTCTTCGGCACGCAACTGGTATTGATCTCGCGCCAGCTCAATGTGATCTCCGAGACGGTCGACGAGTTGCGCTTTACTCTGGACTCGGTCTTCATCGGTCCCAACGAGCGCCAGACGCTGCTGCTCAAATTCTCAGATCACCACCTGTCGCCCATGTTCCTGGAGGATGTGCTGGTGGAGATCGAGAGGTTCGTCAAGGACGAAGGGCCGCGGCTGCTGCGCGATGGCGGCAAAATCTCGATCACCAACAATATCCTGCCGGTGGTCAAGTCGCTCCGGCACATGGTTCAGCAAGCCCATGATCCGGAGAATATGAGATCTCTACCGGACGGATTCAAGACAGCCAGAGTTCGGCACGCGCTGGATGATTTGCACGATCAGCTCGGCGAGTTGATCAAGCTGACCACGCAGGTCGAGCAGCAGGTTCCGTTCCCGCTGGGCGAGCTCGAGATAACCGGCATCAAGGCGGAGGCCATTTCAGGGCCCTCAGCCTCAGGGGTATACACAATTGTTCTCTCGTTCTTCGGTGGCGGATTCAGTCCGTGGCTCCGCTTGATCATCCATTCCGATGGAGCTGTGCCTGAGCCTTCCTACAAAGTGGATTTTGTTTCGGCGGAGAGAATTAACGTGATATTCTCTGCCTTCGTAATCTCGGACACCAATCCAACCATTTCGAACGGAGAGCACGAAGTCACGGTGATCAATCCGGATGGCGAGCTTGCGAAGCTTGCCTTCACCTTCAACGCAACCTCCAACCGAAAAGACGGGAGAGAAGCTGCCACTGTCACTGTTACGCCGATCAATACCGGGTTCAGCGACGGTTCGGCAGATTCAGCAGCTTCGGCTGCGTCCTATGTGTCCACGCCGGCCGCGGCGTCCGAGCCGGCCGGCAGAGTTTTGCCTGTATCTCCTGCTGTCTCCGAAGCTGGTCTCATAGCCGCCATCCTGAGCCAGTTGGAAACAATGCAAAAGAGCCACGATGTGGCGATTGAAAGGCTGGAGAGGAAGATTACGAACCTAACCAGCAGGCTGAAAGCTTAGGTGGGCATTGAAGAAGAATCGCCAACCGCGCGGCCAGAGGATTTTGAGTTTCAAGTTACGGCAAATTGCAGCAGAAACAACAGAGGCAAGGAGGCACATCAATGGCTTCAGAAAAAGACTATCAGGGTTTATTTGACCGCATCGCGGCGCTGCGCGAGCAAGTGGCCAGCAGGCTTTCATCGGATCTGGTCTCGAACCCACCACTCGCCGATGCGATCACCAAGCAGATTGATGACATGCTGGCCTCCGTTGTGGATGCCGACGCCAAGATTCCACCGCCGCCCGACAACGGCCTGGGCCAGCTGGCAGGCGTCGGTCCCGATGCGGCAAGATCTTTTGGATCCACGCGCATCCCAGGCGGCGTCGAGCCGTACGACGAGACCATCACCTCCGAGCGCATCATCGCCGTGGGCGATATGTACTACCTCTGGCAGCATGAAAAAATCGGCGTCTTTCGCGCGGTGCAAAAGCTGCAGGAGCTGTTCAAGGCGGGCACCGTGCGCCTTTCCGCCGGGCCGGGCGCCTTTGCCCTCTACCAGTTTGATCGTCGCGATGTGCTGCGCTATACCCAGAACGATCGCCTGTCTGCCTACAAGCGCATCTTCGGATACGGCGGCGCACCCGTGCCGACGGGCTCACGAGCCAACGCCGACTATCACAAGCTGTTCTCTCATTTCATTCATCAGGTCACGCTCTTCTGGCGCGACAAGCGCATTTCCGACGTGATCCGCGAGCGCGCCTACGACCCCAGCTTCGGTTCCATCGCTATCGTGCGCCGCGCCGGCCTGGATCTGCGCAACAATCTCAAGTGGCTGTCTTTTGGACACCTCAACGTGCTCCGCGTGGAAGTGATGCAACTGCTCGAAGAAGCCTTCAAGATCCTCGACTCGGAAGACGTAAAACGGCTCTTTGGCGCCGACAATGCATGGGACGTGGTGGAAGAAGTCCTGATCCGCTACTTCAACGAGCGGCTTGTCACCTCGCCTCGCCAGCGCATGGGAGTGACCGGGCGCGAGGTGCTGCGCTGGTTGGCCCAGCCGCACATTCTGCAAACCACGCGGTCGCAGTTTGAAACCCTTCTGCTGGAGATCGCCGAGCAGTCCGAAGAATGGCTGACCAGCGCGCAGGCGATGGGTCTCGGCAAGCGGACTGGTTCTCATCGCGTCCTTCCCTGGGATCAGACGCAACCAACGCCGTTGAGGGCCAACGGCCGGCAGAAGGCGGGAGTCTCTCCGCGGCGCGCACCGGAGCGCGAGTACGAGTATGAAGCTTGACCTGGCCAATGCCGCCGCCGCGCAATCCATTCGGTTGGCGCGGCAGCGGCGGCCACGCGGTTGCGGTGAACGGGAGATTGCTGTCTAAGTTCTGCGATGCGGTCCCCCTAGCATCAGGAAATGAGGATCAACTTGACGAATTTCCCTGTACGCCCGATTCTCTTCCCCCCGGAAAGGGCCCTTAACCCTGTCTCTGGCACAACGGGGGCGCTCAGCTCCGGGAGAACAACCAGCCCCAATCGGCAAGGTCATTTCGACGCCCGTGCGCAGAGGCGCTATGGGGATTGGTCGGCGCTCGGCATTTCCGCTGTCCTGTTATGGGCGGAGGAGGATGCAGCCCTGAATGAGGTCGATGCCTCTTTGGCAAATGACTTCTGGAATGGCCTGCCAGGCGCACTCTGAAGCGCCAGCGAGGGAAGGTCTCTTTCCCTTCTGCTGCGTGTGCGCATGATTTCAGAGAGCGCAGGAATGATCTTCGGAGGTGGTTCCCATGGCGGCTAGGCGAGACTGGGATGCGAGTCGCGCTCTTAGCTACGCTCGTGCCGGACGGAAAAAGTTCGTCTCAGAACTCGCGGCTTTTCTTCGCTTCCCCAGCGTCAGCTCCCAGCCGGAGCGGGCCGGCGATCTGAGAAAGTGCGCGCACTGGCTCGCCGACCATCTGCGCCGCACTGGCTTCCCATCCGTTCGTGTCATCCGGACCAAGGGTCAACCGATCGTGTATGCCTCGTGGCAGCGCGTTCCCGACCGGCCCACTCTGATCATCTACGGCCACTACGACGTGCTTCCGGGTGAACCTCTCGGCGCATGGAATACACCGCCCTTTACGCCGACGCTTATCGGCAATGTCCTTCACGCCCGCGGCGCTGCCGACGACAAGGGGCAGCTCTTTGCGCACGTCAAAGCCATCGAGTCCTTCCTGAAGACCAGCCGCGCCCTGCCGGTCAACCTCATCTGCATCTTTGAAGGCGAAGAGGAGATTGGCAGCCCCAACCTGCCTGACTTTGTGAAGCGCAACCGGCGGCGGCTGAAGGCAACAGCGGCGGTGATCTCCGACACCCGCATGATCTCTCCCGAGCAGCCCGCCATCAGTTATGCGCAGCGCGGCGGATTGCGCGCGGAGGTCGAGGTCCTGGGTCCGGCGCAGGAGTTGCACTCGGGCGCCTTCGGCGGAGCCGTGCACAATCCCGCCTTGGCGCTGTGCGAAATGGTGGCTGGCCTGCATGACGAGGAGGGCCGCGTGGCAATCCCCGGATTCTATGACGATGTGCGCGCATGGAGCGAGAAGGAACGCAACTCCATGGAGGAATCGGGCCCGTCCAACCAGGCGATTCTTGATGCCGCGAAGGTGGAACAAGGCTGGGGTGAACTCGGCTTCAGCCTCTACGAACGCACCACCATTCGGCCCGACCTCAGCGTGAATGGCATTGTCGGCGGGCATACGGGAAAAGGCGTCAATGGAATTATCCCCGCGCGAGCGTTGGCCAAAATCAGTTTTCGATTGGTTCCGGATCAGGATCCGCAAAAAGTAGCCGAACTCTTTCGCAACCACATCTCCCGCGTTACTCCGGCAACTGTGCGCTCAAATGTGCGCACCTTCTCGCCGGTGCAGCCTGCGCTCATCAATCGCAATCACCCCGCGATGCAGGCGGCGCGCGTGGCCTACAAAGGCGCATTTGCAGAGCCCGCCGTCTTCATCCGCTCCGGCGGTTCCATTCCGGTGGTTCACACCTTCCAAAATCTGCTCGGCATTCCCGCGGTTCTGATGGGATTTGGCCTGCCCAGCGACAACATCCATGGCCCCAACGAGAACTTCCGTCTGCCCATTTTTTATAAAGCAATCGAAACTTCCATCCGTTATCTGGCCCTGGCATCGCAACTGCCCCAGGCCCCGCGCCGCCGCAGCGAAAGGAATGGATTGCATGATCGTTGATTGCCATTGCCACGCGGGAAAAGGCGATCGTCTGACCGCGCCCTGGAATACCGAGGCGGCCATCGGGCCCTATCTGCGCCGTGCGCGCGCCGCGGGCATCGACAAGACCATTGTGGTGGCCGCCTTCCACAGCGACTACGCCAAAGCCAACGCCGAGGTGGCCCGCATCGTCGCCCGCTACCCAAGCAGGCTCATCGGCTTTGTTTTCGTCCACGCCAGGCGCGACGCCGGCCGCATCTTTGAAATGGTGGCGCACGCCGCACGAAATTGGCGCTTTCGCGGCATCAAGATTCACGGCTTTGACGCCATGCCAAACCGCGAGGTTTGCGAGGCCGCCCGCGCTTTTCGCCTACCCATCTTCGTCGATGTCATCAGCCGCGCCGAGGTGATGGATATGCTCGCGCCGCAGTATCCCGACGTGAACTTCATCGTTGCCCATCTCGGCAGCTATACCGACGACTGGCGTGCACATCAACAGGTGGTTTACCAGATTGCACGCTATCCCAACGTCTACGCTGACACCTCTGCCGTTCGACGCTTCGATTATCTGGTTGAGGCCGTCCGCCTTGCCGGAGCACGCAAGATACTCTTCGGCTCCGACGGACCCTGGATTCATCCCGGCGTCGAGCTGCACAAGGTCAGGTTGTTAGGGCTACCCAAGAATCAGGAGGCGCTGGTGCTGGGCGGAAATATGTTGCGGCTGATGAAAGGGGCGCGCGTCGGTGAAGCGGCCGCGCAAGTGACTCGCCCCGATAATCACGATAAAACAAAGCACAAGGAGTCCCTTGCCCATGCGGCATCAGCGCAGAGTTGGCCTGAACCGGATGCGGCTGAAGGCGAGTTCAGTGAATACCGGCTATAGGCGCATGCGCTGCGACGGAAGCCAAACTCCCTGCATTGCATTACGCCGCGCTCGACCGCCGGTGGTCGTGCCGATGCGCGCTGGAGTGCGCTGTCCCGTGGCGCTCCGATGTCAACACGCCCAGTTCAGGCAACTGCGCGACCATGGCCGCACGCGATCCCACGCCCAGCTTGGCGAAGATTCGGCGTAAGTGCGTGCAGACCGTCCAGGAACTGATACTGAGCACGTCCGCGATGACTTTGTTGGGGTGCCCCTTGGCGACCATGCGAACAATTTCCTGCTCGCGCGGGCTGAGGCGCGTACGGCTCACGCTGGGCTTCTGCATACGTATTAGCAAATAGCGCGAACCGGCTATCTCCGTATCCACCAGGATCACATCGGAGGGGTTGCCGTCATTGGAATCCAGAACTTCTGTAGCCTCGTTGCTGCCGATTAAATCAACCAGCGCTCGGACCGCTTTATCAACAGGAGTCTGGGGAGTCTCGTTGGGGAAGTCGAAGGTGACCGAGACTGGACTACTGCGCATAGCGATTTCTCCGTCTGAATAGGGGAAGATTTGACCTGATGCGATGCTTGTCGCGATTCAGTTATACAGTCTTCCGGTGCGGTGAGAAACCCGCCGGCTCTGTGCTTCGGATAGTGACAGGGAAGCCCGTTACGTTACAAGGAAATCTTCACGTTCAAAAAGTATATATGGAAAGTATAGAAAGCCAGTCGCCTTTTCATGTGTAACCCATCCTGGCTACCCTCCAGTGACGACGTTTGCGTGCAGCCGATTTCGAACGATCCAGTCCTATTCCTTTCTGCTTCAGTGGGACTCCGCTCACCAGGCGTTTCGATTTTGCGCACTCCCAGGACAAGGTGAGACTTGAGATCCGCCTGCGCGACTGCGAACATCCGCGTACAGCGGGATTTTCCCCATGCTGCGGAAGCAAACGCGCACAGGCCAAATCGTTGGAATTGGCGCCAGTCTGGCGGCCTGCGTACAAGAGGCGCGATACGTCGTGCGATACGCTGGTTCTCAGGCCTAGGTGCTCTTACAAGGACTTGGGGGGGGCAACATGGTCTTGTAAGTTGTTGTAATGCATGAAGTTGTTGGGTTCACACGGTGGAAGTCGCAGGTTCAAATCCTGCAGCGCCCACCATAGAACCAATAACTTACGGCAGTCTCCCCAAGCGATTTGGTAGCGTTTGGTAGCAAAAGTACAGAACCTTTGCACGGCTCAGACTGCATCGACAGCATTGCATCGACGGAGCCGACCATCTGCTTCACACTTTCCGGCAACTCCTGCATATACTCGTTGGCCGTGGTATCGGCCTTGGCGTGCCGCAGGTACGCTTAAATATCCTTTACCGAGCCCATCTTCTGTGCCCGTGTAGCCATGGTGCGACGCAGAATCTGGAAGTTCAGTTTGGGAATCACCAACTCCCCAGAACCACCCCCGGCTTCGCATTCACAATCTACTCAAAACAATTTGCTCAAGCCCCAAGCTGCGGAAGTTTGTCTAACCCATAGTGGCCAAAGGAGTTCGCGTGAGAAAAGCGCCGGGAGAGTAGTGGGTTCATTGCATGAAGCGCCGAGGAATTCAAGCCGAATGAATCTATCGCTCGGCGGAGTTTCGCAAGTTCCTGGATACGATCGAAGAGAACGTTCCGGCTGATTTGGATATTCACCTGACCCTGGATAACTACGGCACGCACAAGACGCTACTGATTCGTGACTGGCTGGCGAAGAGACCGCGCTTTCACCTGCATTTCACGCCGACTTCAGCCAGTTGGCTGAACCTGGTCGAACGATGGTTTGCTCTTTTGGCAGACAAGCAACTCCGCCGCGGCGTCCACCGTTCGACCCAAGAACTTGAAACCGCCATCAAGAACCATATCCAACACCATAACAAGAATCCCAAGCCTTTCGTCTGGCACAAAACCGCCGAAAGGATGCGCAAATTTGTGGCTCGCTCTTGTAAACGGACTTTAGGGAACCTCTGAAAAGCGCCGAGTTAGAAGAGTCCGTCGCCGGTATTTTTCTGCAAGGGCATGAAATCAGCGCATTTTCGTATGTCCGGCAGGTCGTTTAACCCGCCGGAAGCCGCCTG
>JBEKDB010000055.1:0-34584 GCA_050014575.1 Occallatibacter sp. | reverse complement strand
GGCGGCACGCTGCCGGGCACGCTCTATCCGGGCCTGCACTTTGTGACGCCGTTCATTGAGAGCGTTGAGATCTTCGACCTGCGCGATCACCTGTTCACGGCAGGCATCGCGGAAACCGGCGAGAAGGCCGCGGCCCAGAAGAACGGGCTTACGGTGCAGTCGCTCGAAGGCCTCAACATCGGGCTGGCGGTGACGGTCCGCTATCGCCTCGATCCCAACAAGCTGGACAGCGTGCAGGCGCACATGCCGCAGCCGGTGGACAGGGAGCTGGTGCCGCCGGTGGTGGCCAGCGCGTGGCGCGAACTTGCGCCGCAGTACACGGTGCGCGAGATCTTCAGCACCAAGCGCGAGGAGGTGCGGGCCAAAGCGGCGGCCATCATCACCCGCAAGCTGAACGCCGACGGCATTGTGGTGGAAGAGGTGATGCTCTCCGACATTCAACTGCCCGATGAGTACGCCAAGGGCCTGGAAGGGCTGCTGCTCAAGGAGCAGGAAGACGAGCAGATGGGCGTGACGACCGACATCCAGCAGAAGCAGGTGAAGATTGCCGAGCTGCAAGCCGAAGCGGAGGCGGGACAGAAGGTGAAGGAGGCCGAGGGCGAGGCGCAGTCCAAGGTGGTGGAGGCCAAGGGCGAGGCGGACGCCATGCAATACACGCTGCCGCTGAAGGAGAAGCAGATCGAGCAGAGCAAGCTGGAGGCCGAGGCGCGCAAGGAAGCGACCATCCAGAACGCGGAGGCCGACGCCCAGGCCAAGGTCATCGACAGCAAGGCCGAGCTGGAGCGGCGCAACTTGCTGGCGGATGCCGAGGCCAACCGCATAAAGCTCATGGCGAAGGCCAATGCGGAGCGCATGACCAGCGAGGCGGAGTTGCTGAACAAGTCGCCGCTGCTGATCAACAAGATCGTGGCCGAGCGGCTCTCGGACAAGATCCAGGTACTCATGGTGCCCTCGGACGGCAAGTTCTTCTTTGCCAACGACGTCTTCAAGAGCATGGCGAACAGCCCGGTGGTCAAGCAGGAGATGGACAGCGAAGCGGAACCGGCCCCGGCGTCCGGCCATTGAAGAGAGGCTCCGGCGGGGCGGGAGTTTGAGACGCCCGCTCCGCCGGAGCGAACCCGCGTGCAACAACCCACTCATAAGGTTCGGTGCCAGAGGATATAATCCGCGCAAGCGAAACAATCGAGGAAAGTTGAATCCAATGAAGCTAGTCTGGCCGATAGCCGTACTCCTGATAGCTGCAAGCAGCCTGATCGGTCAGGCGCCAAGCGCCGCGCCCAGCCTGTGGGAACAGCCCGCGGCGAGTCTGGCCGAGCAGATTGCCGGCATTCTCGGTCCCGGCCAGGCGCGCCTCACCATTCGCAACGTCTCCACGATTCCCAGCGACGAAATCCCCGCAATCCGGCACCTGCTGGAGCAGGATTTGAAGGCTCATGGGGTTCTGGCTTCGGGCGCCGAGAGCGCCAACTCCATCCGCGTGACTCTCAGCGAGAATTTGCGCGAGCGGCTGTGGGTGGCCGAGGTGATCGAGGGCAACGAAACGCGCGTGGCGATGGTCGAGTTTGAATCCCGCCCGGGCCGGATTCCAGTAAATGCGGAACACATCCAACTTCGCAAGGAGCAATATCTTGGGCCCTACGAGCTGACGCAGCTTCCCTGTTTTCCCGACGCTAAGCCCCCTTTGCTTTCCGTCCTTGAATCGCGCCACGGCATGGCTGTTCTCAAACAAGGTTGCCTGCTTGCTTTAGATCGGTCTTCGTCGGGCTTTCCCGATGGGAAAGGCTTCTATCATCTCGATTCCACACAGTCTCAATTGCGTGATCCGCGCGGAATCCTCTTAGGAGTCCCAGACGACGATCAGTTTTTCGCCTATTTTCCCGGAACCACATGCACTGGAAGCTTCACTCCAACGCAGGATCCAGACCGGCCTCCAGGGGAGGGTTGGAGTCTGAACTGTCACCCAAGTGACGACCCGTGGCCTCTCCTCTCCACAGACTCGTCCGCTGGCCCCGTCCGGTTCAAGGCCTTCTACAACTCATCGCGCAATTACTTCACCGGGGTGGTCACGCCCGGCGTGGGCGTCGATCTGCCGCCTTTTTACTCGGCGGCGTTCGTGCCACATGCGGCCGGAGCGGCGCTGCTTGTCGGTGGCATCGACGGCAAGGTGCAGCTTGCCGAGAACGGCGCGCTTCGGCCGGTGAGCGGCACGCGGGACTGGGGCAGTGACTTTGCGGCGCTGCACTCCGGCTGCGGTGGGGGAACGCAGATTGTGGCCTCCAGCTCGGGCGAAGCCTTGGCCGACAGCTTGCGCGCTTACGAGTTGCCCGCGCGGGAGGCTATTCCGGTGAGCGAGCCGCTGGCGATGGAGGGGACGGTAACGGCGCTCTGGACCGCGCCGGACGGCAAGAGCGTCCTCGCGGTGGTGCGCAGAGCAGCCGACCCAAATTCCGCAGACCTGGACGAGGTGGACCGTGTTACGGCAAGTTGCAATTAGCTGTCTTCTGGTTTCGATGGCGCTTCCCGCGTCGGCGCGAACACGGCCCCACTACGGCGGCACGCTTCGCGTTGAGGTCGAGGGCGATGCCTGGCAGCGGAACGCGGGACTGGCTCGGCGGCTGGTGCTCGACGGGCTGACCCGTTTGGACGCGGAGGGTACCGCGCAGCCGGCCTTGGCGGATTCGTGGGCAACGGAGAGTGGGAACCACCTCTGGCAGTTCGGGCTTCGCCCTGGGGTGCACTTCCACGACGGCTCGGCGCTGACTTCGACCGCAGTCGTGGCCTCTCTGACGGCGGCCTGCGGAGCGAGTTGCCCCTGGACGGCGGTTCGCGCGGTGGGCTCGTCGGTGGTCTTTACCGGAGACTCTCCAATGCCCAACCTGCCGGCGCTGCTGGCGGGTGACAACTACCTGATCGCTCTCACCGAATCGTGGAGTGCATCGACGGCGGGTGGAGTCACTCCGCCCAATGTGAAAGGCACTGGCCCGTTTCAGTTTACGGAATTGAACAACGGCAAGCTCATTCTGGCAGCCAACGACTCCTGCTGGCAGGGCCGGCCCTTCGTCGACAAAATCGAGATCGCTGGCCACAAGTCCATCCGCGATCAATGGCTCGACCTGAGCGTGGGCCGCGCCGATCTGGTCGAGGTTCCGGCCGAGCAATTGCGCCAGGCCCGCGAGCAGCACCTGACCGTGGCTGTCTCGCCGCCGGTCGAACTGCTGGCGCTGGCGGTCGCCGACGGCGGCATTCTCGCCAATCCCAACCTGCGCGCGGCCATCGCCCTGGCCGTCGATCGCGGCGCGCTGTCGAACGTGATCTTTCAAAAGCAGGGCGAGATCGCGGCCAGCCTGCTGCCCTCGGCGCTCACCGGCTACTCGTTTCTCTTCTCTGCCGACCGCGACCTCAACAAGGCTCGCGAACTGCGCGGCGGATTGACGCCTCCTCCGCTCACGATCAGCACCGACGGCGGCGCGGCGATGCAGTTGGCGGCGCAGCGCATCGCCTTGAATCTGCGCGAGGCGGGATTCAACGTCCAGGTGGCCGACCCAGGCAGGCCGCAGTTCACCGATCTTGTGCTGCTTCGGCTCACTCTTGCATCGAACCATCCGCGGGCCGGGCTGGAGTCGCTGCTGCGCGCCGTGGGCGTTGCAACCCCGGTCCAGGAGAGCGACCCTGCCGGCCTATACCGCGTGGAGCGCGAGTTTCTGGATACTCACACGCTGATTCCGCTGCTCTATCTTCCTCGTGCCTATGCCGCCAGTGGCCGGGTGCGCGACCTCCGCCTCGGCCCGGACGGCGCGCCGCTGCTGGCCGGGGTCTCGCTTGAGGATGCGCCATGAGCCTGCGCCAGAAGCTGCTGCTGCTCTTCTCGCTCACCGTCGCGGCCGCCGTAGCGGCGGTGGCGTGGACGGTTCTGGTGCGCATTCGCCTCGTCTTTGAGCAGCGCGACCAGCAGGAGACCGCGCTCTTCGTCAGCCAGTTCCAGCGCGAGTTCCAGCACCGCTCGGCGGAGGTGGCGGCGGCGGTTGACCGAACGGCCGCGAGTGAGCGAATGCGCGTTCTGGCCTTGGAACTGGCTCAATCGGGCGATGCCTCTCCTTATTTGAACGAGGCGCAGACGCTCGCGCAGGACGCCCAACTCGATTTTTTTGAGATTGTGGGGCCTGATGGAAAGATCGTCAGCTCCGCACAGTGGCCGGCCCGCTTCGGCTATCCGGAGCCCGCCGCAACCGCGGCCGCGGCGACCTTCCTCAAGCGCGAAGAGCTGCCGGATGGCACAACGGCGCTGGGCATCTTCGCCGTCCGCGCCGTTCGCCGCGGCGAATCAGCCGCCGAGCCGCCGGTCCGCCTGGTGGGCGGAAAACGCCTCGACCAGGGCTTTCTGGCCGATCTGCCGGTTGCGCCGGGGATGCAAATCTGCCTGTACAGCGATGCCGGCCTGAATCAAAATCCAGAAGTGTCGGTGACTGAAGCAGCCCCTTCGGCTACCGCATCGAGCCCCACCCCCTTCGATCCCAGGCATTTGGTGGGAGCCTACGGCGAAGTAGCCAGCGCGGCCCGCTATCAAACCCTGATTGACGCTGCCCGCCAAAGCGGCCAGCCCGCAAGTGGAATCCTCTATCTGACCGATCGCCGCGAAGATAGCGTGAGCGCAACTGCGATTCCGCTCAAGGACGGATCGGGCAACGTGCTGGCCGTGCTCACCGTGACGATCTCGCGGGCCGGCATGGTCCAGGCGCAGCAGCACATTCGTGCCATTGCTTACGGCGTGGCGGCTGCGGGGATACTCTTTGCCATCCTGTGTAGCCTGTGGATCGCGGCGCGGGTCTCGCGGCCCATCGAGAGGTTGGCCGCCGCGGCGGAAGAGGTGGCCGGCGGCAACTGGGAGACGCGCGTGCCGGAGGGCGGGCGCGACGAGGTTGGCGTGCTGGCGCGCAGCTTCAATCACATGACGGCGCAACTGGCCAGCCAGCGAGAACGCCTGGTGCAAACCGAGCGCGTGGCCGCCTGGCGCGAACTGGCCCGCCGCCTGGCTCATGAACTCAAGAATCCGCTGTTTCCCTTGCAATTGACGGTCGAGAACCTGGCGCGTGCGCGGCAACTGCCGGAGGCCGAGTTCGACGAGGTCTTCCGCGAGAGCACCGCGACCCTGGGCATGGAGATCGCCAACCTGAAAACGATCATTGGCCGTTTCAGCGACTTCAGCAAGATGCCCAAGCCGGAGTTGGAGCGCATCGACGCCCGGGATGCAATCGAGCGCGTGCGCTCCCTGTACGAAGCCGCGGGCGATCAGGATGCCGCCAAGATTCGCTTCGAGGTTCAACTCTCCGCCCAATCCATGCCGCTCGACGCCGATCCCGAACTGCTCCATCGGGCGATGAGCAACCTGGTTCTGAACGCCATGGACGCGATGCCGGAGGGCGGGACGCTTACTCTCAGCGCTCAACCAAAGGGTGAAACAGTGGAACTGCGCGTCGCCGATACCGGCCAGGGTATGACGCCGGAGGAGTGCGAGCGGCTCTTCACCCCCTATTACACAACCAAGGAGCACGGCACCGGGTTGGGTTTGGCGATCGTGCAGTCGGTGGTCGCAGACCACGGCGGCGCCATCGCGGTCGAGAGCCGGATGGGCGGCGGCACTGCCTTTGTGATTACATTACCCAAGGCCAGCGAGGCGAAATCATGAGCGCCAAGGCAAAGATTCTCATCGTCGACGACGAGGCCAATACGCTGGCTTCGCTCTCCCGCGCCTTCCGGCTGGCGGGTCACGAGGCCGTGGTTTGCGACAACGCGGCGCGCGCGCTGGAACTGGCCCGCACCCAGCCCTTCGACCTGATCCTCAGCGACGTGGTGATGCCCCGCCGCGACGGACTCGCCCTGCTTGAGGATCTGAAGACGGCCGGCGTCGCCGCGCCGGTAGTGATGATGAGCGGACAGGCGCACATCGAAATGGCCGTTAAGGCAACCCGGCTGGGCGCGCTGGACTTCCTCGAGAAGCCGCTCTCCACCGAGAAGCTGCTGGTCACGGTCGAAAACGCGCTCAAGCTCACCCGCCTCGAAACCGAGAATCAGGATCTGCGCGCCCGCGTCGGCAAGCACACGCTGGTCTTTACCGGCGAGACCATGCGCCGCGTGATGGCGCAGATTGAGCGCGTGGCCTTGAGCGAGACGCGCATCTGCATCTACGGCGAGACCGGCACGGGCAAGGAGCTGGTGGCGCGCACCTTGCACGAGAAGAGCAACCGGGCCGCGGGGCCGTTTGTCACGCTGAACTGCGCGGCCGTTCCCGCCGAGCTGATCGAGAGCGAACTCTTCGGCCACGAGAAGGGCTCCTTCACCGGTGCGGCGCAGCGCCACACGGGCAAGTTCGAGCAGGCGCATCGCGGCACGCTCTTCCTGGACGAGATCGGCGACATGCCGCCGGCCATGCAGGCCAAGCTGCTGCGCGTGCTCGAAGAGGGCGAGGTGGAGCGCATCGGCGCGGAGAAGCCCACCACCGTCGATGTGCGCGTGGTGGTGGCGACGCATCGCAATCTCGAACAACTGGTCGAATCCGGCGGTTTCCGGCGCGATCTCTACCATCGCATCGTCGTCTTCCCCGTCGCACTGCCGCCGCTGCGCCAGCGCACCGAAGACCTGCCCGCGCTGGTGGAGCACTTTGCCCGCCAGGTGAGCGCACAGAACGGCTGGAAGCCCGTCCCCTTTGCCGGCGACGCCATCGATGCGCTCAAACGGTACGCCTGGCCGGGCAACATTCGCGAGCTGCGCAACGTGGTGGAGCGGCTGCTGCTGCTGGCCGGGGCTCAAGTTGACGCCGAGGCCGTCGAGCTCGCGCTGCCCGCCGCGCACGCGAATCGAAGCCCGGCCGCGGCCGGCGAATCCCGCGTCGATTCGGGCGGCGCGCTGGCCGAGCGAGTGCTGAACTTTGAACGGGCAGAGGTGCTGAAGGAACTGGAGCGGCACAACCGGCACATCACGCAAACCGCCAAAGCGCTGGGACTGGAGCGCAGCCACCTCTATAAGAAGTGCCAGCAGTTGGGAATCGACCGCAAAAACCTGGAGTAATGGCCAATCTCATGAGGAATAATCGTGACGCGGGCCGCCCGCCGCCGGGGAAGAGTTGACCATCCTACCCTTGCCGCGAGCCGCAGCGGTGACCTGCGGCAAGGATGGGGCACCCGGTCGCACTCTCGCGCCGCTCTATGCCGGGGGCAATCCGGCCGCCGAGTCCGTTCCCTTCGCTCCCGTCGAAGCGCGGGAAGCGGCCAGTCTCGCTGCCCCGGTGGCCGCCATTCTCCACGGAGCTTCCATCGTCCGCGTTCACGCCGTCCGCCCAGCGGTAAAAGCGGCGCTGATTGCGGATGCTGTGTTGGAGAACCGGCGGTAACTCCCACGCTAGCCGCAAAAACAAAGGCGCGGCGAGGGTGGCCACCCAACCATTCATTTCCAGCTTTCCCAGGTCCCAAAGGCGGGACCTGAGGTACCCGGCCGATGGATATCTCGGTCAGAGCCATGGGCAGCCAGCCAAGCTGCAGTACCTGGCCCCATTGTGGCCAAAGCAGAAAGGCAAAGCGGGCGGCGGCGATTGCATGGCTCAGGGCAATCTTCATCGGACCACGGCGATGGACGTTTAAACCGCTTGCTGTTACTTTTTCGGCTTTGCCGGGTCGAAGGCTGTAAGGCAAAGACAGCCCGCGCGGGCTCCGATTTCAATCGGTGGAGGAAAGCACAATGAGAAACCCCAACGCAAAGGCCACCCCGATCCACATTGTCGGCGTGTGGATTGCACTCCTGCCAATACTCGCTCCCGGCATTGTTTTGGGAGCTGACATGCCAATCTCCTCGCTAGTCCCGATGGTCCAAGAAGTCAGGAGGGACTTTGCCTCGATTCATCAGTACAGAGTGGTCCAACTCACCAGCTTTTACGACGGTCCCAGCGACGTGATCGTGTCCGGAAAGCGATTCAAAGATCATGGATGGCATGTCGAGGTGTTTCGCGAAGACCATGGCCGGCTGATCCCGAAGTGGGACTCGGAACAGTTCGCGAAGGGCGTCGAATTCACGGAGGTACAAACCCCGAAGACCCGGATGTGGAATTACGGCCACGATTACGGCGTTTTGATTGAAGGTTGCGCGTCACACAACTGTTCGGATGGCCCAAGAGGATACCTGTGGTTCTCAGGCAACACCGGCCTGGTCGGAACGGCGAGAGTCACGGCTCAGGGCCTGGACAAGCCGGTCGCCGACCGTCAAGCCTACCAGGTAGAATTCTCACCCTCCATTGACGAAGAGTCCAGCCATGCACTACAGGAGGCAATCTGCAGCGACCGCGCAATCGTGAACAAATTGGGCCTCCCATTCACATGCACTGCGCATTGGAGACAACGAGGAAGCCCTTAGAATCCGAGACCGCCCGGCTCTCCATTCAGTTTCCTGTAACATTCCCGGCTGGAAACGTTTCTGTCCATCCTGATTGATTAGGGCGCACAACAGCCGACCCGCCCAGGGTTTGCAAGCGAGCCTTAAACGAAATCAGAGACAGTGTTTTGAACCTTTGCCTTGATTCTGCAGCGGATCATGCCCGCAAGGCCCGCCAGCCCGCCGGCCAAGCAAGAACTAAAGCGGAAAGAATTGCTGCTTTCTTCAAGATCGAATCCTTTCACTTCGAACAATTGAACATGCAGGGCTCAATTCTTACCGGGATTATTGTGCTACACCTTTGTTGCCAAACCATGTCGTATCTGAGTACTTCAGTGCGATACGGATTCATCCGCGTGGTTGTTGCTTCCGCCGCATCCAGCGCGCTCCGGCCGGCAGCCATACGCACTGCGCAGTTTGGTGACTTCTACATTCATTTGCGCATGAAATGGGAAATTGCCTACCACTATGTACGTCAAGAGCAGGCGCCGGGCGCTTCGCCCTGTTGCGCCAGCGCCGCCGCCAGCGCCTTCACTCCGCGCAGGTCGATCTTTCCCGTGCCCAGCATGGGCAGCGCATCCACATGGAAGAACTGGTTCGCGCGCGGCTTCCACAGCGCCGGAAGATCGCACTGCGGCAGCTTCTCCAGCACCGGAGCCAGCTTTTCCGCCGGGAGCGTGGTGATGACCACGATGCGCTCGCCCTTCTTTTCATCCGGCAGCGCCGTCACGGCAAAGACCTGTTCGGTCACTCCGGCCAGATCGTGGAGCTTGTCTTCGATCTTGATGTGGGGAACCATCTCGCCGCCGATCTTGCTGAAGCGCGAGAGGCGGTCCGTGATGGTAAGAAAGCCATCTTCCTCCATCATCGCCACGTCGCCCGTCGTGTACCAGCCGTCGCGCAGTACCTCGGCGGTCTTCTCCGGCTTGCCCAGGTAGCCCATCATCACGTTCGGGCCCTTCACCAGCAGCATGCCCGCGGTTCCCGGCGCAACCGGCTCGCCGGTATCCAGATCGACCACCTTCACCGTCACTCCCGGCAGCGGATGGCCGATCCTGCCGCGACGCGCGCCCACCTGGCGAAAGCCTGGCGCGCGGAAGTCGCGTCCATTCACCGTTACCACCGGCGAGCACTCGGTGCAGCCGTAGCCCTCCAGAGGGCGAATGCCAAACGTATCCTCGAAGGCCAGCGCGATGCGCTCCGGCAGCTTCTCCGCGCCCACCAGCACATATTGCAGGCAGCCGAAGCTCTCCGGTGAACAGCGGCGCATGTAGGCTTGCAGGAAGGTCGGCGTTGCGATGAGGAAGGTCACCTGATACCGTTCCACCAGCGCGCCAATGGCCTGTGCGTCCAGCGGGTTGGGATGGTAGACCACGCCTACACCGTTGGCCGCGGGCATCCACAGCGCGGCCATGAAGCCGAAGGAGTGGAAGAACGGCAGAATGCCCAGGATCTTGTCCTTCCCGCCGAGCATGAAAACCTGCGAAACCTGCTGAATGTTGGAGATGATATTGAAGTGGCTCAGCATCACGCCCTTGGGATCGCCGGTGCTGCCGCTGGAGAAGATCACCGTCGCCAGGCGATCGATAGGGGCGGCGGCGCGGTCGTCCGTTCCGGCAACGCGGGACGAAGCGGCCTCCGCGCGATTTGCGCCCAGCGCCGCGCGCAGCAGGGCGGCGGGCACGAGCCACGCCAGAGCGAGCGCCGCCAGCTTTTCGCCGATGCGCGGAGCGGCTACCGCGTCCTCCAGAAAGAGCGTCCGCCCCGGAATCGCCAGCGCCGGAAAGCGCTCCACGAAGGCCTTCGAGGTGATGACCACGTCCACGCCGCACTGCCTAGCGCAGGAGGCGATGGCTTCGCTGGACGATGTGTAGTTGAGATTGATCGCAACGCGGCCCAGCAGCATGAGCGCGTAGTTCGTCAGCGCTCCGCCCACCGATGGCGGCAGCAGCAGGCCCACCATGTGCTGCTCGCCGATCTGCCGCCGCAGCCTGCCGGCGATGTACATGGTCTTGGTGAGCGCCGCGCCAAAGCTGACCCTGGGCGTCTTGCCGTCGGCCATCATGAAGCGCAGCGGATGACGCCGGGCGGTGCGCACGAAGGCGCGATCCAGCGTTTTCATGCGCCGTTTGCGCCGCTGGAATGCCTCGGCGTGCAGCTCTTGCACCGCGGCGCGCACCTGGATGGCCGTCGATGTGGGCGGCATCGGCTTGCCGAAGCTCACCGTCACCGGATACGGAATGCGCCGGGGCATCTTCCACAGAAAGCGTCCGCGCTCAAAGCTGAATATGCTGCCCCACACTCCATCCAGATTCACGGGAATGATGGGCACACCGATGCCCTTCATAATGCGTTCCAGGCCGCGGCGGAATGGCAGCAACTGGCCGGTGCGCGTGATCTGCCCTTCGGCGAAGATGCAAACCACTTCGTCCTGGCGCAGGGCCTCGCTGGCGGTCTGCAGCGAGCGAATCATGTCGCGGGGCCGCTGCTCGCTTGAGATGGGAATCGCCTTCATCATCTTGGCGAACGGCTTCACGATCCGGTGATCGTAGATGCCCTTGTACATGAGGAAGCGAATCGGCCTGTCCGTCGAGGCGATCAGCAGCGCCACATCCACGAAGGACATGTGGTTGCACACCAGCAGCGCGCCGGTCTTGTCGGGAAAGTTGTCGCGCCCCACAACCTTGACGCGATAGACGGTGTGGGTGACGAAAAACAGGATCAGACGCCCGAACCACTCCGGCAGCAGGATCAGCACATACACCGTTCCCGCGGCGGTGATGGCCGAAGCCGCCAGGATGACTCCGCGCGGGTCGAGATGAATGAATGCAGTAAAGACGTAGTACACTCCCGCCGACAGCGCGATGCCCACGAACGAGAGCAGATTCGCGGCGGCAATGATGCCGCCCTTGTCCTCTTCCCTGGGACGATGCTGAATCAGCGCGTTCACCGGCACGGCGAAGAATCCCGCCCAGAAGCCCAGCGCACCCAGCAGCGCAGCCGAGCCCGCCAGGCCGTGTTGTGACCCTCCCAGCAGCAGGCCGGTGACGGTCATGCCGATCGAGCCCAGCGGAATCAGCCCATACTCGATCTTGTTGCCGCTCGCCAGGCCGGCAATCATGCTGCCGATGCCGATGCCCACGGCCAGCGTGGCGTTCAGATACCCGGTTTTGGTCTGGCCGATGTGCAGCACATCCGGCCCGTAGACCACGATGGTCGAAAACAGCAGCGAGCCGAGGAACCAGAAATAGGTGTTGCCGAGAACGGCCAGAAACAACGGCTGGTCGCGGCGCATCAGCTTGATCTGCTGCCAAAGGTCGCCGGCGATGTTGACGCGGAACGGCTTGGTGGGCGCAGCCGCCGGAACGCGATCGATGCCCAGGCTGGTCAGCAGTCCCACAAAGGCCAGCGCCAGCAGCGCATAGCCGGCATAGACCTCATGCCCTTTGAAGCTCTCCGCCATGGTCGCGCCGGTCACCGTGCCAACGATGATGGCCAGGAACGTCCCCAGCTCGATGACGCCGTTGCCCCAGGACAATCGCTTGGCCGGCAGCAACTCCGGCAGCAAGCCGTACTTCGATGGCCCGAAGAGCGCCGCCTGCGTGGCCACCAGGGTGAGCGCCACGAGCGACACGGGAAGCTTGTGGACCGCCAGCCCGATCGTCGCCACCACCATCGAGCCGATCTCCATCCCCTTGGTCCAGATGGTGATCTGCCGCTTGCTGAATCGGTCCGCCAGCCACCCGCCCGGCATGCTGAAAAGCACGAAAGGGATGGAGAACATCAGCGTGACCAGGGAGACAAAGCTCTCGCGCTGGCTCCGGGCCATGCCCATGCCCACGATCATCGACAGCAGCAGGTTGCGCAGAATGTTGTCGCTGTAAGCGCCCTGGAACTGGGTGGCGATCAGCGCCCAGAAGCCGCGCGTGCTCCGTGAGGATTCAGCGGCGGCTGGCGGCGCGTCAATGGCGATGGCGGCTTCGGTTGGCGTCATGGATGCGGGCTGTGATTCCGTGCTGCCCATTGTAAACGGAAGCACGCGGGGCTGAGGGGGGTGCGTGGCGGGTGGTGCGCAAGGGTAATTGGAGGCCCCAAGGTTACTGCTCTTCCGCGCGTCGATTAGCCTAGACTGATCAGAGGAGCCGCCATGACCGTCATCCGCCAGGAAGATTTCATCGCGAGCGTTGCCGGCGCGTTGCAGTACATCAGCTACTACCACCCGGTGGATTACATTGCCAGCTTGGCCAAGGCCTATGAGCGCGAGCAGTCGCCGGCGGCCAAGGACGCCATGGCGCAGATTCTCATCAACAGCCGCATGTGCGCCGAGGGCCACCGGCCCATCTGCCAGGACACGGGCATCGTGACCGCGTTCCTGAAAGTCGGCATGGACGCGCGCTTCGAGCCCGCGCCCGGCGAAGAGCCGAAGGACGTGCAGCAGATGGTGGACGAAGGCGTGCGCCGCGCCTACCTCGACCCCGATAACAAGCTGCGTGCGTCGATCCTGGCCGATCCGGCGGGCAAGCGGACCAACACCAAGGACAACACGCCGGCCTGCGTGAGCGTGGAACTGGTGAAGGGTGCGACGGTCGAGGTGACAGTGGCGGCCAAGGGCGGCGGCTCGGAGGCGAAAGCCAAGTTCGTGATGCTCGATCCCTCGGATTCGGTGGTCGAGTGGGTGCTGAAGACGGTGCCCACCATGGGCGCGGGCTGGTGCCCGCCGGGAATGCTGGGTATCGGTATCGGCGGCACGGCGGAGAAGGCGATGCTGCTGGCCAAGGAATCGCTGATGGACCCCATCGACATTCAGGAGCTGATCGCCCGCGGCCCCGCGAATCGCGCCGAGGAGCTGCGCATCGAGCTGTACGAGAAGGTGAACCGGCTGGGCATCGGAGCGCAGGGCCTGGGCGGGCTGACCACCGTACTCGACGTGAAGGTGCGCGACTACCCCACCCATGCCGCCAACCTGCCGGTGGCCATGATTCCCAACTGCGCCGCCACGCGCCACGCCCACATTGTGCTGGACGGCTCGGGCCCCGTCTATCTCGACCCGCCCAGCCTGGAGAGTTGGCCGAAGCTCGTTCATGACGTCTCGACGGCACGGCGGGTGAACCTGGAGACCGTGACCCGCGAGCAAGCCGCCGCCTGGCAGCCGGGAGAGGTGCTGCTGCTGACCGGCAAGCTGCTCACCGGCCGCGACGCCGCCCACAAGCGCATGACCGAGATGCTCAGCCGCGGAGAAAAGCTGCCCGTGGACTTCAGCGGCCGCTTCCTCTACTACGTGGGGCCGGTGGACCCGGTGCGCGAAGAGGTGGTGGGGCCGGCCGGACCCACGACGGCCACGCGCATGGACAAGTTCACCCGCCAGATGCTGGCCGAGACCGGCCTGCTGGGTATGGTGGGCAAGGCCGAGCGCGGGCCGGCCGCCATTGAGGCCATCCGCGAGTTCGGCGCGGTCTATCTGATAGCGGTGGGCGGCGCGGCCTACCTGGTGTCCAAGGCCATCCTCGGCTCGCGCCTGGTGGCCTTTGGCGATCTGGGCATGGAGGCCATCTACGAGTTCGATGTGCGCGATATGCCGGTGACGGTCGCCGTCGACGCCAAGGGAAGCAGCGTCCACCAAACCGGCCCCGCCGAATGGCAGCGGCGCATCGCGGGAATCCCGATTCTGCAATGACGGCAGGGATCAGAGATCAGGGATCGACTGCTCGTTGGTGCGGCAGCGAGTTGGCAAGTCAACTGGTTTCGCGGGTTTGGTCTTCGGCAGACGGTGCGGCATCCTCTGGGGGCAAGTGCGCCAGGGTGATGCGCTTCAAGAACTCATGGAGCACTTCGGGACCGGTGCCTGCGATTCTGTCGCCGGGGTGGGCGTCGCCTTTCATCCAGGCAAAGAGGAAGAGAAGTGGAATCCAGCAGCGGACACTCTGTTCGAGCTGCGCTCCGATGATATTGATGACGCGAGAGAAGTTGAGGGGCAGCCGGACCGGGACGATCTGCAGGGTAGCCGGATCGGCACAGTGCTCCGACGGGGAGCTTACCAGGTATTCGCGGCAGACGAGCGGGCGAATGGGGTGAATGGAGCAGGACTCCTCCTCGAGGAAGGGACAGGGGATGCGCTGGTAGAAGTACTCGAGGGCCAACTCGCGGGCTGACGCGGTTTCGGCAAGCCAATCTTCGTTGACCATGCGATCGATGAGTCCAGCGGCGGCCAGCTTGAGGAGCGCTTGATGGAAGCGGCCGGCAAGCTCCTGCTGGCGGGATTCCGGGAGGGTGCGAATCCAGGCGGCGAGGGCCTCGGCCTCGAAGATGCTGACGGGAACCATCTGGCGGCAGCAAGCTCCGCAGCCGGCCCTGCAGGAGATGGCGCGGCCGGCTTCGGCCAGTTGCGCGCCTACGCCGGCGATGAGCGAGTCGTCAAGCGCTTGGATGACCGGCAGTATCTGCGTGAGGTTGGTCTGGCCGGCCGGCACGACGGCCGTGGCTGTGAACTTGCCGTCGCCGATGCCGATCGTGAAATCGACGGAGACGGTTTCCTGAGGCTCCTCGGTCATTGCTCAGAATTGTACCGGAACCGGAGGCGTGGAGCGCGAGCCGGATTTACTGCCGGGTCGGCGGAGCGCCTGAATCGGGCGGGGCGCCCGGCTTGGCCGGTGGGGCGAGGACAAAGCCCTTGCGGATGAGGGCAAAGCCCTGCTGGGGTAGTTCGGCCTGAAGGAGCTGGTTCTGAGGACCCGAGAAAAGGTGCGTGGCGGCGCCGGCGATGGTGGCGACCAGATGGTGGACGGCGATGGGCTTGCCGTCGAGGGTTCCCCGCTCGTCGGCGTAGGTGGCCAGTTGGATGGGCTGGATCGTGGCGATTTGGGAGCCGGTCTGCTTGGGGACGATGGCCCAGAGACCGCTGTTGTTGCGGGCGACGCCCAGCGCAAGAAGGGTTTCCAGAGCGCCGGGATCGAAGTCGGGAAGGAAGACCGCGCCGGGGTGGGGGTCCAGCCGAGCGGTGGAACTGCGGCCGCCGGCGGAGACGTTCACGAGGATCTGAGCCGCATCGGGACCGGCGGTGACGCTGACTGCCGAGCTGTTGACGGTGGCGCTCAACTGCACGTGGCGGAGCTGGTTGGCCGGGGAGAGCAGCTCGGTCTTGGAGAGAGCGTAATCCAGGCCCTGCATGGCGATGCGGACCACCGAGGTGGAGCTGTAGCCGCGCGGGCTGGCGGTGAAGTTGAAGGAGGCCGTGCCCACGGCGTGACCGTGCTGCGAGATGGTGAAGGAGCCGGACTGGGCTGAGCCGGCCGGGCTGAAAGCTAGAACTCCCGTCAGCGGTAGGAGAGCGAGATGGAGCGCAAATCTCCGCATACCTTTCTTGTGCAAGGCTCCTTGATAAGTTAGACACGGGAATCCGGGAAAGAGTTGCGGCAAGACAGCTTTCGATCGCCGGCTCGGCATCGATTCCCAGGTCTCAAAGTGCCTCCACCGCCTCGATTCCGCTGACAACAGATTGGGCCAGGGATCCGAGATCGGGAGGGAACCGCTTGCGCTCCCGCGACGGAAGCCCCTCTAGCAGATCCGGCAATGCGCCGGCCTCGCATCCGGGAAACGCGGTAAAGCCCGCCGCGTCGGCCATGGCGCAACTCACCTTGATCAGTTCGGTCATACCCCACGAGCCATCCGTCCGGCGGGGGAGATGATGCTCGGAGACAATGGCATCGAGGTCGCTGGGCAGCTTCCAATCCGCGATGAGCTTTTGTCCCGTCTGGCAATGATCCCAGCCGAACAACTCCCGCTCGGCGTCGAGGATGCTCTCCGCGGGGCCGCGATGCGTCTCCAGCAGAGCCGCATACTCTTTGGGCCGGATCACCCCCAGCGCGATTCGTCCGATATCGTGCAGGATACCCGCGGTGTAGGCCAGGTCTCTGTCCATGAACCCCGCTGAAGCTAACTGCTGGGAGATCAAGGCGCAGGCCAGATTGTGACGCCATAGCCCGCGCATCGCGGGCTGGTTCAGCGACTTGCCGAGATAGGTTCTTACTCCGACCAGCAGGCACATGCCTTGCAGTTGGTTGGCGCCCAAAACGGCGATCGCCTGCATAATGCCGGTGGCGGGATAGCGGGGCGCGTACAAAGGAGAATTGGCAACCATGAGCACTTCGCTGGCGAAGCCCGGATCGGTCGCTATCAGGTCGCTCAACTGGTGCAATTGCACGTTTTCGTTGTTGGCCAGTTGCAGGATTCGAATGGCAACCTGAGGAAACGGGGGAAGGCGCAAGTGAGCCCAGGGAATGCGGACTTCGTCTTTGCGCCGCTCGAATTGCATCCCCGCAACCTCCGTTGATGGCAGCAATGGCCCGCTCAACCGGCGGCTCGATCCGCTCCCACCGGCCGGGATAGGCCGCTGCTCGCCGTCGCTCTTCAACCCTTCGCGGCTTGCGGTCAAAACGACTCCACCGCTTGAATCCTGGCGGCTACGCTGGAGGCCAGGCCTTCAATATCGGAATGAAACAGCCTGCGCTCCCGAGCCGGAAGCTCGTCCAGCAGCTCCGGATAGGGTGTGGCCTCGCATCCTTGAAACGCCGAAAAACCCGCCGCGTCCGCCATCCTGCAACTGACGTTGATCAACTCCGCCATGCCCCAGGGGCCATCTGCCGGCCGCGGCGTGTGGTGCTCGGAGATGACCGCTTCAAAGTCCGAAGGCAGATTCCAATCCGCAATTAGCTGGCGTCCTATCGCACAGTGGTCGGAGCCAAACAACTCCTGCTCGGCCTGAAGCGCGCTGCCGCCGGTGCCCCGGTGCGCCTCCAGGAGCTCTGCGTACTCCTTGGGGCGCACGGCGGCCAGCCCTAAGCGCCCGATATCGTGCAAGACCCCCGCCGTGTAGGCCGTGTCTTTGTCCAGGAACCCGGCCGCGGCCAACTGCGCGGCGATCAAGGCGCAGGCCAGGTTGTGGCGCCAGATTACCTGCATGAAAGGAAGATTCAACGCCTTGCCCATAAAGGACCTGGCACCCACGGTCAGGCACATCCCCTGCAGATTGTTGATGCCCAGTATCACGACCGCCTGTTGAATGCTCTTGGACGGAAAGCGCGGGGCGTAGAGCACGGAGTTGGCGATGGTGAGTACTTCGCTGGCAAACGCCGGATCGGACGAGATCAGGTCGCTGAGCTGGTGCATCTGAACGTTTTCCCGGTTCGCCAACTGCATGACCCGGATGGCGACTTGAGGAAACGGGGGCAGACGCAGATGCTGCCAGGTTACATTGCCCACATCGGGTCTCCGCCGCTCGATCTGCACCACTGAAGCCTCCGTTCATGGCAGCTACGATCTTGAGGCGAGCGGGCTTTGCCGGCTCCGGCTGGCGCGCCCTTCCTCGATGCTCAATCCCGACAAGAACCCTTTCGGCAACAAAGCCGCTTTTCAACAGTGGAGACATTGACGCGCCGCCCGCGCTTCTCCCGGAGACGCGCCCGGATGCCCGCGTGTCCCGTTTCCCGATTGGTTCGGTTGAGAGAGGTGGGAGCGCGGAACCTGCGGACGGCGAGGGCGCCGATCTCTGTTCCTCGCTCCCATTCCCTGCCCGCCCAGCGCGAACCGCACTATAATCGCCGCATGTCGTTCCTCGGCGATCCACGGCGGCGGTCCATTGCTCTGCTGGCAGTCGGTTTCTTTCTGGTGGTGGCTCTGTTTGTCGCGTTGAATGCATTCAACACCACGAACATCGGCTTCCTCAATCCGGAGACCTCGGGGGAGACGCTGGTCTTTACAGGCGTCATCGTGCTGATCTTCCTGGTTCTGATGGCGGCCTTGATGCTGCTGGCCAGGAACATCCTGAGGCTGTATGCCAGCCAAAGCAGCAGCGCCCTGGGCGCGCGGCTGCGCACGCGCATGGTGCTGGGAGCGGCGCTGATTGCGTTGATTCCAGCGGTGTTCATGTTTCTGTTCAGCTTGACCTTGATGAACCGTTCCATCGACCGCTGGTTCTCTCGTCCCACGTCGGAGTTGCGCGAGGACTCGACCCGCGTGGTGCTGGAACTGGCGCACTACGTCACCGGCAATGCGCGTGTTGAAGCGGAGTCCATCGCGGCTTCCGGAGCCGCGGATCGCGATCCGCAGTCACTCCAGGAGGAACTCGCATCGCGCCGCATCACACTGGAAGGCGGCTTCGCTGTGGTCTATGGCAGCGATTCGAAGCGGATGGCCGGATTCCAGGTTCCGCCGGAGCAAAGTCCGGCTAGCCTGCTTCCCTGGCTGGAGGGCGAGCGGGGAGGCACGGTTGCGCTGCCTGGGCCGCTCTCGGCAAACCTCCTATCCGCGGCGCAGCGCAGCGACGAGCCGGTGATCAAGGTGGGGGATCAGGAGTACGCCCTGGGCATGTCCGCGGCCTCGTCCGGGAAGGTGGTCGTAGTGGGACTGCCCATGCCCCGGGGGCTGAGCCAAACGGCATTGCGCATCCGCTCCGGCGCGGACGAATACTGGCGGCTCTTCCGTTCCCGGAACGAGATCCGCACCATATTTTTTCTGGTGCTGCTGGTGGTTACGCTGATTGTGTTCTTTTGCAGCGTGTGGCTGGCGCATTTTCTTTCCCGGCAGATCACGCAGCCGGTGGAGGCGCTGGCCGACGCGATGGATGAGATTGCGGCCGGCAAGTACGACCATCGCGTGGCGCTGATTGCCACCGGGGAGATGGGCGACCTGGTGCGCGCCTTCAACAGCATGGCGGCGGATCTGGATGCGAGCCGGCAGTTGGTCGAGAGCTCGTCGGCGCAACTGACGGCGGCGAACCTGGCCATCGAGGAGCGGCGCCGGGAGTGGGAGACGATCGTCGAGACCATCCCCAGCGGGGTGGTGACGCTGGACGGGGCGGGATTGGTGCTCAAGTCGAATCGCGCCTTTGCGGCTCTGATGGGGCGGCGCGAGGATGTGAGCCTGGCCGGGGAGCGCATCGATGCGCTGCTGCCCGCCGATTGCGCCGAAGATATTGCGAGTGTGATCCGGCGCGGGCAGCGGATGGGCGCCGCCTCCACTGAGATCGACTTCCACACCCGGGGCCGCACCGTCCATCTGGCCGTTACCAGCGCGCGGCTGGAGCTGGCCCAGGGGCAGCCTGGAACGGTGCTGGTGGTCGAGGATACAACGGAGCTCTTGCGCGCGCAGCGGCAGTTGGCATGGAAGGAAGTGGCGCAGCGGGTGGCGCATGAGATCAAGAACCCGCTCACGCCGATCGCGCTCTCCGCCGAGCGCATCGCCAAGCACCTGGACCGCGGCCAGCCAGATTCGCCAAACGTGATTCGCAAATGCAGCGAGGTGATTCTGGGCTGTGTGGGAACGCTGCGAACGCTGGTGGACCAGTTCTCCGCGCTGGCTCAGTTTCCAGCGCCGCAGCCGCGCGCTTGCGACTTGAACCAGGTGGCGGAGGAGGCGCTGGCGCTGTTTGCCGGCCGGCTCAACGGCATCGCGGTGCAGAGGGATCTGGAGCCGGATTTGCCCACGGTGCTGGCCGATCCGGATGCAATTCGGCGCGCGCTGGCCAACCTCATCGACAATGCCGCCGAGGCCATGCAGGGCAGCCTGCTGCGCGTGCTGGGCATTCACAGCTCACTGAGCGAGGATGGCGGGGCGGTCGAATTGACCGTCTCCGACACCGGCCACGGCCTGACCGATGAGATTCGCGAGCGGCTGTTTCTGCCCTTCTACTCCACCAAGCATCGGGGCACGGGGCTGGGCCTGTCGATCGCCGCCAAGATTGTGCAGGAGCATGGCGGCAGCCTGCGCGCCGAGGCCAACAGCCCCAAGGGCGCGCGCTTTCTGCTCCGGCTGCCGTTGATGGAACCATTGTCGGAGGCGCTACCCGGCTCCGGCCAACCCGTTGCTCAACTAACGGAAGGGCCCGCGAAGGAGTCGCTGAATTTGTCGAAGTCTTGAAAGGGTACGACCTTAGTCGTGCCGCCAATGCGGCAGAATGAGGCTTTGGCCCCTGAGGGAACTTATCTTCGATGCAAGAACAGTTCTCAAATCGGTGCGGAATTCTGAACGCGCGGATCGAAGTGGAATTGGAGTATGCATGAATGTCAGTTGGAAGTCCGTAGATGGTCGTTGGATGCTTCTATTGATACTCTTATTCGCTGTTGGCGGCTTTTGTATCCGCGGTGCAATGCAATACGCTAGTGCGACATCAACGGAGAGGAATGCAACCACATACAACGCATCTATGCATATGCGCTATCATAACTTCTATTTTGTTAGATTATCTAAATACTACACCTGCTCCTACGACTTCATGGTTGAAGGGGTATCTTACAGTGGTTATGGGGACTGCACGCAACTCACTGTAGATGGTTCTATCAAAGGGAAGTTTTCGGATTCCGTTCAAGTTTTGCCGATACAAAATATAACTGTTTATTACGATCCGGCCAACCCATCACTAAATAGCCCAACTGAATTCAGCGCGCGAAGTAAAGCCGAATATCGAAATGCGATGCTTCCAATGGGCGTGATTGTAATCATTGTCGTACTAGCTGTAATGGCGATGATGCTTGAAGCAACCAAGAGCAGAGAAACCGACTGGATATTTGTACATGGCAAAGGAACAGCGATTCATCCGGAAGAGATAGGCTTCGACACTGGGTTTGGTGGGTTGCCAGGCGGGAGCAGGACAGCAGAGGAATCCTACGCTGCTGCCAATGGCGGAGAGACGAAAGCCACGGATTTCGCTTCTTCATGGGGGTTGCGGGAGCTCTATCTCGATGTGGTTAAACAGATTCATCCGGACCACGCCTCGAATGAAGCTGACCGAGTCTTGCGGGAGCGATTGACGAAAGAGGCAAACGCGGCGTACGAGCGGGGCGACGACGCGACGTTGCGGAGAGTCCTGGAGGAGTACACAAGCATGATTTCGGCGACTTGCCAGAATACGATTTGAACTGAAATACCAACTCTGTGAGAGGATTGCTCTGATGAATCACATTCTGGTGGTGGACGACGAAGCGGAGATTCGCACCTCGCTGGAAGAGATTCTGCGCGAAGAGGGCTACGGCGTGGCCAGCGCCGCCACCGCCGCCGAGGCCATGGTGCTGATCCAGGACGCGCCCTACGATGTGGTGCTGCTCGACATCTGGTTGCCGGACCGCGACGGCCTCGACGTGCTCGCCGACATCCACCAGTTGGCCGCCGAGATGCGGCCGGAGGTGGTCATCATCAGCGGTCACGGCACCATCGAGGCGGCGGTGAAGGCCACCAAGCTGGGCGCGTACGACTTCCTGGAGAAGCCGCTCTCGCTCGATCGCACGCTCATCGTCCTCAAGAACGCCGTGGAAGCGCGCCGCCTGCGCACGGAGAACCTCGAATTCAAGCGCCAGTTCAACGTGGGATCGGCGCTCACCGGCGCAAGCGTCCCGGTGAAGGCGCTACGCCAGCAGATCCGGCTGATGGCGCCTACCAACGGACGGGTCTTGATCTACGGCGAATCGGGCACCGGCAAGGAGCTGATCGCCCGCGCCATCCACGCCGAGAGCCTGCGCCGCGATAGCGTTTTCGTGGAACTCAACTGCGCGGCCATTCCCGAGGCGTACATCGAGGCCGAGCTCTTTGGCTACCGGCACGGCGCCCAACCCGGCGGTCCCACGGAGCAGCGCGGTACCCTGGAGCGCGCCGACGGGGGATCGCTCTACCTGGACGAAGTGGGCGATATGAGCCTGAAGACGCAGGCCAAGGTGCTCTCCGCGCTGGACGACCAGTTGTTTACGCCGGTCGGCGGAACGCAGCCTTTACACGTGGATGTGCGCCTGATCGCCTCCACCAATAAGGACCTCGAAGAGGAGATCGCCAAGGGCAACTTCCGCGAGGACCTCTTCTACCGCCTCAACGTGGTCCCGTTCTTTGTGCCGCCGCTCAGGGAGCGCAAGCAGGACATACCGCTGCTGGCACGGGAGTTCCTGATGGAGTTCGGCCGCCAGTACGGCCGCCCGCGCATGGAGATCGGCGACGAGGCGCTGGAGACCCTGGCCCAGTACCACTGGCCGGGCAACGTGCGCGAACTGAAGAATGTGATCGAGCGTGTGCTCATCCTCAATCCCCGCGTTCTGCGCATCGAGCGCAAGCACCTGCCGCCGCTCACCCACAAGGCCGGCACGCGCTCGACGGAGGAGTTCTCGACGCTCCAACAGGCCCGCGACGCCTACGAGCGCGAGTACATTCTCAAGAAGATTGAGGAAGCCCGCAACAACATCAGCCGCGCCGCGGAATTGCTGGGCCTGGAGCGCAGCCACCTTTATCGCAAGATGAAAGCGCTGGGGATCGGCGTGCGTGAATAGGGGCCGCGGATGCGCAGACCCAGGCAAGAGGTTCTTTCGCGCGATATGAAGAGTGTGCGTCATCGAACTGAAGTTTTTTGTTGAAACGGTTAAAGGCGTTGTGGCACTATGCATAAACCAGGCACGCGGCATTGAAGGCCGTTTCCCCAGATTCCGGCCGACGATGCCAATCAAACCACTTAGCGTTCTTCGAATCGAATTGCGGTCCCGCGAGGAACTCGGAGTCGGCTTGTACACGGATGTGTCCAGGGCCGGATGAGAGTTGCGCGGGAGGGAGTGTGAAGCTCATGCCTCCAGGCCTCGATGCCTTGAAACACATCGTCGTGCTCATGATGGAGAACCGGTCCTTCGACCACATGCTGGGATCGCTTCATGCGCAAAACCCTGCCATCGATGGACTGGCAGGCAATGAGACCAACCCCGATTCAACCGGGGTTCCGGTCGCTGTTGGACCCAATGCTGCTTACCAAAGCCAGCTCGATCCAGATCCCGACCATCACTTTCCGGCTGTCGACGTGCAGATATTCGGCGGCGTGACAACCGCTCAAAATCCCAACCGCCAGGCCAACATGCAGGGCTTTGTGAAGAGTTACTTCAACCAGCAGTTCAACGTTGCCCACTCGCACCTGATTATGAACTACTTCCCCCAGCAAATGCTGCCGGTGCTTACTGGATTGGCAACCGAGTTTGCTGTTTTCAACCGCTGGTTTTCCTCGATTCCCGGCCCGACTCTCTGCAACCGGGCCTTTGCGCACTACGGAACCTCCTTCGGCCAGGTGAGCATGGATGTCTTCTACTGGAACAAGCAGTACCTGAGCGTTTATGAGCGGCTGGTAGCTGCCGGACACACCGCCAAACTCTATTACTTCGATGAAGCCAGTTCTTCGCTCGAAGTGGTGAACCTGCTCCAGAATCAGCCCACGCTTTTCGGCAGTTTCCAGGACTTTCTCCGCGACTGCGATCAGAACCTGCTCCCGGATTATTGCTTCATCGAGCCCAATTACACCGATCACGACGCGCCCGACGGATCGGGCGAGCTGATTGCGTCTGACCAGCATCCGGACCACGACGTGCGGGCCGGCGAACAGTACATCGCCTCGGTCTATATGGCAATTCGACAGAACCCCAATCTGTGGCCCAACACTGCCCTGCTGATCGTGTACGACGAGCATGGCGGTATCTTCGACCACGTTCCTCCGCCGGCTTGCACGCCGGACGGTTTTGTGGCCCAGCCCAGCGCCACCGGCACGCCCGATCCATTTCACTTCGACCGGCTCGGGGTGCGTGTTCCCGCCATTCTCGTATCGCCGTGGGTGGCGCGCGGCAGCGTCATCAACGACGTCTATGAACACGCCTCGATTCCGGCCACCATCACCGAGCATTTCCTGGGCGCCTACGCCGCCCGCTCCCCGCGCGAGATCGCCGCCAATACCTTCCTCGGTAACATCGCTCTTCCCGCCATGCGAGCCGATGACGACAGCCCCACATTTTCCGACTGATATTCGAGGAGAAACGCATGGAACCGATTCGAGTACTTCATCCCCCGGCGGAAGCCTTCAATAAGAACCGCCGCGTCTCCGATCTGATCCGGGCGCAGGTGAATCACTTCAAGCATGTTGAACAGAAACTCTCCGCCGAACAGCGCCGAGGCATCCCTCAGCATGGAATCAGCACGGAGGGCGAGGCCGCGCTTTACATCGCCGCCATGACCGCTCTCCTCCGCGGACAGCCCGTCTCGGCGCCCTCGCCTGGCCGGCAAGCGGTTCCCGGCATTCGACTCGTTGGCCGCCGTCCCGCCGCCCGTCCCAAACCGGCGGAGGGCATCGCCATTGCGGCCAGCGCGGAAGAAGAAACTGCGTCCGGCGCCCTACCCGCAGCCGCGGGCGAAGCGGACGGCATGGCTTCTGATGCTGCTGGCTGCGTTGCCGGCACTATCTCAGGGCACTGTCCAGAATGAGAGCCGCCTGCATCGCGACTTCCGGGTTGAAGGGGAGTCTCTTGCCGCGTCCTGCGGAAAGTTCAGTTTCGGCAATCTGATCGACTGCGGCCAGACATTGGTCACCGGACAGCCGATGCACATCTCAGCCGGCGGTATGGCTCCGCAGAACGGCACGGGTTTTGGCCTGGCCTTCGTCGAACATAAGAACTTGGCCAACGAGTGGCGGCTTAACTGGAACGTGGATGCCAGCGCGGCCATTAGCGGCTCCTGGCAGGCCGGCGGATATATGAAGGCCTATCGGCTCTCAGGCGGAACGCTGCACATGGAGCTTCCTGAGAGTGGTTCCAAAGCCAAAGGCGGAGCCGGACCCTTCTTTGGAGCAGCGCCGCTCTTCAACTTGTACTCCGTCACCGACTCGTTGAACCGCGTCGACTACTTTGGCCTCGGACCCAATACCCTGCCCGCAAACCACACCACTTACGGGTTCACCGAAAACATCACCGGCGTGAGCGCCATCGCCGGGGTGAAGGGCGCGCTCACCCCGGCCAGGTTGTCGCTTGTCGGTGAGATCAACGGCCGCTTTCCGTCGCTTCGTCCTGGGACCGACGCCTCAATTCCAACCATCGGATCGCTCTTCAGCGAAGCAACGGCCCCCGGTCTTACGTATCAGCCGGCATATCTACAGCCTTCAGAGGGTCTGCGCATCGAGCCGGCTCTCTTCAAAGACCTGGTGCGCCTCAATTACCTGCTTCAGTTCCAGCAATTCGTGGCTCCTGGCGACTCAGCCTATTCCTTCCGCCGCTTCAATGCCGATTTCAGCCACGAGATTCCTCTCTATCGCATTGTGGGTCCTAAGCTCGGAAAGCAGTATTACAAGAATCGCGCGGCCGATCTTGGTTACAACGGCCCCGACGACTGCACCGGGAGTTCCGCGGGGAAGAACATATCCCTGAAGCGCGTCGCAACGGCAAAAGTGGACCCTGCTCGCCCCTGTCCGATTATCTCGACTACAGAGAACCTGGAGGGATCGATTTCGCTGCGTCTCTTCCTTTCCGAATCCATCGCCAAGGCCGGCAGCGCGGTCCCGTTCTACTTTTCGCCCACCCTCGGCGGCTCGGACATCGACGGAACCGCGGCACTGGCCAGCTATCCGGACTATCGCTTCCGCGGCCCCGACCTGCTGCTGCTTCGCGGCAGCTTCGAGCACTCGCTGGGCAAGCTCCCGCTTGGAGGCGTCTTCTCTGTTGATCAAGGAAAAGTCGGATTGCGCCGCGACGACATCGACTTCAACCATCTCCGCCACACATTCTCAGCCGGACTGACGGTTCATGCCGGCGGACTCCCCGTTGTCTATCTGGTCTTTGCCTGGGGCGGCCACGAGGGCACACACACCACTGCCAATATCAGCAATTCGCTTCTTGGCGGATCGGCCCGTCCCTCGCTGTTCTAAATGGCGGGCGCGGTCTGAGCGAGTTGGCGCTCAATGGTCTGCGCCTTCGGCGGGGTGTGAGGCTGGAAAGGCCTCACGGCACCTCGGGGTACAGCAGTTCCGTAAACCGCGGATCGTCCATCATGCTTTGGAAGTCGTTGTCGACCCGGGCCTGAAGCCGGTTCCTGGCGTTCAATTCGATGGCCCGCGCAAGGTGCCTGAGGCATTCCTGCGGGCGCCCGGTGATGGAGTCCAGCAGGGCAAGCCCGTAGAAGGCGTAGTCGGCCTCCTCGTATTCGTCCAGAATGCTGCTGAACTGCTCGCGCGCCTCCTCGTAGTAGCCAGTATTCAGCAGCGAGACAGCGTAGTCGTTGTGCTCCTCTGGCGTGGGGAAGGTCAGCTTGGCCTGCTCCAACTGCCGCTGGCAGGTGTGGACATACATCTGGCAGCGTTCCTTGATCTCGGGCGGCGCGGCGGGAAGCAGCTTCTCAAAGGCGGCCAGCGCGCGCTCGTACTTTCCCTGTTGCACCAGTTGCACGGCCGTCTGATAGTGCTGGCTGGCAGATGCCGCGGCCGCGGCGGAGAGCCCGCTGGACTTGGCGGCCGGAGGAGGAGTCTTCTTGCGGCTGGGCGCCGCGGTTCGGGCCTCTTGCTTCATGGTTTTGCCGGGAGCGCGCCTCCTGGACGTACGGTTTGCCCGAAGAACCGCCGGTTGGAACCCTGCGTTTTGGAATCGCGCTGCTAGGCCCTCTTTATACCTATAACCCCGCCTCCCGTCAATGGGCAGGCTGGGACGCGCGACTCATCGGCTGGATTCCGCGCGGTTTTTCCGGTAGATGGCCGGGTTGAGCGAAGGGTCGTTGTACATCTTCAACTGGCGGTAAAGCTTGAAGCGCCGCGTGCCGGCGAGGGTCTGGCGCCAGAGCCCGTCGAGGCAGCCGACCAGGTCGGCGCGCTGCTCTTCGAGGATGGCCAGCCGCTCGCGATTGCGCTCGGCGTGGCCCGCGGGAGCGTCCCCTCGCTCGGTCTCTTCGCGCGTGTGGTAGATCTTCAGCGCCAGGATGGAGAGCCGGTCGATGATGAGCCCCGGCGACTCGGAGTTCAACTCGGCCGCTGGGTTGGGCAGGCTCCGGGTCGCCAGCCAGGCGAGCAGCGCGCGATCCAGTTCCTCGGCCAGGTCGCTGCGGCGCTGGTTGGTCAGGTCCACGCGGCGCTTCACCGCGGCCACTTCGGCGTCGGTTGCGCCGGGAGCGCGGGCCTCGTCCTCGATGTGCCAGAGGTCGAAGTTGGCGCGATGTTGGCGGGCGACCGCGGCCAGCCAATCCGCCGTTGCTTCGCCGCCCGCCTCATTCTTTGGCGGGCTTGACGATCCTGCCTCCGCGCCAGCGCAGTTGGCTTCACCCGGCGACAGGTGCCAGTCCTGCGTCCGGTGGTCGTGCAGGGCGACGATGGCGTCCGCTGAGAGCATTCCGATCAGTCCTTGGCGCAGAAGCGGCCTGGGGGTTGCAACGTCTATGGTAGAACGATCGTCGCATCAGGTCCATGCCGGGGGTCCGCCCACCTAGACGCCCAGTTCGCCGCGAATCGCGTCCGCGATGGCGTCCGCGTGACGATGCATCGCCGCTTCGCTTTCGGCTTCGATCATGACCCGGGCGAGGGGTTCGGTGCCGCTGTAGCGGATCACAACGCGGCCGGAATCCTTCAACTCCTCTTCGGCGGCGCGGATGGCGGCGGCTACCGTGGGAATGGACTCCAGCGGCCTCTTCTCGCTGACTTTGACGTTGACGATGACCTGCGGGAAGACTTTCAGGTCGGCGGTCAGCTCGTCGATGGATTTGCCGGTGCGGGCGACGAGGTCGAGGACCACCAGGGCGGTGAGCAGCCCGTCGCCGGTGGTGGCCAGGTGAGGCAGCAGGATGTGGCCGGACTGCTCGCCGCCGAGAGCGGCGTTGTGCGCGAACATCTGTTCGACGACGTAGCGATCGCCGACCGGGGCGCGCAGCATGTGAATGCCTGAGCGGCGCAAGGCCGCTTCAAGTCCCATGTTGGACATGGTGGTGGCGACGACCAGGTCTCCCGTCAGCAAGCCGCGCGCTTTGAGGTCGCGTGCGGTCATCAGCAGAATGGCGTCGCCGTTGAGGACGTTGTTCCGCGCGCCCGCCAACATGCAGCGGTCGGCGTCGCCGTCGAAGGTGAGGCCAAGGTCCGCTCCGCGCGCGCTCACCTCGGCGGCGACGAGCTTGGGGTGAAGGGCGCCGCAGTTCAAGTTGATATTGCGGCCGTCGGGCGTGACGTGGAGGAATGTGACGTTCGCACCTAGGCGGCGAAAGAGCTCCGGCGCGACGGCTGCGGCCGCTCCGTTGGCGCAGTCGGCCACGATGCGTATTCCGGCGAGCGAAAGTCGGGGCACGCAGTCGATGAGGGATTGGATGTAATCGGTCTGCAGGGCGGGGTCGTCTTCAACGGCGGGCAAACTGGCTGGGTCCGGGGCGGCAGCCAGGGCGGCGTGATGCAGGATTTCATCTTCCATGGCCAGCTCGACCGCATCGGCGAGCTTGAAGCCGTCCGCGCCAAAGAGCTTGATGCCGTTGTCCTGCCAGGGATTGTGGGAGGCGGAGAGGACGACCCCGGCATGGAAGCCGCGGGTGCGGGCGAGGAATGCGACGGCCGGGGTGGGCACGATGCCGGCGCTCTCAACACGCGCGCCTGCCCGGCGCAGGCCGGCGGCGAGAGTGGCGGCGATCCAGGGGCTGGACTCGCGCGTGTCGCGCCCGAGAATCACCCTGGGAATCGCCGTCGTCTTGCGCAGGGAGTGGCCCAGGGCCAGGCCGACGGAGAAGATGGTGATGGGGTCGAGCGGAAATTGGCCGGCGACGGCGCGAATGCCATCGGTGCCGAAGAGCCTGCGCTGGGTTGGTGCAATCGCTGTTGCGGTCATAAGCACTTCTTGATTCTATTCCCTAGGTGCGGCGCAGGGGGCCGCAGCTCCAGCGAGGCTCGACGCTGCTTCGACGCGGCTGGTGAAGGCGCCGTCGGCCAGGCGCGTGGTGAGCCGGTCGCCGGGCGTGAGCTGGGCGGCGGAGCGGATAAGGCTGCCTGCGTCGCTGAGGACCAGGGCGTAACCGCGGTCGAGGACGGCGAGCGGCGAGAGCGAGTGCAGGCGGGCGTCGAGGGCGCTGAGGTTGGCGGCGGAGGCGTGGAGTTGGCGTTCGATGGAATGGCCGAGGCGGGCGCGGCAGGCCAGCAGGCGCTCGCGGGCCTGGGCAAGAGCCTGGCGGGGATCGCGGCGGAGGACGGCGGCGGTGAGGGCTGCTGCATGGAGTTGGCGCAGGCGGAGTTGGCTGTCGAGGGCCGATTCAAGACGGAAGGTGAGGTCGTCGAGCCGCTGGGCCGAGCGGCGCAGCAGCGCGGAGATGCGGGACTCGGCGCGGTCCGCGACGGCGGATCGGGTGAAGCGCTGGCGGCTCTGCAGAAGCTGGAAGCGGACGGCGCGGTCGAGACGGTGGGATTGATTGGCGAGGTGTTCGGCGATCTTGTGCTGCGCTTCGGTGATGAGCTCGGCGGCGGCCGAAGGGGTGGGAGCGCGGAGGTCGGCGGCGAAGTCGGCGATGGTGAAGTCGGTTTCGTGGCCGATGGCGGAGACGACGGGCAGGCGCGAGGCGGCGATGGCGCGGGCGACGCGCTCCGAGTTGAAGGCGGCTAGGTCTTCAAGCGAGCCGCCGCCGCGGGCCAGGACAATAACGTCCACCAGGCCGGAGTCGCGGGAGCCGGCCGCATTGAGCTGGGCAATGGCGGATTCGATTTCGGCGGGAGCCTGTTCGCCCTGGACGGAGACGGGGACGACGAGAACGTTGAGGCCGGAGTGGCGGCGGGCGACGATGTTCAAAAAATCGCGAATGACAGCGCCGGCGGGCGAGGTGACGATGCCGACGGTACGGGGAAAGGCGGGCAGGGGGCGCTTTCGGGCGGGGTCGAAGAGGCCTTCGGCCTTGAGGCGGGCCTTGAGCTGCTCGAAGGCCAGTTGCAGCGAGCCGGCGCCGACCGGCTCCATGGTTTCCGCCACCAACTGCATCTGCCCGCGCTGCTCGTAGACGCTGACGCGACCGCGAACCAGCACGTGCAGGCCATCTTCAGGGCGGAAGCGGAGCAGCATCGCCTGGTGGCGGAAGAGAACGATGGGCAGTTGGGCCTCGGCGTCCTTCAGTGTGAAATAGACGTGGCCGGAGGGTGCGGGGCGGAAGTTGGAGATTTCGCCCTCGACCCAAACGTCGCCATATTCGAGCTCGACGAGTTCGCGGACCTGGGCGACCAGCTCGCGGACCGGCCAGATGCGGCGGGTCTGGCGCGGCTCGTCGAAGCTGAGGTCGAGCTGCGGCGCGAATGGATCCGGCGAGGGCATTCCCTTGAAAGTGTAATTGCTGAGGGGTTGTGCGAAGCTGTTTGCGACTCTCCTGCGCCAGCGGGGCTCATGGCGCGGCTTGCTTCGGTCTTCAAGGGGGAGTCGCGGCCAACGCGAAAGTCAGCCTGTGTAGGCGCCAATGCGGGTTTCGCGACTGGTGAGCGCGTCCGAGGAGCGGTCGAGGGATTCGTACTCCGCGTCGTGGTCCTTGCGGAAGGCGCGGAAGTCCTCCTCGCTCGTCCAGCGGTCGATGGTGAGGTAGCCGCCGGGGATGTAGGCGTCGCGCAGGAGATCGGTTCCCAGATAGTTTGGGGAGGTGCGAAAGAGCTTGGCCCATGCACCTTCGGGCCCGTAGGCGGCCTCAAAGGCGGCAACTTTCTCCTCGGCAATTTCGAATTGCCAGACGACGACGAACATGTGTGCCCCGATTCTGTCTTCAAGAATATCGTAGCGCAGAGGGCAAAGATCGGAGATCGGGGGGCAGAGAGCGGCAAGACAGGAAGTTGCAGAGTTGGAAGGCGCTACTGCGCCCGCGCCAACTTCTTGGGCCTGAACATCCGCATGAAGACGTAGACCAGGACTTCCAGCGTGATGGCGCCGCAGCAGTCCAGCAGCACGTCCCACGGAGAGCCGGTACGGTTGGGCAGGAAGGTCTGGTGCCACTCATCGGCGCTAGCCACGAGGGCTGTGCCCAGGAGGGCGAGAAACGCGTCGTGGAGGAAGCGGGAACGGGGCAGGGTCATCCACCACGCGCGCAGCCACAGCAACCCCATGGCCCCATAGCCGAGGAAGTGCCCCGACTTGCGGATGAAGTGATGCAGGGGTTCCCAGCGGGCATCGGCCACGGGGCCGAAGATCGACTCGAAGAGCCAGCGGAGCGGGCCGCTGGTGTGGTCGGAGCCCATCCATTCGGTCGACTCCATCATGATAACGCCGATACCGATGGCGACCGGGAGCCACGCGTTTATCCAGTACCTGGGGTCGCTCCTCTTACTCGACATGATAGTTGGGCGCCTCTCGGGTGATGATCACGTCGTGGACGTGACTCTCGCGCAGGCCGGCGCCGGAGATGCGCACAAACTGCGCCTTCTCCTGCAGTTCCGCGATGGTGGCGCAACCCAGATAGCCCATGCCGGAGCGCAGGCCGCCGACCAGTTGGAAGACCATGGATTCCAGCGGTCCGCGGTAGGGCACGCGTCCCTCGATGCCCTCGGGGACGAATTTTGCCAGGCGGTTCTGGCTGGCGCGCTCGCGCTGGACCACGCCCTCGGTGCCCATCTCGGCGCTGGCCAGGTCGGAGGTGCTCTGGAAGTAGCGTTCGCCGGAGCCCTGGCTCATGGCGGTTAGCGAACCCATGCCGCGATAGCTCTTGAAGCTGCGGCCCTGGTAAAGGATGGTTTCGCCGGGGCTCTCGTCCACGCCGGCAAAGAGCGAGCCGATCATCACCGAGCTGGCGCCGGCGGCGATGGCTTTGGTGATTTCGCCGGAGTACTTGATGCCGCCATCGGCAATCACCGGAATGCCGTGTTCCCGGGCGGCGCGAGCGGCTTCGGAGATAGCCGATATCTGCGGCATTCCCGCGCCGGTGACCATGCGGGTGGTGCAGATGGAGCCGGGTCCGATGCCCACCTTGATAGCGTCGGCGCCCGCCTCGATCAGCGCCAGCGCGCCCTCGCAGGTGGCCACGTTGCCGGCCAGCAGGCCCACCTGGGGGAAGCGCTTCTTGACTTCGCGGATCGCCTCCAGCACGCGCGAGGAGTGGCCGTGAGCCGAATCGATGGCCAGCACATCCACGCGCGCGCGCACCAGTTCAGCCGCGCGCTCAAGGTAGTCGCCGGTGGCCCCGATGGCTCCGCCCACGCGCAACCGGCCCTGGTCGTCCTTGCTGGCGCTGGGATACTTCAGCTTTTTCTGGATGTCCTTGACCGTGATCAGGCCCTTCAGATTGTACTGATCGTCCACCACCAGCAGCTTTTCCACGCGGTGCTTGTGCAGGATCAGTTCGGCCTCCTCCAGCGTGGTGCCCACGGGAACGGTGATCAGGTTCTCCTTGGTCATCACCTCGCCGATAGGAATGTCGGTGCGGGTTTCAAAGCGCAGGTCGCGGTTGGTGAGGATGCCGACCAGCTTCTTGCCCTGAGTGACGGGCACCCCGGAGATCTTGTAGCGGCGCATCACTTCCAGGGCGTCGCCGATCATCTGTTCCGGTCCGATGGTAACCGGGTCCACGATCATGCCGCTCTCCGAGCGCTTCACCTTGTCGATCTCACCCGCCTGGTCGGCGATGGTGAGATTGCGATGCACTATGCCGATGCCGCCGTGCTGGGCCATGGCGATGGCCATGCGCGACTCGGTCACCGTGTCCATGGCGGAGGAGATCAGCGGAGTGTTCAGCGTGATTTCGCGGGTCAACTGGGTCTGTGTGCTGACCTGCACAGGCACCACGTCGCTGTAGGCGGGCACCAGCAAAACGTCGTCGAAAGTGAGCGCTTCGGGTAAGTTTTTGGTAAGCATGATGCTTGGATGCGCCTGGCGGGCCGGGAATCCAGTCTCGGCGCGGCAGACGCTTGTTTTCCATTGTAATCGAGGGGGCTTGGGCGAACCGCCGTTCCCGGCTCCTGCGCCAGGTCCGACACATATCGCAACTGGAGACAAACAGTTGACTGTCTGGTTATGGGAAGGCGGCTTGGCATCCCAATTCAGACGGTACAGGTCTCTGCCGGGCCATGAACCGCCTTTCTTTCGCGTCCCTAAAGGCCCATTGGCTTGTTCTTTTAGCTGGAGTAAGTCCGGTTTAAAGCCCCAAAGAGCGCATGACTGCATTTTGCCGACGCCGGGAAACTCATATGCTCCGGCCCTGGGGCGGCACGCATTTGGACCCAGCGCCACTCGGAGAGAAACCTGAGATAGTTTGGAGGGCCGCGTTAGAGACTGCCGCACTGCCCAGGTATTACATTGTGGGCGAACATCGTCGCAGTACTGCGCGCGCCTATGAGCGCCGATTATGACAGGCTTGGATGGGTTGGGCAAAGGCAGGAAAGCCTTGAACGTCGCGGAGATCGCCACGGGATCTTCGAGGATCGGCTGCCAGTTCGATATCGGCCATTCCGAACCGGTCCAGAAAAACAACCCACACCATCCACCGCATTCGAGAGGAAACCTCTTCGAGAAGATGGTGTGGGCCGGTTATTGTTGCAGGTTAAACACTATCAGCACAGACAGCCAGTTAGGGCACCTGTACATCCCAACGCGCATGTATTGGGACATGTGTGCTGGATGCATGTCTGTCCGCACGTAAACTGCAGACATTCAGTGTTGGCTGTCTTGGCGATGCAGTCCCGCGTTGGAGGGAAAATGGGGGTTGTGACCGTGCCGCCTGCCATTTGTTGCAGTGCCAAGTCATCCAAGTCCTTAATCGTTACTTTGTTGAGACGAAGCCGTTTCTTCATGGTTCCTCCTGTGTACGTCTCGAAGACGATTGTGCAGATCTGCTCGCTCGAAGACATCCGCGCTGGCGCGGCTCGACGGCGAGAGACGATGGTTGGCAAGATGATTACGAAGAACCGCAGCCTGCAGGCTGTGGCCAGTGGAAAGGGCCCGGCGATAAAACATACCTGGGGTTTTCGTTACGCCGCGCTACTCCCGCGGCGAACCGAAACAGGCTAATCAAGCCTGCCGCGCATTGTCAAGGGCGGTACGCCATTGGCCCCAGCGCCACCCGGAGACAAACCTGAGATAGTTTGGAGGGCCGCGTTAGAGACTGCCGCACTGCCCAGGTATTGTACTGTGGGCGAACATCCTCGCAGCACTGCGCGGGCGCGCATGTGCGCCGATTACAGCGGGCTTGGATGGGTTGTGCAAAGGCAGGAAAGCCTTGAACGTCGCGCAGATCGCCAGGGAACCTTCGAGGAACGGCTGCCAGTTCGGTATCTTGGCCATTCCGATCCGGTCCCGAAAAACAACCCACACCATCCACCGCATTCGAGAGGAGTCCGGCATGACCGTTCCGGTCACAACGATTGATGAAAATGGGGGCGAACGGGAGTATTGTATGCGTGGATCGTGTCCGGAACCAGGTCGAATTATTTTAGTGGTGCCGCTGAGC
>JBEKDB010000054.1:0-25911 GCA_050014575.1 Occallatibacter sp. | reverse complement strand
TCTGGAGCAGATCAACAAAGACCAGCTCCAGCGGTACTTCGTGAAACGACTACAACGACTCGGGCTCAACGTGACCGTTACTCCGGCCATCGCAGCCTGAAGAATCATTTTCGAAGGAGAACGCATGGCACCCGTTTGAGAACAAGGTTTTCTTGGATGAAACCAAGTTCATTAACTCCCTCCCAAACGAGGCTGGGCCGAGAAATGACCGGGACACAAAATACGATGCGTTCTACCGCATCTTGCGCCGTTGCAGGTTCAGGCGACTGCGCCATTTCCTCCAGGCTGCGATGAAGGAGGCCCACTCTTGAGACTCGTACAAGTATACGGAATCAGCCCCGGGGCCGCACTAAGGCTCGAGAAGGCAAACGTCTATACAGTCAGCGACCTTGCGAGCAACGTGAGGCTTGCAGACTTAAGCATATCTAGCCAAATTCCCTCCGCCACTCTGAGGCAGTGGCAATCTTGGGCCAGTCTGAAGGCGGTGGTCGCTCGCCGCCGACGTAAGGCAATTACCGCGCTCTGGGTCTTCATAGCGGTATCGGTCGGCATGATTGCTATTTGGTTCCTCGAGGAAAGACCTTCACCCCGGCTCGACAAGGCCATCGCCTACTACAATCGCGGTAATGCGGCGAGCAGACAAGGCGACTACAACTCCGCCGTCGGTGAATATGAGCAAGCCATCTCAGAGAGGCCCAAGTATGCCGAGGCTTATAACAACATGGCATTCGCTCTACATCAAAATGGCGACCTCAACGCCGCAATTTCAGGGTACAGGAGGGCGTCCGCTCTGAATCCCGAATTTGCCCTCGCACACTACAACCTGGGCAACGTCCTGCGTGAGAAAGAAGGCCCAGACGCCGCCATCCCTGAGTATCAAAAGGCGCTCGTCCTCAATCCGAAGCTCTTCCAGGCCCACAACAATCTTGGCGCCGTCCTGGCGGAGAGAGGCGAGTTGGGTGAAGCCATCGCTGAGTTCCAGAAGTCATTGGTTCTCAATCCCGAGTGTGCCCCGGCGAACTTCAACCTCGGTGCCGCTCTGGAGGCCAAAGGCGATCCCGACGCCGCTATGCCTGTGGCTCGGAAGGCAGCCGACCTGCTTCCCAATTCCCCCGAGGCCCATCATGTTTTGGGGCTAGCCCTATATGCAAAAGGGCAGTATGATGACGCCGTTTCGGAGTACCAGAAGGCGCTTACACTGGATCCCGGCTCCGTCCTCTCACACAATGACCTCGGCCTCGCATATGTGGGAAAGGGCGAGCTAGATGAGGCTATCGTTGAGTACCGAAAGGCACTCATTTTGGATCCTGATCTTGCCTTGACGCATTACAACCTTGGCATCGCTATGGGGGCGAAATATGGCCCAGATGCGGCCATCGCCGAGTATCGAAAGGCACTCGTCCTTGACCCCAGATTCTTCCAAGCCCAAACCAATCTTGGTGGCACTCTGGCGGCCAAAGGCGATTTCGATGACGCCATCATCGAGGATCAGAAGGCTATCGCCTTGAATCCCAATTCCGCCTTGGCGCACACCAACCTCGGCATAGCTCTGGCGGCCAAGGGCAAGTTAGATGCCGCTATCGTCGAGTACGAGAAAGCGCTCACGCTGGACCCCGGTCTTGCCGAAGCCCGAAGGGACCTCTATTGGACGTGGCGCACCAGCCGGAGCAGGCAGTAAGCTTAGCGGAAGCCGAGCCACACCCTCAGCACAGGACGGATGGCCCACATCTCAATCCTCCATCCAAGCCGGGTGCTCCAGGCCCGGTCCGCCGCGGCGGAACGGGCCTGGAGCACCCAGTTATTGTGCGAAGGCAGACTGGCGGGGTGCGCCTATCTCGGCGCGTCGATGCGGACGAGCAGGACGTCGTGGCTCTCGATCTCGATGGGCTGCTTGTCGGTGAGGGTGATGGGCTTGCCGGTCCAGAGGTCTTTGCCGGCCTGCGGGCCGTGGAGGCCTAGCTTGACCAGGTTGAGGTGGAAGGGGTGGGTAGAGTAGCGGCTGTCGCCGACGGCGACGATGGCCACGGCGATGGCTCCGCCCTGGAGCTGGCGGGTCCAGACCTCGACCTCGCCGTCGGAGTAGGCGCGGACGCCCTGGCGGCCCAGCGGGTCCTGGTCGATGGCGATGACGTCGCGGTTCATGAGAATGGCCTTGATGCCCGGCGTCATGGCGGTGAGGTCGTTACCGGCCAGCAAGGGCGCGGCGAGCATGGCCCAGAGCGTGAAGTGAGTGCGGTTCTCGGCCAGGTTGAGCCTGCCATTGCCCACCTCGAGCATGTCGGGGTCGTTCCAGTGGCCGGGACCGGCGTAGCTCTCCAGGCCGGCCTGCTGGCTGACGATCGAGTAGATGCGGTCCCACTCGGGGGTGATGTCGCCGGTAGTGCGCCAGAGGTTGCCGCCGATGGAGGGCGCCCACTCCCAAACCGCATCCCAGCCATATTGGCAGAGGGAGAGAACGATGGGGCGGCCGGTGGCCTTGAGGGCCTTGCTCATCTTGTCGTAGGCGGCGATCATGAGGCGCATCTGCCCAGCGTGGTCATTGGGGGCCTGTTTCTCAAGCACCGCGCCGATAAAGGAGCAGAGATCGTACTTGAGGTAGTCGATGCCCCAGGCAGCGTACATTTGCGCGTCCTGCTCCTCGTGGCCGAGCGAGCCCTCGTAGCCGCCGCAGGTTTTGGGGCCGGGCGAGGAGTAGATGCCGATCTTGAGGCCCTTGGAGTGGACGTAATCGGCCAGCGCCTTCATGTCAGGGAACTTGGCGTTGGGGTGCAGGACGCCGCTTGCGTCGCGCTCGCCCTCCCAGGTGTCGTCAATGTTGACGTAGATGTAGCCGGCATCTTTCATGCCGGTGGAGACGAGCTGGTCGGCGGCGGCACGAACGCCCTTGTCGTCCACCTTGGCGGCGAAGTAGTTCCAACTGTTCCAGCCCATGGGCGGGGTTTGGGCGACCTGCGGCAGCACCTGCGGTGCGGCGGGGGTTTGAGATACGGCCGTGAAGGACGTGAGGGCGAGGGTGGCGAGAAAGAGCGAAGCGAAGATGCGCATGATTGATCCTCTTGGAAACGATTTCTGGAGAATTCTATGCCGGTGAGGCAAGGGTCGGCAATGCGCTGGCGGGGGAGGGACTGTTCAGGGCCGCCGGGCGCAGGCAACGCGGGGGATGGATTGCAGGTCGGGAAGGAACTCGATCCGGCCAAAGCCGGAGGCAGCGAGCAGCGCGGCGATGGCCTGCGATTGGCCGTAGCCAATTTCGAGCAGCAGAAAGCCGCCGGGGGCGAGACCGGCGAAGGCTTGCGGGATGAAGCGGCGACAGATTTCGAGGCCGTCGGGGCCGGCGAAGAGGGCGAGGGCGGGTTCGTGGTCGCGGACCTCGACAGCGAGCGTGGCGCGGTCGGCCAGGGGAACGTAGGGTGGGTTGGAGACGACGATCTCGAATTGCTCGCCGGCGACGGGGGTGAGCAGGTCGCCCTGAAGGAAGCGGATCTGGCTGGAAACGCCGTTGCGGTCGGCATTTTGGCGCGCGATGACCAGCGCGGCAGCGGAGAGGTCGATGGCGGTTAATTGCGCCTGAGGCAGGTGGTGCGCAAGGGCGACAGCGATGCAACCGGAGCCGGCGCCCACATCGGCGATGCGAACGGCTTTCAGGCCTGCGGAAGACTTGAGATTCACGGTCGAAGAACCCGAAAGACTTCCCTCCGGGGCTAAAGCCCGCGATGATTCTGTTGGCTTTATGCGGGGGTTGAAACCCCCGCCTCCCTCCGGATCGACTTCTTCCGCGGCCTGAATGGAGCCGGCTGGAAAGCTGGCGGCAAGCTCGATGGCTTTCTCGACCAGGTGCTCGGTCTCGGGGCGCGGAATCAGCACATCCGGCGTGACGCGAAATGTCAGGCCGTAGAACTCCGTCTCGCCGGTGATGTATTGGATGGGCTCGCCAACACGCCGCCTCGCAACCAACGCTCTCATTTCGGCACCGACTTTGGGCATGGATGGAGAGTTCCAGTGCGCGATCAGCCAGGCTCGGTTTCTCTCTGGATTACTTCTTCTGAAAAGATGCAGGAGAAGCGCCTCAGCATCAAGCCTGGCCCGCTCCGGATGCGGACCTTCAGCGAGCGAATATTCCCCCTCAGCAATCAGGGCGCGAATCTTTGCGCGGCTAAACGACGTCGGCTGCATGGAATCGCGCCTCAGGCTGCCTGGCTGCCGGCCTTCAACTGCTCGGCCTGGTAGTGGGTGATGAGAGCATCGACGATGGGCTGCAGGCGGCCTTCCATCACCAGGTCGAGCTGGTGGAGGGTGAGGCCGATGCGATGGTCGGTTAGGCGGTTTTGCGGGAAGTTGTAGGTGCGGATCTTCTCGCTGCGGTCGCCGGTGCCCACCTGCTGCTTGCGCTCCCTGGCCAGCTCGGCATTCTGGCGCTCCATCTCCATCTCGTAAAGGCGCGAGCGCAGGACGCGCATGCCTTTCTCGCGGTTCTTGATCTGCGACTTCTCGTCCTGGCAACTGACGACCGTGTTGGTGGGGATGTGTGTGATGCGGACGGCGGAGTAGGTGGTGTTGACCGACTGGCCGCCGGGGCCGGAGGAGCAGAAGGTATCGATGCGGATGTCCTTGGCCTCGATCTTCACGTCCACTTCCTCGGCCTCGGGCAGCACGGCGACGGTGATGGCGGAGGTGTGGACGCGGCCCTGGGTCTCAGTGACTGGAACGCGCTGCACGCGATGCACGCCGCTCTCGTATTTCATCTGCGAGTAGACGCGCTCGCCCTCGATGATGGCGATCACTTCCTTGTAGCCGCCGACGCCGGATTCGGAGAGCGAGAGCAGCTCGATCTTCCAGCGGTGCTGCTCGGCGAAGCGCTGGTACATGCGGAAGATCTCGGCGGCAAAGAGCGAGGCTTCGTCGCCGCCGGTGCCGGCGCGAATTTCGAGGATGACGTTCTTCTCGTCGTTGGGATCTTTGGGCAGCAGCAGCGCCTTGATCTCTTCTTCCAGGGCTGTCTCCCGGGGAGCCAGGGCGGCGATCTCTTCCCCGGCCATGGCGCGCATCTCGGGGTCGGCCTCGGCGAGCAGGACGCGGGATTCGGCCAGCGCCTGGCGGACCTGCCTCAACTCGCGGAACTTCATCACCGGAGCCTCGAGTTCGCTAAGGGCGCGGCCGGCCTTCTGATACTTCTCGCGGTCGGCGGCCGCCTCGGGCAAAGAGAGTTGAGTGGAGAGCTCGTCGTAGCGCTGCTCCATCTGTTGCAAACGGTCGATCATGGCCCCTCTGGGGTTCGGAGTTTTGGAGTAAAGAAGTGGAATGGAGATGGGCACGGAACGGGTATCGGCGGCGGGCGCCGCTAGAGGAGGGCCGGGATGGGCTGGTGGAGCGTCATGCTGCTGCTATTCTAGCGCGAAAGAAGCACGGAATACGAATGGCCGGTTTTCCAAGCCTCAAAATCGAGAGCTGGAAAACCGGCCATCAAGCTGCAACTCGAACTTCCTATCGATCGCTTGCCGCGTTATGCGCGGCGGCGGCGAGCGAGTGAAACGCGAATGAGGGGCAAAGCGAGCAGACCGAGGCCGAGTAGCGACAGCGTTTCGGGCTCGGGGGATTCCATGCCAACGGTGAAACCGTAAGACCACTCCTCGTCAGGCGTGGTGAAGTCGATGCTGGAATAGGTGCCGGGGAACATGATGGATCCACTGCCTTCTTCGCCGTAAACGACTGTGCCGGTACTGTACTGTGCGGCGCTGCAGCTTGCTAATGTTGCGTCCGTGCAAGCTTCAATGGACTGGCCGTTGGGGTACCCATCTGGGCCGCCGGCTTCGAGTACGAAGGGATTGCTAAGCCCGGTGAAGATGAACACGGCGGGGATGCCCGGCGAGCCGAGGCTCCAGATGGCCATGACGGGGTCTGTGACGGGGGAGGAGAATGAGATGGTCTCGCTGACGACCGATCCGCTACCCTGATCTGGTTCTGGGCCGGTCATGACGACGGTATCCTGGGTCGGCGCGACTGTGACGACGCCTCCGACGTAGGTGGAACTCGGCGTCCAAAGACCGCTCCCGAGGCCCCCAATCCAACCGGAGCCTGGGGGGGGTTGGGGCACGGAGTAGTTCCAGTTCCCAAGCTGGCCGCTATACGTGACAGTAATGTCACCCACGGTGCCGCTAGCGCTGCCGGGGTTCCCCGGTGTGGCCGTGTTCCAATTGGTCCACATCGTAGTTGCGCGGGCGGGGGAAGAGACGGCGAGCGCAAAAGCGCCGAAGACGGCCACCAAGACAAAATTCTTGAGTAGATGTTGCAGTTTCACTGTGTTGCCCTCCTTGCGAAGTGAAGTCGACGAGTTTGCAGCCTGTACACTCTCATGCAATCCGGCTGCCAATCCAAATCTGCTCAATTGCCCCTTTTTTGCCATGTTTGAGGATGGGTTGGCTCGCCATTGAGCAATGTCTTGCGCACGAAGTGGAAAAACTTTTCCTCTTTTTTGCGCGGAAAGGGAAGAGTCCAAGGTTCCTCGCCCCATCGAGTGGCCCTGAATGTCTAGAACGATTCTCAGAATACTACGGCGCACGGAATCCGTCCAGGGCCTTCTTTGTCGCTGCCATGGCCGGCTTCGGCAAGCAAACGCTTTCCCGGAAGAATCGGACACCCGGCGACCGGTTCCCGATGCGGCGCCGGGGTCGATGTACCCTTTCGATTACAGTGGAATGCCGCGGCTTCGGAATACTGTGTTTCCGGCTCCAAAACAGTCGAGAGCAGGCGGCAAGAATGACGATGGAGCGGGGTTGCGGGTTGAAGGCAGCGGAGTGCAGCCTTCGGGTTTTAAGCGGGTTATGCCGGCTTTGATGCATTTCTTCTCCGTTTTCCACAGGCTGCATGGCACCACAACCGGCGTCAGTGAACCAGATCCGACACCTCTTATCCACCTATTTCTGTTGCGGCGGCAGTTTCGGTCCGCTTATCCACACTTACTCTTGGCATAATCGCAGCAAGAGCGGTTTCACTGTATCTGTTCCAGGAGCTGGGGGGCAGGATCTTAGCCGGGAATTCGCGTTGAGGGATCGAGCGCGGAACACGAGTTCAAACCCGAGGCCGAGTTGCGCCGCCTGTGGGAGCACGCAAGAGTGACCAGTTATAGCCGTCAGGACGTGTTGCGCATCTTGCAGATCGGTTGCCGCCAGTTGCAGGGGTGGGAGCGGGCGGGGCTTATTGCGCACCGGCAGAGCTATTCCTTTCAGGATCTTGGGCAGTTGAGGACTCTGCGCGTGCTGCGCGAGGAGGCTGTCCCGGCGGCGTCAATACGGCATTCGATCATGGCCATGAAGGCTGTGGCCGGCATGGTCAATCCGCTGCTTGAGGCCTGCCTGGTGCGCACCGGGACGCGGCTGGCCTTTCGCCACCGCGGGGCGATGGTGGATCCCATCCGGCGGCAGTTGCTCTTCGACTTCGAGCGCCTGGGCCAAATCGACCGGACAGGCCGCGCGCCGGCAGGCTCGGAGCCGTATCCGCTGCGGCGTTTCGGCGCCGCCGATCCGTGTGGTATGCAAGACCGCTTTCTAGCCGCGGTGCAGGCCGAGGAAGCGGGCGAGAAGCCACGCGCCATCGCCCTTTACGAGGAGATTCTGGAACTCGATCCGGAGTATGCGGCGGCCTATATCAACCTGGGAACCATCCAATTTCACTTGCGCGAATTCGGCCTTGCCGAGCAGCTCTATCGCCGCGCTACCGAAGCCGACCCCGAATATGTGCTGGCCTTCTTCGATCTCGGAAACGTGCTGGACGAACTCGAGCGGCCGGATGAGTCGATCGCCGCCTACCGCCAGGCTATTGCGCTTGCGCCGCGCTACGCCGACGCCCATTACAATCTGGCCCTGGCCCATGAGCGCCGGGGACAGTGCCGCCAGGCCCTGCGCCACTGGCAGTCCTACCTGCGGCTGGACAACCGGGGCCCCTGGGCCGACCACGCCCGCAGCCAGATTCAAAAGCTGCTGAGCATGGAGAAAATGGCCATTGCCTGGCGCGCAACCAGCTACCTTCCGCCCCGCAAGGGGACGGCGGCGCTGGAGCTGGCGTAAGTCCCGGCACCGGCCCAAGAAACCGCCCGAAGGCTTCCTGTTCCATCCGAGCAAAGCGCCGGCAGGAATGGGTTGTCCGCCGCGCGGAAGTGCGCGGCAATTCGCGCCTGGGCCTGTGACCGCGTGATTTCGTTCCTTGCGATGGGCAGCGGCGCTCACCAACCCTAGGCGTTCGCCGCGACGAACCGCAGCAGATGCCAAGGCTGGGGCACCCAGCTTGGGTACTATAAGCGGTCGTAGACCTGGATAGAGCGTCGCATCGCGCCGGAGATTAGTCTGTGCGGTTTAGACCAATCGCGGTATCGGCAATTGGGAGGGGATAAGGCCAATCTTCCCAGGTCCGATGCGCCGCGGCGGACCGGACCTGGGGTACCCTGCGCTTCAGCGCTTGTTGCGCAAACCTCAGTGCACGGCGATGAGAACGGATGCCGAGTGGTTCTCCCATTCCAGGGTGAGCTTGCCGGTTGTGCCGCCGAGGTCGGTGAGAGTGTATTTCAGGTTCTCAACCAGGGCCAGGGGTTTGCTCATCTTCATCTTCACCCGGCCAAGGTCCTGGGCGGGGTCGTGCGACAGGCCCCATTGGCCGGTCGCTTTGTTGACGATCAGAACCCAGTTGTCGGGGTCGGAGATATCGACAAAGAGGGTGTAGCTGCCCTTGGGGACGGCCAGGCCGTCGATGGTGAGATCGGCGTCGGTATGCAGCGTGGTGGCGGCATTGGCGCCTGCGCGCCAGATCGGGTATTGGGGATCGTGGCCGATGAGGCCGTCCTTGGCGAAGATGTGGCCTTCGCGGCCCCTTACCCTGGGCGAGCTATAAGCGATGCTGATGGTCTTGCCGCCGATGGTGGCCGACTCGGTGGCCGGCGGGCTCTTCGGCGGCCCTTGCTGGGCAAACAGGGCGGTGGCGGCAATGAGCAGGCCCGTACAGACTAAGAAACGCTTCATGGTGGTCTTCTCCTGTGGGTTGAGCGGGGATTGTGAATCGACTTCGTCGACGCCACGATTGTCGCACCGCCAGCCCCGGTTGGGGAAGCGGGAGTAAGCGGCCCGCCGCAATGGGAGCAAGCGGCCGGGATTGAAATTCCTGTCGATAACCAAGAATCAAGGCCAAAAAGCCACTTCGATCCTTCATACTGGTGGCACGCAATCGATCCAACTGGGAGCTATCCTGTGCCGTTACGCATTCGCGCACTCATTTTGCTTCTTGCCCCGCTCCTTGGCGTCAACCTTGGGGCGGCGCAGGCCCAGCGCCCTGGCAACAGCAACGCAACCTACCAGCAGTTGCGCGGCCTGTTACCGGGCGGCGATGTCATCGTAGTGAACAACCTGGAACTGCGCCGCGATGCTGCTACATTCACGTTTCGCAGCGGAGATTTTGCCTTCTACGCCGAGGTCAACGGCAAGGTGACGGGCGCGGTCTTCAAGGGCGAGGGCCATTTCCACCTCACGCCACCCACCGCCGGGGAGCGGCACAACCTATCCGTTTTGACCCACGCCGAGGAGTTCGACGAGGACTTTGACGAAGCGGTGCTGCGCTTTACCGACGGAACGGCGGCGGAGCTGCGCAAGGGCTCGGCAGGCAGCGGTGCGCCGGATGAAGCTTATGGCAAGGCCGCCCGCGCCCTGCGCGACTTTCAGCGGCTCAAGCTCAAGGACAACCTGGACCTGCGCCTGCTGGAGGACGTGCTGAACCCGGCGCCGGGAGAATACTTCCTGGCCGCGATCCATGGCAGGAAGAACCCGCATCTGATCTTTACGCTCGATCCGCGTGGAGCGCCCGAAGTCGCGCCCGAGGAAGTTTCTCTGCTGAACTGGAACGAGTGGGGCGAGACGTATCCGGCGGCATTTCATCGGGCTTCGGACGCAGTTCGCGGCGGGGGCAACGGCAACGAGCGCAATGCGGCCTACCGCATCGACCACGAAGACATCGAAGTTTCCATCGAGGCGGGCGGCTTTCTCACCGGGCTGGCGACTATCAACCTGACGGCCGACCAAGACGGCGTCGCGGTGGCGCAGTTCGATCTATATCCTACCCTGCGCGTCAGCCGCGTGGAGACCGACAAGAGCCAACCGCTGGATTTTGTGCAGGAGAAGAAGGACGAGGATGCCGATTTTGGGGTGGTGCTGTTCAACCCTCTCAAGAAGGGCGAATCCGCGACGATTCGCGTCGCCTACGGCGGAAAAGACGTGGTGCGGAATGAGGGCAGCGCAAACTACTATCCCATCGCGCGCCAAAGCTGGTACCCGAATGCGCTCGGCGAATTTGGCGATTTTGCCACGTATCATATGGTGTTTCACGTACCGAAGGGTCTGCAACTGATTGCCACGGGAACCAGAATGGGCGAGAACACGGCCGGCAAGATCACAACAACAGAGTGGAAGACGGACGTGCCGGTGGCCGTGGTTGGCTTCAACCTGGGCAGGTTCGCCATGAAAGAGGCAAAGCTGGAGGAAAAACAGGGCAGCAGTCTGACCATCGACGCCTATGCCAACACCTCGCCGCCAAGCAGCTTTGTCCCCGTGGACAGCGGTCCGCAGCGCGACGTTAGCGCCGATTCCTATGGCGACGCCATGGGAAGGTTCGATGCCCCGTCGAAGCTGCCCGCGCAACTGACACAAGCCCAGGCCGCTGCGCAGCTATACACTGGCTACTTTGGCCCGCTGCCATTCGCCCAGTTTGCCGTTACCCAGCAGTTTGCATGCGATTACGGGCAAAGCTGGCCGATGCTGGTCTTTCTGCCAAGTTGCGCCTTTATGGACTCGTCGCAGCAGTACATGATGGGAGTACGCCCGGCGGATATGTATTGGAGGGTGGTTACACCGCACGAGGTGGCCCACCAATGGTGGGGACAGACAGTAGGCTTCCGAAGTTATCGCGACCAATGGATGAGCGAGGGGTTTGCCGACGCTTCCGCATCCATCTATCTGCAGGCGATTCAGCCAAAGCCCCAACAGTTTATTGAGTTCTGGAAGCAGCAGCGGAAACTCATCACGGAAAAGAATGCGATGGGTTTCCGGCCCATCGATGTGGGCCCGGTGACCATGGGCTTCCGGCTCAACTCGCCAAAGACGGGATGGAATATCTACCAGAATCTCGTTTATCCCAAGGGCGCTTATATCCTGCACATGATCCGGATGATGATGTGGTCGCCCCAGGATGGGGACGCTCTCTTCCGCGTCACCATGCAGGACTTTCTCGCCAGTTACCGTTTGCAGGCAGCCACGACGGAGGACTTCAAGGCGGTGGTGGAAAGACACATGAGCCGGGCTATGGACCTGGATGGAAACCACCGCATGGATTGGTTCTTCAATCAGTATGTTTACGGAACCGACCTGCCGAATTACCACTTCGAGAGCCAGGTTGCGCAGAACGGAGACACCGCCAGCCTGCACTTCAAGCTGACTCAATCGGGAGTTCCGGCAAACTTCAGGATGCTGGTGCCGATCTATTTGGAATTGACCGACGGCAGAGTGGTGCGCCTGGGCTCGGCGGCGATTCTCGGCTCGATGACCGCCGAGCAGACCGTGCCGCTTCCCAAGCTGCCGGTCCCGGCCAAGCGAGCTTTGATCAATTACTACTACGACGTGCTCTCGATGGAGAACTAGGTCTCCGACTGTGTGATTTCGAACGTTGGGGTTCACGCTTTCCTACCCTTTCACCAGTCAGAAGCGAAGGGTAGGGCACCCACTTTTGTAGGTTCTTGAAGGGTGCGCCACCGGCCCGGATCGCGGACTACCAAGAAGCTCACACGCCCCAAGGCAGGGCTCATACTCATTGTTCTTCAAGCTGGACGGTGTTGGCCAGGACGCCGAGGCCGGGGATGGAGACTTCCACGCGGTCGCCGGGGTTGAGCGGACCTATGCCGGAAGGAGTTCCGGTGAGGACCAGGTCGCCGGGTTCGAGCATCATGGCGGCGGTGATGTGGGCGAGCAGGGCGGGAATGGGAAAGATGAAGTCGAGGGTTGAGCCGCGCTGGCGGAGCTCGCCGTTGACGCGGGTTTCAAGGGTGAGGCCGGCCTCGGGGTCGAGTTCGTCGCTCACCCACGGGCCGACGGGGCAGAAGGTGTCGAAGCCCTTGGCGCGGGTCCACTGGCCGTCTTTGGCTTGCAGGTCGCGGGCAGTTACATCGTTGGCCAGGGTGTAGCCGCGGATGGCGGAGCGCCAGTCTTCGGGCTTGAGGTGGCGGACGCGGCGGCCGATGACCAGCGCCAGTTCGCCCTCGTAGTCAACGCGGGCCGAGACGGCGGGCATGCGGACGACCCCGCCAGGGGCCAGGAGCGACGACGGCGGCTTAAGGAAGAGCAGGGGCTCGGTGGGTAGCTCACTGCCCATCTCTTTGACGTGGTCGCGATAGTTGCGGCCCACGCAGACGATCTTGGAGGGCGTGACCGGGGCGAGCAGGGTGGCGGCGCTAAGCGGTCCCGGCTCGAAGCTGAAGCTCCACGAGGTGGACCGGCCGTGGATCAGCCGGAAGGCCAGGTCTTCTTCGGGCGCGTGGGCCAGGTCCACGATGCAGGCCTCGGCGCGGGATTCGCCGGGGCGGTCTTCGACTACGCCGTAGTGGGCTTGATCGTCGAGCAAGAAGCGGCAGTATCTCATGGGGAACTCCTCCTGGCGCTGGCTGGCGGCTACGGGTTGGGTGCGGTCTCTTCGGCCTCGGCGGAGCGGGCGCTTTCATGGCCTCCCTGGTCGATGGCGGTGACGGCATAGCCGTAGGTGCGGCCGGGCTGAATGCGGGCGTCGTGGAAGGCCGGGCCGACCAGCGGCTGCGCGGGCGAGATGCGCTGCCAGCTCTCGCTGCCCTCGCGCCTGTAAACGGCGTAACCGGCCAGGTCGGCCTCGGTGTTTGGCTGCCAGCTCAGGTCGATGGCGGCCTCCGAACCGGCGCTGGGGGCGGTGGCGACGGCGGCGAGACCGGTGGGCACGGCAGGCGGAAAGACGTCCAGAGCCTCAACGCGAACGGCCGCGGAGAGCGGGCCGGCCAGCTCCAGGGTCTGGCTGCCCACGGTTATGCGGGCGACGCGCTGGGCGCGGTACTCATAGGTTTGGCCAAAGCGAATCTCCTTATCGAGCGCGCGCCCGGCTGCGCCGGAGTCTACCAGTAGGCTCTGCTCCAGCGGCTCGGGCTGCGGGGCAAGGATGCCTTGCTGGGATTTGGGTTTGGCCTCCGGTTGGGGCGTGAGCAGCTCGCGGTGCAGCCGGATGGCCGCGCGGCTGAACGGCTGTGCGCTGGGCGAATCGGACGTCCAGCGCAGGACGACGCCGTCCTTGCGCACCTCGGCGGTCAGGTTGGCCACGGCGGCGGGCGTTTCGCCGGCCAAAGCGACGGCGGCATTGGAGAGACCCGCCGAGCGGCCCTTGCGATTGGGCAGTTCGACAAAGTAGGTGAGTGTGCGTGGCGCGCCGCTGGCCAGAGATGGGGGAAGCGTCTCAGTAAATGCGCCGGCGGCTCCGGAAGCAAGCAGCAGGTTGGCGGGAACGGGCGCGCAGGGTCCTTCGTCTTCCTTGCGGCAGAGGCGCACCGGGAGATTGCCCTTCAAGAGCAGCTTGTCCGTGTTTCGATTGGGCATGGTCCAGGTGAGCGAGACCTGGTTGCCGGCGCGGGTAGCGGAAAGATTCGTCACCGGGTTAGGCAGATGGAGCGAAGGCGGCATGGGCGCGCCCGGCGTTCCGCAACCGGCGAGGATGAAGCCGATTGCCAGCACGGCGGGCAAGACGGCGGAGCGGACGGCGGGCAGCGCGGCCCATCCCAATTTGTGCCCAGTTCTCATCGCCCTCCCAGTCTACCGGAGCGGGCGGGGCGAGCGCGCGAGGATGGATCGCGGCGGGAATTGGGCGGACTGATGTTATGCATGGTGCGGAAGAGAGAAAGAAGCGGGCGAATCTCCCGAAAGGTCCCTTCCGGGGCTAAAGCCCTTGATGATTCTGTTGGCCTTATGCGGGGGTTGAAACCCCCGCCTCCCTCCGAATCGACTCTCCCGCGGCCTGTAAAGCCTGTACCCTGCATCCAAACGAGTTTTCCCAAGCCTGTATGGCGGCGCTTCGCAAACGGCGGCTACTTGGCGGCGGGCTTTGCCGGCGCGGCCTTGGCGGCTGGCTTCGCCGGCGAGGCGGTGTCGGCGAGGGCCTTGTCGATCACCTGGAAAAGCTGCGTGTCGGGGTGCTGCACCTCGATGAACGGCGGGCCTTTGCTGTTGGAGGTCACGATGAAGATGGTTGGGGTTTGCGTGATGCCGGTGCGCCTGCCCAGATCGCTGTCGGCCTTGATCTCCGCGGCCAGTTTGCCTTGTGGATCCATGGCAAAAGGAAGCTGTATCTTGTGGTCGTCCGCAAACTTCTGGGTGAACTGCCGGAGCTGGTCGAGGTTGTAGATCGAGGACTGGCTGGCGAAGACCTCATCGCGGTACTCGCCGCCGAGAGCCTTGCTCTTGGAGTCGAACCAGCGGGCGTTGAGGGCCGCAGTCGGGCTCCAGGTGTGGTAGGGGATGATGAAGTCGTGGCGCACCCATGGAATCTTGTACTTGGCGGCGGCCTCTCTGACGACCGGGTTGGCGCGGGCGCAGGCGGGGCACTCCATGTCGGCAAACTCGACGATAGCCACGCGCGCGCCGGCGGGCGGATGGAGCGCGGTGGTATCGAGAACCTGGGTTCCGGCCGACGGAACGGCGAACTGGGCTCGGGCGCCGGCGGCAACCAGCAGCGCGGCGAGACCTAGAAACAGAGCGGTACGGTTGCGGCGAGCGGATGGGGGTTGGGCGAAGCGCAAAAAGTCGAACATGACGGTTGGACGGCTCCCTGAAGTGATTGTAATGGGAGAGGAACGGCGAGCGGCGAGATTCATTGCCGGTCGCGGCGGCGGGTGGCCATCCATCTTCGCCATTGGTAGTCGGCGAATAGGAAGGCGGCGATGAGCACGGCGGCGAAGATGGCGATGATGATCTTCATGGCGAAGACAGGGGTCAGGGATCAGGGATCAGAGATCAGAGGTCAGAGGTCAGTGAAACCCACCCGGATTGGCGGTGCTCGCCCAGCTGGGTGGTTGCTTTTTAGCGGCCGACGACCAGCACGACAAAGCTGCCGAAAACGATAGGCGGGCGGGGGCGCGGATTGTCGGGGGTTGGGTCGGGCCGGGGACCGAATTCGGCGGCGACCAGGTAGATGCGGTCGGCAGCGGGATCGTAGGCCATGGTGCGGGCGCTGCGCTGCGTGGGAAGGCTCTCAAGGGTGGGGTAGCCGGGGGCCGCGGCATCGATCACGGAGAGGATTCCCTCGCCGCAGGAGGCAAAGGCCAGCTTGTGCGCCGCATCCCAGCCAGCCGCGTCGGGGCCGTCGGCGATGGCGGGATTGGCCAGCACCTTGCCGGTATTGGAGTCGACCACGGCCATATGCTTGCCGTCGCAGACCGGGAAGAGCCGGCTGCCGGCGACGTCGAAGACCAGGCCGCTGGGGCCGTCGCAGCCGGTGAGCGGCCACTCGGCGGTGAGCTTGTTGGTATGGGCGTCGAGGCGCACGATCTCGCTCTTGTCTTCAAGGTTGTCGAAGACCGTTCCCTTGCCGTCGACGGCGGGAAATTCGGGCTTGCCGGGCAGGGGAATAGTGGCGATCACCTTCCGGGTAGCGGCGTCGATGACGGAGACGTCGTGGCTGCGGCCGTTGAATGCCCAGACGGTTTGGGTGGCCGGCTCAAAGACGATGCCGTCGGGGTTCTGGCCGGTGGGGATGGTGGCGACCGTTGCGAGGGTGGCGCGGTCGAAGACGACCACGGCGTTACCGCCCCCGTCGGAGATGTAGCCGAATTTGCCGGCTGTGTCGAGGGCTAAGCCGTGGGTACCGTGCAGGCCGGCGATGGTGCCAACGGGCTTGCCAGTCTGAGTATCGAGAACGTCGACGCGCGCGCCTCGGGTGAGGTAGAGGCGGTGGGCCGGAGAGTCGACGAGCAGGTAATCCCAGCCGCCGTCGCCGCCGATCTTCCAGCGGTCGAGGATCTTGTAGGGCTGCTGAGAGCAGAGCAGGGCGGGAGCGGCAAAGATGCCGCACAACAGGGTCGCGGCCGCAAAGGACCGGGCAGCGAGACGAAAGCTGAAGAAATGGGGCATGAGAGGCTCCGTGTGGAAGTCGAACGGTGCAAGAATACCACCTTCATGTTTCAATTGTTCCCTGATCCTCGCCATCCGCCGCGGCGGAAGCCTTCGGCCTGACCCCTGATTCGGTAGACTCAAAGAGACGGCCAATCGCCCCGGAGCCCGCTTGCTTACTGACCCTGAAGAACGCCTCATCCGCCCCGCCCGAAACGTCCGTGGAAGCCTTCGCCTGCCCGGCGACAAATCCATCAGCCACCGCTACGGAATGCTGGCTGCCTTCGCTGAAGGCGTCTCCCGCTTTACCAACTTCTCCTCTGGGGCCGACTGCGCTTCGACGCTCGCCTGCATGGAGGCGCTTGGGGCCAAGGTCAACCGAACCAAGGAGGGCGAGGTCGAGATCACCGGCGTTTCCGGGCGCGTGATTCCCAGCAGCCAGCCGCTCAACTGCGGCAACTCCGGCTCGACGATGCGCATGATCTCCGGGCTGCTCGCGCCGCAGCAAGGCAGCTTTACCCTTGTCGGAGACGCCTCGCTCTCGCGGCGGCCGATGGAGCGCATCCGCAAGCCGCTCGAATCCATGGGAGCAAAGCTCATTCTCACCGAGGGCCACGCGCCGCTCACCATCCATGGTTCCACGCTGCACGCCATCGACTACACCATGCCGGTTCCCAGCGCCCAGGTAAAGACCTGCATCCTCTTGGCTGGGCTCCAGACCCCAGGGAACACCAAAGTGCGAGAAGCACTGCGCACCCGCGACCACAGCGAACTGGCATTGCGCGCCTTTGGAGCGACCCTCAGCCGCACGCTGGACTCGGTGTCGATCTCCGGGCCGCAGGCTCTCCACGCCATCGACGCCGCCGTCCCCGGCGATATCTCCTCCGCCGCGTTCTTTCTCTGCGCTTCCGCGCTTTTTCCCGGTTCGAGCCTGGTGCTGGATTCGCTGGGACTGAATCCCACGCGCGCTGCGCTTCTCGACGTGCTCACCGCTCTCGGCGCGCGCATCGGCGTTCTCAATCTTGAGGAGAAGAACGCCGAACTGGTGGGCACGGTTCATGTCTCCGGCCCGACCCAGGGGCTCGGTTCGGCCGAGGTTAGCGGAGCCCTCGCCGCCCAGCTCATCGACGAGTTGCCGGTGCTGGCGGCGATCGCCCCGTATACCAGCAGCGGCATTCGCATCCGCGACGCCAAGGAACTGCGCGTCAAGGAGTCCGACCGCATCGCGCTGGTGGCGAAGAACCTGCGCGCCATGGGCGCCGAAGTGGCCGAATTCGAGGACGGGCTCGACGTTCCCGGAGGGCAGACCCTGCATGGGGCGGTTATCGATTCGGGAGGCGACCACCGCATCGCCATGGCCTTTAGCGTCGCGGCTCTGCGGGCCGAGGGAGAGACGCTGATCCAGGGCGCGGAGTCCGCCGCCATCAGCTTCCCGGAGTTCTTCGATCTGCTTGACAAGGTTGCGGAGCGATAGGCAGCCGTCCCTGAAAGGAAGAGGCCCGTCCGCCTTTCACAGCGCCGGACGGGCCTTTTCCATGGGTTTGATTGAGTCGCGTTACTGCGCGGGCGGCGGAGCCGTCGAAGGCACATTGCCGAGCTTGGCAGGCTCTAGTCCCGGCACCAGGGGCGTCGTCTTCACATCTCCTGTCGCCGCCTCATTCAGGTTGATGCCGTAGTGCTTCAGGGTCGAAGCCAGTATCTGATAGAGCCCCGCGCGGTCCTTGGCATAGGCTGCCTGCGCCGCGATGAGGGTGTTTTCCGCCGTGGCCAGGCTGCGCTGCTGGGCCAGAACAAGCGCCGAGGTGGAAGCGCCCAGCCGCAGTTTCTTCTCTTCGTCATCCAGGCTCTGCCGGTTATAGTCCCGGGCTGTCATCGAGGCCTGAACCTGGGCCCGGTCGTTGGTCATGGCGAACTGGGCATTCACGACCTGCATGCGAATCTGCGTGTAAAGCTGCTCCAGCCGAAGCTCCGCCTGGCGGTATTCCATCAGCGACCGCGCCTGTACCGACTGGTTGTAACGGTTTCCGATGGGAATGCTCAGGTTGAATCCGATGCCCTTGTCCGGAGCGGAGTTGTTGAATGCATTCTGGGCCGCGGTCCCGTAGCCGGTGGAGATTCCCGAGGAGCAGATCGATCCATAAAACTCAGTACTGCAATTCGGGTTGATGGAGCCGGCGATTCCCTGTCCGGCGAGATAGCCGTAAACATCGAACTGCGGCAGGAGAGCATTGCGCGCGCCCTTGAGCGTGATCTCGTCGTTGCGCAGCGTCAGCACCGCCTGTTCGAGTTCCGGCCGCTGCTGGAACGCCTCCTGTACCAACTCCTCGACCGGCTGCTTCTCCTCGGGAATCTCCTCTAGGCTGACGCGATCGGTGGGAATCACAGCCGCGGCCACCAGCGCGGGATCGTTCAAGTTGCGGGCTATGGCCTGCTTGATGATCTGCTGCTGGTAATTCAGGGCGAGCTGGGAGCTGATGAGGGATTGCTTGTCCTGGGCCACGGACTGGTCGGCGCTGAGCACGTCGAGCGGCGCCATGGTGCCGATCTCCAACTGCTTGCGGTTGTCGCTGGCCACCTTGGTGCTCTGCTCCAGCGCGCGCTCCTTGGCCTGCACGTCCTCATAGGCCTGCACCAGGCCCCAGTAGATCGATTCCACTTGGTTCACGGTGTACATGATCTGCTGGCGGAAGGAGGAATCGGTGATGCGGCGGTCGTTCAGCGCCTGGTACATAAAGCGCTTGTTGACCCAGATGCCGGCGCCCTGCAGCAGTTGTTGGGTGACCGTGGCCTTGAAGTTCGAGCTCAACTGCGGGCTGTAGAGCGTGACGCCGTTGGAGGTGGTGGCGTAGGTGTTGTTGAAGCCGAACTGAAACTGCGTGCCGGTGACGAACCCCTGATTGTAGGCAAAATTGTAGGTGTTGGTTGAGCTGGTGCCGCCGGAGAAAAAGCTCGTCGAGGGGGAACGGTCGCGGTCAAACTGAATCGCCGCCGTCACGGATGGATCGAGGCTTTCCGGCATTGGGCCGGCGCCCTGGGTGGTCAGCGACAATCCGGCGCTGCCGGAACCTGCGCCGCCCGAGCCGACCGTCGTGCCGCCGGGCCCGCCGCCCGCGGTCAATGTCGACGTCGAACCGCCCAGGGTATTGGCGACCAGGCCGGCAGGCGCGCCGAGCGGAGCCGCTCCGGTGCGCGTGCGCAGAATATCGGTATCCGCAATATCCAGGTTGTAGCGGGCAATGGCGATATCGTAGTTGTTCTCGATCGCCAACGCGATCGCGTCCGAGAGGCTCAGGTAAATCTTGCCGTCCTTGACCATGTCGGCTAGGCGCACCGAATTGGCAAAACTGGCCTTGGGGATGGTCGTGGGCCGATACATGTCGATCGGATTGCCGAGCAGCGGGCCGGCGGGCTTGGAAAAATCCCGCGCCGAGGTGCGCAGGTTCAGGGGCTGGGTCAGCACGGGCGCCGGCGCCGCGGGAAGATCGGACGCGGCCTTGTCCGGACCCGTAGCCCCGGCGCCAGCCTGCTGGGCAAATCCTGAGGGCGATCCAGCCGCCAATGTCAGCAGGACCGCCGCAATCGCGCGCAGCCGTTGCCCTGCCTGCCCGCGCCCTGCCTTTGCGCGCATCTCGCGCGCGGTCTCATCCTGCTGCTCGAAGACACGTCTACCGTTCAAAGCCATGATTCCTCTCCACGGGTTGCTGAGGCATGTGGGGTGCCATTCTTCAAGACGACCGGGGAACCTCTCCGGTCGCAAATTTGTGTGCGTATGAGCGATTTCTCGCTTCCAGCCCGGCCAGCGGGCTCCCTTTGCACTACGCACGCCGCGCCCGGTTCGTTCCCGCCCTATCAGCTTCCGCATCCCCAGCTTGACCATTTCCAGCGGCCTCACCATCTGCGCCTGCGGAAACCTGAGTATATCTCACCGCCGCGCGCCGCTCCGGCGGGCGCCGCTGTCGGGTAACCTGTTGATTGGACCGATACCTGTGATGGACTTCTCCCAACCCGCATCGCGCCTGCAAACCTGGAAGCTCACCCTGGCCTACGACGGCACGGAGTTCCGCGGCTGGCAGGTACAGCCCGGTGAAACCACCATCCAGGGCGAGTTGCAGGCCGCTCTGGGCCGCATCACCGGCGAATCTCCGCTGCCCCAGGGCTCGGGCCGCACCGACGCCGGCGTCCACGCGCTCGCCCAGGTGGCCAGCTTTGCCTTGCAGGCTCCCATTCCGCCTGGAAACCTGCTGCGCGCGCTCAACCGCACTTTGCCTCCTTCGATTCGGGCTCTGGAGGCGAGAACGGCGCCAAGCGCGTTCCATGCGCGGCATTCGGCGGTCGCCAAGACCTACGAGTACCGGGTCTTCCGCGAATCCATCTGCCCGCCGTTTCTGGCCCGCTATGTCCATGCCTGTCCCTGGCCAATGGACGTTGAAGCCCTGCAAAGGTCAGCCCGACTCTTCGAGGGCGAGCACGACTTCAGCAGCTTTGCGGCCACCGATCCCGAGCCGGCCAGCCGCGGCGTCGATGCGGAGGCGGAGCCGGATTCGCGGCCGCTTCCGAGACCTGAGTTTCAGGTTGAACCTCCCACGCCGTCAACAGTCAGGAGGGTCTTCTCCTCTTGCTGGGAGGAGCGGCAGTGCGAGGCGGGACGTCTGCTGGTCTATCGCGTGCGGGGCAACGGCTTCCTGCACCACATGGTCCGCAACCTAGTGGGAACCATGCTCGACGTGGGCCGCGGACGGCTGCAAGTGGAGGAGATTCCGGGAATCCTTGCTGCCCGCGCGCGGTCTGCCGCCGGCCACACCGCGCCGGCGCGGGGACTCTTTCTGCATTCGGTGGAGTATGGCCAGCAGGAAATCCTCGTTGAGGCTGAATAAAGACTTTCATTTATCCTGAATATGGACTATATTCAGACCTATAAAGGGATTGTTGCGGAGGTTCCCATGCGCTACTCCACCCAGATCAAGCCCATCAGCTACGTGAAGGCCCACGCCGCCGAACTTCTCGACCGCATCACCGAGGAGCGCGAGCCAATCATCATCACCCAGAACGGCGAGGCGCGGGCGGTGCTGATGGATGTGGCCAGCTACGACGAGATGATGCATGAAACCCAGGCGCTGCTCAAGATTCTGGCATTCGCCGACAAGGAGATTGAGGCCGGAGACACGGTTCCCATCGAAGAGGTCATGGCGGAGTTTGGCATGGAGGCTGCGCAAGCCTGATGTCTTTCAACGTCCGGTTCACCGTTGCAGCGCACAACGACCTGCGCGAGATTCATGCCTATATCGCGCAGAATGACTCGCTGGAGAACGCCGACTATGTTACCCGGGAGATCGTTCGCGTGGCTCTGGTGCTGCGAGATTTCCCCAACCGCGGGGCGCACCCGCCAGAAATGCTGGCAAGGAGCAACCGTTCCTATCGGCAGATATTCTTCAAGCCGTATCGAATCCTCTACCGGATTCGCGCAAATACGGTTTTCGTTGCCATCGTTGCGGATGGGCGGCGAAACATGGCTTTGCTGCTGGGCAGGCGGTTGCCTGGATCCTGAATCTGTTGCAGTACTTTCCGGCTAATTCATCCATGATTCTCAGGACCGGAAAGGCGGGTTAGCGCCTCCTGCTACCCTGAAACCATCTGTATGTCCTTACTTGCCCACAGCTCGGCCTTCTCGCGCGTGACGACGCTGGCGACCCAGCGGACGGTTCATGCCTCCTTTGCCTGGCTGCATGGGAATCCCGGCAAGATCATGGACTGGCAGGCGCGCCTGGTGGGGATTCCCGCGCCGCCCTTTGGAGAAGCTGCCCGCTCGGAGTGGCTGGCGGCCCGCTTTGCCGAGGCCGGTCTCGGCCAAGTGCATACGGACGTCGCCGGCAACGTCTTTGGAATGCTGCTGGCGGCCAACCTGCCGGCCGAGAGCACCGGGCCGGTGGTCGTGCTCTCGGCGCACCTGGATACTGTATTTCCCGCCGGAACGCCTCTGAACCCGGTGGTGGACGGCGACCGCCTGCAAGCCCCAGGCGCCTGCGACAATGGAGCCGGAGTGGCGGGCATGCTGGCCATCGCCCACGCGCTGATTGAGGCCGGGGCCGAACTGCCCGCCCCGCTCCTCTTTCTCGGCAATGTGGGCGAAGAAGGCGAAGGAGATCTGCGCGGCGTGCGCCACTTCTATGGCCAGGACGCGCTGGCCGGACGCGTCGCCGCCCACATTGTTCTGGATGGCCCCGGCGCGGACTCGGCCGTCACCCAGGCCCTGGGCAGCCGCCGCTTCCGGGTCGCCATCGCCGGCCCCGGCGGCCACAGCTTTACCGACGCCGGCACGCCCAACCCCATCGCCGCGCTGGCCTCGGCTCTGGCCGCGCTGGCGGAGACTCCCTTGCCGGAAGAGCCCCGGACCACCCTCAACCTGGGCACCATCAGCGGCGGCACCAGCGTGAACTCCATCCCTGAAAGCGCCCAGGCTTCGATCGACTTCCGCTCCACCAGCCCCGACGAGCTGCTGCGACTTGAGGTTGCGATGCATCGCGCCGTCGAAGACGCCGTCGAGCGCAGGAATGCCGCGGCAGGGGCCGACAGCAGGGGGCTTCTGTCCTTCACGATCGAGAAGATCGGCGACCGTCCCGCCGCTGCGCTACCCGCTGATTCCCCGCTGCTGGAGACTCTGCGCGCCGTGGACCGCCATCTGGGGCTGAAGACCGACCTTCGCCTGGGCTCGACCGACGCCAATATCCCGCTCTCGCTGGGCATTCCGGCGCTGTCAATGGGAGCGGGCGGCGAAGGCGGCGGCGCGCATACCCATGCCGAGTGGTACTCCGCCAAGGATCGCGAAGCGGGCCTCAGGCGGGTGATGCTGCTGACTTTGGCCATGATCGAGTGGGGCGCGGAACAGTAGTCTAGTGGTCAGTTGACAGTTGTCAGTTTTCAGTTGGCCGGGTGGAGCGATTCGCCGCCGGCGTGCGACTCTTTCCGAGGCTCCACGTCTATAGCGATGGGAGGGGTCTTTTGCCTACCGCGGCAAAAGCGCTCCCAGCCAGACGGGTTTGCCCGCCACTGGCTATACTGATAATTGGTCCAATCGACAACCCAGCCGCGGGGCTGGTCACGTTACGAGGTCATCGAACCCATGAAATCGCTCTTTGAACGGCTGCGCTCGCGCCGTCTCGCTTCAGCATTTGTCTTGCTTGCCACCCTTTCGGCTGCCATCGTGGCCGGTTCCTTCGCCGCTCACGGCGTCCGCGGACAGGAGAAGCAGATCGACAGCGCCGACGCCACTCCCCTCAAGGTCGTCAATTCCACCGTGCCGCCCAACGATTTTGTCAGGATCGCCCGGCAGGTGGGACCGGCGGTGGTGAATATCAATACCCAGACCCTGCCCAAGCAGTCGGAGAACCGGGGCCGGCGCAACTTCCACGGTCGCGTCCAGCCCGTTCCGCAGAATCCCGGCGACGACGACCAGGACAACGGCCAGCAGCAGGGCCAGGGGCAGGGGAATTTTCAGGACTTCTTCAACCGCTTCTTCGGCGGCCAGATGCCCGACATGGAAGGCGGCGATGACGGCCAGGTTCGCGAGTCTCTCGGCTCGGGCTTCATCGTCGATCCCAAGGGGTACATCATCACCAACTATCACGTGATCGAGAAGGCCGACAAGATCTACGTCAAGCTCGCCTCGGACCCCGACAGCCAGGACCAGGGTCGTCCGGCACACGTTATCGGCACCGACAAGGCCACCGATCTGGCGGTCATCAAGATCGACACCAGCGCGCCGCTTCCGACCGTCAAGCTGGGCAACTCCGACACTGCTTCGGTGGGCGACTGGGTGGAGGCAATTGGCAGCCCCTTCGCGTTCTCGCAAACCGTCACCGCCGGCATCATCTCCGCCAAGAACCGCACCATCGACCAGGGTTCGCCCGGGCAGTTCCAGCACTTCATCCAGACCGACGCGGCCATCAACCCCGGCAACTCCGGCGGGCCGCTGCTGAATATGAACGGCGAGGTGATCGGTGTGAACACGGCCATCATTACGGAGTCGGGCGGCTACCAGGGACTCGGCTTCGCCATGCCGTCCAACACTGTGGTCGAGGTCTACAACGACCTGATCGGCCCCAGCCACAAGGTTACGCGCGGCGCCATCGGCATCGAGTTCAGCGAGAAACTTCCGGGCGCCGTCAATCGCGAGTACGGCTTCAAGAACGGCGTTCTGGTGTCGAGGGTCGAACCGAATGGCCCCGCGGACAAGGCCGGGATCAAGGTACGCGACATCATCACAGCCATCGATGGCCGGCCCATCAAGGACGGCGACGATCTGGTGAATGAGATCGCCAGCCGGAGGCCGGGCTCGACCATCCGCCTGGGCTACCTGAGGGACGGCAAACAAGGCGACACCACAGTCACCATTGGCGACCGCGAAAAGGTCATTGGCGAACCAGGCGGCATGCAATCCGAGACCAATTCCGAAGAGAAGGGCGACGCCGGCGAAGCCAAGCTGGGCATCGTGGTTCGCGATGCGCCCGCGTCCACCGCCGAGAAGCTCCACGCGCAGGGCGTGATCGTCCAGTCGGTTCGCGCCGGCTCGTTCGGCGACCTGCAGGGACTTGAGCCCGGCCTGGTCATCCTTCGCGTCAACAAGCAGCCCACCGCCACCAAGGATCAGTTCGAAGCCATCGTGAACAAGCTCAAGACCGGCGACGACGTGGTCTTCGAGGTCATGGATCCGCGCCGCCCGGACCATGGAATCAGCTACCTGGGCGGTACACTCGAGTAGCCCTCGCGAGACGCCGGCCGCGGAGTTCCTACGGCCGGCGCTCCTTTCCCGCAAGCGGATAGATTCCGGATTTTCGATTGGTTTTTTCTTGTCTCTGTTTGGGGATTCCGCTAAACTGCAACGTAAATCGTCGGTGAATTCGTTGTCCTGAGGTGAGAAGCGGCGTGTTCTTTTTCCGGGCAAGCGCGGCAATCGTCTTCTCAGCAGCGCTGATTGCGCCGCCCGCCATCGCCACGCCCGTCCAAAAGACTTCCGCTAGCAGCCAAACGCACAAGCCCCACCACAAGGCGGCCAAGTCGCACAAGCTGCACGGCCAGCAGGCCATCGAACCGGCGCGCGTGATGGAGATTCAGCAAGCGCTGATTCGCGAGCACTACCTGACCGGCGAAGCCAACGGCAAGTGGGACGCCACCACCGAAGCCGCCATGCAGAAGTACCAGGCCGATCAGGGCTGGCAGACCAAGCTGATGCCCGACTCCCGCGCCCTCAAGAAGCTGGGCCTCGGTCCCGACTACTCGAACGCCATCAACGCCAAGGACTCCTCCTTCGGCGAACCGCCTCCCGCCAGCAGCATTCCTCCCGTGCAGGCAGCCGGCTTTGCCGATGCCGCGGGAGTTAACCACTGATCTGTGGTTCCGGGGATGCGCCTCCTTTTTGACCTCGCCCGTCATGATTGACACAAAGCTCCTGAGGAATAGTGTGGATTGAGGTTCGAGGTTCACCACCCCCTTGCCAGGAGAAAGGCGAAAGGATGGGGCACGGGGCATTCCGCTATCCGAGAAAATGCTCTGATCGAACGCCCCATTCGTGACCCGGCCTTATGATCGTCTCCATGGAGACGACAACGATTGCCGGCGTCGAGGTTTCCCGCATCGGCCTGGGCACCTGGGCCATTGGCGGGCTGGAGTGGGGCGCCATCCCCGACGATGTGGCCGTCGCCACCTGCTTGAGCGCCGTCGAGCGCGGCATCAACCTCATCGATACCGCGCCCATCTACGGCCACGGGCGCTCCGAGGAGAT
>JBEKDB010000053.1:0-26588 GCA_050014575.1 Occallatibacter sp. | reverse complement strand
CGTTTGTCAGCTTTCCTTGGTTGTGATCACTCAATGCCTTCGTCACGAGCCCTGTGTTGATCCGCTTTAGATTTTGTGTCTCCTGTAGCCAGAGCGCGGTAGCTAAGAACTTGCGTGCCTGAATGCTAGTCGCCTTCTTTTCTTTCAAGAAGGACGCGAGGGTACCAACAGCCTTTGCGCGATCAGTGGTAGGATGCCTCCCAACTGATTTTGGAGCCTCAACTTCCTCTTCTATATCCGACACGCTTATCTTTGCGAGTTCAGGTATCTTCTCCAAGAGCTTGTCTAGTTGTTTGGATAACCAATCTGCGTCCCCCTCACCAGACAACGATATAGCGCCGACTTTGATTTCAATCTTCGCGTCAGCCAAAGCATACCTCGCTTTCAGTTTCGGCCCGACTGCGGGCATTTGCTAACAGGATACTCGCATTGAAAAGCGATTGCACCAAAATAGAAGCACTCTTCAGAGCTGACGCTCCCATGCTCTCACCGTCCCAGCGCCAGCGACGGATCCGCGGAGAGGTCCGGCGGAGCGAAGTCGCCGCTGAGAAGACGCGGCCAGGCGGCGGCGGCGATCATGGCGGCGTTGTCCGTGGAAAGCGCCAGGGTGGGGAAGGCTAAGCGGACGCCGCGGCGGGCGGCTTCGGCCGTGAAGCGCTGGCGGAGTTCGCGGTTGGCGGCCACTCCGCCGGTGATGAGGATGCGGCGGGCGCCGAGGGATTCGGCGGCGGCGAAGGTCTTCTTCATCAGGTCGCCGACCACCGCGTGCTGGAAGCTGGCGATGAGATCGAGGATGAGCTGAGGGCAGAGCGCCAGAGCTTCTTCTCTGGTTGCCGGGGGCTTGGGAGGGACGGACGATGGTTGAGGTTTGTGGTCTCCCACCCTTTCCGCAGAAGAAAGCGGAAAGGATGGGGCACCCTGCAATTCCTTTGACTCCGCTACGTTTCGCACGGGCTGGCCAACCTGCGCCGGAAAAAGCCGCGCGGCGCGGGCCTGGGCTTCGGGCCGGAGGTTGCGGAGTTCGACGTAGCGGAGCACGGCCGTCTTGATGCCCGAGAACGAGAAGAGAAAGCGTGAATCGAGGTTGGCGATGGGCGCGGTGCGGGCGGCCTTGGTGCGCGGGGGGTTGCCACCCAGGTGTACCTTTCGCTTGATCTGCGAGAAGGAAAACGGCACGGCGAGCGGGTTGCCGAAGCGGGCCAGAGCGTCGATCCAGGGACCGCCGGGGTAGCCGAAGCCGAGGAGCTTGGCGACCTTGTCGAAGGCCTCGCCGGCGGCGTCGTCGAGAGTGCGCCCGATGAGCGAGTAGCTCCACGAGTTGTGGGCGGTCCGGGCCAGATAGAGGTGTGTGTGGCCGCCGGAGACGACCAGTGCCAGCGCGGATTCAGAGTCCGGGGAACGTTGCCCGTCCAGCGACTCCCGCTCATTCAGCAGCACGGCGTGGATGTGGCCTTCGAGGTGGTTGACGGCGATGAGGGGCAGATTCTGGGCGAAGGCCAGGGCCTTGGCGTAGGTGATGCCCACCAGCAGCGCTCCGGCGAGGCCGGGACCGCTGGTGACGGCGATGGCGTCGAGGTCGGCGAGGGCGACGCCGGCCTGAGCAAGGGCGGCGCGGACGACAGGAACGATGGCGCGGAGATGCTCGCGGCTGGCCAGCTCCGGCACGACCCCCCCGTAACGGGCGTGAGTGGCGATCTGCGAGGAGACGACGGAAGAAAGCGTGCGCGCGCCGCGCTCGACGATGGCCGCGGCGGTCTCGTCGCACGAGGATTCGATGGCGAGGATGAGACCGCGTCCGCTCATCTTTATAGTTTAGCGGGCACCTGCCGTGCGGCAGACGCCTCTGGCGCGGCCACCTGCGGTGGGGCAGACGCCGCTTGCGCGACACAGACGAAGAATAAAGAACAGACGGGACGGACACAGGCAGATGGGAGAGAATGATGGTGGTATGGCAAGCGGGACGCGCCAATTCGATGCGGCTTTGAAGGTGATGGGAGAGCTGCGGGCGGCGGGGCACGAGGCGTACCTGGCCGGCGGCTGCGTGCGCGACCTGCTGCTGGGCCGTGAGCCGAAGGACTATGACGTGGCGACCTCGGCCACTCCGGATGTGGTATTGAAGCTTTTCAAGCGCACCTTTGCCGTGGGAGCGCACTTTGGCGTGGTGCTGGTCGCGGATAGCGACGACGACGGCTACGTGACCACCGAGGTGGCCACTTTCCGGTCGGATGGGGCGTATTCGGATGGGCGGCATCCGGATGCGGTGCGCTACACGGCCAGCGCCGAGGAGGATGTGCGGCGGCGCGACTTCACCATCAATGGGCTGCTGCTCGATGCTGACCGGCTTTTCCCTCAGGGGGTGGAATCAACCACCCACCCTAGCCACAAAGACAAGGACGTGGCGAGGGTGGGGCACCCTGCGCGGAATTCCTGGGTCCGGGACGCTCTGCGCGCGGCGGTGATCGATCACGTGGGCGGGCTGGCGGACCTGGATGCGGGAGTGATCCGGGCGATCGGGAGGCCGGATGCGCGCTTCGAAGAGGATCGCCTGCGGATGCTGCGGGGAGTGCGCTTTGCCGCGCGATTCGGGTTCGAGATTGAGGCGGGGACGGCTGCCGCCATGCGCCGCCTGGCCGCGAAGATCAAATCGGTGAGCCGGGAGCGGGTGCGCGACGAGTTGACCAAGATGCTGACCGAGGGGCGGTCGCGGCGGGCGTTTGAGCTGTTGGACCAGACCGGACTGCTCGCCGAGGTGCTACCCGAGATCGCGCGGATGAAGGGCGTCGAGCAGCCCGCGCAGTTTCATCTTGAGGGCGATGTGTGGGTGCACACGCTGGGGCTGCTCGATCAACTGGAGGCCGGCTGCCCGCGGACGCTGGCGTGGGGCGCGCTGCTGCACGATGTGGGCAAGCCGCCCACCTTCCGGCGGGCTCCGGACCGGATCAGGTTTGACGGGCACGTGGAAGTGGGTGTGGCCATGGGCGCGGAGATTTGCCGGCGCTTCCGGTTCTCGAACGATGAGACGCGGCAGATTCTCTCGCTCATCGAGAACCACATGCGGTTTGCCGATGCGGCGCGGATGAAGGCTTCCACGCTGAAGCGTTTCTTCAGGCTGGAGGGATTCGAGGAGCATCTTGCCCTGCACCGCATGGATTGCGTAGCCGGGAGCGGGAATCTGGAGCACTGGGAGTTTGTGCGCGAGCGATGGGAGTCGATGCCGGAGGAGGCGGTGCGGCCGCGGCCTCTGATTACCGGCCGGGAGCTGATTGCGGCAGGCTACCAGCCGGGGGCGGCCTTCAAGGAGATGCTGCGGGCGGTGGAAGATGCGCAGCTTGAGGGTTTGATCCAGACCGCGGATGAGGCGCTGAAGCTGGTGACGGGGAGGTTTCCGCTGGCGTGACGGACCGGCGCGCCGCTATTCAACAGTCAGTCTCCGCGCCCGGTGGCAACGATGGCGATTCCCGCTTCATCGGCGCGCTTGACGAGAGCTTCGCGGTCGAATAGCAGCGTGCGGCCGGCTTCGACCGAGAGGCAGCTTGCGCCGGCGCGGATCATGGTCTCGACCGTGACGACGCCGATGACCGGCACGTCGAAGCGCAAATCCTGCTGGGGTTTGGCCACCTTCACCACGGTCAGCCGGCGTTCGAGCGTGGAGGCGTCGTCGTCAAGTGACCGCATCAGTTGGGCCGCGCGTTCGATGGCCGCATCCGTGCCCTCCATGGCCTCGACGGCCACGCAGGCCTGCGCGGCCACCACCACCGTCTGGCCAATATCGAAGCCGGCGACGGCGCGGGCCACTCCCAGGCCGTACTCGATGTTCTTTCGCTCCTCGTCGTCCGGCGCGCGCGCGGTGAGAACTCCCTCCTGCGCCAGCAGCGGCTCAAGAAACGCCGTGGAACCGATCAGCTCGATGCCCTCGTCGCCCAGCACCTTGGCCACCGCGCCCAGCAGCATATCCGTGTTGCGCGAGCGCAGATTCAGCAGCAGCTTGGCCAGCCGCCAGTCGGGGCGGATGCTGGAGAATATCTGCTTGTGCTTCACCTGGCCGGCCATCACGGCCCTTCGGACGCCTTCCCTTCGGAAGACCTCGATCAGCCGCGACAGCTCGCCCAGCGAGAACCACTCGATGCTGATGCGCTCGTCCTCAGCCGCGCGCCGGTCGATCTCCGGGTCGGTCTCCTCGCGGATGGCCGCAACCACCACGGCCAGCCCTTGCGCCCGCGCCGCGTCGAGCAGCAGAAAAGGAAACCTGCCGTTGCCGGCAATGAGGCCGAGCTTCATGGCTACTTGATCACCCCGCGCTCGCTACGCTCCAGGAAGGCGGCCAGCAGCGCCACGTCCTCGCCTTCAAGCTGCCTGATTTCTTCCAGAGCCTGGGAGGTGTTCATCTTGGAGGCCAGCAACAGGCGGAAGGCCTTCTGAAGCCGTTGCAGCCGTTCCGGCGAGAAGCCGCGCCGCACCAGTCCGATCTTGTTGATGCCGAAGGCCTTGTTTTCGCGCCGCGAAGAGGTGAGCGAGAAGGGCAGCACGTCCTGGGTGACGATGGTGCCGCCGCCGATGAAGGCGTATGTGCCCACCGTGCAGTGCTGATGGACAGGGCTGAAGGCACCCACGGTGGCGTAGTCCTCGATGATTACGTGGCCGGCAAGCGTGGCCGCGTTGGCCAGGATGCAATGATTGCCCACCAGGCTGTCGTGGCCAATATGCGCGCTGGCCATGAGCAGGCAGTTGGAGCCGATGCGCGTGACGCCGCCGCCGCCCGCCGTGCCGCGGCTTACGGTCACGCCCTCGCGAATGGTATTGTCGTCGCCGAGAACGGTTTCAGTGGCTTCGCCGCGATACTTCAGGTCCTGGGGCGCCACGCCGACCGCGCAGAAGGGATAAAACGTGTTTCGCGCGCCGATGCGGGTGCGGCCATCGAGCACCACGTGGGAGATGAGGTTGCAATTCTCGCCCAGCACGACGTCGGGACCGATGGTACAAAAGGGGCCGACGATGCAGGAAGCCGGAACCACGGCTCCGGGAGCAACCACGGCGCTGGGATGGACGCTCACTCCCCGGTCACCGCTTCCGGCGCCGAGGCCGCGACTGGGGGCTGGAGATCGGCAGCGGACGGCGCAGTCTCTCGCACTTTGGGAACGATCTGGCAGGTCAGCGTGGCCTGGCAGGCCAGCTTGCCGTCCACCAGGGCCTTGGCCTCCATGCGGCCCATGCGGCTCTTGAAGGCCAGCACGTCCACCTCGATGCGCAACTGGTCGCCAGGCGTTACCGGGCGGCGGAACTTGGCCCGTTCGATGCCGGTAAAGACCGCCAGCTTCTTCTCGCGGTCGGGGATCTCGGAGAGCATGATGATGGCGCCGGCCTGGGCCATGGCCTCGATGACCAGCACGCCGGGCATGATGGGATAACCGGGGAAGTGGCCCTGAAAAAATGGCTCGTTGATGGTTACATTCTTGATGGCCACCAGGCGCTTGGCGCGCTCGAACTCGACGACTCTGTCGATCAACAGAAACGGGTAGCGATGGGGAAGGAAGTCCAGGATCTCCTGGATGTCAAACGTCATTCTCTGGCTCCAGAGAGCGGGCGGGTCCGCCTCGCGCTCATCTGGATTATAAACAAGCCTATGCCGGCAACGTCCGGGGGCTGCTCTTATCCGACTGCATAGAGCCGATGAGTCTCAAACCGGAAGGTGTCGTCCGCGAAGCCGAATTCATGCATCCGATCAGGCCAACTGCGCAGGAAGCCCGTAAACTCGTCTCCCGGAATCGGCCGCTGAAAGAGATATCCCTGGCCGGCTTCGCAGCCGATCTGCCGAAGAGCCTCAAGCTCGCCGGGTTCCTCGATTCCCTCCGCCACGGTGCGCAGCTTCAATTGCCGGCCCATAGCGACGATGGTCCGGCACAGCGCCAGCATGTCCTGGCAGCGGTCGACGCCGCGGATGAAGCATTGGTCGATCTTGATGGTGTCCAGGCGTAACTTCTTGAGGACGTTAAATCCCGTGTAGCGAGTGCCAAAATCGTCGATGGCGACGCGCACGCCGATCGATTTCAACTGCCGAATCCGCGCTCTGAAAAGTTCTTCGTCCTCGAAGGCCAGGGATTCGGTCATCTCCAGTTCCAGTTGCGTGGGCGCGATGGGAATCTCTTCCATAATGGTGCGTACGGTGCGGGCAAAATCGTCCTCGCGCACGTTGGCCGCGGAAACATTCACCGCGATGATCGGCAATGCAAGACCAAGAGCGCGCCAGCGCCGGGCCTGCTCCAGCGCGGTCCGCAGATTGAAGTCGAAGACACTGTGAATAAGGTTGGACCGTTCGGCCACGGGAATAAACTCGCTGGGCGCGACCGCACCCAACTCGGGGTGGTTCCAGCGCATCAGCGCCTCAGCCGCCACCACTTCCCCGGTTTTCAGATTCACCTTCGGCTGGTAGAACATTCGAAACTGGTTCCGTTCGAGTCCCTTGCCCATCTCCACTTCCAGCAGATGGTCGCGCATGATCTGCCTGTTCATCCTGATGTGGAAGGCGACCACATTCCGGCTCCTGACATGGCCGGCGCGATCCGCGGCCAGGACGGCAAACCGCACCAGTTCGTCGGCCGACCTGGTGTCGGAGGGGAAGAAGGCCACGCCTGCCGCAACCTCCAGCCTCGCATCTGAACCGCAGCGCCGCTGCGGGGTGAGCGAGTCCACAATCTCCTGGATGCGGTTCCGGCTGATCTTGTTGAATTTGGACGCTCCCATGGCCACCATGAAGCTGCTGTCGCCGACACGGCCCAGCAGCGCATCGGCATCCACGGCGGAGCGCAAAATTCCCGCAATGCGGCTGGCCAACGCCTCCGCGCCTCTCCATCCCCATAGAGAATATTCCCTGCGCAGGCTTACCAGGTCGATCCAAATCAGTGCCACTTCTTGCTCTGCCGGACTGTTCCTCAGCAGCGCCCCAAGAGCATCCTGGAACGCTTGCTGGCTCAACAGGCCGGTCTGCGGGGCGTGACGATGATTGCGCGACTGGCTCCCCCGGTTCGGATCTTCGCCGGCACGGGGACGCAAGAGACCCTCCAGCCTCTCTTCACCATCCGCCTCTCGAAGAAGGTATGTCCCGTTATCCGTCACCGGTTCTCCTGCCATACTGAAGACATTGGACCGAAGGTAATCGCACCCAGGTAACTTATTTTCCGAAGGGAGCAACCGCGTGCCGGCCCCATGGCGTCTAAGAACTCCCACGAAGTTTTCCTCGCGGGGGCCAAAGGCCGCCATATTGTTTCTACACGCACGAAACTACTGTTCGCAAGGGAACAATCGAAATTAAGCTACAACTTATGTGCAAGCGAGGTAGCTGCTTTCGTGCAGTTACCTTCGCGCGTTGGGTACTTTGCGGCCGGGAGAATAGTACCCATTGGGATGCCGCGCCCAGGCGTTTGCGATCTATGCGTGACTTATGAGCCTCTTGCAGAATTGTCTTCAGGTTATAGATTGCGTCAGGGCACGACTTCAGTCGTGCCGCAGATGGCCAACTTAGATTCCGGCTTTAGCCGCTGCGGAACTGCAAATTACTGAAAACAAAACCGCAGGGGCTAAAGCCCAGCATGATCTTGTGGCTCTTCCGGCACGACTGAAGTCGTGCCCTGACACTTCTTGCGGTCTCAATGGGAACTCGCAATTTACGGATAAGCTCTAACTTCAAAGTCCTACTTCTTGATGCGGCGCGCGGCCGCGTCCACGCTCCAGAAGTCGGGCGGCAACTGCTGGTTATAACTCACGTGGACCAGGAAGTACTGCCGGACGATCTCCTGGTTCTTGAAGCGCGTGATGGTAAACGCCGTGGGAAAGCCGTCGAAGGTGTGATAGTCGTCGTACTCCTCGGCGTCGATGTTTTTGTCTTTGAAGACCGGATCGCGCCACTCGAAGGTGCGGCGCAGCGGCAGGTGGGTCTGCGTGTCCATCTGAATGGTGACCGCCTCGTTCTGCGGGGAAATGAGAGTCACCTGGTCTGCCAGGTGCCGCTCGGCCAGGCGCTGGCCCTCATAGACCAGGATGGTCTTGGGATCGTTGAGCCAGTACTTGACCACGGTCTCGATGGAGTGATCGCGGCGGCGCAGGTAGTCGTCCACGATGTCCTGGGGCAGCGGAGCCTTGCCGCGATAAGTTACCTCCCAGCCCTCGCGTCCCACGTAAAACTGGACCACGTCGCGGTGCTTGGTGAACTCGATGCGATCATGGTCCGGCCAGGCGTGGAACTCCCAGTACTCGGTGGTGCCTTCGCCGGGGCTGCCATGGTCGAAGCCGGCCACATGCCCCTCCCGCATCATGTTCTTCATGTTGAGCCACGCCGGCCCGCCCAGAGCCCGCACCATGGCGTCCAGGGCCGCGCGCGCCTGCTGCGCGTTCTTGGCGCCGGCTTCGTCCGCGGTCTGCGTCTGGGTTGTGGACGGCGTGGCCAGCATCAGCGCCGCAAGGACCACCGGCAAAACTCCGCGCATCGATCTTCCTCCTAACCATTGGACGCGATTCAACGGCCGGCGCCGCGTCCCAAGGCTGACGCTAACGCAGAGAGCCGGGCGGCGGCAAGCCAGTGCGAAGGAATCAGTTGTTCCGCGCCGCCCCGCACAAAGCCGGCCGCGAAGCGGACGAGAACCGCGTCTTGGCCGCGCCCCTGCCCTTTGCGTAGACGATGAAGGTCCCGGGCGCGTCCTCGACTGTAGCATAGCCGCAGCGATCGGGCGTGCTCAGCCCGTCGCGGCGAATCCGCTCAACGCTGTACGCGACCGCGCGGGAATCGGCCTGGCAGAGATGCCTCCTCGCCAGCCGGATCTGGAGCAGGGGAAGATTCGCCAGCGCGTCCGGAAGCCGCGCCATGCCGTCGAGGCCGGTGAGAGCTTCCCCATGCCACATTTTGAGCTGAAGGTCGCGCCGGTCATAGCCCGCCACCAGCAGTAGGCGGGCATGGATCAGCGGCTGTCCTGTCTTGCCGCTGAGAACGCGGATGGTGATGGGCTCGTTGTGGGCCACCGGGAAGATCTCGTCCGCGTCGCTCGCTTGAGCGGCCGGCAGAACCAGTAGAACGCCAAGAGTGAGTGCGAGAGATCGGATCATGCGCTGCGCCTTGAGGAAACTATCGGCGAAACGGGCAATTGAAAGAGGTTGAGCTTCTTGCAGAATTGCCTTCAGGTTATGACTTGTGTCAGGGCACGACTTCACAGGCTGCGGAAAAAACTCCTCTCGGGCCGGCAGAAGCGTCAGGGCACGACTTCAGTCGTGCCGTAAGTGCCGTAGAATTAGCACGGGCTTCAGCCCCTGAGGTACGTTTTTCGTGTATTTCGACCAAATGCAAGCCTTTTTCCGCAGCCTTTTCAGTCGTGCCGCAAATGGCCAATTTGGATTCCGGCTTTAGCCGCTGCGGAATTGCAAATTACTGAAAACAAAGCCGCAGGGGCTAAAGCCCAACATGATTTTGTTGCGCTTACGGCACGACTGAAGTCGTGCCCTGACGCCCGCCGCGGCGAGCAGTCTCAATGGAGTTTTGCAAGAGGCTCGATTGTTAACAGATTCCGGTCATTTGGCGCTCACACAGATCCCGGGAATCCGGCTGCCAATCAAATGGCGCGGAGAACCCGCACCGGGAGAAAGATAACCGCGCTCACCAACTCCAGCGCGCCGCCCACGGCGATTCCAACCAGGCGAAACGGCAGCAGGAGCAGCCACACCACCGGATACAGAATCAGGGCGAGCAGCGCCAGCGGCCAGCACAGCACCAGAAGAATGCACCACAAAAGAAACTTCACCATGGTCTCAGCCCCTCACAGCGCGCGGGCTTGCGCCCGGCGCGTCTCCTCTTATGATACGGCGGCCGGGCCCGCGCGGTTCCAGGCGGGCGCGGCGCAAACTGGGCATGAGCACGTGGAATCTCCTGAGCAACCGGAGGACACAAGAGACACGACAGGCTGTGAGAAGCCCGTGCGTTTCGAGCATTCTCGGGACCACCGCTCCTGGCGGCTGGGCGATCGCAAAAAAACCGGGCCGATGGAAACCATCGGCCCAGGGAGTTGAAAAAGGAACACATGCTCAAGCGCGCAGATTCCCGCGCCTCACAGGTCGAAGTACAGGAAGAACTCGTAGGGCACGGGGCGCAGGTTGACCGGCGCCAGTTCGCGCTCCCGCTTGTACGAGATCCAGGTCTCGATCAGGTCCTCGGTGAAGACGCCGCCTTCGAGCAGGAAAGCGTGATCCTTCTCCAGCGCTTCCAGAACCTCGCCCAGCGAGCCCGGCGTGCTCTTGATCTTGGCGGCTTCCTCGGGCTCCAGTTCGTACAGATCCTTCTCCAGCGGCTCGCCCGGATCGATCTTGTTCTTGACTCCGTCCAGGCCGGCCATGAGCAGCGCGGCGAAGCAGAGGTACGGATTGGCCGAAGGATCGGGGCAGCGGAACTCCAGGCGCTTTGACTTGGGGCTCTTCGAATACACCGGAATGCGCACCGCGGCCGAGCGGTTACGCTGCGAGAACGCCAGGTTGACCGGCGCTTCGTAGCCCGGTACCAGGCGGCGATAGGAGTTGGTGGTGGGAGCGCACAACGCAAGCAGCGCCGGAGCGTGCTTCAGCAGGCCGCCAATGTAATTGAGAGCCAGCGGGCTGAGCAGGCTGTAGCCGTTCTTGTCGTAAAAGAGGTTGGTGTCGCCCTTCCACAGGCTCTGGTGAACGTGCATACCGGAGCCGTTGTCGCCGAAGAGCGGCTTGGGCATGAAGGTGGCCACCTTGCCGTGCTTCCTCACCGTGTTGCGGAGGATGTACTTGTAATACATCACGTTGTCCGCCATCTTCTTGAGGGGGGAGAAGCGCATGTCGATCTCTCCCTGGCCGGCGGTTCCAACTTCGTGATGATGCACTTCGATGGGGATGCCGACCTTCATCATGTTCATGATGATTTCCGAGCGCAGGTCCTGCTGCTGATCGGTTGGCGGCACCGGGAAGTAGCCCTCTTTGTGGCGGATCTTGTAGCCCTGATTGGGCTTTTCGTCCCGGCCGGTGTTCCAGATGCCTTCGTCGGAGTCGATGCGATAGTAGCCGGTAAAGGCGTTCTGGTCGTACTGAATATTGTCGAAGATGTAGAACTCAAGCTCCGGGCCCCAGTAGCTGGTGTCGGCGATGCCGGTGCTCTTGAGGTAAGCTTCCGCCTTTTGTACGATGTAGCGCGGATCGCGGCTGTACGGCTTGCCCGAGACCGGATCCTTCACATCGCAGATGAGGCTCAGCGTGGGAATCTCCAGACAGGGGTCCAGGTAGGCTGTCTCCGGGTCCGGGAAGAGCAGCATGTCGCTTTCGTTGATCTGTTGAAAACCGCGAATGCTGGAGCCATCGAAACCGATCCCTTCGTCGAAAAGATCTTCACCCAGCTCTTCGACGGGAATCGAGAAATGCTGCCACATGCCGGGCAGATCGATAAACCTCAGGTCCACAATCTTCGCGCCGGTTTCCTTGGCCAGCTTTATTACGTCGGTTGCACTCTTGGGCATCGTCCAATCTCCTTGATGATTTTTCCTCCCGATTGGCTACGTTGGGGCTAGGGAGCGATTGTCGAACAACGCGGTATGAACGAGAGGGTGAGTCGATTATATTACCCGGCAGTTCCCTTTCCGTATAAGGAACCCATAAAGAAGTTCTCGCCGCCTGTTCAAAACGAGGGCGCTTGCCGGCAGAAGGCAGGCGGATTGCCCGGGATTCCGGATTCTGCCGGTTCGTGGGCGAGGCTGGACCCTCTCAAGCGGCGCCCCCCTTTCCTCACGGTTCCCTTATGCCCCGCCTGATACAAGCAAGGAACAGGGTTCGGACGGCGCGGACGCCGAAGCCGGAGCCGACGGGTGAGCGGCGTCCGCCCGAACGCCGCGGCCCATCCCCCGCCGGCGCCCTGAATCTTCGGTAAAGAAAGCTCCATATCCTCATGAACGCTGGCCATGCCGTGGAATTGGAGACGCTCTTCGGCGACTATCCGCTCGACCGGGCCTTCGACGAGATGCGCGCGGCCGACGGGGAGGTGCGCCCGCACTACCGCGCGTTGGCCGAGACCCTGGCGCGGCTGCCCGCCGATGAGCTTCAGCGGCGCAAACAGTCGGCCGACCTGTCGTTTCTGACCCAGGGCATCACCTTCACCGTCTACGGCCGCGAGGAGGGCACGGAGCGCATCTTTCCCTACGACCTGCTGCCGCGGCTGATCACGGCCGCGGAGTGGGACCGCATCGAGCGCGGCCTCACCCAGCGCATCACCGCGCTCAATCTCTTTCTGCGCGACGTTTACTCCGACGCCAAGATACTGAACGACCGCGTGGTCCCGCGCGAGCTGGTCTACAGTTGCAAGCACTACCGGCGGCAGATGCGCGGTTTGCAGGTGCCACGCAACGTCTATATTTCCGTCGTCGGCTCCGACCTGCTGCGGCTGAACACCGGCGAGTTTGTGGTGCTCGAAGACAATCTGCGCGTGCCCTCGGGCGTCAGTTACATGCTCACCAACCGCCGGGTGATGAAGCGGACTTTTCCGCAGCTCTTCCAGAGTTACGGCGTGCGGCCCATCGAGCACTACCCGCGGCTGCTGCTGGCCACGCTGCGCTCCCTTGCGCCGGAGGGCCGGCCGGAGCCGAATATTGTGCTGCTGACGCCGGGGGTCTTCAACTCCGCCTACTTCGAGCACACCTACCTCGCCCGGCAGATGGGCATCGAACTGGTCGAGGGCCGCGACCTGGTGACCCACGACAATGTCGTCTATATGCGCACCACCGACGGCCTCAAGCGCGTGGACGTGATCTACCGCCGCGTGGACGACGACTTCAGCGATCCGCTGGTCTTTCGCGCCGACTCGTCGCTGGGCTGCGCGGGGCTCTTCAACGCCTATCGCGCCGGAAACGTAACGGTGACCAACGCCTTCGGCACCGGACTCGCCGACGACAAGGCCGTCTACGCCTATGTGCCGCGCATGATCCGCTACTACCTGAACGAAGACCCCATCCTGCCCAACGTGGAAACCTACCTGCTGAGCGAAGCCGGCGAGCGCCAGCACGTGCTGGCCAACCTGGAGAAGCTGGTGGTGAAGGCGGTGGGCGAGAGCGGCGGCTACGGAATGCTGATTGGCCCGCACTCCACGGCGCGCCAGCGGGAGGAGTTTGCCCGCCAGATCGAGGCCAATCCGCGCAACTACATTGCCCAGCCAACGCTGGATTTTTCCCGCGCTCCATGCCTGGTTGGCGATCGCCTGGAGCCGCGCCACGTGGACCTGCGCCCCTACATTCTCTTTGGCGACAAGGTGAACATCGTGCCCGGAGGCCTGACTCGCGTGGCTCTCGAAAGGGGCTCGCTGGTGGTCAACTCCTCGCAGGGAGGCGGCAGCAAAGATACATGGGTTCTGGAAGCGCAGGGCAGCACTGAGGCCAGGGAGTAAGACGATGCTATCGCGCGTTGCCGACAGCCTGTACTGGATGAGCCGCTACCTGGAGCGGGCGGAGAACACCGTGCGCCAGCTCGATGTGACCATGGGCCTGATGCTCGACACCGGGGCGGCCAGCGCCGAGACCCGCTGGCGGCGGCTGGTGGCCGCGCTGGGCAAGCCGGCCGGCCTGGAGTGGAACGGCGATCTGGAGTCGATGGCCGCCACGCTGGTCTTCGACAGTCTCAACCACGCCTCGGTCACGTTTTGCGTAAGCGGGGCGAGAGAGAACGCGCGCCAGGTGCGCGAAGAAATATCCAGCGAGCAGTGGCAGCGGCTCAACCGCCTCTTCCACCAGATTCACTCGCCTCAGGCGCAGACGCAGTTCCAGTCCAGCATCAATGACCTGCTGGCCTCTGTGGTGGATGGCATTCACCTCTTCCAGGGCGTGAGCGACACCACCATGATCCATGGCCAGGGCTGGCAGTTCATCTGCCTGGGCCGTTACCTGGAGCGCGCCTACGCCACGGCGACCCTGCTCGAGGTCTATCAGCCCGACCTATTGCATGCGCAGGAGCAGGACGACTCCGGCTACCAGTATCTCGAGCTGGTGGGCCTCTTGCGTTGCTGCACCTCCTTCGAGGCGTACTGCCAGGTCTACACCGCCGACCTCTCTGCCGGCCGCATCCTTGAGTTTCTGCTTCTCAACCGCGACTTCCCTCACGCCATACGCTACTGCGTCGACGCCATCCGAGGCGCCATCGAATCCGTTCAGCAAACCGGCGGCCGCCGCCCGCCGGACGAGTTGATTGCGAACATCGGCCGGCTGCACGCCATGCTCGGCTTCACCACCATCGGCGAGATCCTGGGCGGCGATGCGGCGGGCTTCCTGCACGGCATCCGCGAACAGTGCATGCGCATTCACGAACTCATCTACCGTTACTATGTGCATTACTCCATCCAGTCCGCGCTGGCGGTTTAGCAGTTGAGCGACGACTGGGCTTTTAGGTGAAGGGTACGGGCTTCAGCCCGTACTTCATAGGCTGAAGCGGATTGGGGCTTTAGCCCCTGAGGGAGGTTCATTTGGGCTTCTGCATTCCCTCAGCGGCTAAAGCCGGCGATCGAAACTCGATTGTGAACGGACGGGCTGAAGCCCGTCCCCTTCAATGTCCGCGGCATTTGGACTGGATGCAAAACCACCCTGGGAGCGAGCATGAACTTCTATTCCATCCGCCACCTCACGCGCTTTCGCTACTCGCAGCCCATCAGCGAGAGCATCATGGAGACGCGCATGCATCCGCGCTCCGACTCGAACCAGCACTGCCTCACCTTTTCGCTTTCGGTCAGCCCGCGCTGCCGCGTCTTCACCTATCGCGACCACCTGGGCAACAACGTGCAGCACTTCGATATTCCCGGCGAGCACAATCAGTTGGTAATCGTGGCCGAGTCGGTGGTCGAGCAGCAGGAACTGCCCGACGTGCCCGCTTTCCTTTCGCCCGATGCCTGGGAGGCGCTCGACGAGCAGGTCGAGGCCGGCGACTACTGGGAGATGCTGCTGCCCTCGACCTTTGCCGTCGAGACGCCGGCGCTCACGCTGCTGGCAAAGCAGATGGGCGTCACCCGGCGCGACGATCCGCTGATGCTGGTGCGGGAGCTGAACCAGCGGCTCTTCGACTACTTCAGGTATGTGCCCCGCTCCACGCGCGTCGACTCGCCCATCGACGAGGCCATCGTCAGCGGCGAGGGCGTCTGCCAGGACTTTGCCCACACCATGATCGCCCTGCTGCGCCACGTGCGCATTCCAGCCCGCTACGTCTCCGGCTATCTCTACCGCGGCCGCGAGGACCACGACCGCTCGACTCCGGACGCTACCCACGCCTGGGTCGATGTGCTGCTGCCGCAGTTGGGCTGGGTCGGCTTCGACCCCACCAACAATCTGATTGCGCACCACCGGCACATCCGCACCGCAGTGGGCCGGGATTACGCCGATGTGCCGCCCACGCACGGCGTCTTCCGCGGCAAGACCGACAGCGAACTGTACGTGGCTGTACAAGTGGAGGCCGGCGAACAGCCGCCCGCGCTGGACCGCAAGCTGCCCATCCCCGAAGACTGGAGCGTGCTGGTGGAGCGCGCCCAGCAGGCTCCCGCGCCGCCCACCATCCCCTTCCTCGATTTGCAGCAGATGCAGCAACAGCAGCAGCAATAGAGTCTATGGACCGCTTCTTGTGTGCGCAGCGTTTTCGCTCAGCTACGCAAAGTGTAAGAATTCCAGATAGCCAGTTCCTCCGGTGTGCATCTCCTTTGCACCTCGCTCTGAATCGCGCTCCGAAACTCAGGATGAATTTGAAGAGGAACCATACTTTGCCATTGATATTTGTCCAGGAGGGCAAACGCTTCCTGGAGGGAGGAGACGGGACCGCCTTCGCTGACGAGACTTCCTAATCCGCGAAGGTCTTCCTCATCGAGCAATTCACGCATGGTGGTCTCGTCCGACTTCCTCCAAAACTTCCACTGGCCCGCAGCGTCTCTGCTGCCGAACAGCGTTAAGCTCCCGCCCTCTGCGCCCAACTCCAGTATGGTTTCTTCGGTCAGGTGCTCATTCTGGCTAGCAGGGTCGAAGGCGGGGTTCGTATCACATTCATAGGTCCGAGCTGGGTCGGTGGAGGCACTGGGCGATTTTGTCGCGTCCAGCTCAGCCTTGAGTTCACCAATTTGGCGCACAGCATCGTCGATGATTCGCTGTTTCTCAGCGCCCGTCAGGAGAAGAATCGGCACCATTACGAACCTTCCGTCCTCGGAATCGAAGCAACGCCGAGGCGTAACCCTACGCAACTGGGCAAGCTTTTCGCGGATTTCGGCAATCGGGCAAGACCCAGAGTAGAAATTCACCCAAATCGGCGAAACCCCCAAGCTTCGCCACGCGATGCGATCAAACCCTATCCAGGCGGTATATTCACCAATTCGGATGTAAACGCCTGAACCGTGTCGGTAGTTGGTTTCGGTCTTTCGAATACATAGCTTCCGGGTCGCAGCTTCCTCCGCCATAGCGAACGGGAGGTTGGAAAAATTGATGAACCTCCTGGGCATATCTTGATTTGTCAGTTCCTCGCCACGGAGAGGCAAAAGCTCTTCCTCGTCCATCTTCCTGCACAGCCCTTGAAGTTGGGCGATGTCGTTACGACGGTCAGGCTCTCCGGCCAAGGGTGATGCCGCGAAAAGAGCACCGAGCAGATCGCCCCAAGTTGTCGCGGCTATGAAGCGCCTTCCGCCGATGTCAGCATATTTCAAGGCTGTAAGCTCTGTAACTTCGCCAACTCGAATTCCAGCCGCTTCGCACCGACGGGCAATCTCATCCCAGACAAGCCGGAGACGGGCTTTCGGAACCACGAACAACAGAGCGGCAACCCCGACCGGAAGATCTTGGAAAAGTTCGTGGATATAAGTCACTGGCTGATTGTCGGTCAGGCCAGCCCAGAACTTGTTCTCCACGATCACCCGTAGCTGGCCCCTACCATCGCGGCACTTCATGTCGGGGATGGACTGTTCCAAGCCGCCGTGCTGTGTATCGAAGGAAAGTCCTCCCGGACAGTCCAACCCGATCGGGCGAAGGAACTCTGTGAACGCACGAGATGCTGCGGGAGAGGTCCGAAGAATGAAGCATAACGCCTCAGTGGCCAGGTTTTCCGGGTGAACGGCAAACTGATGTACGAGGTGTCCAAAGACGGTATCGGATTTCACTGATAGCTCCTTGTTGCTCGCATTTTGAGGGCGTTGGGTGCCCGAGGGCTCGCTTCTGAGGGCTGAGAACCCCGAGGTTTCCTCAGCCCTGCCACGCCTGATAGCATACGCCCGTGGTTGAGGGAACCGGAAAGAGCCGCCCCCCAACCTGCCCCTCTCCGGTTGCAGAGAATAACCTTCTTTTGCCGCACAATCGTAATGGGAGGAAAGCGGACAACACCGTCGCTTGCTTCAGCGGGAACTCGGAAAAGGGTACCCCCACCCCCCCCTACGCTTACCAGGAGCCTCTTTTCCACCCCGGGATTTCCGGTAAACCTCAATGCATCAATGGTTTAAGAATCACACCTGTTAACTGACTGGTAATCAATGCCTGCCGCTTTTCGTCGCCTTTCGCGTGTCTTTTCCTCGATTTTGACGCATTGGAGGCCATAAATCTCAGCTTGCCTTTCGCACATCGGCGGCAATCCTGCGCAGCTCCGGCAAGACGCGCCCCAACGCAACCGGGTCCGCATCGCGCTTGCCCAGGGCGAAGTACACATCTCGGTAGAGCTTGTACAACTGCTCGTAGACCGCAGCGGCCTTGGGGTCGGGCTCGACCGTGCGCAGCGGCAGGCAGACCGCGGCCTGCGCCTCCTCAATGGTCTTATAGGCTCCGGCGGCCAGCAGCGCAAAGATTCCCGAGCCCAGGCTGGTGGGAATGCCCGCTGGCACCAGCACCGGCTTCTGAAGCACGTTGGCGTAGACCTGGTTGAGCACCTCGCTCTTCTGCGGAATGCCGCCGGCGTTGATGACGCGGTCCACGCGGACGCCGTACTCGGCCATGCGCTCCAGAACGATGCGGGTGTGTAAGGCGGTGCCCTCGATGGCCGCGAAGAGCTCATCCTGCGCGGTGTGAACCAGGTTCCAGCCCAGCGTGACGCCGCCCAGTTCGGGGTTCACCAGCACCGTGCGGTCACCGTTATCCCAGCTCAGGCGCAGCAGGCCGGTCTGCCCGGGCTTGTAGCTTTCCAGGCCTTCCGATAGCGCGGCCACGGTGGTCTGGGCGCGGCGGGCGATCCCGTCGAAGATGTCTCCCACGGCGGAGAGGCCGGCCTCGATGCCGGTGTAAGCGGGATGCACGCTGCCCGGCACCACGCCGCAGACGCCGGGGACCAGTTGCGCCTCGCGAGCCATGGCGATGATGCAAGTCGAGGTGCCCACCACGTTCACTACGTCGCCCTCGCGGATGTTGGAGCCGATGGCGTCCCAGTGGGCGTCAAATGCGCCCACGGGGATGGGAATTCCGGCGCGAAGGCCGAGCTTTTCAGCCCACTCCGCCGAGAGATGCCCGGCCAGGTGGTCGCTGGTCAGGTATTCGCCGCCCAGCTTGGCGCGCACGCCGGCAAGGACCGGGTCCACGGCGACCAGAAACTCCTCCGGCGGCAGCCCGCCCCACTTGGGATTCCACATCCACTTGTGGCCCATGGCGCAAACGCTGCGCTTGAGCTCGGCGACCGTCTTGATGCCGCACAGCGTGGCCGCTGCCATGTCACAATGTTCGAGAGCAGTGACAAAGCTGGAGCGCTTTTCCGGGTTGTGACGCAGCCAGTGGAGCAGCTTGGCGAATCCCCACTCGTGGGAGTAGACCCCCCCGCACCACTCGATGCCTTCGAACCCCAGCGCATGAGCCTTGGCCGTGATCTCTTCGGCCTCGGCAAAGGCGCGATGATCGCACCAGAGGTAATAGTCGTCCAGAGGCTCGAGCCCCTCGCCCACGGGAATCACGCTGGAGCCGGTTGTGTCCAGAGCGATGGCCGCGACGGCGCCGCCCTGGACGCCCGTGCTCTCAAGCGCATCGCGGGTGGCGTGGGCCAGCGCCGCCATCTGGCCGGCGTGGGACTGGGTGGCGAAATTCGGGTCTTCGCGGCGGCGGTGCAGCGGGTAAGAGGCCGACGCGGTTCCGATCGGGCCTTTCCGGCTGTCGACCAGAGTTACACGAACGCTGAGCGTGCCGAAGTCAACGCCGGCGACGATGGTCATGGGAGGGTTGCCTCCAGGTAATCGCTTTCCAACTCGCCACTCAGAGTACACTATCGCGGACCAGCGCGTCCTGGAATCCCAAGAACAAGGCAAGGCAGCCCTTCGCGTTCCTTTCCCCTCCGTGTGGCAATGCACAATGCCGGCGGCCAACATGCTCTTAACTGGTTGAACCGCCGTCGCTTCCCCGTCTCCCCTCCTGCCCTTGCCTCAGCGGCCATTGCCGCCCAAGCCGCTGTGCCGAAGAACACCATCCAGACTTCGCGATTTGGGGGTACAATGCCACTTGCCTCCCAAAAAGGAAAAACCATGCGGATTTCTGTGTTCCTGCGCAATCTCCTCCTGCTCCTCGCACTCGCGTCGCCGACCCTGATCCTTGCCCAGTTCCAGCAGCCCACTGACGAGGAACTCAAGATGACCGACGACCCCAAGGCCCCCGGCGCGGCCGCCGTCTACCTTTACATATCCGATGTTTTCGACGATACGAAGCATGTACGAACCTACTATGCCCGCATCAAGGTGCTCCAGGAAAAAGGCAAGGAGTTGGCAACCGTCGAAATCCCTTACGATGCCCACCCGTTCAAGGTCGAGGCTGTTCAGGCCCGCACCATTCACGCCGATGGAACCGTCATACCGCTCACCGTCAAGCCCGAGGACTTGCTGTATACGAAGAATGAAGGCATGCAGATCAAGCGCATAGTTTTTAATCTGCCCAGTGTTGAAGTGGGCAGCATTCTCGAGTACTACTATCAGATTCACTACGAAGGCAATGAGGGCGTCTTCTACTACATACTTCCTCCGCACTGGGTGATTCAGAGGCCGTATCTTGTCCACAAGGCGCATTATGTTTTCATACCCATAAAAGATTTCATGGATGGCACCCGGGGCGCGCCAGGTTCCGTAAGTTCGAACTGGTCCCTCAATTGGTGGGAGAAGCTTCCTCCGGGAGTTAAGCTGAAAACCGAAGCGAACTTCCGTTATTCCCTGGACGTGACAGACGTTCCGCCGGTTCCGCAGGAAGAATGGATGCCGCCCATCCAGAGCGTCCTCTATCAACTGAATTTTTACTATCTGGCTGCCTATAGCGGCACGGACTACTGGATCTCAAATGCCAAGCGCTGGTCCAAGGAAGTCGACCGTTTCGCCGAGCCGACCAAATCGATTCGCGAGGCCGTGAACGGCCTGATCGCCCCCACCGACAGCGGAATTGATAAGGCCAGAAAGCTCTACAAAGCCGTGCAAGAACTGGACAACACCGACTTCTCACGTAAAAAAGGCGAATCCGAACTCAAGCAGCTTAAGTTGAAGGAGACCAAGCGCGCCGAAGATACCTGGAACCAGAAGAGCGGCTCCAGAAACGACATCGCCCTGCTCTATCTGGCCATGCTGCGCGCCGCCGGACTCACCGCATACGATGCGAAGGTGGTGGATCGCAGCCTGGGAATATTCAATCTTGACGAACTCAACTTCGACCAGCTTGATGACGACATTGTTATCCTCAGCGTCGACGGCAAGGAGATCTTGCTCGATCCCGGCGAAAAGATGTGTCCCTTTGAGACGGTGCATTGGCGTCACTCCGGTGCGGGCGGCGTTCGTCAAACGGCAAAAGAACCTGCCACCTATGCCTCCTCCTTGCTGACCTATAACTCCAACCTCCTGCAGCGCGTCGGCGACGTCACTTCCGACGGTCACGGCGGCATCGTCGGCAACTTCCACTTTCTCATGACCGGTCAGGAAGCTATCCGCTGGCGCCAGGCAGCTCTCAGAAACGACGAGGACGAGGTCAAGAAGCAGTTTGACAACTGGCTTGGGTCCATGGTTCCCGAGGGTGCCGAAGCCCACGTCGATCGCTTCATGGGCCTCCACGATCCCAGCGTCAACCTGGTGGCCGTGGTCAATGTGCAGGGCGCTCCCGGCGCCGCCACCGCCAAGCGCCTGCTGCTGCCCAGTTTCTTCTTTGCAACTCGCGGCTCTCATCCCTTTGTCGATCAGGACAAGCGGCAGGAACTCGTCGATATGCACTACGCCGAAATGGTTACGGACCAGATTGTCTACCACCTGCCCGCCGGTTTTGCCGTCGAAGCCGCGCCCCAGGACGCCAAGGTTCCCTGGAAGGACAACGCGGTGCTGATCGTCAAGACCAAGCCCGAACCCAACCAGATCACCATCGTCCGACAACTGGCCCGTGCCTTCACGATTCTGGGTCCGGAGGAATATCAGGACCTTCGCGCCTTCTACCAGAAGGTCGCGGCCACTGACCAGCAGCAACTGGTCCTCACCACAGCTCCAACACCGAAAGGCAACTGATGATCGAACATCCCGCTGTTCCGGCCCTGACGAATGGAAGTACCAGCAGCGCTGTCATCCTGAGCAGCTTGACTCGCCGCGGCGACCGAAGCCGGGGTCCCCAGCGACAGGCCTTAGTTGCTGGGGTGGGAAGCCGGGGTCCCCAGCGACAGGCCTTAGTTGCTGGGGTGGGAAGCCGGGGTCCCCAGCGACAGGCCTTAGTTGCTGGGGTGGGAAGCCGAAGGCTCCGCGGTTGTTTCTGTGCGCTGCTGCTCCTGGCCATCGCTTCGCCTGCCCTCCTGATTGCCCAGTTCCAGCAGCCCACTGCCGAGGAACTCAAGATGACTGCTGACCCCAAGGCTCCGGGAGCAGCGGCCGTCTACCTCTACCGCGAGGAGACAACCGACGACGCGCTCCACTTCCACAGTTACTACGAGCGCATCAAGGTGCTCACCGAGAAGGGCAAGGAACTGGCCACGATTCGCATTCCCTACGAGCGCGGCCAGTTCAAAGTCACCGACATTCAGGGCCGCACCATCCACGCCGATGGAACCGTCGTCCCGCTGACCGCCAAGCCCACGGATCTGGTGGACATAAAGAGCAGCGCACATCAGGTCAACACCATGGTCTTTGCCCTGCCCAGCGTCGAGGTGGGCAGCATCCTCGAGTACCGGTTGCAACTCCGCTACGACGACAACCAGGTTTCGGAGCCCACATGGCATATTCAGCAGCCGTACTTCGTTCACAAAGCTCATTACATGTTCAATCCCGCGCAGATGGGCGGTTCGCATTACATTACGAATGGCCGCGGCGAACTGCTCAACCAACTCATGTACTCCCTGACCGCGGTCCCGTCTTCGGCAGTGGCTTATAACATCAACGGCCGCTATTCCGTCGATCTGACCGACATCCCTCCAACCCCCACCGAGGATTGGATGCCGCCGCTCAACGCGATCAATCAGCGCGTCGAGTTCTACTACACCTTCGCCCGCTCCGGGAAAGAATTCTGGGATGCCGAGGGCAAACGTTGGGCCCACGAGGCCGAGCGTTTCACCAATCCCAACGGCCAGGTCAGGAAGACCGTCGAGGAGATCGTCGGCCCCGCGGACACCGACGAACAAAAGGCCCGCAAGATCTACGCGGCGGTGATGGAACTCGACAATACGGACTTCAGCCGCAAGAAATCCGATGCCGAGCGCAAGGCCGAGAAGCTCAAGCCCATCAAGAATGCCGAGGACGTTTGGAAAGAGAAGAGCGGAACGGGCGACGAGATCGCCCTTCTCTACGTAGCTTTGGCCCGGGCCGCCGGACTGAAGGTCTGGCCCTTTCAAGTGGTCGACCGCAGCCGCGCCCTATTCGATCCCAACTATTTGAACATCAGCCAGTTGGACGACTACATCGCAGTGATTGAGCTGGCCGGCAAAGAGGTTTTCCTCGATCCCGGCCAGAAGATGTGCCCCTTTGGCGCGCTGCACTGGAAGCACACCCTGGCCTCCGGATTGCGCCTTTCCGACAAGGGAACGGTCATCGCCAACACGCCCCCCAATACCTACACAACCGCGATCGTAAAGCGCGTGGGCGATCTTGCGATCGGCCCCGACGGCGCCGTAAAGGGGACGGTTACCGTCGGAATGATCGGCCCGGATGCGCTCCACTGGCGGCAACTGGCGCTCGAAAACGACCCCGAAGAGATCAAGAAGCGGTTCAACGCGTACATCCGGAACGAAGTACCCGATGGCGTCAATACGGAATTCCAGCGCTTTACGGGCCTGGACGATCCCAATCGCGACCTGACCGCCACATTTACGATCGAAGGCAACCTGGGAACGGCAACCGCCAAGCGCGCCTTCCTTCCCGGGATGTTCTTCGAGTCCCGCGCCAGTCATCCGTTTGTGGAGCAGGACAAGCGCGTGACTCCCGTCGATGTCCACTACGCCAAGATGGACGTGGACGACGTTGTCTATCGTCTGCCGGCTGGGTTCACCGTCGAGAGCTCGCCGCAAACCGCCGACCTTTCCTGGCCCAATAACGCCATGCTGAGAATCGTCACCACGGCCAAGGACGGTTCGGTCGAGGTCAAGCGCATCCTCGCCCACAACTACACTATTCTCGGACCCAAGGACTACAACGACCTGCGCGACTTTTATCTGAAGGTCGCCGCCGCCGATCAGCAGCAACTCGTCCTCACCCGTGCGCCGGCTGCGAAAGGAAACTGATCATGACTCCTCTCTCCTCGCACTCTTTTCGTCTTCCCGTTGGCCTAGCGGCTCTTCTTCTGTTGGCCGCCAGCCCAGGCTTCGCCAGCTTATTTGGCAAAGATAAGCAGGACATCCCTCAGTGGGGACTCGATGCCGCCAAGACTCCCACCCCTGCCTATGCCAAGGACGCGCCCGCCGTGGTCCTCTTCGACGAGTACCTCATCACCGTCGACGATCAGAACCAGGCCGTCGAGCGGGAGCGCTTTGCGGTTCGCATTCTCCAGCCCCAGGGACGGATGTACGCACATTGCTCAGCGTGGTACGACGTCGACGAGAAGCTCGATTACTTCCGTTCCTGGACCATTGCCCCCGACGGCCGCCAGTTCCAGGCCATGGAAACAGATTTCATCGACCATGGGGCCTACGCAGGCGCCCAAATGCAGTTTACCGAGCGCGTCCGCATCGTCAATCCACCGGCCAGCGACCCCGGATCGATCGTGGTTTGCGAGATCGAGGAGCATCTACGGCCCTATATGAGCGAGGAGGAATGGGATATCCAAACACCCATCCCTGTCGTCTTCCAAGCATTGGAACTTGCTCTGCCTCCCGGCGGCCATTACGCCGAGTCCTGGCGCAAGTTCGCCGCTGTGAAGCCGGTCGAAACTGGATCAAATCACCTGCGCTGGGAGATCAGGGATATGCCCGCGCTGGACCTCGAGAATCTGCACGCTACGCCCCCCTGGAGAGCGTTGGCCGCCCGCATGTCCGTCAAATGGGGCGATGCGGCCGTTAAAGGCGCTGAGAACCAGTGGCGCGCCATCGGGCTCTGGCAGGAGCAGTTGGAAGAGCACCGTCCCGATCCCACTCCCGAAATCACCGCCGGGGCCCAGCAGCTCATTGCCGGCGCGCCCGATTTTTACACGAAACTGAGCCGCGTCACCAGCTACATCCAGAAGAACATCCGCTACTTCGTCGTCGAACGCGGCATCGGCGGCTGGCAGGCGCACTATGCAGGCGACATCTATCGCAATCGCTACGGTGACTGCAAAGACAAGACCACCCTGCTCATCTCCATGCTTCAGGCCATTGGCGTCCGCGCCTACTACCTGCACGTGGACAGTGAGCGCGGCACCATCGATCCGGACGCCCCATCCCTGGCCGGCAATCACATGATCACCGCCATCGAATTGCCCGAGGGCGAAAACGACCCCCGCCTGATGGCCCGCGTCAAGGCAGCCAACGGCAAGACCCTCCTCATCTTCGACCCCACCGACGAAGTGACTCCCGTCGGACTGATTCGCGGCCAGTTGCAGGGAGCTTACGGCAACATTTCAAACGGAGCCCATAGTCAGGTCCTGCAAATGCCCGTCCTGACGCCGGACTCTGCCGAACTTACCCGCAAAGGCTATTTCACCCTTGCTCCCGATGGCGCTCTGGCCGGAGACGTGGTTGAAACCTCTACCGGCGACGCCGCCGCCCGTGAGCGCTGGTCGATTAAGAACAAAGACTCCAAGGAACTCCGCGAATCGCTCGAAAAATCTCTCGGCTCCGATCTGCCCGGCCTGGCCTTCAAGGGATTTGAATTCCACCAGACAGCCGACCTCGATAAGCCGCTCAATCTCGATCTGCATTTGAGCGCTGCAGGTTACGCTCACGCTTCCGGCCCGCTTCTTCTGCTCCGCCCGCGCGTCCTCGGCAGCGATGCCCGCGCCGTTCCCGATGTCATGGAGGGCAAGCCGCGCGCTTACTCCATCGAGCTCGGCCACCCCGGGCGCTTCCGCGACAGCTTCGATATCGCCCTGCCCGCCGGCTATGTCGTCGATGAGACCCCCGACCCGGTCAACCTCGACCTCGACTTTGCCAACTACCACTCTTCGGTCTCGGCCAAAGGCAACACGCTCCACTACGAGCGCGAATATGTAGTCCGCCAGGTCGAGATTCCACCCGAAAAGGCCGCCGCCTTCCGCCGCCTTGAGAGCGCCATCCTCGCCGACGAAAAGGGCGCCGCCGTCCTCAAGAAGCAGTAAAAGGCTGGGAATCTGCCCGCTTCGCCCCCTCCCGCTCGTCAATGCGGGGGAAAGGCCGTGCGGTCCTGTCCACTCCGCCGGTTAACCCATCTTGCGCAAGCGAGCGCGACTTTGCCGCGAAGGAAGAAGCTCACGTTCAATCGCAACTCCCCGGCACTATTTCGGCTCCTTGCGATCCTGGCCCTGTTCGTCTTTGTGGAGATTGAAGTAGTCGGTCTGTTCACGCAGCAGCCGCGCGGCCTGGTCGGCCAGATCCTGGGCGCTCTCGATGGCCTCCGTGCGGGCCAGGTCGAAGCCCGGTTCGCCGGCCAGGGCGTGCAGAATGCCCAGCCAGCGCTCGGTGGCCGCGGGCAGCGGCTTCAACGATTTGCGAATATCGGCGTGGCGATCGGAGTAGAGGTCGAGGTTGGAGCCAAATTCATCCATGAGCGCGGTAAAGTCCTGCAACTCATTGTCGAGGCTGCGGCTGCGGCTGGCCGACTTGGCGCGGTTGGTGAGCCCCTTGAGGACATCGGCGTGCTCGTTGAGGAACTTCGTGTAGAGGCTGACGCGCTCATCCGGATCGATGCCGGCTTCGCGAATCTGCTCAATCTGGGCTTCGGTGAGGGGCTCGCGCTTCTCCTTTTGCGCGGCCAGAGGCGAGGCAAGAAGAAGACACAGCGAAATCGCGGCTATCCAGCGCAGGGGGGCCATCGGCTCACACTCCAGCGTTCTCATTGAAGCACAAGGATCGAGGCCGGGAAAAGAGCGAGCGGCTATTTGCGGAAGACCTGCATCATGGCTTCGTTCTGGGCCTGGTTCACCTGGGCCAGCGTCTGCTCCACCAGCGGGCGGTCTTCAAGGCTGCTGTTGTGCAGCATCTCGGTGAGCCGGAAGGCAGTGTGGCGGAGCAGAATCTCGGCGTTCTTGAGCCGTTTGTCG
>JBEKDB010000052.1:0-27514 GCA_050014575.1 Occallatibacter sp. | reverse complement strand
GGCTTGCGGCGGTAGAGTGCTCGTGCCACATGAGTTGCTATAGATGACGAATGGAGGGGTGATGGCGACGCCGGTGATGGAAACCGCCGCGCTGCCGGCATTCTGGACGCCCACCGGGAACAGGCCGGAGGTCGTCCCCACCTCCACTGGGGGCGACGAGGAAGTTTGGCCGGGCGATGGGTCGAAGCTAATGGCGGAAGGCCCCAGCGTCACCACGCTCGATGGGGTTCCGGTTCCGCTGAGCTCGACCGGCGGCAATTGCCCGCCATAGACGTTGGCGTAGATGGTCATCTGGCCCGTCCGTGTGCCTGTCCCGGTAGGCGCAAACGTCACCGTCAGACTGCAGCTCCCTCCCGGCTGCACGGTCGCATTCATGCAGTTGCCGGCGGTCACGCTGAAGTCGCCGGCGCTCATGGCGGGCGAGACCGCCGATGTGAGGGGAAGGCTCCCGGTATTCGTCACGGTCACCGTCAGCGTAGCGCTGCCGCCGACCGGAACCGGGGTTGCAAAGGTCACAGGGTTGGGAGGGCTGAAGGTCGCAGTCGTCAAACCCGTGCTCGCGGTCCACAACGGAGCCTGCCAGATGCCGCGGCCGTAGGTCGCCGCCACCAGCACCTGCGCGGATGAGATCAATGGGGAGGCGCTCAGTTGCACCGCCGGCGCCTCCGGCAGGCCGGTTCCAAATGCCGACCAGCAGGGAGTTTCCGCACTTGCGCAGGAGGCAATCTGTGTTGTGAAGTAAACCCCCGCGTCGGTGGCCACATAAACGGTATTGGCGTCCTGCGGGTCCACCACCAGGCTGCTGGCCGGAGCTGTGGGAAGATTTGCCGACAGATGCGACCAGTGCGCTCCCCCGTCGGTCGAGCGATAGACCGACCACACGGCTTCCAACGAACTCGGTACCCCCTCCACGGTCACGTAGACCGTGCTTCCGGTCGCATCGTGAGGGTCGATGAAGATGCTGGAGATATCCAGGCCGTATGAGTTCATCGCGCGGCTGTCGTTGGTCACCGGATTCAGCGTCAGATCCTGCCACGCCGACCAACTGCCGGAGGCTGCGTTCTGGATGGCGCTGAAAACATGGCCGGGCAACAGCGATCCGCCGTCCGCCGAGCCGTACATGCCCACGTAAACCGCCTCGCCGCCGCCGGGAAGCACAGCCGAGACGGGAAGAACAATGGCCGCCACGGAGCGAATCAGCGCATCGCCATTGCAGAAGCCGGTAGAGGCCGTATTGTCCAAGATGGGGCTGACCGCGTTGACCGCGCTCCAGCCGACGCCGCTGGCCGGCCCGCGCCACACCCGGCAGGTTGCGATCAGCAACTGCGAATCATCCAGCGGGTCCACCAGAAAGGGCGCCGCCAGTGACATGGTGTACCCATCCCCGCCCACATCCGCGTCGGTAACCACCGCATTGGCTCCGAACGCGGCCGGAGTGCAAGGCGCCGTCTCATTGCACAGGTAGATGGAAACTCCGGCCTCGGCGTTCACATACCAGTTCAACTTGTCTTCGGGGTCGATAGCCACCGGGCCGCCTTCGCCGCCCAGAATCTGCGGCCAGTCCGCTGTCGGTCCCGCCGTGCCCGTCGCGCCCGCAGTGCCGTTCACCCCCAACCCGGCCATCATCGTATAGGGGGTAATGCCGGTCTCCGAGATGCTCACCACCTCGGCCAGCGATCCCATGCCCCCGTTCAGATTTTGGAAGTGGCCGGCATCGGCCGCCGAACAAACCTGCCCGGTTTCGCCGATGGCGTCCATCGAGCGCCACAACCCGCTGTCGTTGCCGACAAAAATCTCCAGCGGGTTGGCCGTGTTCCACTCCAGCGCATGTTGAAACTCGCCCACCTGGGCGCAGAAGCCGACCGTGGAATTGGTGGTGTTGCGCCACTGGCAGCCCTGCGCCAGGGGGCAAGTGGTCTTCCACAGGTCGTTGGCCCCGGCCAGCAACATGGTTTCCTGTCCGGAGGGCACGGCGGCCAGCGCCAGATTGTAATCGCCGTTGGCAATCGTTGCCGCTCCGTCGATGGTGTTCGTCTCCAGCACCGCTGTGTTCCATTGCTGCTGGAAGGCGATGGTCAGGTTCGTGCAAGCGCTCTTGACCATCGCGCACTGGTCCTGCCAAAGTCCCTGGTCCTGGTTGTACGCATCCACAGTCCAGGCAAACGTGTCTCCGGTCTGCGGGTTCACCGCCAGAGTGCCGCGAAAGATCGGGCAGGCGATCGAGCCGGTGGCGCCGGAGTTGGTGGGGCAGTAGATCGTCGTCAGCCCGGTGCCAGGCTGCACCACCAGCCGCGTCCAGGTGACGCCGTCCGCCGACTGGTAATACCCGTGAAAGCGCACCGCAGCCACAAACAGATGCCGCACCGGGTTCCACACCACCGCTGTGGCGGCATTGCCATCGGGCATGGCAAATCGATCGCCCGGCCCCTGCACATCCGCGCCTGCTCCGTCCGAAATGGTCGCGAGATGCCAACTGACGCCGGCGTCGGACGAGTAGTACAGTCCCTCGTAGCTCTTCTTAGGGCGGTCCGCATCCACCAGCGTTCCTTCGTAGGCCTGCGAGACCGCAGCCACCACCAATTGCGGATTGACCGTGCTCCAGGCAAAGCCAGCGAAGCCCTCCCCGGCAAAGCTGTAGTCGATGCTGCTAAGGCTGTCCTCAAGGTCCGTGGTGGCGACGATCAGGCTCCAACTGTCTCCCCCGTCCGCCGAACGCAGAATTCCCGCCCCATAGTAAGAGTCAAGCGCATCGTTGGGGTCGCCGGTGCCGGCCAGGATCACGCCGCCTCCGCTCACACCCGCCCCGCATCCCTCGACCGTCCCCGGCTGCACCGTCAATGCGCCAATGCTGATCGAGGCGTCCTGCGCTCCACTCAGGGCCGCTACGCTATCGGTGAGCGGGGTGAAGATGATCGACGACCCACTGGAAGTGCCGGCATTCTGCGCCAGCCATACTCCGCCCCCTGTGGTTCCCAGGTAGAGGCAATTGCCGGTTTGGTCGGAAGGGTCCAGCGCCAGCGCGGTGACCCTGCCCGTCACCAGGCCATAATTCGGGGTAAGCACCGCGGTGGGGCCCAGCGGCTGCCAGGTCGCCGTCGACGCCGCCTTCGCCTGCGCCGCTTCGGCGCCCAAGCCAGCCGCCCGCAACCTGCCTGCCTGCAAATTGCCTGGCACGACGCCGCTCGGCAGCCGTCTGCGCCCTTGCGCCCAGCCCCGCTCGGCCAGGAATCTTTGTGCCTGAATCACTCTGGGAGGCAGATTTGTCCGCGCGGGAGCGGTCCGCGCCGCCGCGCCTTGCGCCCGCGCCGGCAGCGCAACCGCGGCCAAAGCGACCGCAACCGCCAGCGCCACCAGCATTCCGCCGGCCCATCCGCCGCGCCAACCGGCCTGCGCGGCTGGAGGGACACTCAACCCCGCCCCGCCGCTGGGGGCAGGCTTACCGGAAATCCGCCGAAATGCGCGCATGAACACACGTCCGGAATCCGGTTCCGGCCTCTCCTCTCTTTATCTTCGGAGGGAGATACGGTCGAAACCCAATGGATTGCATCGTGCGAAACAAGCAATTTCCGGGTTCGGGATCAGGCTCCGATTATAGTACGAAAACGGCACGCCCGTTCAGAGGAAATTCCGAACTTCTTTGCCGGCGCATATGGTAGACTTCGCCCAAATGCCCGGACTAGAGGACAAACGCTGGACGAAGTTGCTTGGGGGCTACGGACTCCCGTTCGATCCACGCCCGCTCCTCTCAAGACTAGAAACCGAGCGGGACACAGCGTCAGTTTGGAATGAACTCTGGAACGAACTGCACCACCAGGGAGACGTTGGCGAGGCTTCCTTCGCAGCGGTGCCACATCTGGTGAGGATTCATCGGATGCGCGGAATGGCGGACTGGAACACCTACGCGATTGCTGCGATCATCGAACTGGCCCGCAACCAAGGCAAGAACCCAGATGTACCGAAATGGTTGAAAGGGGACTATTTTCGTGCAATTCGGGAACTGGCTGAAATCGGCGCCACCGAGATTTTTCGGACCGGCGATGCGGATGAAGTTCGAGCCATTCTGAGTATCATGGCCATTGAGAAAGGCCTTCGCAACCACGGAAGGTTCCTCCTGAACTATTCCGAGGATGAGCTATTGGGCATCGAGTCCCGCGCGTGACGTTGCGGAGATGGTCGGTCGCCCGTCCACCCATCAAAAAGGGCCGCCCGAACGGGCATCCCATCGTTTGAAGGTATGTAGCTCAGCGGCCACTGATTCCAGATCCCTGCTTTCCTACCAGTTTCCCCATGCCCGGCTGATGTAATCGGCCAGCGTCAGGCTGATCAGCGTGAGAAACATGAAGATGCCCGCGCCCACGGTCAGCATGGTCAGCTTCGAGCTGTAGCGCACGTGCATGAAGTACAGCACGACCAGAACGGCCTTGGTGGTGGCGATGGCCAGCGCGATGACGGGATTCCAGACGCCGAGGTCGACAAACGACGCCCATACCGTGAGCCCCGTGCCCAGCAGCAGCGCGAAGAGGATCACGACGTAGACCCTGGGGCCGACGATGTGGTGCGCAAGTTGGTTGTGTCCGCTCATGCCATCCTGTCCTTTAAGCGTGCCTGCTGATCAGATAGAGCAGCGCGAAGAGATAGATCCAGACAATGTCGATGAAGTGCCAGTAGAGGCCGAAGTTCAACACGTAGGTCGCGTGGCCCGAGGTGTAAGCCCCGGCCCGGGCGCGCAGGATCATGAATGCCAGTATCCCGATGCCGACAATCATGTGCAGCGCGTGCATGCCGGTCATGAGGAAGTAGAGCGAGAAGTAAAGCTCGGTGTGGCGCGCCATGTCCGGCGACAGCGGCTTGTCGTCGGGGTACCACTCATGAACTTCGGAATCGGATTGAGGATCGACAAACGATTGCAAACTGTAATGAAATCCGGGAACGTGATGCTTCTCGATCTTCTCCCGGTACTCGATGGTCTTGATGCCCAGAAAGCCCAGGCCGAGCAGGAACGTCAGCGTCAGGCAAAGCACCAGCCCGCCTCTGCGGCGCGTCTGCGCGCACCACACGCCCATGGCCATGGTGAAGCTCGAGACGATCAGCACCAGCGTGTTTAGCGTGCCCCAGTAGACATTCAACTGGTGCGAGCCGGCCACGAACGCCGGGTAGTACCAGTTGCGATAGATCAGGTATGCGGTAAACAACCCGCCGAAAAACATGACCTCCTGTATCAGGAAAACCCACATGGCAAAGCCGGCCGCGTCCGCCTGCTGCTCGGCGCTCTCGAAGTGGTGGCGCAGATAGGGCGGGTGCTCCTGATGAGCGGGCTCCGGCTCGCCATGGGCAATCGCTGAGTTATCCGGCACTGGTCACCTCTTTCTGGCGCTTTTGTTTCTGGGCCTCCAGCCACTCGTAGTCGTAGGCTTCGTGGTCCATCACCGGCATCACGGCAAAGTTCTCGGTCAGCGGCGGAGATTGGGTCTGCCACTCGAGGCCCGTCGCCTGCCAGGGATTGTCGCCCGCAATTGCGCCGTACTTCAGCGACCAGACCAGATATAGCACCGGCAGCAGGTAGCCAACGCCCAGAATCGTCGCGCCCGCAGTGGAGAAGACATTCAGAACCTGAAACTCCGGCGGATACGACGCGTAGCGCCGCGGCATGCCCAGAACACCCAGAATGAACTGCGGGAAGAAGGTGAAGACGAAGCCGATGAACGTGACCACGGCCGCCAACTGCGAGATCTTCTCGGGATACATGCGCCCCGTCATCTTGGGCCACCAGAAGTGGATGCCGGCCAGAAACGCCATCAACATGCCGCCCACCATGACGAAATGAAAGTGCGCCACGATGAAGTAGGTTTCCGTCAGGTGGATGTCGGTTCCCGATGTGCCCAGGAAGACGCCGGTGAGTCCGCCGATGGTGAACAATCCCATGAAGCCGAAGGTGTAAAGCATCGGCGTCTCGAAGGTGATCGATCCCTTGTAGAGCGTGAAGGTCCAGTTGAATATCTTGATGGCCGAGGGCACGGCCACCAGCATGGTCAGCAGCGAAAACACCAGCACAGCATAGTTTGAGATGCCCATGATGAACATGTGGTGGGCCCAGACAAAGAATCCGAAGATCGCAATCGCCACCGAAGAAAAAGCCACCGCCGTATAACCGAAGACGCGCTTGCGGCTGAAGGTCGAAATCGTCTCCGAGATAACTCCCATGCCGGGCAGAATCATGATATAAACCGCCGGGTGCGAGTAGAACCAGAACAGGTGCTGGAAGAGGAGCGGATCGCCGCCCTTGGTGGGATCGAAGATGCCGATGCCGGTGGTGCGTTCGAGAATGATCAAAACCATCGAGATGGCCACCACCGGCGTGGCCAATACCATCAGCAGGCTGGCCGCGTAATGCGCCCACACAAACAACGGCAGCCGGAACCAGGTCAGGCCGGGCGCGCGCATCTTGTGGATGGTCACAATGAAGTTCAACCCGGTCAGGATGGAACTGAACCCCGCGATGAATGCGGCCAGCCCGGTGGTCACCACGTTGGTATTCACGTAGTGAGTGGAGAGGGGTGTGGTGAAGGTCCAGCCGGTATCGACGCCGCCGGTGGCCATGGTGTAAATGGCCAGAATGCCGCCCGCCATGTAGAGATACCAGCTGAGCAGGTTGATCTTGGGCAGCGCCAGGTCCTTGGCTCCGATCATCATCGGAATCAGGAAATTGCCCAGCGTGGCCGGCACCGACGGCACCAGGAAGAAAAAGATCATGATGACGCCGTGCATGGTGAACACCTTGTTATAGGTGTCGGTGGCCATCAAATCGGCCTGCGGGGTCAGCAGTTCCAGGCGGATCAGCCCGGCCAGCGCCCCGCCGATAAAGAAGAAGAAGCTCAGCGAAATAAGGTAAAGAATCGCAATCCGCTTGTGGTCGCCGGTCAGCAGCCAGCTCAGGATTCCATTCTCCTTGGTGAGATAGTTCACCTTCGGAATTCTGGCTGTTGATTGGTCGGGAAGACTCACGATTGTGTCGCTCATTGCTTCACCATCCCTTGTGGAGCGGGCTGCAGCACGGCGGACCTTTGGCCGGCAATTCCGGCGGCCGCCTGCGCAAGCCGGCGCGGCGGCTCTTCGCTGCCCGGCGGCAGATCGGTTGTGTTCAGCGTCTGCTGAATGCGGTAGCCGGCGTCGAGGTTCTTGATATACTCAACCAGCGCGATAACTCCCTCTTCGCTGATCTGCCCCTGGTAAGTGGGCATGATAGGCGCATAGCCCTGGGTCACATGCTGCGAGGGATTCAGAATGGACTCGCGCAGATAGCCTTCGTCGGCGGTCACCGCGCCTCCGCTAGCCAGCGGCAGCTTCGATCCGTAGACGTTGGCCAGATTCGGACCCCGCGCATCCGGCCGCGCATTGTGGCAGGCCGCGCAGCTCAGGCTCGCAAACAGCCGCTCGCCGTTCTGCGCCAGCGACAGGCCGCTGGTGGATTCGGCAAGCCACTGCTTGTAACCTTCCGGCGTCATCACCACAACGTCGCCGACCATCTGCGAGTGATTCGTCCCGCAATACTGCGTGCAGAAGAGGTGATAGGTTCCCGGCACGGTAGCTTCAAACCAGACGGTCGTGTATCGGCCCGGAATCGCCTCGCGCTTCACCCGGAAGGCGGGAATCGAAAAGCTGTGAAACACGTCCTGCGAAATCAGCGTCAACTGCACCGCGCGGCCCGTGGGCACATGCAGCGCGTTGATCTCATGCTGGCCGCCCGGATGCTCCGCCTTCCACATCCACTGCTTGCCCACCACGTAGATATTCATAGAATTCGCGGGCGGCGTGTAGACGCGGAAATAAATCAGCGCGCCCCAAACGAACATTACCAGAAACAGCCCCAGCGGAATGATGGTCCAGGTGGCCTCGAGCAGCGTCGAGCCTTCCACCTGCACCGCGACCGGATGCCGCTTCTTGCTGTAAAGAATCGAGAAACTCGTGACCAGCAGGACCACAATCGTCAACCCGATCAGGCTCACCAGCACCATGAAGAACAGCAGCGCGTCCATCTGCGGCGCAATGCGCGACGCCTCCGGCGGAAACAGCGCGAAGTTCGTCATCCACTTGACGAGAAACTGCCACAATACTGGGCTGATGTGGTCCATTCCGTTATCCGTTCCCCTTTGTTCCTGTCTCCGCTTTGCCTGTAGCTTGCCGGCCTTCTTGCCGCGCGTCGCGGCGGAACATCGCCAGCATGAATCCGCCCAAACCAAACACGGTCACCAGGCCGCCCAACTGCACCACTCGCGCCACGATCAGCGAGTGCTTGTTGGTCTTGGGATCGTAGTGGTAGCAGTAAGTCAGTATGTTATCCACCGGCGAGCCGATGCGATTGGCCGAAGCATCCACCAAACCCAGCCGCAGATCCTTGGGCGAAAATTCCACGCCCATGTAATACTGCGCCAGCTTGCCCTCGGGCGTGACTATCTGAATGGCGCTGGCGTGGGCAAACTGGGTGAGTTTGCCATCCGGTCCCGGAATCCTTACGTAGCCAAAGCCCACCGCCTTGGTCAGAGCGTCGATGTTAGGCTGCGTGCCGGTCAGGAAATGCCAGCCCGCCGCCGTCTCCGGATGCCCATAGCGCTTCAGGTAGATCCGCTTCTTGGCCGCGGCTAGCTCTGTCCCTTCCGTGGGATCGATGCTAACTACGATCACGCTGAAGTCCTTGCCGGGAACGAATTTCACCATTTGCAATGCGCCCGTCAGGCCATTCAGTTCCTCCGAGCACAGCATGGGGCACTGATAGTAAACCAGCGCCAGAATCGCCGGGCGGCCGCCGAAGTAACTCGCCAGTTGCACCTGCTTGCCGGCGTCGTCGGTGAAGGTGAGCGAGAGCGGCAGTTGCTGGTTGAGATTCTGCGCAATGCCCACGCCGTTCAAAATTGCCGGCGGCTTGTCGTTGACCGGACCTATCTGCTTGTCGCCATAGCCGGAGACCTGCGCCAGCAAATTCGGGACCAAAGCCGCCGCGCAGAATGCCGACACGATCGCCGCGCGACTCGCCGCACTTAGCCAACCCTTCCGGATTTTGCCTTCGCTCCGCATCTCTTTCCCTTCCGATCCAAAACAAATCTCGGGTGCTGGGTGCCCCAGGTCTCGATTTTGAGACCTGGGAAGCTACGAATCTCAACCCGCCGCGCCCTTCAGCGCCTTCTACTTCCGCGTGCCCGTCGCGGCCTCCGCCTGCGCCTCGTCCTGCTCATACCCGGTGCGCGCAAACCCGCTGGTCAATGGAACGGCCACCACCGGCTCGCTGTCCCCGGTCAACAGCGGCGCGTGTTCCACCTTGGACGCCACCGGCAATCCGCTTTGTGCAATCAACTCCATCGCCCGCTCGATGGGAATCCTCACTCGCCGCGGCGAGCCCTGCGCCTGGTCGGCCCAACTGTAGTGCTCCAACAGCAGGTCCTCCCTGGCGTGCAGATCGGCGGTCTCCTGGCTGCCGTCGTCGGTCTGAAGGCGCGGCGTGGGGAACTGCTGCGTCATCTGGTCGAGCTTGCTCTGCATCTCCGAATTGGAGGGCATGTTGCCCAGCGGCTTTACGTCCACCGTCGTTGCCCACTTGCTTTTCGGCCCAAATTCCTTCACGTCTTCCTTCTCCATGTGGGTGAAGAGCACCTTGCCAACCCCGTAACACAGCACCGCCGTCACTACTACAAAGATGGTCAACGCGGTCAGAAAGACCAGGACTCCCGAGACGCGCACATCGGACCGCTCGAAGCCGGCGGAGGCGTCAACCTCTTCCCCGGAGTGGTCTTCGGGCCTTTGCCAAGGACCGTGCCCGGAATCGTCGTCTTTATGCGTGGACATGCTCAGGCTCCAATATCTCCGCAACATGCGGGTCGTTGGTCTGCACCAGCGGACGCGATTTCAATTGCATGCAGTAGAAGGCCGTCCAGAAGGCCGTCATCGCCACCGGCACGGCGACGTATTCAAGGATTCCCCAACTGAAGCGCAGGTTACGCGCCGCATCCTTGAAGTTCGGCTCGATCAGCCAGAAAAGGTCGAAGGCCCTGGCGAAGATCATCCATTGGCAAACCCGCACCAGGCGCTTCTTGTTGCGCTTCAGATCGCGCGACAGAAGCAGCGTGAAGGGAACCAGCCAGTGAAAAACAAAATCCAGCGTGACAATCACGCCCCAACCGCCCATGAACCGGTCCAGGTACCACGGAATCTCTTCCGGCAAGTTCCCAGACCATATGATGAGGAATTGCGAAAAGGCCAGGTAGATATTCAGCATTACAAAGGCAAAGGCGAACTTGCCCAGGTCGTGCTGCTCGGTGGCGCGCAGAATGGTGCGGAAGGGCTCGCCCTTGGAGAGCGAGACCGCGACGAGGATGGAAAGCGCAAGCACCGCGTATCCCTGGGCAACCAGAAACAGCAGGCCGTAGACCGACGAGTACCACGTGGGATCGAGCGACATGACCCAATAGATGGCCGCCGCGGACATGGTGATGGCATACACCACGATTCCTGGCCCGCTGATGTTTTCCAGCCGCTTGATCCACTCGGGCGTGGCAGCGGGCGAGTCGGCGTCCCGTTGCAGCCCCAATGAGTTGAGCCTCCATGCGTAAAAACCCCAGATGGCGAAGCAAATCACGCTGACCACGACAAATGCCGTGGGATTCAGCATCGGCTGCTTGAACCGGATCGCATGCTCGATCGTCTCCAGTTGATCCGCGCTTATCAGGCCGCGCTTCACGCCATCGTTCACCATCGCCGGACTCGCCCACAGGTAGAGCCTCTTCAGGCTGAATGCAATCACCAGCCAATAAGCGAAGACCAGCGGCAGGGTGCGGCTCATGGCTTCCAGAGGCCGGCGCAGCAGCAGGCCCCACTTGCCGCCGGAGCAGTATTGCACCATCAGCAGCGCCAACCCACCCACCGCGAAGCCGAAGGTGAGCATCAGGCCCAGCAGCCAGGCGCGCAGCACATGGTCGATGGACCCCTCGGCGACGGCCAGCCCCGCTGCGATGACCGAAAAGACCGACCCGATGGCCAGCGCCCGCTGCTGCCAGCCGTCCACAAAGGCCGGTGCGCCCAAATCGGCGGGGAGCGTGTTGGCGTGAGTCTCGTGAGCCATTCCGTCTGTCCTTACTTCGCGGCCGCGGGAGCCGGGTTGCTTGCGGGAACTGCGATCATTGGGTTCGCGGGATTGGCCGGGGCCGGCGCCGGCGTTCCCTGTACCGCATCGTGCGGATACGCTTGAATCGTCGTCGCCGGAAGCGTCCACGGATTGGCATATTCCGGGTGGCCGGTCTTCGCGGCAAGGTCTTGAAGGCTTTCAACGCGCACGCCCGCGGGCACATCCTTCTCCGTGGCCGCTTGGCTGCGCTGCAACGCGCGAATGTAAGCCGCAACCGCCCAGCGGTCAACGGGCGTCAACTGCGCCGAGTAGTCCGGCATGGCCCCGTAGCCGTGCGTCATCACATAAAAGTAATGCGAGATGGGCTGCGACAAGCGCACCTGGTCGTGAAAATTGCCGGCCGGCTTGTAGCCCCGCTCCACAATCGCGCCCCGTCCGTTGCCCACCCGCGAGTGGCACGGCGAGCAGTAAATATTGAATCGCTCCTGGCCGCGCTTCAGCACTTCCAGCGTTACCGGAAACGGCATCAGATCCTGCTCTTCGCGATAACCGTTCGCGCCCTGGACGACCCCGGTATAAAAGTAGCTGTCCTCGCGCAACTGCCCGCGCGCCACGGTATTCGCCACCTGCGGACGCGCGCCGCGGTGGTCGGCGAAAAACTCCGATCCGCGCTGCGAAATCAGTTTCGGCTGGTCCTGCATATCCTGACGGCATCCGGCGATGAGTAACAGAAGACTTAGACCAGCGAAAGAAATGATGCGGGCGATGCCGGAAGAGGATGGTGGCCTCCCACCCTTGCGACAGAAAAAAGTCGCAAGGATGGGGCACGGCGTCTGATCCCTGTTCCCTGATCCCTGTTCCCTGTCTTTGAGGCGGCTAACTTTCATCAGTACTCCACCTCCACCACGGAAACCGGCTCAAGGCCTTCCAGATAGGCTCTTGTTTCCAGCAGATCGAACTTGGGGTCGAGCGCCTCAAGGCAGAGAAAGAACTTGTCCGTCGTCGCCCCATCGCGAAAGTTCGGCGCGTTGAAGAGCGGATGATACAGCGCCGGCAGTCCGTTCAGCGCCAGCATTCCGAACCCCGCCGAAAGTCCGGCAAAGAGAATCGTCCATTCGTAGGCGGGCACAATGAAGGCCGGCCAGGAGTACAGCGGACGCCCGCCGATATTCAACGGATAGGCCCACACCGAGACCCAGGTCTCCAGCGCGAACATCGCCACCAGACCCATCAGCCCGCCAATCAGCGTCAGCAGCGGCACCTTGTTGCGGTGGAAGCCGATGGCCTCGGCCGCCTCCTCCACTGGATAGGGCGTATAGCAGTCCATGCGCCGCCAGCCGTCCTGCCGCGCCTGCCGAGCGGCTCTCACCAGGTCGCCCGGCGTATCGAATTCGGCCAGCAGGCCGTAAGTTCCTTCGCGTGGGGGCATCAGAGCGATTCCTCCAATTCACGAGTCCTCGCGAGCTTCATCAAGTGTGCCTTTTTCTTAAGGAAAAAGGCACTAGAGTTTCGTGGCTTCGACGTAAAGCAATTGGGGAATCGCATCAGTCGGCAGCCTCCGCTCTGGTCTTGGGAGTTATCTTGGCCCCCGGCAGCAACATGCGGACCTCGTTCATAGGAATCATGGGCAGGAAGCGCACGAACAGCAGGAACAAAAAGGTGAACAGTCCCAGCGTGCCCACAAAGGTCATATAGTCCCACTTGGTGGCGCGATAGGTTCCCCATGCCGAGGGCAGAAAGTCGCGGTAGACGCTCGTCACCACGATCACGAAGCGCTCGAACCACATGCCCGTGTTGACCAGGATGGAGATGAAAAACATATACGGAATCGAGGTGCGCAGCTTGCGCGACCATAAGGTCGTAAGCGGAATCGCCAGGTTGCAGGTGATGAGCACCCAGTAGGCCCAGCCCATGGGTCCGAACATGCGGTTCCACATCATGAAGGCTTCCCAGTGCGAGGCCGAGTACCAGGCCATGAAGACTTCCATCCCGTACCCGTAGGCCACGATGAACCCCGTGGCCAGCATCACCTTGCCCATGTTGTCGATATGCCGCTCGGTGACCAGGCCCTCGAGGTGATAGAACTTGCGCAGCGGAATGGCCAGCGTCAGCACCATAGCGAAGCCCGAATAGATTGCGCCTGCCACAAAATACGGCGGGAAGATGGTCGTGTGCCAGCCGGGCAGAATCGCCACGGCAAAGTCGAAGCTGATGACCGTATGAACGGAAAGCACCAGCGGCGTGGCCAGCCCCGACAACAGCAGAGCGGCCGTCTCGTAGCGCATCCAGTGGCGCACCGATCCGCGCCAGCCAAGCGACAGGATGCCGTAGAAATACTGGCCGATCTTGGAATCTGCGCGATCGCGAAACGTGCTCAGATCCGGAATCATGCCGATGTACCAGAAGACGATGGAGATGGTGGCGTAGGTGGAGACCGCGAAGACGTCCCACATCAGCGGCGAGCGGAACTGCGGCCAGACCGTCATGGTGTTGGGATAGGGAAACAGCCAGTAACCCAGCCAGGGACGGCCCAGGTGGATCACCGGAAACATGCCGGCGCAGACCACGGCAAAGATGGTCATGGCCTCGGCGAAGCGGCTGATGGAATTGCGCCATCCCTGCTTGAAGAGCAGCAGAATCGCTGAGATCAGCGTGCCAGCGTGGCCGATGCCGATCCACCAGACGAAGTTGATGATCGCAAATCCCCAGGCCACCGGCTGCGTGACGGCCCAGATGCCGACGCCCTCCAGGAACAGCCAGGTCAGCGCCACCATCAGCATGGTGGCCCCGGCGCCGGCCGCGCTGAAAATGGCAAACCAGCCCAGCGGCGTGCGCGGCGTGAGCACGATGCGCGCGATCTTTTCGGTGACCGACCTGAAGGTCTGCCCCGGCGCAATCACCCGGTATTCGCCGGTGGCGGGATCGATCCGCGCCGCGCGTGCCGCCTCTCGATTTTTCAGGTCGCCGTCTGCCATCGTGGCTCTAACCCTTTGCCGGTGCGTGTTCCACCGGCATTGCTTCGAGTTCCCGGTTCGGATTCAATACCGCGGCCACATACGTGGTCCGCGGACGCGTGTTCACGTCGGCCAGCACCTGGTAGCTGCGCTGGTCGGCTTGCAGCTTCGCTACCCGGCTCCGCTTGTCGTTGAGGTTGCCGAAGGTGATGGCCGCGGCCGGACACGCCTGCTGGCACGCGGTCACAATCTCGCCGTCGCGGACCGGACGATTCCCCTTGTCGGCCTCGATCTTCGCCGCCTGAATGCGCTGCACGCAGTAGGTGCACTTCTCCATCACGCCGCGCGAGCGCACCGAGACGTCGGGGTTGCGCAGCAGCTTCAGGCTCTCCGTCTCATAATCCGAGTAGAGCAAAAAGTTGAAGCGCCGCACCTTGTAGGGGCAGTTGTTGGAGCAATAGCGCGTGCCCACGCAGCGGTTGTAAACCATCGCATTCAGCCCCTCGGGCGTATGCACCGTTGCGCCCACCGGGCAAACCTGCTCGCAGGGAGCGTTCTCGCAGTGCTGGCAGGCCATGGGCTGGAAGTGGGCGCGCGGCGCGGCCAGGTCGCCCTCGAAATAGGTATCGATGCGCAGCCACTGCATGTTGCGCCCGATGCGCACCTGCTGCTTGCCCACGACGGCAATGTTGTTCTCGGCATAACAGCTCACGATGCACGCATTGCAGCCCGTGCAACTGTTCATGTCGATGGACATGCCCCAGGCATTGTCCTTGTACTCCCAGTTGGGAAACATCGTGTTGTCGCGGTCGGTCTTCGGGTGGTTCTCGCCCTCGTTGGCAAATCCCGGATTGGCCTTGAACTCGTCGAGGGTGGCGTAGCGAACGATGCCGCGCTCGCCGATGGCCTCATCGGCTTCGAGCGAGTTGTTGCCGTTGCCCTGCTGGCCGAAGGCCTTTCCGCGCTGGTCCTGGAAGTGGCTCTTGGTGATCGCCGTGCCCCATTTGCCGTCGAGTTTCCTGATCGAGCCGATCGTATAAAACGGCGCGTCCGAGGTGCGAATCGAGTAAGCATTGAAGCCCGCGCCCGACCCCACGCGGCCGGCAAACTGGCGTCCATAGCCCAGATGCACCGTCACCGAGTTATCGGGATGCCCCGGCGCAACAATCACCGGCGCGTTCACCTTGCGACCGCTGACTGTCAGCTCGACTATGTCGTCCTCTTCCAGGCCAAGCTTGGTGAGCGTCGCGCCGGAAACCAACGCCGCATTGTCCCAGCTCAGACTGGTCACCGGCTTGGGAAGCTCCTGCAGCCAGCCCACGTTCGAGTAGCGGCCGTCGTAGATATTCGGATCGGGCCGGAAGATGATCTCCAGCGAATCCTTCGGCGACGGCGCCGGAACATTCGGTAACAGCGAAATCGAACGCGGGATAAACGGCGCCGCATAGCGTTGCGCATACGCCGTATCCGCTATCCACCCCGCATGAAGCGCCTTGCGCCAGCCCGTCTCAAAGTCGCCCTTGATGACCGGCTTCCACGTCTCGCGTACGGCCTCATAGGCGCTGAGTCCCGGCTCATCTAACAACGCCTGTAAAACATCGTGCGCCGTCTTTCCGGCGTAGAGAGGGTCGATCATTGGCTGAATAATCGAAACAGTACCGTCGTAAGCCCGCGCATCCGACCACGACTCCAGGAAATGTGCCGCCGGAATGTGCCAATGCGAAATCTGTCCGGTTTCATCGACATGCGAGCCGAGATGCGCGACGGTCTTGGCCTTATCGAAGGCAGCCGCAAATTCAAGATCGGCGGGCGCGGAGTAGATGGGGTTGGCGTTCAGAATCACCAGCCAGTCCACCTTGCCCCCGTTCAGATCGGCAACCAGCGCCTTCAATTCCGCAAACTGATCTGAGGGAAGCGGATTCACCGCGTCCTGGCTCACCATCAGTGTGTTGCCCACATTGCCCAGCACACTGTTGGTGGATAGCGCCAGCCCCACAACCGACGTATCCTGATACAGTCCTGGAATCACCACGCATCTGCCCGCATGAGCCTTCAAATCCTTCACCACTGCGGCAAGAAATTTCTTCTGCCCGCCGGTCCAGTTGTAAGCCGGGGCCTCAACGCCACTAACTCCAACCGCCTTCGCCAACTCCGCCGCGAAAGCCGGAATTTCACTGGCGCGTAATCCAAGCCGATGCTCGGCCTTCAGCCCGGTCGTCGTCGGCGTGGACTCAATTGCATAGAGCCGATTCAACTTTTCCGGAGACTTGCGCCGGTCCGCATACTCGCGGACCAGCTTGTGAAAGCCGGGGAAGCTTGCACCCGAAAGAAAATCCGCATCGAGCGAGACAATCACATCCGCCTCAGCGAGCGCCTCAGCCAGATCGTATTGAACATTCAGCCCGCTAGCCAGCGCGGTTCCGGCAATTGCCGGGTCATACTGCACCAGCGTCGCCTTCGGGTACGCCGCCTGCACTTCCTCCCACTGCCGCGCCAGTGTGGGCGAAGTGATGGTCGCGCTCAGGAAGTACATCCCTGTGCCGTCCTTGCTCTCGGCCATCTTCACGCGCAGGCCCTGGGCAAACTCTGCCCACTCGCGGTTCTCGCTGCGCCAGGTTACATGCTGCGAGCGGTCCGGATCGTAGAGATCGAGCAGCGTCGCCTGCGTGAACGGGTCGGAGGAGCCCTGGTTGTAAGGATGCTCGGGGTTGCCGTCGATCTTGATGGGGCGGAACTGATCGCTCTTGACCAGCAGCGGCACCGCGCCGGTGACAAAGGGATGCGCCGTCGCAAAGTACATCGGCTTGCCCAGGATCAGGTCTTCCGGCTGCTTGACGTAGGGATAGATGGGCTCGTCGGGCTGCCTGGTGCATCCGGCCAGGCCGGCCAGAGCGAGGGACGCGCCCATCAGCTTCATGAAGCCGCGCCGCGAGATCGGATCGACCCACTCCTGCGCCGAGCTGGGAAATTCTCGCTCCACCGCGGCCTGGAACTCCGCCGTATCGGCCAGCTCGTCCACAGACCGCCAATACCGGGGTCCCCGCAGACTGGTCTCTGTCTGCGGGGTGGAGTAGAGTTTGCCCTTTTGCCCCTTCAGTTCCTGGCGAATCTGGACCAGCGTCATCGGCGCCTCGTTCTTTTCGTTTCTGCTCATCTGCTCGCTCATCGGTGGCAGACCTCGCAACTGGTCAAATCCTTCGGGGTGCGAATCTTGTAGTGCATTTCCAGGAAATGCCCCAGTTCTTCCTGGCTGGTGAACTTCTGGTATTCATTCACAGGCGGCAGGCCAAGCAAAGCCACCTCCGTCCCGCCCGGTTCTTTCGTCACGCAGCTCACACTCTCGGCCGTTGGCACCCCGCTCTGCACGTCCGCATCCGCGCACCACACCGGCCTGTCCTCGGCCGGCTTCTCCCACGCCATGTTGTAAATCTCGCTGGTCGGCCGCAGATACTTCGCCGGATTGCGGTGGCAGTCCAGGCACCACTCCATCTGCAAGGTGTTCTGCGCGTACATCAGCGGCATCTGGTCCACGCGGCCGTGGCAACTGGCGCAGCCCAGCCCTTTGTTCACGTGAATCTCATGGCTGAAATAAACGAAATCGGGCAGATCGTGAACCTTGGTCCACACCAGCGACTGGCCCGTGGCCCAACTGGCGCGCACCGGCTCCAGCAGTTGCGCGTTGGTCCAGATTTGCGCGTGGCAGTTCATGCAGGTCTTGGTGGGCGGAATTCCGGCGTAGCTCGACTTCTCCACCGTCACGTGGCAGTACTGGCATTGCAGCCCCAGCCCCTGCACGTGGTGCTTGTGGCTGAAGGGAACCGGCTGATCGGGGCGCTGGCCCTGGCGCGTCACCCAGGGCGACCGCTGCAGCAGGTCCAGCGTCACACCCAGCGCAATCACGAGCAGCCCCGTCAGCACCAGGCTCGCGCGAGCCAGAGCATTAGAGCTGCGTTCGAATATCTGCGCCATGAATACTTTCCCTGTGATTTTCTTGTTGGAAGCGCCCGCTGTGCGGCGGCCGCTCTTCTTGGATGCGCCCGCGGTGATAGCGGTCACTTGTTTTGGATGCGCCCGGTGTGTCGGCGGTCACACAGTTTGTGTACAAAAATGAAACTTGGGTAAATCTCGACTGAGAGGTGGGGAACCCCGCAGAGTCAATATAGCAGCCGGGGACCGTTCCGTAACCGTTTGCAACGGCAAGACTTCAACCAAACCTTGCCGGAAATCAATCTGTAATCCACTGAAAAGAATGCCGGTTGCGATGGGCGTGAATGGGGGTTGGGGCCGGGCGGTCCCCGTACCGGGAACTGGGATATTGACCCAGGCGAACCATGCCGATTCCGCGTCCGCACGGAATTCGGAATTGCGCGCAAGAATCGGATAGCGTGGCGGGACGGGGATCGGCGACCATGGTTCTCATGAAGGACACATCCAAGATGACTGACGGGCGCGAGCGCCCCGCGGCTTCCTGTTTGGCGGCGACTCCGGCGATCGACCCCGAGGCCGCATGGCGGCAGGTTCTCGCCCGCGATCCGGCGGCTGCGTTCTTCTATGCGGTCACGACGACAGGCGTCTTCTGCCGCCCCGGTTGCGGGAGCAAGCGGCCTCTGCGGGCCAACGTGCGCTTCTTCCGCTCGACGGACGAGGCGCAAGCGGCTGGCTTTCGCCCCTGCCAGCGCTGCCGTCCCACGGCTGCACAGGGCAGCTCCTTGGAGAAGGTTCGTGGGCATATTGAGGCCAACCTCGACCGCGCCGCGCCGCTCAGTGAGTTGGGGCGCGTGGCGGGATTGAGTCCCTTCACGGTCCAGCGGCTCTTTAAGCGGGAGATGGGCGCGACTCCGCTCGAATACCAGCGTGCGCTGCGGGCTGCCCGATTGCGCGGCGCGCTCAAGCAGGGAGGCAATGTGACGGACGCGATCTATGAAGCTGGTTTTGGCTCGTCGAGCCGGGCCTATGAGGGCGCTGCACTGGGCATGACGCCGGGCTGCTTTGCCCGTGGAGGCCAAGGCGAACGGATCGCCTACACCACGGCGCGGTCGCCGTTCGGCTGGCTGGTGGTGGGCGCAACCGAGCGCGGGCTGTGCTGGCTGGCGCTGGCCGGCACGGCGGCCGAGGCGGAAGCCAGCCTGCGGGCGGAGTTTCCTCTGGCTGCGCTGCGGCGCGATCCGTCGCTTGCGACTCTGGTGGATGCGGCGGTCGGCGGGGTGGTCCAGGTGAGCGAGGCGGGGCGCGGGTCCGGGCCGGATTCAGGGCAGAGCCTGGCTTTGGACCTGCGCGGCACGGCCTTTCAACTGCGGGTGTGGCAGGCGCTCAGAACCATTCCGCGGGGCGAGACGCGCAGCTACAGCCAGTTGGCGCGGGAGCTTGGCCAACCCAAGGCTGTGCGCGCCGTGGCTCGCGCCTGCGCCATGAACCGCGTGGCCCTGGTCGTCCCGTGCCATCGCGTGGTGGGAGCCGGCGGCGCGCTCACCGGCTATCGCTGGGGCGTGGAGCGCAAGCGGCAGTTGCTGGAGGCGGAAGGCCGAAAGAGCTAACCGGGATTGGCCGGACGCAGGCCAGTTGGGAATTCACCTTGAGAAAAATGCCGCTTCGGATGCCAGCTAGAGCTCGCGCCGACCCTCCATGGCCCGGGTCATCGTGACCTCGTCGGCGTACTCGATGTCGCTGCCCGCCGGAACCCCCGTTGCAATGCGCGTGATCTTGACCGAAGAGCCGCGCAACGCAGTTGCCAGCCAGTTGGCGGTGGCTTCACCTTCCAGGGTGGGGCTGGTAGCCAGGATGACCTCGTCCACCTCGCCGCGCTCGACGCGGGCCACCAGCGTGCCAGTGCGCAACTGGTCGGGGCCGACGCCGTGCAGGGGCGAGAGGGTTCCGTGCAGCACATGGTAGACGCCCTGGTAGCCGCGCGTCCGCTCCACGGCGGCGATGCTGGTAGGCTCCTCAACCACGCATACCAGCCGCCGGTTGCGGGTTGCGCTGGCGCAGTAGGCGCAGGGATCGACGTCGGTGACGTTGTTGCAGATGGAGCACAGGCGCAGACTGGCCTTGAGGCCGCGCACCGCCTCGGCCAGCGCCGCCGCATCCTCGTCGGTGGAACGCAGAATATGGAAGGCGAAGCGCTGCGCGCTCTTGGTGCCCACGCCGGGCAGCTTCTTCAACTCCTCAATGAGCCGCGCCATGGGCTCGGCGAAACGCGACATTTTGCTGCCTCCGTTGAAATCCTGCGCACAAGAGCTTCGAGTCAGGCTCAGCCACTAGCCGCTCAAGCTCCCGCTGAGCCAGTTGCCGAGCTTCTCCAAGGGCAATCGTACGCCGATCTGGAACGGACCGAAGAGGGCGTAAACGGCGCTGACCTCGTCGAAGCGCATCTCGTAGATCAGCTTCTTGAAGACCACCGGATCGTCGGTGAAGAGATCAACGCCCCACTCCCAGTCGTCCATTCCGATCGAGCCGGAGATGATCTGCTTCACCTGGTCGGCGTAGCGGCGGCCGATGAGGCCGTGCTCGTGCATCATGCGCTGGCGGTCGGCGAAGGGTACGGTGTACCAGTTGACCTGCTCGCCGCGCTTGCGATCCATGGGATAGAAACAAAGGTACTTGGTCTCCGGAACGGCCGGAAAGAGCCGTGGCGCCATGGCCGCCGATTGCCGCTCAAGCGTGGCGGCGATCTCGGCGTTCCACTCCGGCGAGTGCTGCTCGAGCCCCTTGGCGCCAGCGGCTTCGTAGGTCTTCCGGCTGGACTCGTAGAGGCCGAGTTCGACCACCGACAGATAGGAATGGCGCAGTTCCAGGTAGTCGTGGATCTCCGTCTGGGCCAGCTCCAGCTCCACCTGGTTCAAGGCCTCGAACGAGTCGCGGAAGTGGATTAGAATCAGGTCGCCTTTGTGGCCGAGTTCGGAGAAGAGAGCCGAACGGACCGGCGCATCCGGGCCGGCGCGTTCCAGGCGGCGGAGAGTTTCAACGGCCTGAGCGGCAATACGTTCGCGGCCGCCGGGCGGAGTGGCGCGCCAGGCCTTCCAGTCGAAGCGGAAGAACTGATGCAGCAAAGACGAGCCTTCAAGCGTAAGCGGAACGGGGGGAAGATCGGCCAACGGGCACCTCGATAGTTCCTTCGATTACCCCTCATCGTAGCAAAGCAAGGCAGGGAATGAGCTTGGGGCGATCGCCGGCCGGGCAGGATGCGGGCCAGCGAATGCGGGCCTGCCTTGGCCCTATATACTGAAAGGGCGCATGACTGAGAAAATCCTGACGCTCCTGGTGCAGTTCGTAACCCACGTCATCGATGTGGGCGGCTATGCCGGCATAGTCGCGCTGATGGGAATCAATTCGGCCTGCATTCCGCTGCCCTCGGAGCTCATCATGCCGTTTTCCGGGTATCTGGTGTATCTGGGCCGCTTCAATTTGTTCCTGGTGGCGACGGCGGGGATGGTGGGCTGCAATCTTGGCTCTGCGATCGCGTATTGGATCGGGGCCAGGGGCGGGCGTCCGCTGGTGGAGCGCTATGGCAGGTGGGTTCTGATGAGCCGCCACGATCTGGACCGCATGACCTGGTTCTTTGACAAGTACGGATCGATCACGGTGCTGTTGGCGCGGATGCTGCCGGTGGTGCAGACGTTTATCGCCTTTCCGGCGGGAATTGCCCGAATGCCGCGACTGCGCTTTCACATCTATACTTCTGTTGGTTCCTGGTCGTGGTATTTCTGCCTCGCCTACGCAGGCATGAAGCTGGGTGAGAGGTGGCACACGGACCCGCGTTTCTACCAGTGGTTTCACCGCTTTCATCTGGCGATAGAGATCGCGCTGCTGGCGGGGATCGTCTGGTTTGTATGGACGCACCTGAAGCGCGGCAGGCACGTGGAGGCCGCATAGAACCGCTAATGGGATAAGGTTGGTCCGCGAGGCGTACACTATTGCCTTTGCCGGAGGATGAGTTGGAGCAGCCCGGAGATCAGGGGCAGAGAAGGAAGGTTGGGAGAAGCAATGTCAATTGAGGAACAAGACGGCCAGAAGACCGGGGCCCCCGCGTCCGCCGCGGCGGATTCGTCCGTGGGGTGGAAGACCGCCGCGGCACAGAAGATTGCGCCCGCCACGGGCAAACTGGGAGTGATGGTGGTCGGCCTGGGCGCCGTGGCCACCACCATGATCGCCGGCGTCGAGGCCGTCCGCCGCGGACTGGCCAAGCCGATCGGATCGCTCACCCAAATGGGCACCATCCGCCTGGGCAAGCGCACCGACAGCAACTCGCCGCTGATCAAGGACTTTGTCCCGCTGGCCGGCTTGAACGATCTGGTCTTTACCGGCTGGGACATCTTCGAGGACAACGTCTACGAGTCCGCCGCCCACGCCAAGGTTCTGGACAAGGAGACCCTCGACCAGCTCAAGCCCTACCTGGAGACCATCAAGCCGCTGCCCGCCGTCTTCGATCAGTACTACGTGAAGCGCCTCCACGGCACGTACGTGAAGAAGGGCAGGAACAAGCGCGACCTGGCCGACCAGGTCATCGCGGACATCCGGGCCTTCAAGAAGACCGTGGACCGCGTGGTGATGATCTGGGCCGCTTCGACCGAGATATTCATCGAGCCGACCGCGGTGCATGAGTCCATCGAGGCCTTCGAGAAGGGGCTCGAGAACGACGACATCGGCATAGCGCCCTCGCAGATTTATGCTTACGCGGCGCTGAGCGAGGGCGTACCCTTCGCCAACGGCGCGCCCAATCTGACGGTGGATACCAAAGCGCTGATCGAGCTGTCGAAACGCAACGCGGCTCCCATCTGCGGCAAGGACTTCAAGACCGGCCAGACCTTCATGAAGACGGTGCTGGCGCCGGCCTTCAAGGCGCGGATGCTGGGCGTCTCCGGCTGGTTCTCGACCAACATCCTGGGCAACCGCGACGGCGAGGTGCTGGACGATCCCCAATCCTTCAAGACCAAGGAAGAGTCCAAGCTGGGCTCGCTCGATTACATCTTTCAGCCGGAGCTTTACCCCGATCTCTACAAGGATATCTTCCACAAGATTCGCATCAACTACTATCCGCCCAGGGGCGACGACAAAGAGGCCTGGGACAACATCGATATCTTCGGCTGGCTGGGCTATCCAATGCAGATCAAGGTGAACTTCCTCTGCCGCGATTCCATTCTGGCCGCGCCCATCGCCCTCGACCTGGTGCTCTTCCTGGACCTGGCCAAGCGCACTCCGTCGCTGCGCTCCATCGGCATTCAGGAGTGGCTGAGCTTCTATCTGAAATCGCCGCAGACGGCCGCCGGGCTCTATCCCGAGCATGACCTGTTCATTCAATCGATGAAGCTCAAGAACACCCTGCGCCACATCATGGGCGCGGGCCTGATCACCCATCTCGGCCTCGAATACTACGACTGAGGACTGGCCGTCCAGGCGGACTCTTCCTGTCGACCGGCGAAGACAAGAACAAATGCCTCATCCGCCAGGATGGGGCATTTGTTCATGCGGGCGATTTCGCTTTCCATTTCAATGAAGTTTTATCGGTCGCGCTCAGTCCTGGGATGGGTCCGGCTCACCATGCCGCGCAGCCCGCCGCAGGGGAGTTTGGCGACAGCAAGGGCATCTCCGATTCTCTGTAAACGTAATGTTGACGGCTAACGGGAGCTGTGGTATACAACTTCAAAACGAAGCTTCCCCTTCCTATTGCATCGCGAGAGTTTTTCCGTCGATAGCTTCCGGCGCCAGGTCTTGAATACTGGAATGCATTCGTACTTATCTTCACTTCATACTGCACATTGTGAATCTTGGCCGAAGGGAATCGAGGCAGGTTCGCGCGCGAGGACTGGGGAACGATTGGAGTTGACATGAGCGAGGAACTGGAAGTTGCGGCGGGGGAAGCCGGGAACACGAAGTACTGCAATCGGCTAATGGCGCTGGCGAAGGTTTCCTTCCCGAAGACTCAGGAGATCGAAGGCGAGATATTCGACAAGGATAGCTTGCGCAAGAAGCTGGAGAGCGATCGAAAGCTGCGTAAGAGAGCAGTCAAGAAATTCGGCTTCGATTTGCAGTTGGCGAATGACGGCGCCGAAAACGCCGGCAAGATGACCGAACTGCTATTCGGCCCCTGCGTGGAGATCCGGGGTACTTTCTATCCCAGGGAAACATTGCTGAAGGTTCTGTTGGCGGATCCGAAGTTGCAGCAGGGGTTGGCCGCGCGGACTGCCTTCGTGCCGAGCAAGTGGCTGCTGGAGCAGGAGATGCTAGCCAAGAGCGTGGACGGCGTTGGGTCTGAAGATATCTACAAGATTGCGGCGAAAGAGCGCCTGACTGGAGTATGTTTTTCCGGAGGCGGGATACGGAGCGCAACCTTCAACCTGGGTGTGATGCAGGGGCTGGCACAGTTAGGCGTTCTGCCCCATATCGACTATCTTTCATCGGTCTCCGGCGGGGGATATATTCATGAATTCATGGCGGGATGGATTCTGCGCAATGGAGACCTGTCTTCGGTGATGGAGGAGTTGATTCCACAGGCGGAGCCAGGGTGTCTGCCGAGGGCGCCGGAGCCGATTCAGTGGCTGAAGCGGTATGCGAGTTACCTTACGCCGATGCGGGGAATCTTTTCCGCCGATACTTGGACGGCATTCGCGATCTGGCTGCGGAACGCGATCCTCAACCAGATACCGATTCTGGCCGCGTTTGCCTGCGGGTTCTTCTTTCTTCATCTACTGGTGCCCGAACCGACCGAGGGTTGGCGTCCTGGCCTTTCGGGCGGCGCCGCGACAGGGGGATGGGCATGGTGGCTGAGCGGCGTTCCCCTGCTGGGGCTGGCGATTCACTCCATTTACAAGCTATGGGTGAATCTGCGCTTGCAGGAGAAGATATCCGAGACGAGCAGGGGCCTGGCCAAAGACCTCATGACGAATGGGGGCGTGGTTCGATGGGTGATTGCGCCCTGGCTGGGATGCTCGCTGTGGGTGAGTTACTGGGTGCAGATGCATGAGACCACCGGCTCTTTCTGGTACTGGCTGCCGATTGCCGTGCTGTGCATCCTCATGTTGGCGATGTTAGAAGTCGTGGTTTTGGCCGGTGGGGCGATGAGGGCATACAAAGACTTGAACCCCAATGCCGGCCGGCTGGGAAAAGGATGGGCCTTCATTGGATTTGCGACGGGTGGCGCAGCGGCGGCCGCGGTTGGAGTGGCGCTGGGCTGGGCGGCGATGGAGGGAACCCGATGGGCTTCAGTGGCGCTGAGCGATTGGATTCATGCGACGCTGGGGGCCAAGGATGCAGTGAACCAGTCGCTGAGTTTCTCGATGAATCAAGTGTCCGCTGGGGTCACGGCCAATGTCGTTGGCGTCATGAGCATGGTGAAGGATGGCGTTGCGGGGATGACGATCGATCCCTGGCGCATTCGCCTGGCCATATTGCCGGCGCTGCTGCTGAGCATGCCTTACGTGGCGATTGAACTGACGGTGGGCTTGCTGGGCCGGAATTACGGGGGCATACGGCGGGAGTGGCTGGCGCGGCTGCGAGCATGGTCCTTGTTGTATGCGCTGCTATGGGCCGGCGTGGTGAGTCTGGTATTGCTGGGGCCGTATGTTGGGTACTGGATCGAAGGCAAGGGCCTAACTTGGATTTGGTCGTCGCTGATTGCATTTGCGGCAGCGCATGGAGCGACCATCTTTGGCGGATGGAGCGGCAAAGCCGATGGGAAGCCGACGGAGGGTGCGTTCCTGGGCTTGAAGCCCATGGATTTGCTGGCGCTGGCAGCAGCTCCGATAGCGATTGTGAGTATGCTGCTGTTGCTTTCGTTTGGAACATCGGTAGGTGTGGACAAGCTGACCCTGTGGCTGGCCCAATGCCCGCTGACACTCGGTTCGAAGTGGCTCCCATTTGTAACTGCGGATGTTCTGTGTCTGCTTTCGGCTGCCCTTGTGGCATTGCTGCTGGGCTGGCGGCTGGACATCGACGAGTTTTCGATGCATGCGTTTTACAGGAATCGGCTGTCGCGCTGTTATCTGGGGGCAACGGTGCCCGGAAGGCGGCAGCCCGATCCGTTTACGGGGTTTGACGATCGCAGCGAAGTGGTGGGCTGGGACGGGAAGTTACGGGAGCCTACACCGCGCTTGCGGGATCTGCTGCCAGTCGGTTATCAAAGGCAGCCCGATAGGAAAGGGAAGTACGACGGTCCCTTTCCGATCTTTTGCGCCACGCTGAACCTGACTACCGGAGAGGACCTTGCGACGCAGGAGCGGAAGGGGACGAGCTTTGCCTTTACGCCATTGCTGTCAGGCTACAGCGTAGGGTGGACGGATGGGGAGCGGGACGGGAAAGTGAGTTATAACGGCTATGTCCCCACCGATGAGTATGCTTATCGGGGCGGGGGCATTCATCTTGATTCGGCGGTTGCCATATCGGGGGCGGCGCTGAATCCCAATCAGGGTTATAACAGCAATCCGGCCTTGGCGTTCTTGATGACATTCTTCAATGTGCGGCTTGGTTGGTGGATATCGAATCCGCGGAAGACGGATGTGTGGCCCGCGGCCAGTGGCCGGTCAACTCCGGCATTTGGCCTTTCTTACCTCTTCAGGGAGTTGTTCGGAGCTGTGGGCGATGACGCGCCCTATGTGAATCTGAGCGACGGCGGCCATTTTGAGAATATGGGACTGTATGAACTGGTGCGGCGGCGGTGCACTTACATTGTCGTTTGCGATGCGGAAGAAGATTCTGAGATGCAGTTTGGGGGGATGGGCGGGGCGATCACCAAGTGCAGAGCGGATTTTGGGGCGGAGATCGACCTCGATTTGCGGCCGTTGCAGAAGCAGGAGGATACGGGTTACAGCAAGGCGCATTGCGTGGTGGGAACAATCCGCTATCCTCCGCCGCGGGGAGCGGGGACCACGGCCGCGGTGGCGACGGCGTGCGGGTGCCTGGGGGAAGAGGGCGCCGACAAGTACACGGGTGTGATTGTGTATATGAAGTCGTCGCTGGTGGGGGATGAGCCGGCGGATTTGCTTGCGCATCAGTTGAAGAGTACACAGTTTCCGCAGGATTCGACGGCCAACCAGTGGTTTACCGAGACGCTATTCGAGGCTTATCGGAGGCTGGGTCACCATATCGCCATGACGGCGATCCAGCCGGCGCTTTCGCCCACGGCGACAAAGGTCAAAGACCGGGCGGATATACCCGACTTGTTTGACCGGATGTATTCAATCTGGTATCCGCGCACGCCGGAGATGGAGAAGTATCATGCGGACCATATAAGCCGGTATGAGGGGATTCTGAAGGAGCTGCGGGAGCGCAAGGAGCTGGTTGGGCTGGAGGAACGGCTGAACGACCAGCGTAAAACGGGTGACCTTCCGCAGAAGCCCATTCCAGGCGGCGTTCCAAGCGCAAGCGCCCGTCCGTATGTGGAATGGAATCCGCCGCAGGAGCCGCCGGAAAGCGGATTGTATGCGGCGCAGTTTGCCATTGCGCTGATCGACCTTATGTA
>JBEKDB010000051.1:0-27980 GCA_050014575.1 Occallatibacter sp. | reverse complement strand
ACCACTTCGTCCAGCACTACAACCGCAACTCGAAACCTTTCGCCTGGACCGCCACCGCCGACTCGATCTTCGAGAAACTCGCCAGACTATGTTCACGTATCTCTGGGACAGGACACTAGGGCGTCCGGCACATAACCGACTCCTTCTCAGGGCAATCGCATTTGAAAATTCTGTTGAACCACGGTTGGTACTTCCAGTAACCATTGGGAAGCTTGAGGTTTCTTGCAGGAGGATTTCATGTCCCGCAAAGAGACCCTGGAGCAGTTCGGTTCCTGTTGGGAAGGGCTTGAGGACCCGCGCCGCGGCAATGCCGCCTTACATGACTTTCACGAACTGCTGATGATCGCTTTGTGCTGCGTGCTTTGCGGCGGCCAGGGCGCGGTGGATATGGCTGTGTTCGCCGAGGCCAAGGAGCCTTTTCTGCGCAGCTTTCTCACCCTGGCCAACAGCCTTCCCAAGGGCGACTACGCGCTGGCGCTGAAGGGCAATCAGGGCACGCTGTTTGACGATGTGGTCCTGTTGCTGGATGATCCGGAGTTGAAAGCGAGTACCGCAGCGCCCGTTGTCGAGGCCGATCATCCGCCGCGGCGGACATCAAGACGCGCACGGCGGCGGTGTCAACCGAGATCGACTGGTTGCAGAAACAGCACCAATGGCCGGGCCTGAAGGCCATCGGCAAAGTGGTTCGAAGGCGTGAAACCGCAGACAAAACTACCACCGAAACTGCTTATTATCTGCTTAGTACGGCCTTGTCGCCGGAGCGGTTCAACGAGGTTGTCCGCCAACTCTGGGGCGTAGAAAATAGCTTGCACTGGCGTCTGGATGTGGTCATGAACGAGGATCAGGATCGGACGCGCATGGGGCACGGACCGCACAATCTCGCCGTTCTACGCCACATGGCCCTCAATGTCATGCAAAAAGAGGGATCAAAAGGTTCCCTGCGCGGATAATTCAACCGCGCCGGATGGGACGATGCCTTCCTCTACCGGCTACTGGAGCTATTTTGAAATGCGATTGCCCTGAGTCCTTCCTTTCATCCCTTGCATATTGAATATGGTCCATTTATAATAGTCCATATGGGAGGCGATCATGCCGGCTGTCTCGACAAACGAATCCACCATCGGCGTTACAGCCTTCAAGGCGCAGTGCCTGGGACTGATCGACGATGTGGCGCGAGGCAAGACCGATCGCATCATCCTGCTCAAGCACAATCGCCCCATCGCGGCTGTCGTTCCGGTGAACGACGAAGCCCGCGAGCCATTCGATCTTTGGGGCGCGATGCGGGGAACGGTCACCGTTGCTCCGGGCGTCGATCTGACTGAGAGCACCGGGGAGATATGGGAGGCAGAGCAGTAAGTGGCCGATTCTATTCTGCTCGACACTTGCGCCGCGCTCTGGCTGATGGGCGGCGAACCAATCTCCCAAGAGAGCCGCAAGGCCATTCTCAGCGCCGGCGCGGCCCACGTTGGTGTTTATGTCTCGCCCTTTTCGGCATGGGAGATTGGCACACTGATCGCCAAGCAACGCCTGCAACTCACGCTTTCTCCTGAGATATGGTTTGAGAGGCTGCTTGCCATGCCCGGCGTGCGGCTGGCCGAATTGACGCCCATGATTTTGCTTGCCTCCACCGCGCTGCCCGGATCGCCTCCCGCCGATCCGGCAGATCGCATCATCGCGGCCACCGCTCGCGTCCAGGGCTTCGTCGTTGTTACAAGAGACCGGAAGTTGCTGGATTATGCGCGGGAAGGACACATCCGCGCAATCGCCTGCTGAACCGGCTGTCATTTAACACTAGCATGTCATCGGATTCCCGTCGATTTATGCGTATCGCCGGTTCCAAGAGCGGGATCTGGGGCACCCGTGGTCGAGCTTCGTGGTCTCCCACCCTTCGATAGAAAAAATCGAAGGATGGGGCACCCTCATTTGAGGGAAGGTTAACAATCAGAAGAATTTAGGGTGCGCCACCCGCCATGTCATCAGATTCTCGTGGATTCATGTTGAGTGCTATGTGAACCCCATCTTGCCCAGTGCTGTACGAGGGAGCGTAGTTGGGAGATGAGACAGGGGATTGCGGAAGCATCGACGAAGGGGCGTGAGTTGGTTTCCCAACAGAGTCAGAGCAGTCAGAGTGTAGCGGCGTTTTGTCGTGAGCGCGGTCTGCGGGCCTGGCAGTTCTACGAGTGGAAGAAACGTCTGCGGAAGCCCGAAGCGGCGACTTGACCGACCTGGCCGAGCCGCTCTATGTGTTGATGGGTGACGAGGTGCGCGCCGCGCACGTGGTAGCTACCGACGGCACCATCATGCCCATGCTCAGGACCGGTCATTGCGCCAAAGCGCGCATGTGGGTCGATGTGGGCGACGAGGCGCATCCTTACAACGTATTCGACTTCACGCTGATGGGGTGAACCCCTTCGTTGAGACAGTTTTCTATTGCTATACCGGCGGCATGGCTGACCGAGGCATCGCGAGCGAAGGAAGCGGAAGCAGGGTATGGAAAAGTGGAAAGCAAAGAACGCTTCCCACTTTTCCACACCCCCGACTACGGCGGCGGGCTGAGTATTAATCCCGTTGCGCTACACTAACAATCTCGCTGGTACAAAAGATCGGGCAGACCAACGCAGCTCCGAGAATCCGATTCTGGAGCCTATGCTTGAGTTATTCGACCCGCGCCGTCCGCCATTCCTATCCAAATCTACTGTGATGAGGCGGCATTGACTAACATCCAGCAATCGTAGTCCCCGCAGGAGAAGACGACTGGACCCATCATAGTATTGAGATTGTTGGTCTCAGCGGTGGAAGTACTGTTGATAGCCGGGGAAGCTGTGAGTTCAAAGTATTGGGCCAAGTACGAGTTCTGGGGAGACGGATATGCGCAAGGTATCAGCTCATAGCCGTCCGCTGAACTCGGAGAGGAATAGCAGGAGTATGCATGCAGCAGCGTATCGAATCGCGAATCCGTGAACTGCGCCGTCGACCCGCCGCCGTAACCAAGAATGCCGCCGCTTAGATTCGTCCACCTGCCAGCCAGTCCCATCAAGTCCGGTGTCGCCAAGGCATACCACTCATTGCCACCCGGACCAGGCACCCAAGGCAAGTCGGCAACGACCCACAGGAAGCATCCGCGGTAGTTCGGACCCAGGCACTGAATGTATCCAATCACTTCGGCGGTTGACGAAGGTGCGCCCATGCCATCCAGGGGCAAAACAGTGGCCGTGGAATTCGGACTCATGCAGTGCCGCTTGTACCCGGCCGTCTGGGACGTGTTCCGCGCAATCGTTACGTCGTCATTGAAGATACAGAGATAGCTATACGCGTCAGGCCCCGATCCTTCCTGCTCATAAACGAACTGCACTTCGGCCGTGTCTCTCGGCTGGCTGGCTGAATTCGCAACGCCGGGCGTGGCAGCGAATGGGTATCCTGCCCGGCAGGTCGAGCACTCAAACCAGTTGGTGTTGGCCTGAATGCTGAAAGTGTTTGTGCCGGCCATTGAATCGGTCTCCGTTGCAGTTGCAGGGCTAGAGTCCTGCGTAGCGGCGACTGAACCCCAAACAAACGGTGAGGTGATAGTAGCCGACACAACGTGGCAGCACGGGTCGTCGAGAACGAAATCGATGCCCCTGTGCGGCGTGGATTGGATAGCGTTTGCCACCAACGGAAGAGCAGGAGGATGCTTCTTCATCTCTTCGTCCGTGAGGCAATGAACCTCTTGCCAGATTTTGTCGACCAAGTGAAAGCAGCCGGGTTTTTCGGGAGGGAAGGGCGAGCGGAGTTTGTCGGAAGGTGTAGGAGGCCGGGGAGTCAGGGCGACGGTTATAGCATTGCCCGGAAGCAGGTCCACGGTTGCATAAGGCGGAATCGAGTGCGGCTTCGCACTCTGGGACGGGGTGGTTGCGGCTGCCATAAGCAGGCCCGCGACCACGGAACAATGCGAAACGGCATAGGCGGAGGACCGGCGGGAAAGACCGCTCATTTTGGCTTGACTCATGGTGGAATCTCCATCTTTCCATCTCAATGAAAAGAAAGATGGCAAAAATCATACCGCCGCAGCGCAAAGGACGCAAGAGAGAAGACTGCTGTTCGGAGAAAGGCATACTTCAGGAGGATTTGACCTAGTAAATCCCGGCTCGGTAGTGACGTGAGTCGCTTCATGTCGGGGAAGGGGGGCCGACAATCGTGCGCCATGAGCGCGAATGATTCAAAAGGCCGAGTAGCGCGTAACCGCTTATCCGATGAGGGTAGGCCCCTCGGAACCGGCTTGCAGGAGCGGGCGCCAAACCATCTTCGGCGGCTGTGGCCCAAAGCCATGGTCGTGAGCGCGCAAAGAAAGGGCCTGGCATTGACCGGGTCACGTAGCGACGGGGCGGTGGGCCGGGTCATTGCGTCCCTGGGGGCTTGGATGAAAGCACACGGACACACCCTCTCCGTCTGTCGTTAGGACTCTCGCTCAGCCACTCGAGAAGCCCGTCTCTGCGCGCTCCGGTCCAGAATGACTCGATTTCAACGGTCCCGATCTCTCCTGTCGCGTAATGCCGGAAGCTGGACCAAGCCCAGTCCTCCGGCTTCTCGACCAGGCCCCGCTTGACTGGATTGCGATGCATATAGCGCAGCTTCTCTATGCGCTTCTCTTCGTTATGCACGTTGAAATCGTAATAGCGCGGCTGCCAGAATGGCCGTTCCTTGCTTTGAACGGAAACAGATAACTTCAAGGCCTGAATCGCTTTTGAAAGGATAGCCTTGTTTGGTTCGCCGACTAGAAGGTGAACGTGTTCCGGCATGACCACGTAGCCGCTGACGACAAAGTCGTATCGGATGCGCATCGCCTCCAAGGATCGCTCGAATAACTCGCGCGCGGGGCTGCGCCAAGGTGCTGGGCCCTGTGATAGCAAGTGAAGCTGATGAAATGAAAGCAGCCGCATTGCTGGTATCGAACTAGCCCTTTTGGCATGCACTCATCATAAATCCCAAGCAGCGGATCGGGATCATCGTTTCCCAGGTCTCCCGCCGCGGCGGGCGAGACCAGGGCCACTCAATCATTTGCGGATGGTCAGTCCTGTGCCGCCCTATTCTTCGTCTACCACGCGCCGCTGGTCAGGTAGTCGTGGATGGACGCTGCGGCTTTGCGGCCTGCGCCCATGGCCAGGATCACCGTTGCGCCGCCGGTGACGATGTCGCCGCCGGCAAAGACGCCGCGCTTGCTGGTGCGCATCGACTTCTCATCGGCCACGATGTAGTTCCACTTGTTGGTGGCGAGATCCGGCGTGGTGCTCTGGATGAGCGGATTGGCGGTGGTGCCGACGCCGATGATGGCCACGCTGGCGGGCAGAATATACTCCGAGCCCTCGATCGCCACCGGGCGGCGGCGGCCGCTTTCGTCCGGCTCGCCCAGTTCCATGCGCACGCAGCGCGCCCCGGTGAGCCAGCCCTTCTCGTCGCCCAGGAACTCAATGGGATTGGTCAACATGCGGAACTCGATGCCCTCCTCGCGGGCGTGCTTGACCTCTTCTTTGCGGGCCGGCATCTCCGCCTCGGAGCGGCGATAGACCAGCGTCGCGGTTCGAGCGCCGAGCCGCCGCGCCACGCGCACCGCGTCCATGGCGGTGTTGCCGCCGCCCACCACAATCACGTCGCGATCGCGGCAGTCGTAGACCGGCTGATCGTATTCGGCGGCCTTGTAGGCGCGCATCAGATTGACGCGGGTGAGGAACTCATTGGCCGAATAGACGCCGTTGAAGTGCTCGCCGGGCACGCCGAGGAAGACCGGCAGCCCCGCGCCGGTAGCCACAAAGATCGCGTCGAAGCTCTCGTCGCGCATCAGCTCATCGATGGTTACGCTCTTGCCGACGACGACGTTGGTCTCGAACTCCACGCCCATGCGGCGCAGGTTGTCCACCTCTTCCTTCACAATCGCCTTGGGCAGGCGGAACTCCGGAATTCCGTAGACGAGCACGCCGCCCAGCTCGTGCAGCGCCTCGAAGACGCGCACGCGATGGCCCTTCTGAACCAGGTCGCCGGCGGCTGAGAGCCCGGCCGGGCCGCTGCCCACAATGGCCACGCTCTTGCCCGTGGGCGGCGCGTTGGCGGGCAGGCCAAGCTTGCCGCTGGCGCGCTCGAAGTCGGCCACAAAGCGCTCCAGGTTGCCGATGGCCACCGGCGCGCCCTTCTTGCCCAGCACGCACCCGCCCTCGCACTGGTTTTCCTGCGGGCAGACGCGGCCGGTGATGGCGGGCAGAGCGTTGTCCTCGCGCAGCTTGGCCGCCGCGGCCAGATAATCGCCCGCATGGATCAGCGCCACGACTTCCTTGATCTTTACCCCCACCGGGCAATCGACCACGCAGCCCGGCTTGGCGCATTCCAGGCAGCGCGAGGCCTCGGTGAGGGCATCGGCCGCGGGCAGGCCCAGGTTCACCTCGGCAAAGCTATGGCTGCGCACATGAGGGGCCAACTCCGGCATATGCCTGCGCAGAATCTTCATGCGCTCTTTCAGCGGAAGAACATTCATCGCGGAGCGGGGCAGCGGTCTGGTTTCAGGCATGATGGATCTCCTCCGCGGCCAATTCCTCGCGAAGCTCGGCCACTTCCTCGTCCTTGTGCTCCTCGAAATACTTCAGCGACTGGCACTCCTGGTCGCGATACATGGCGTTGCGCTGCATCAGCACCTCGAAGTTGACCAGCGAGGCGTCGAACTCAGGCCCATCCACGCAGGCGAACTTGCTCTTGTCGCCCAGCAGAACCCGGCAGCCGCCGCACATTCCCGTGCCGTCCACCATGATGGAGTTGAGGCTGACCATGGTCTTGATCGCGAGCGGCGCGGTGATGCGGGCCACGGCGCGCATCATGGGAACCGGGCCGACGGCGAGCACAAAGTCGATCTTGCGGCCGGCGGCGAGCAGCTCGCTGAGCTTCCTGGTCACCAGGCCTTGTTCGCCGTAGCTGCCGTCGTCGGTCATCACATAGGCCTCGGCGCTGGCCTGGCGGACCTCGTCCTCAAAGACCACCATCTCCGCCGAGCGCGCGCCCTCGATGAAGATCACGTGGTTGCCGGCCTGAATGAGCGCGTTCGAGGTGGGCAGCGCCATGGCCGTGCCCACGCTGCCGGCCAGAATGACCGCCGTGCCGTAGTTCTCAATCTCCGAAGGCCGTCCGAGCGGGCCCACGACATCCAGAATCGAGTCGCCCGCCTGCAGGCAGTTGAGCAGCGAGGTGGTTTTGCCCACGCCCTGCACCACGATGGTCACCGTGCCCGCCTCGGGGTCGGAGGACTTGATGGTGAGCGGAATGCGCTCGCCCTTCTCATGGAGGCGGAGAATGAGGAACTGCCCCGGCCTCTGCTTGCGCGCAATGCGCGGCGCCTCGATGACAAACTGCTTGATATTGAGGCCGGCGCTGCGCGCTTCCACGATTTTGTACATACGGCAGGACTCCGATTCGAGCAGGGTTATCGGCCATCTGACCCCGCTGACGGTCAGGGCAAGCACTGGCGCAGCCCGAAATGAGGCGAGCGCCCGGCCGTCCTTCTTAATTATTCAGGATGCGAGACGGGTTGGGAGTGATGCGAATCACGGCAGGCTTGCTGGGGTCGGGCGCGTGAGCCGGAAGTGGTATACGCGCGTCTCGAAAGGCGGAATACAATGAGCACACAAATCCAAGAGGAGCAGGATCGGTGGCTACCTCCATAAGGCTTACGCCGGAAGTTTCGAAGAGGCTGGATCGCCTGGCTGCGAAGACGGGGCGGACGAAAGCCTTCTATCTTCGCCTGATCATCGAGAGCGGAATCGCCGAGATGGAGGACTATTATCTCGCCGCCGATCTGCTGGAGCGGATTCGCAAGGACCAGGAGAAGGACCTCTCCGCTCCTGTCGCAAAGAAGGACCCTGGCCTGAGCAGCTTTACGCCGGAATCGCCGGTAATCGACTGCGCAAGCGCAAACAAGCCTTGACGGGTTCGACTGTCAAGGTTCCTTCAGGATGACGGTCTCGACTCGAAAAGGGCTTGCCCAGCCCATGCCTTACCGCGCCAGCTTTCTGCGCAATGCGCCGGCCAGACCCACCAGGCCGGTGCCGAGCAGAAGCAGGCTGCCGGGCTCGGGCGTGACTGCCTTCCCGCCGTCGAGCGTTACATCGTCGATGGCGAAATCCTGGGGGTTGCCGCCGCTGGCGCTGGTCAGGCTGAAGGTGACCCAGTTGACGGGCGTCGAGCTGTCGATTCCGATGTAGATGGCGCTGCCGTTGTTCAATTCGCCGGCGTCGCCCGTTTCGCTGAAGCACCCATGGGCGTCGCAAATCTCGGCAGTGAAGTACCCAAGGGACAGGGTATCGATCTGTGCCCCAATCTGGGTGTACGTCTCATCGGGAAACGTCAACGTCAGCGGACCGCTATTGTCCGTCCAGTTCAGGAAGTCGCCTGGGGCGAAGTCGGATCCAAAGGAGCCGGCGCCCTCCTCCGTAACCGCGCCCACCCCACCGAAGTACTTGAAGGAGGATTTGGGATTCAGGTAGGAGCCAGTGCCGGCTACCCCGTCGGTCGTGGTAAAGCTGAATGAAGCGGGAACTCCCGTATTGTCGGCTCCGAGATGCGACCAGTCGACCGAGTCGGTCCCGGCCGGTCGCGACGTCTCCAGGCTATCTGCACGCGCTGTCGAAGCGCCCACCAGAAAGACCGCCAGAACCAGGGCGAGCTTTCTCATCGTCAAAGTGGCGTTCAGAGAGTTCTTCATATTCGCTCCTTAGAACAGGGGGATCGTTTTGGGGTCAAGCGACAAGAAGCACAATCGGATTTGGCATTCAAACCGGCATACGTTCCGGTTGGGGCCGGTCACATAGGGTAGTGATGCATTCCAATCCATGCGACACAACAATTTCGGCACCTAACGCCGGTTTTATTATTCTATTGCAATTCCAGGTCCATACCACTGGATATTAGAATCAACAACCTACGCGGCATAGGTTGGGTAAATATGCAAAAAAATGCAGTCGGAAGGTAAAAACATTTCCATTTTCTGCAACCTGCCCGCGCTCGTGCCGCCGCTTATCCCGGGCTGCGATTCGTGGCAAGAACGCAAAAAGCCTTGACGGGTTCGACTGCCGGGGCTTCGTCAGGCGGGGAGCTCCGGTGGGAAAAGGCCTTGCTCAGGCCTGAGCCTTATCTCCGCTCTACTGCGGCGAATGCCGGCGGCTCGCGTGCCGCCGATAGATGCAGTCGTTCACAACGCACTTGACTCCTGCGGCGCGGGCACGGGCGACGGCCTGGTCGTGGATCACCCCGTCTTGCAGCCACAGATAGGGAATGCCCAGGCGGATGACCTCGTCCACGATGGCGGGAACGTGCTCCGGGGCGCGGAAGACGTTCACCAGGTCGATGCCGAAGCCGGTTGACTTCTGGGCCGCGGTTTGCGCCGCGTCGAGGTCCGGGTAACACTTGATCCCCAGCACCTCGACGAGCTTCGGATTCACGCCCGTCAGGTAGTAGCCGTTGCCGGCCAGATAGCGGCCGATCTGATGGCTGGCGCGGGTGGGCTTGTCGCTCATGCCCACCACGGCGATGGCCCGCGCTGCGCGTAGCATCTCGTCGATGAGGGCGGGATCGCTATACATCGAATTCCTCGCCGGGAACTTCGCACAAATCGTACTCGGGGGGAGATTGGATAGCGTGCGTAAGTCGCCTTCCAGCTCTGAATGCTGCAAGCGCTTCCGGTCCAACCCAATATGCACGCACCCTGGTGAAGTGTTTCTTGATCCGGGAGCGGACCACCCTCATGAGAGCCTGAGATGCTGGAGTTTTGTGCAGGGTCGCGAACCTTCCGCAAATGATTGCTCCGTTCGTCCATTCGCCCGCTGGTAGAAACTGAATCGAATCAGGATTCCCTCCGTTATGCACATCGAACACTTCGTCGCCGGAGAAGATCGTCATCTTATCTATGTAGACATCGGCGACACGGTCCACGATAAGGAAATCATCGCACCCTGCTTGCTGATCGCGTGTGGCTTGGCCGAGTCTTGGAAGTTCCGTAGCGGAGTACCAAATCCCAGGCCTGGGTCCATCCAGCCGACCGCCTTGCAGATACTTAACCTGCCTCTTGGCTTCAAGCTCGCCGAGGACCAGGAGCAGATCGCCTTTCAGCCCGAAGAAATTGATCATGAAGCTCATTTCAACCCTCCGAGAGATGGTATCTACACATCCAGGTCGTCGTCGGGCGCGGCAGCCACGGCGGTGCCGCGGCGCTTGGCCAGCAGATAACCGCGCAGGAACGGCTCCAGGTAGCCATCGAGCACCTTGTCCACATCGCCCACCTCGACCTTGGTGCGGTGGTCCTTGGCGATGCGGTAGGGCTGCAACACATACGACCTAATCTGCGAGCCGAAGTTGATTTCGAGCTTCGAGTCTTCCAGCTTCTTCGTCACCGCGCGCTTCTTTTCGAGCTCGTACTCGTACAGCCGCGAGCGCAGCATCTTCATGGCCTTGTCGCGGTTCTTGTGCTGGGAGCGCTCGTTCTGGCACTGCACCACAATACCGGTGGGCAGGTGGGTCATGCGCACAGCGGAGTCGGTGGTGTTCACGTGCTGGCCGCCCTTGCCGCCGCTGCGGTAGGTATCGATGCGCAGGTCTTCGAGCTTCAGATCCACCTGGATGGTTTCGTCGATCTCCGGCGAGACGTAGACGGAGGCAAAGGAGGTGTGGCGGCGCTTGGCCTGGTCGAAGGGCGAGATGCGCACCAGCCGGTGGACGCCGCTCTCGCCGGCCAGTTGCCCGAAGGCGTACTCGCCCAGAATGGTGAAGGTGGCCGACTTGATGCCCGCCTCTTCGCCGTCCTGGTAGTCGTTGATCTCGGTCTTGAAGTCCTGTTGCTCGGCCCAGCGCAGGTACATGCGCAGCAGCATCTCGGCCCAGTCCTGGCTCTCGGTGCCGCCCGCGCCGGGGTGCACGGTGACGATGGCGTTCAGCGGATCGGTCTGGCCGCTGAGCATGGTCCGGGCCTCCAAATCTTCGTTGAAGGCGGCCAGGGCCTTGATGTCGCGCTCCAGATCGGCCAGCACGTCTTCGCCCTCGCGGGCCAGCTCGAAGTAGGTCGTAATGTCGCTGGAACGGCGGACCAGCTCCTCATCGTCGGCCACCATGACTTCCAGGCGCTTCTTTTCGCGCATCAGCGGCTTAGTAGCGTTGGGATCGGACCAGAGGGCGGGATCGGCCAGCTTGGTTTCTATGGCGGCTAGTTCCCTGCGCAGGCGGGTCGGGTCAAAGATACTCCCGCAGGTCGCGCACTTGATCGCGCACGGGAGCGTAAGCGAATTCGAGATCGTTCAACGACATGGCTTGGCTCTTATGACCTGACTTTGGGTTGGACTGTGAGGCCGAGGCTCAAGCGCAGCGACTTTCCTGCTGCCCAGGCAACGATCCCTAAACCCAGTATGGCACAGAGCCACCCGAAGACGTCGCCGTGGGCGGTGTAGAAGGTGATGTCGTCGCGGAAGCCGAACTGCGCTGGCAGCGCATCCAGCGCGTGACGGGGAATGCTCTCTCTCACCCGGCCATAGGGGTCGATGGCGGCGGTGACGCCGGTGTTGGTGTCCCTCAGAAGCCAACGCCGGTTTTCGATGGCCCTCATGCGCGCCATATTCAGGTGCTGCCAGGCGGCGCTGGTATCGCCGTACCAGCCGTCGTCGCTGATGTTCACGAGGACCTCGGCGCCCAGGCGGGCGAACTGGCGCACCTCGTCGGCAAAGACCGCCTCATAGCAGATGAAGACCCCGTAGCGATGCCTCTCTCCGTTGCTGCCGGCCAGAATGAAGACCTTGCGCTCGTCGCCGCGCGTGAACGACGACACTCGCCCGGTGAGCTTGTGGGCAAAGGTGAGCAAATTCTGAAAGGGAATGTACTCGCCGAAGGGAACCAGGTGAATCTTGTCGTAGCGGCCAAAGCGCGCGCCATCCGCGCCGACGACCAGGGCCGAGTTGTAGGAATGCCAGCCGCCGTTATCCGCCGAGAAGTCCGAGCCGAGGTTTCCCACTACCAGTGGCGCCTGGGTCTGGCGGGCGATGGCCGCGAGAGCCTGCTGGAAGCGCGGATCCTGTTCCTCGAAGGGCGCGGGCGACTCCGGCCAGACGACCAAATCGGGGTGCGTGGGATAGGGCGGGCAGACGATCTCCCCAGCCGGCGAGCCGGTCTGGGGAATTCCGGCGATGTAGGTCTTGCACTGCTCGCCAGCCAACTGGGCGAATTCGGCCATATGCTGGTCCCACTCCTGCCCCGGCCAGCGGTTGTCGGCCGATACATCGAGGTTGGGCTGGACGAGAACGGCGGTGGCCGTTGGAGCGGGCTTGGGTGGCAATACCGCGTCGCCACAGCACGCGATTGCGATTACGCACAAACCGAAGGCGCGCCAAGTCTCGCCGCCGAAGAGAGCCTTCAACCTCCATCGCGGCAGCCCTGGCGTGACCCCCTTCCATGGGACCAAGTACTTGCTGGCAAGTAGCGCATTGGCCGCCACTAGCACAAAGCTGATGCCGTAAACGCCGGTCCACGGCGCAAGCTGATTGACGAGTCCGTTATCCACCTGGGAGTAGCCGAGCTGATCCCAGGGAACGGAGGTGATGCGCGAGGCGGCCAACTCCAGCCCGGCCCAGAGGATGGGCGCGGCGGCCAGCGCCAGCCGCGTGCTGCCCGAGGCCCGCCGCACCAGCGCCACGCCCAGGCCGAAGAGTCCGAAGTAAAGCCCGAGGACCAGGCTGTACCCGATCAGTAGCAGCGTTGGGGCTCCCAAGGGCATATCGCCGTAATGGGACATGGTGTCGCGAACCCAGTAGCAGTTACCGGCGTACCATAGAAAGCCGCAGAGGTAGGCGAGCAGAAAGGCGCGGCGGAGCGGCCAGCGGCCATTCACGCAGGCCGGCGAAAGGATGGCCCAAAGCAGCGGGACCAGGCCAAACCAGGCGAAGACGCCGCGCCAGGGGGGCATGGGCCCGGCTAGCGGAAACGGCAACTCCAGCAAGCCGGCAGAGAGCGCGGCGGCGGCCCACAACTTCCAGGCTCCCGACTTCCAGAATGGAGGCTGCATACTGGCCAGAGTTTATCGCATCGGGCGCCCGCTGGCAGAGGGGAGCGGCGAACCCCGCGCGCAAACGCCGCTTCACAGGCCCCAAAACAGGCTACAATCGTGTCTATGGGACTCGCCATCTTTGCCATGCGGCTGCTCGAATTGATGTTCTTTGCCGGCCTTGCGGGGTCGGCTGTGGTGGTCGCCATCAGCTTTGTTGAAGATGGGAAGGAACTCTTCGGCAAGGACGATAAGTAGCCCGTCCTCATCCCGCGCCATGGCCCTTAACCGGTGCGCTTTCAATTCTCATTGACTCCGGCGCGATTTGGACATACACTCACCGCAGGGCGGGAGGCGATTGCACCGGCCCTACATAAGAAGGCCGGTTCTCGCGCCGGCGCCCTCGCAATGGCATCTACTCGAACGTTCGCCGCCCCACTCTCTAACCGCGTCCGGCTCATCGTGGCGTCCTCCGTGATGCTCACGTTCATCTCATTTTGGCGGGCGGCGGCAATCGTTCTGTGCGATCTGGGCTCATCGGCCTTCTATGCCGGGGGCATCGCCGAGCAGGCAATCGGGGCCGCGGCGCCGTGGTTCATCCTGGCCATCATGCTGTTCAGCTTCGCGGTGCGCGCGGTCTACGTCGAAAGCTGTTCGATGTTCACCCGCGCCGGCGTCTACCGCGTGGTGAAGGAGGCGCTGGGAGGCACCTTCGCCAAGATCAGCGTCTCCGCCCTGATGTTCGATTACATTCTTACCGGCCCCATTTCGGGCGTCTCCGCCGGGCAGTACATTACAGGCTTGATGAACGAGCTGTTCACGGTGGCAAACAACAGCCACTGGCTGCCCCCGGCCCTGATGGATGCGCAGGGCAACCCCTTCCAATTCAATATGAATCACACCGCGGCGGTGTTTGCAGCCGCGGTCACCATCTATTACTGGTGGGAGAACATCAAAGGCATCGAGGAGTCCAGCGGCAAAGCGCTGCGGGTCATGCAGGTCACCACGGTGATGGTGGTGATTTTGCTGCTGTGGGGCGTTTTTTCCGTGATGGTGCGGGGCGCTCACCTGCCTCCGCCGCCCACGCCTTCCAATCTCAAGTTCAGCGACGATGCCCTGGGCTTCCTCAAAGGAAGCGGACTGCCGGTGCTGGGGATCTTCGGGATTCTCATGGCCTTCGGCCACTCCGTGCTGGCCATGAGCGGCGAGGAGACTCTGGCGCAGGTCAACCGCGAGATTGAGCACCCCAAGCTGAAGAACCTGAAGCGCGCGGCAATCGTCATCGCCATCTACAGCCTCATCTTCACCGGCGGCGCCACTCTGCTGGCTTCCATGCTGATCCCCGCGTGGGAGCGGACCCACATCTACCAGGACAACCTGATCGCCGGCCTGGCCATGTACATGGTGGGGCCGCTGTTCTGGCGCATCGCTTTCCGCATCTTCGTCGTTCTGGTCGGATTCCTTATCCTGTCCGGGGCCATCAACACCTCGATGATCGGCTCGACCGGCGTGCTGATGCGCGTGGCCGAGGACGGCGTGCTGACCGACTGGTTCCGCAAGCCCCATCCCCGGTTCGGCACCAGCTATCGCATCGTCAACCTGATCTTCTTCCTGCAGATGTTTACCATCGTCGCCAGCAGGGGCAACGTAATCATCCTGGGCGAGGCCTACGCCTTCGGCGTCATCTGGTCGTTCACCTTCAATAGCCTGGCCATACTGGTTCTGCGCTGGAAGTACCACGGCGAGCGCGGCTGGAAGGTTCCGCCCAATCTTCGCATCGGAAAGTTCGAGATTCCCATCGGGCTGCTCTCGGTGTTTCTGGTGTTGCTCTCGACCGCCGTCGTAAACCTGTTCACCAAGTCCGTGGCCACGGTGAGCGGTTTGGTGTTTGCGGCCGGCTTCTTCATCATCTTCTTCGTCTCCGAGCAGCAAAACCTGCGCAAGCACGCGGTGACCGCGCGGCAGATGAAGGACCTGTTCCAGCTCGAACACCAGGACACCGTCAGCCGGGAGTCGGCGGCCATCCGCCCCGGTGGCGTAATGGTGAGCATGCGCGACGCCGCCAATCCACTGGCGCTGAAATGGGCGCTCGCCCACACCAGCACCGAGGATCAGGACGTGGTGGTCATCAGCGTCCGCATGGTGGGCGTGGGCGGACCGGAGTTTCTAAGCGCCGAGGAGCAGAGTTTCAGCGAGCACGAACAGATGATCTTCACCAAGGCCGTCTCGGTTGCAGAGAGCTTTGGCAAGAAGGTCTCGCTGCTTGTGGTTCCCGCCGGGGACGTCTTTGCCGCGCTGGCACAGGGCGCAAACTCGCTGGAAGTGGATTCGGTGGTTTCCGGAGCTTCCACGAGAATGACAGTCCAGGACCAGGCCTTTCATATGGGACAGGCGTGGGAGGCGCTGCCCGCGCCCAAGCGGCAATTCAACCTCTATATCGTCGGTCCCGCCGGCGAGGTGAAGGTGTTTTACATCGGGCCGCACGCGCCCGCCCTCAGTCCCGACGATGTTCAACTCGTGCACCGGCTGTGGGTGAACATGCGCCGCGATCCCTCCGTGCCCGACCTGCACCACAGCGACATCATCACTTATGCGCTCACCCGGCTGGCGGGCCAATACGCGCGCGAGAAGCAGGAGATACTGCGCGATCTGCGCAACTATCGCGCCGCCGAAGCGCCAGCCGGCCCGCGCCTCGGCGGCCCGGACCTTTCCGGCACTCCCCCCACAGCGCCTCCGGCCGCATTGCCCCCGCTCCCTTCCAAGGCCCCGCGTTCCATCTAACTCATTTTCCGCCCGCTTTCCGACGCCCGCTCCACCCAGCGGAAACGGCTGTTCCGCCGTCAACAGGTATCTTCCCTGGTAACACCTTGCTCTTTTTGTTTGTTAAAGAGTCTATAGTTGCGTATCGTGTCTCCAGGATGAGCGTTTGACCCGAGCCGGTCTTTTCACTAAGGCACAGCGGGAATGTGGGCCGCTTGCAACGACCTAACAGGAGGAACCGTGGGAGTTTTGGAGATTCTGGCACAAATCGATCGTGAGATCGCCGAGTTGAAGCAGGCGCGCGCCCACCGGGGTGGCGGAGAAGAGGAAAGCAGCGGCCGCAAAGTAACTGAAACTGCAGATAGGCCGTGGTCCGGACGGTTTGAAAGCCAGCCCATGACCGGTTCCTGCACCATGCCGTAACTCGACTCAGACTGAGTATTCTTCCCCTGGGGTCCAGCTCACAACTTGAACGCCGGCATCGACCAAGGCAGCCAGTTCCTGTGGTGCGCCCGTAAGTTGCGGAATGGTTCCAAAGTGGATAGGAAGGATGATCTCCGGCTGCAGAAAGCGCGCCGCCAGCGCCGCTTCCCTGGGTCCCATGGTGAAGTGGCCGCCGATGGGAAGCATGGCCACCTTGGGCCGGTATAGTTCGCGAATCAGCTTCATGTCCCCGAAGACCGCTGTATCTCCGGCATGGTACAGCACCGGGCCGTCCGCGATGCTCAACACATAGCCGGCCGCAACGCCCACATAGTGAACTCCTTCTTTATCCTGCGCTCCCGATGAGTGTTTGGCCTCGACCATGGTGACTGCCACGTCGTCAAGTTGCACCGTTCCCCCCAGATTCATGCCGATGGTTTTGGCCGCGCCCTGACCCGCGAGATACATAGCCAGCTCATAGATTGCCACCACGGTAGAATCGTGTTTGCCAGCCACCGGAACCGCGTCGGAGATATGGTCGCCATGGCCGTGAGTGAGCAGGATGTAATGAATCTTCTCCGGCAGCGCAAAGTCCTTGGGGTAACTCGGATTTTGCGCGATGAACGGGTCGATCAGGATGTTAGTGCCCGCGCCAGTCTGAATCAGCACGGTAGCATGACCCAGCCAGGCGATGCGCGCTGCCGTCGATGACATCGTCTTTCCTCCCTGGGAAGTCTCGAAGAATCCGCGGCCCGCGAACCCTCTACCGGGTCATGATAACTTCGGAGACGCTATCCTTGGCCAGAAACTGCTTGTGGGACGACCAGCCCTCAAACAGGCGCTCGATGCTTCGGTTGGTGAATGCGCGCTGAATGGGAAACGGCTGCGCCAGCTGCACCTCGACATTGTCTCCGGGGGTCACGTGAAAACGGCAGTGCACGGTCTCATCGCCCTGCGTCCGGGTGTGGAACAACGCCAGCACCTGCCCGCCGGGATTCGTGGCCGAGAACAGATGCGCAACCACCGGAGCCACGAAGGGCTCGGGCAGGTAGTCGAGCGCGGTCCACAATAGCACCACGTCAAAGGTGCGCCCGGCGAAATTGAGAGCCTGCTCCTGGAAGCCCGCGATGTCCCAAACCGGATTGCCGTTCTCGTCCGCGCCGCTCTGCCAGTTGCCGGTGCATGCGACCTGGACCGGATCGGCCATGAACACACTATGACCCAGCCCGGTGAGGTAGTTGATGTTGGAGGGCGACGTGTAGCCAATGTCGACGATGCGCAGGCCCGACTCTGCCTGGAGCCGCTTGCGCAGCGCCGCCCAGGCACTAGAGTGGCGCGGCACCCTGGGCCCGGTAAAGCCCGTGGCCGCAGGGGGGGGACCGCTTTCTTGCTTCTTGCCGAACCAACGCTTGAACAACTCACAATCCCCTTGAGGTCAGCCGGATGACTGTCTGGCAGACCGGAACCGGGCGCTGCGCCAAACGCAGCCGCCGGAACACCAACTCTGGACGAGCTAGGCCGGCTTGGCCGCGCCCTGCGTCAGGTCCACCTTGCCCTTGAATACCGCGTTGTCCTCCACCGCGAAGCGGAGAGCGCAGATATCGCCTTCCACGCTGCATCCGGCGCGCAGCTCCACCCGTCCGCTGGCCACCACGTTGCCCTTCAACTGGCCCAGAATCAGCACATCCTTGGCGAAGATGTCGGCCGCGATGTTGGCACTGGGGCCAATGGTCAACCGGCTCTCGGAGAGGTTGACGGTCCCCTCGATACGCCCATCCAAAATCAGGTCTTCACTGCCCTGCAACTGCCCGAGAATCACGACGGTCTTGCCGATGCGCGCAGGAGCGTTCTCCACTGCCATGGTGTTGTCCCTTCCGCGGGCCAGAACAAGGCCCTCCCCGAACTATACGCAACCCGGCCACCTTGCTTCAATCGAAGAACCATTAAGAGTGCCTTTCCGTCTAACAATTCATGCGCCAGCGCGACACTCGACCGGGGGGCCAATGCCCGCTAGACTGATGGTTGTGCGCAGGTCTCTCCTCTTCCTCTTTCTGCTGCCCTGGGCCGTTCTTTCCCCAGTTCCATCCGGGGGCCAGAGCGCTCCGGCCACCCAGCCCGCCCTCACACCCACCCAGGCCCAGGCGCTGGTGGAGCGGGCGATTGCCACCGAATTGCGCACCGCCGAGGATGCAAACCATCCCATGCGCTACCGGCTGCGCAAGCAAAGCCCGCGCCTGACCTCGACCAAGGAGATTGTTGAAACCCGCGATGGCGACGTAGCCCGCCTGGTATCGATCTTCGATAGGCCGCTCAGCCAGGCCGACGAGCAAATGGAACAGGCGCGCCTGGATGCGCTGCTCAGCGATCCGAGCCGCCAGCGGCGCCGCAAGCAAAGCGAGGAAGGGGACATGCGGATCGTGCTGAAGCTGCTGCGCATGTTGCCCCAGGCATTCCTTTACCAATATGCGGGCACCGGCGCGGGGCCTGCCGGCAAAGTGGAGAAGTTCGCCTTCCAGCCCAACCCCAATTTCAGCCCGCCAGACTTCGAGGCGCAGGCGCTGACCGCCATGAGCGGCGAAATCTGGATCGACGCCGCAGAGGAGCGCGTGATGCGCCTGGAGGGCCACTTGCAGCAGGACACGGACTACGGATGGGGCATCCTGGGCAAGCTCGACAAGGGGGGATGGATCGTCATCGAGCAGGCCAGCGTGGGCCAGGGGCAGTGGCGGATCGCGCGCTTCCAGATGAAGATGAACCTGCGCGTCCTGTTCAAGACAAGGAGCTTCGATACCGTGGAAGAGATGACCGGGTATGCGCCGGCGCCGGCGGGCATCGACTACCGGCAGGCAATTCAGATGCTGCGCGGCGGAACGGGGAGCGCGGGGCAGCCCAGCCGATAGACACCTGCTGCCTGAAAGAAAGCGGCCCCACCCGCTCGGACAGGACCGCCTTACTGTCTTGAAACAAGCGTTGCTATACCTTGACCTTGATCAGGATGATGACCAGGGTGAAGAGGGTGAGGGACTCGATGAGGGCCAGGCCGAGAACCAGGAAGATCATGAGGCCGCCGCGTGCGCCGGGATTGCGGGCCAGCGCCTCGCAAGCCGAAGCGGTTGCCCGGCCCTGACCCAGGCCGCAGAGACCGGCGGCCAGCGCCATGCCGATGCCGGCGCCGATGGGCACCAGGTTGACGGCGGCTGAGCCGCCATCCGCGAAGGCCGGAATGGCGAAACAGAGAACCGCCAGGGCCATGAACACAGATTGAAGTACGCGCATATTTCTCCTGCTTTCCTTGAATTGGCCGCCAGTGGGTGGTTGAGGCTCACCGTGCCGGCATTTTCGGAAATTGCGTGTCCTTTTCGCTTCTTTGCTAGGTCGCCGCTCCCTGATGGTCGCGTTGACTTTACATTCGAGGCTTCGGGATGCGGTGTTTCCGAAAATGCTTTTGGCCCCCTCACGCTTGCGACCGTCCGTTTGCCCAGGGCGGAAGCGTTCCCCGGCGGAATCTTTTTCGTCATTGACGCGACTATGGAAACCAAAGGCTCTAGTGCTCGTGCGAAACCGCCAAGGAGAGATAAATCATGGTCAGGAGCATGAAAACGAAAGCCTGAATGAGCGAGACGAAAACGTGCAGGCCCAGGAAGATAACCGGAACGCCCACTGGGACCAGCGAGAAGAAGCCCAGCGACACCATGTCGCTGGCAAACATATTGGCGTAAAGACGGATGGTAAGCGACAGGATGCGGGCCAGGTGCGAGATCAACTCAATGGGGAAGATCAGCCAGGAGATCCACCAGATGGGTCCCGCAATCTGTTTCAGATAGCCGATAATCCCATTCGCCCGGATGCCGTTGAAGTTGTAGTAGACGAAGGTGGTCAAGGCCAGGCCCAGCGGCACCGACGGAAAAGTGGTGGGCGCACTGAGGCCGGGAACCAGCCCCAGCAGATTGTTGAGGAGCACGAACAGGAAGATGCAGGTAACGAAGGCCTGAAAGCGCTGGTAGCCGTGGCCGATGATCTGGTCCGCCAGGCCGCCGCCGGCCTCGTGGATCATCTCGGCAATCTGCTGCGCCGGATTGGGCTTTTCCACCGAAAGCGTCAGGCGCACGATCAGGAAAAAGGCAATCAGACCGCCGGCCACCAGCAGCTCCAACCCCAGCGCCTGATTGACCTTGACAGCCGTCTGGCCAGCGTCGGCCGGGAGCAGCCCAATGGATCGAAAACCCCTGACCTCGAGGCCCGCCAAGAGGCCGTTCAGCAAACGGACCAATGCAAAAGATTCCGGCATGAAAACTTGATTCTTTCTGCCCTGGGGCGGAGAACGCATCCGCCGGTAGGCTTGTCAGTCCCTGAGCAGCGCAACAACCTCCCAGCCTATGGTCAACGCCGCCAGACCCAGGCCGCAGAGAAGCGCCACTACCGAACCCTGGAAACATTTCAGGCTACCATAGATCACCCCCGCGAAAACGGTGAGCCTGAGCACAAAGAAGAGGACCACCGCGGGGGCGCTCCTGGGAGTCTGCCGGTTGTTGAGTTTGGCGTTGATCACCCGCAGCAGACGCCGCCACTCCAGAATGCTGGCCGCCGAGATCAGAGTGCCGGTCAGCAGCATGGCGGCGCTGCGCCAGCCCGAGCCAATCAGCAGCGCCAGAGAAGACAACAGACCTAGAATCAGTGTGTTGCGCATGGCCCGTTGGAGCAGCGCCTGCTGGTCTTCTTCGCCGATGTCAACGATAGAATGGGATTCTTCCGTCATGGTTCGATGTTGGAGTTTCCCTTTCCGGTCCCATTTTGGTTATCGCTATCCGGACGGGAATTTCTCTCCGCCGCCATCGCCATCCGCACCACGCCCACCAGCCCGGAGATGCCTCCAAACGCGATCCCGAAGATCGCAATCCACCCCTGATGCAGGCGTTTGTCAAGCCAGGCGCCTGCCAGCCAGCCGATAAAGGCCGCGGCCGGCAGCAGAAGCGCAATCTGCATCAACTTCTCGGCTTCCGCGATTGCCCCAATCCCGCTCGAGATCCTCGTGTGTGGCCGTGGCTCCGGAATGGGGCGGTTGAAGGGCACTTACCGTGGTTATACACGATGAGTGCCCCTTCAGACCGAAAAAGAGGAGGCTCACTTTTTCGGTGTCCCAGTGCTGAGCGCGGAAATCTTGACCTGGTATTTGCCCTCGTCGTCGCTTAATTGCGTCAGATCCAGCCGCTGTTCCAACTGCGCAGTGTCGATGTCGACCATTTTTATGAGGAATCTGGCCTGGAAGTAGTAAGTCTTGCCGGGCTCGGCGGTGAAGTCGGCGACGCCAACCTTTTGGCTGAGGAACGCCCTGGGCGAATCCCAGTTTGTGCAGAGATGATGTTCACCCGGCTCCACCGTATAGGCAAAGTACGAGTTGCCCTTGTTGGCTCCTACCCACGCGCCGTCAAGACCAAGACGGGCTACAACATCGCAATCTTTGCAGAAGGCCAGGTTTTCCTCATCCATGGTCTCAATAAAGACGATCTGCGCCTTGCCTGCCACGGGAGGGGCAGGCGCGGGTTGGGCTTTCTGCGTGCTCACATCGAATTTGACCTTGTCGTCGCCGCAGGCATCCGGCAAAACCGTTGCCCAGGCTTGAACGGCGGAGACTAGAGAAACTGATACCAACAATGCAACGAGTCTTGATTTCACTGCAACCCTCCTGTGCGTTGGAATACGAATTGGACTCAATCTGTCTGTGCGCGGCCCGAGGTTCATCCCGCACGAACCGCTTCCACCGCTGCGCCCTGGAACGCGAAAGGGCGCCGGCGCAGCTATTTTGGCGTCGCGGTGGCGAGCTTCCAGGCCTTCACCCGGTACTGGCCCGCATCGTCGTCCAACTGCGCAAGATCGAAGTCGTAGTTGACGTTGTTTCCGCCGGTGGGAATCACCTTGACATTGGCGGCGAAGTAGTAGACCTTGCCCGGCTCGGCGGTGAAACTCGCCACATCGATGTACTTCTTGATCGTGGGCAGCGCCGATTGCCAGTTAGCGCAGAGATGATGGACACCCGGGGTCACGTCCACCGCGAAGTAGGAGTTGTTGTTGTTGGCGCCCGCCCAGGCTCCATCCAGGCCAAAGCGGACGGTGGCGTACATGAAGGGGCCGAGCATGTGATTCTCGTTTTCGACGAAGACGATCTGCGCCTTGCCTTCTGCCGGGGGAGCAGGCGGGGGCTGATTGCCTTTTGTGGAGACGTCGAATTTGATCTTGTCGTCGCCGCAGGCGTCCGGCAGCACGGTGGCTCGGGCTTGCAGGGCAAGGACGAGGGGCAGGCAAAGAAAAAGCGCGCTGAATTGTGCCTTCATAGGGGTTCTCCTGAATATTGGACACTGGTTCAAACGTTTTAGTTACGCGATTTTTTTAGCGTAGTTCAGGGCATTGCCGCGGCTCCGCCCGCCCTGCGCGCGGCGAACGATATACTGGCAGTTGAAACCGGGATCGGGTTCATCCGCAAAGGAAGCATCGTGTTCGATTCGGAGTTCGAGCGCAATCTATTCGAGTTGCGCAAGTCAAAACTGGCAGAGATCGAGAAGCTGGGGCAGGCCGCCTATCCCAACCGGTACGCGGCTTCGCACACCGTCGCCGAGGTGCGGGCGAAGTGGGGCGAGGCGACGGGCGAGGCTCTCGAAGCCAGCCGCGCGACGGTGGCCGTGGCCGGGCGCATCATGGCCATCCGCGCCCAGGGCAAGGCCGGGTTCGCCACGCTCCAGCAGGGTGGCGAACGGCTGCAAATTTACGTCCGGCTGGACGCGGTGGGCGAGCAGGGCTTTGCGCTTTACAAGCTGCTCGACCTGGGCGATCACATCGGCGCTGCGGGCTACCTCTTCCGCACCCGCACCGGAGAGCTGACCATCCACGTCGAGCGGCTGACCTTCCTGGCCAAGGCCATGCTGGCGCTGCCGGAGAAGTTTCACGGGCTGGCCGACGTGGAGCTGCGCTACCGCCAGCGCTATGTGGACCTGTTCGCCAACCTCGACAGCCGCGAGGTCTTCGTCAAGCGCGCCAAGGTGCTGAAGGCTCTGCGGCGCTTCTTCGACGAGCGCGGCTACCTTGAAGTAGAGACGCCGATGATGCAGCAGATCGCCGGCGGAGCGGCGGCGCGGCCCTTCACCACCCACCACAACGCGCTGGACATGGATCTGTTTCTGCGCATTGCGCCAGAGCTGTATCTGAAGCGGCTGGTGGTGGGCGGCCTGGACCGCGTCTACGAGATCAACCGCAACTTCCGCAACGAGGGCGTAAGCACGCAGCACAATCCCGAGTTCACCATGCTGGAGTTTTACCAGGCCTACGCAAACTACAAAGACCTGATGGACATGACGGAGGAGCTGATTGCGTTTGTGGCGATGGAGGTGAACGGGACGACGATCACGAACTTCAATGGCATTGAGATCGATCTGGGGAAGTGGACGCGGCTGACGATGCGGGAGGCGATTATCAAGTTCTGGCCGCCAGAAGCTGGTGTACCTCCGAGTCATGCAATTTTCAATGATAGAAGTGCGCTTCAAACGCATCTTCTGAAGGCATTGAATCACGCATATGAAATTGTGCGTTCATCGGCACTTACAGAACCGGGTGCAATTGTGGCTGTTGGATCGATAGGTCCAAATTATCGTGCCCTTAATGCAGGTGATCAGCTTGGAAAGGTTATTGCCGGTCTATTCGAAAGTCTAGTTGAAGCCCACCTCATCCAGCCCACAATCATCTACGAGTTCCCGACTGCGGTTTCGCCGCTTTCGAAGCAGAAGCCCGACGATCCGGATTGGGTCGAGCGGTTTGAGATTTACTGTGGCGGCTTCGAGCTGGGCAACGCCTTCAGCGAGTTGAACGATCCCGTCGAGCAGCACAGACGTTTTGCCCAGCAGCTTGCCGAGCGCGCCCGCGGCGACGACGAGGCCCACCAGATGGACGAGGACTACGTACGCGCGCTGGCCTACGGGCTTCCTCCAACCGGCGGCGAAGGCATCGGCGTAGACCGCTTGGTGATGCTGCTGACCGGCTCTAAGTCGATCCGGGATGTGATCTTGTTTCCGCTGATGCGAAACAGGGATCAGGGGTCAGAGATCAGAGATCAGGGGCCGGAGGAACCGGCCGGTTGAGATTCGTGCTTTCCCACCCTAGCGACAAAAACAAGAACGTCGCGAGGGTGGGGCACCCAGATTTGTGCTCGGGGTGGGGCACCCGGCGTAGGACGGGGCTCCCGGCGGAGCAAAGAACAGGAAGAACAGCCGCCAAACCAGCCGTGAAACCGCAGGTCCTTCGACTCCGTCCGCCGCGGCGGACTCCGCTCAGGATGACAGCATTGTTTTTATCGAAGCAACGAGGCAATACACTGGAACAGGTGAGTTTTTCCCTGATCTCTGACCCCTGACCCCTGGTCCCTGATCTCTGATCTCTGACCCTCGCCACGGCGAGCCTTCGGCCTGATCTCTGGAGCACCATGAACATACTTTTCGTCGGCGACATCTTCGGCAGCGCGGGACGCAGGATTGTGCGCGAGCACATCGGCCATGTGCGCCAGGCGCACGGGGTCGATCTGGTCGTCGTCAACGTGGAGAACGCCGCCGGCGGCTTCGGCGTGACCCCGCCGCTCGCCGAGGAGATCTTCGACCTGGGCGCCGACGTGCTGACCACCGGCAACCACGTCTGGGACAAGCGCGAGCTGATCGATTACCTGAAATCCGTGCCCGCCGACAGCCACGCCCGCCCCCGCCGCGTTCTGCGCCCGGCCAACTTGCAGCCCGGCCTTCCCGGCTACGGAGCCTATGAGGGAACCACGGAGAGCGGCGTGGCCTATGCGGTGATCCAGTTGCAGGGCTGCGTCTTCATGAACACCACCAACGACCCCTTTCACGCGGCCGACGCTCAACTGGCGGGCATCCAGGCCAAGGTGATCGTGGTGGACTTTCACGCCGAGGCCACCAGCGAGAAGGTGGCGATGGGCTGGCATCTGGACGGACGCGTCACCGCGGTGCTGGGCACGCACACCCACGTTCCCACCGCCGATGAGCGCGTGCTGCCGGGCGGAACCGCCTACCAGACCGATGTGGGCATGAGCGGCCCCTACGACAGCATCATCGGCGTGGACAAGGACCTGGTGCTGCACAAGTTTCTCACCGGCATGCCGGGCAAGTTCGAGGCCGCCAAGGGCAATCCGAAGATGTGCGCGGCCCTGGTTACCTGCGACCCTGCCACGGGACGCGCCTCCGCGATCCAGCGGATCATGCTGGGGGAGTGACGGAAGAACAGGGATTAGGGATTAGGGATTAGGGGTTAGGGATCAGAGATCAGGGGTCAGTTCATGCCCGGCGTTGACGAGGGTGCGCCTACTTGGCCGCGTTGCCCGGCGAATCGACGTCGATGGTTGGCGGCAAGGGCGTGCCTTTGGGCTCTCCCGCGCTGGGCGGAACGGCAGTGACCGCAAGCTGACCTACGGGCAAATGCGCGGCCTTCAGCAATTTGCCCTTTTTATCGAAGGTCATGGTCCACTCCATGGAGCGGGGAGCCGCGGCCACATCCGTAAACGAGACGATGGCGCCGCCCTGGACCGGAATCTCCAGCTTGGCAGGGACAGCGGTCAGGAACTTCTGGCTCTCCAGATCGTCAATGAGATTCGCAATCTGGGGATGCGCTCCCGCCAGGGCGGCGTAGCAGAGGCCGGTCCCCAGCCAGTCGGGGGTCTTGGCGGGGTGCTCCTCGGCCCGGATGCGGTTGAAGGCCGAGATGGTGAGCGCGTTGATGGGCGCGGACGAGAAGAGCGAATAGCCGCGCAGGCGAATGGGGATGATGCGCACCCGGCCCTCGCCGTTGCGCGGAATCGAAGCCGTAAAGACGCTCACGTCGCCCGCTCCGCCGTTGCGCAGGAAGCGCAGAAAGAGGTGGTTGGGCAGCGCGGGGCACACCAACTGCCGGTAACTCCATGGGCCGTGGTTGAACTCGAGGCCAATGCGGCCGGCATGTTCGGCGATCGAAGACTCCGCGTCGGCCTCCAGATCGAGATCCTTCCGGGTCATCTCGGCGGTAGAGCGGTACTCGACCGGCGCCACAGGCCCCGGAGTCTCGCTGCCGGCAGGGAACGGCAGGGGAGGCACGGCATTGGGAACCAGCCTGACTTTGAGATGGGTCGCGGAGTCATCCTGAGCCGCCTGGGCCTGGGCGAAGGCGCGGAGAGCGGCGATGGATAGAACGGCCAGGATCAGGGGCAGAATTCTCAGTTGCGCCATCGTGCCCCCAGATTACCACCGCCGCGTGGAGCGGGGCTTTGGATTGAGGGTGCTGTGCACCATACAGAAAGGGCAGCCGTATGCGGGCTGCCCTTTCTGTTTCCTCATGCTCCCAGGAGCGGGAGGTTGTGCGCGCGAGCGGCGAATCAGTGCGCCGCGGGCTTGTGCGCCGGCGTCGGCTTGTGTACCGGGACCACCTTCTTCGCCGGTATGATCGTTCCCTCGCGGAGCACGATCTGGGCCGATTGCGCCGTGGTTGCGGTAGCCGGAACCTGCGTGTAGGAGTCGTAAGTGCCGTCCAACTCCGCTTGCCCCTTGGCTGCGAGCCCAAACTCGAAGCCTGAGGCTGGAATGGACTTCTCCGCGAGCGGCGTCTTCAAATTGACGATGAAGTCGGGAACCTTGGCTTCCTTGGCATCCGAGGTCACGGCGACCTTGATGACCGAGGCCGTTGCCTCGATCACGACTCCGGGAACCGGGGTCGCCTGATCCTTCATCAGCGCCCACAGCCTATCGGCGTCTTCCTTGCTGCCAAGAGCCAGAATGGTCTCCTTGTCGGCCAGGGCCAGAGTCTTCAGATCGGGCGTGTTGGCAAGCAGGTCGTGGATTCTCTCAGCCGGTGTCGGCGCCGGCTTGAGGACAAAGTTCGACGGGAAAACGGTCTTCGCCGCCTGGACCTTCAGGTCGTCGAGTCCATCCAGCCCGCCATGGTACTTCTTGTACCAATACTCGAGCTTCTTCCCGATCACCGCCTGGTAGCTGGCGGGCGCAAAATTGAGCGCGCGGGCATAGAACCACACCGCGTTCACCGCGTCCGGCGGAGTCTCCTTGACATAGGCTTCGGCAATGTTCAGCGTGTCCACCAAGCCAGGGCCTCTCGTGGTGTCTTCGGGCGCAAACAGCATCAGCTCCTGGGTGTACTCGGCGATGCCGGCCTTGATGTCCTTCTTGGAGACGATGTCATCCAATGCGATGACCGAGTGAAAGATCGGCTTGGTTGCGTCCGTCTGCTTCTTCCAATCGGCGTCGGAGGTCTTGGCGGGCTTGGGAGTCGCGAGTCCCTTCTGGGCCATCACCCCGGCATCGTCGCAGGTCTGCGCATCGCTGGTCTTCTGGCACTGAGCCTTCTTGATCACAACTGTGATGTAGATGGCCTTCATGTTGTTGGGGTCCACCTGGAGCAGGCGGCTGGCAGCGCTGAGTGTATGGTCATTGGCGTCGGCCACACTCTGAGCATCCTTTGCCTGAGCAGCGATTTGCTGGTAGGTATCCACCAGCAGGTCGAGGACGGCGCTCTTGACCACGCTCTGGGGATAGGTATTCAGAAAGGTCTCCAGGCCGGCTGCTTTGGCCTTGGGGTCGATCTGGGTTGTAGCCATTTGATAGGCGTTGAACTCGGCCGGATCCTTGATGGTGATCTGGTCCGAATCCTGTGCTCGCAGCGTGGGCGCGGAAACGAGGCTAATGCTCGCCAATGCCATCACAGACGCAAAGACAAACTTTTTCATTCAGTGCTCCTGGGA
>JBEKDB010000050.1:0-32284 GCA_050014575.1 Occallatibacter sp. | reverse complement strand
GTACGTGGTGCTGGCGATTGGGATGCTCTTGCTTGCCTGGGGGGCGGTGTCGTTCCATAACATGCCCGTCGAAGTCTATCCGGACATCGCCGATAATTACGTGAACATCATCAGCCAGTGGTCCGGGCACTCCGCCGAAGAAATGGAACAGCAGGTATCGGTCCCAGTCGAAATTCAGATGTTTGGGATTCCACATCTCACGACGGTGCGTTCGGAATCGATTTTTGGTCTCTCCCTGGTTACGTTGGTCTTCGACGATCAGTCCGTCAACGAATGGAACCGGCAGAAGGTGCTCGAGAGGCTTACGCAGGTCAGCATGCCGGCTGGCGTGTTGCCTCAAATCGGCACGGACTGGAGCCTCACCGGCCAGATTTATTGGTACACGATTCGGAGCACGAATCCGGCGTATGACCTGATGAATCTGAGGAGCATCGAGGACTGGACTCTGTACAAGGAGTTCAGGAAAGTTCCAAACGTTGTGGACGTGAGCGACTTCGGCGGCACCGCGCGGGAATACCAGGTGCGCATCGATCCGAATAAGCTCATCTCCTACGGCTTGAGCATCAGCCAGGTTGAGAACCAGTTGGCCATCAACAACGTGAACGCCGGCGGCAGCTTCGTCGAAGAGGGCTTGCAGCAACTGAACGTCCGCGCGCTCGGACTTTACCGCAGTGTGCAGGATATCGAAAATACCGTGCTGACGACTTCGAATGGGGCTCCAGTTCGCGTAAAGGACATCGCGGTCGTCGACTGGGGCCCCAGAATTAGGCTGGGGCACATGGCCAGAGCCGATCATCGTCCGGACGGCGTCATTGTCGATGAGCCCGACGTCATCCAGGGCGGCGTGCTGATGCGCAAGGGGGCCGAAGAAAGCCCCACGCTCGAGGGGATTCACGAGAAGGTGGACGAGCTCAACAATCACATCCTCCCCGAGGGTGTGAGGGTCGTTCCCATGCTCGATCGCAGCGATCTCCTCCATTACACCTTGCACACGGTGCTGCACAACCTCGGCGAGGGGATGATCCTGGTTACGATCATCCTGCTTCTTTTCCTCGGCAATGTTCGCGGGGCCTTGATCGTTGCGGTGACTATACCGTTTTCCCTGTTGTTCGCCTCAATCTTTCTGAATTTGAGCCATATCCCCGCAAACCTGATTTCACTTGGCGCGCTCGACTTCGGAATGGTTGTGGATGGCGCCGTCGTCATGATGGAGAACATCATGAGGCACTTGAGCCATCAAGGCAAGAACATTTCGCCGGAAGCGGGCCGCATCACGATGAGCATGAAGTCGCCGGTGGCAATGATCCGGGATGCCGCTCACGAGGTCCAGCGGCCGGTTTTCTTCGCAATTGGCATCATCATAACCGCCTACATGCCGATCTTCACGCTCCAACGAGTCGAAGGGCGTTTGTTCCGGCCCATGGCGTGGACCGTTGCCTTCGCACTGCTTGGCGCGATCGTATTCTCCATTTTCCTTGTGCCTGTGCTTGCTGCCCTGCTATTCCCGCATGGTGTCAAGGAATGGCGCAACCCGGTGATGGAGTTTCTGAAGGATCGGTACCGGGGTGCGGTGAAGTTGGCGATCAAGAATCGCTGGATCACCGTTGGCGTTGGCCTGGCTTCGATGGCCGTCGCTCTTTTCCTGACGTTCAGCGGCATCATTGGGTCAGAGTTTCTGCCCCATTTGGACGAAGGCGCCATTTGGGCGCGTGGCGCGATGGCGAACAGCGTGGGCGAGACGGAAGGCACGCGCTTCACCCAACATTCCCGCTATATCTTGGCCTCGTTCCCCGAGGTCACCAAGGTCGTCTCGCAAGCCGGGGCGCCCGACGATGGAACCGACACGGGAGGATTCGGCAACACGGAATACTTCGTCGACTTGAAGCCCAAGGACCAATGGCGACCCGTCTTTCATCAGAACAAAGAGGAGCTGATCGCCGCGATGGATCGCGAACTGGAGAAATACCCAGGGGCCTTCTGGAATTTCTCCCAGCCCATTGAGGACAACGTGGATGAATCGCTTACCGGCACGAAAGGCGGACTGGCTGCCAAGCTTTACGGGCCGGACTTGGACGTTCTCGAAGAAAAGGGCGAAGAGATCAAAGATGTTATGGGCAAAATTGACGGGGTCACGGATCTGGGGCTTCAACGCGATACGGGCCAGCCGAATATCGATCTCACCGTTGACCGTCTGGCGGCTGCGCGCTTCGGCATCAATGTGGCCGATATACAGGATGCCGTCCAGACCGCCATCGGCGGTAATCCTGTCAGCCAAGTGCTGCAGGGAGAGGCAGTCTACAACGTGGTCGTGCGCTATCAGAAACCGTATCGCGATACCAAGGAGGCTATCCAGAATATTCGACTGCTTTCTCCCTCGGGAGAGCGCGTCTCGCTGGCTCAGTTGACCAAAGCCCAGGTTCGCGATGACGCCTACGACATTTTCCGGGAAGACGGTTCCCGCTATCTGGCCATCCGCTTCGAAGTTCGCGGGCGCGATCTGGGCACCACGGTCAAGGAATGCATCGACAAGATCGCCAAGAATGTGCAGATACCGCGAGGTTATCGCCTCGAATGGTCGGGAGAATACGATAGCGAAAAGCGAGCCGAAGCAAGGCTGCTCTTGATCCTACCCCTGACGATCTTTTTTATCTTCATCATTCTCTACGCCATGTTTCGTTCCTTCAAATGGGGACTGCTGATTCTCGCCAACGTGGCCATGGCTCCCGTTGGAGGCTTGCTCGCTCTCTATGTGACCGGCACATTCTTCAGCGTATCTTCCGGTGTCGGCTTCTTGGCGCTGTTCGGCGTCTCGGTTCAGACGGGCGTCATCATGCTTGAATACATCAATCAGCTTCGAGCCCGAGGTTACACTCCGGAAGGAGCTGCGATCGAGGGCGCTGTCCTGCGGCTTCGGCCCATCATGATGACGATGCTGGTGGCTACTCTGGGCCTGCTTCCCGCCGCGATGTCGCACGCTATCGGTTCCGACTCGCAGCGCCCATTTGCCATTGTCATTGTGGGGGGACTCATGACAGCTCTCGTGTTGAGCCTCTTCCTTCTGCCCACGTTGTATGTTTGGATCGCAAGAGAAGGCGACACGCTCCCGAAACCGGAGGTGGCCTATGAAGGCTAAGCTGGTATCTATCTGTACGCGAAACATCGGCAGTTCCGTATTGGGCATTGCTTTCCTTGCGGGTTCCGCGAGTGCACAACAGGCGCTCACATGGGAGCAGGCTAAAGCAAAGTTCGAAGCGGTCAACCCGGCGCTGAAAGCGGATGCGGCCAACGTAGAGGAGATGAAGGCCGAGGAGATAACGGCCTTTCTCCGCCCCAATCCGCAATTCACTCTATCGGCGGATGGCACGCAGATCGCACGGCACGATGGGGTCTGGACTCCATTCAAGGGCACGACCGAACAGCCCAACTTCAGTTACCTGCACGAGCGCGAGCACAAGCGGGAGCTGCGCTTGAAAAGCGCCCAGGAAGGCACGGAGATAACTCAATCCCAGCACGTGGACCTCGAACGCAACCTGCTCTTCGGCTTGCGCACGGCCTTTGTGCAGACTCTCCAGGCCAAGGCGGTGCTGCAGTTGGCCAAGGCCGATCTGGATTACTACGACAAGATCATCGACATAAGCCGCGCCCGCTACAAAGCCGGTGACCTTGCCAAAATCGACCTGGCCCGGATCGAGCTTCAGCGCGTGCAATACGAGTCTGAAATCGAGACCGCAATCGTCAATTTGCGCACCCAGAAAATCGCCCTCCTGCTGCTGCTCGACGACCGTACGCCAGTCGACCAGTTCGACGTGACCGGACTCTTCGACCTAGGCCCGGAACTCCAGCCGCTCGCCGATTACCACCAGATTGCGCTGGACAACAGGCCGGATCTGCGGGCGGCGATCCAGACCATCGAGCAATCGCAGACCAATCACAAGCTGGCCTGGGCCAATGGCTCGACCGATCCGACTTTCGGCGCATGGTACACATATAACTCCTCGACCAATAACCCCAACGGCCCCCAGACTCTCGGCCTCAGCGTCAGCATTCCGCTGCGGATCTTCGACAAGAACCAGGGCGAGAAGAAGCGAACGCTGATCGACATCGACAGAAGCCAGGAAGCTGCCGAGGCGGCCAAAGCGCAGGTCTTCAGCGACGTGGACGATGCGTACGAATTGGTGCGCAGCAATATTGCTTTGATCAAGCCGTACAAGGCCCAGTATCTGGATCAATCGGTTTATGTGCGCGACACCGTTACTTTTGCTTATCAACATGGCGGGGCATCGCTGATGGATTTTCTCAATGCACAGAGCGACTACCGCGTCGTTCAACTGGCGTATCTGCAGTTGATCGGCGCGTATATGACGGCTGCCGGCCAAATGAATCTCGCCGTAGGGCATGAGGTAATACAATGATCGACGTTGCTTTTGGGAACGGCGCAGGCGGTCTGGCCTATTCGAATACTGCTGCGGAGAGGTCGAATCATGAAAAGAAATGAAGTTTGCGTTTACATCGAAGAGATCGGCATTCTCCCTTCTGTGCGTGTGGCTACGCAGGAACTGGCGCGATTTGCGGCGGAGACGGTGTATTCGGCGGGGATTCCCATTGCCGAGATCACCTTGACCACGCCCGGCGCTCTGGCCGTCATCAACGATTTGGCCAATCGTTTTCCGGCCATGGCCGTGGGGGCCGGCACTGTGTTGGACGATGAGTCGGCGCGCCTGTGCGTCGACGCCGGCGCTAGGTTTCTGACCAGTCCCGGATTCATTCCAGAGGTGGTAGCGTATGCAAAGAAAGTGGATGTCTGCGTGCTCCCCGGAGCTTTGACGCCGACGGAGATCATCGCGGCCTGGAAGGCCGGTGCCGACTTTGTCAAGATCTTCCCCACAGGTCCCGTGGGCGGCTTTCAATACGTGCGGGCACTCAAGGTGCCGCTTCCGCAGATTCCGTTGATTGCCACCGGCGGTGTAAATCAGTTGACGGCGTCCGACTTCATTCTTGCCGGCGCAACTGCCATCGGCCTGGGTGCGGAACTGCTGCCGAAGGAGGCCTTGCACTTTCGTCAGGAGGATCGCATCCATGAACTGGCTGGCAGGTTTCTTGCCAAAGTCAGGGATGCTCGGGCTTTGCGAGAGACTTACTACTAGACCAAGCTCCGATTGGGCTTTCCATTCGCCAATACAACAGCCGTTTGTCGCGTCCCGCGATGCAGCTTGGCTCTAGAAGAATCGCCTTTGTTTCCATTGGCTCCAGACACTCCGCCATGCATGGCGAGCCCGCCCGATGAGCAAATCTCCGGCAGAGGTCGCGCAAGCGGCAGATTCTATTAAGAGCAGGTATGCCATTATCCTGGTCGAAAGAATAATTACTTTTCGCATTTTTTACTTCATTCCTATCACTCCCCTCATGCCTCCCTCATGTGTTCCCTTCAATACTGAGCATGGGAGGTATTAAACACATGAAACGCAACCTATTCACAGCCTGGATTCTGTCACTTGCACTTCCGGGTGTTGCAAGCGCACAGGGAGCGGCCTCCTCCGCGGAGACCGGCGACCATTACACCCAGGGGCAGGCGAAGCAGTTGGCGCGCAACGCGCACGCTCCAGAGGAATACAGATCCCTGGCAAGCTACTACGGCGAACGGCAGAAGACCTTTCTGCAAAAGGCCGCGGATGAGAAGGTGGAGTGGGAACGGAGGAGCCAGAACGTCGTAGGCGTCTTGGCGAAGTATCCCAGGCCTGTAGACTCGGCAAAGAATCTTTACGAGTACTACATGGCGGAGGCGGCCGACGCCGCAAAGCTGGAAGCGAAGTATAGCGCTTTGGCGACGCCGGATGCCCCGGTAATGGCAATGGCGCGCTAACAAGCGGAAGCGTGGCCGAGCGGGAACCGAAGAAAAGCAGAGGGGCGGAATCTTAGTCAAGGGATTCCTCCCCTTTGTTTTGCTCATACAATCAAGATGGATTCCTTATGTCTTCCTCATATGTTTCAAGTTAGGATCGTGTCAATTCGTCAAGCAGACGAATCGACCTAGACATAAGCCAGATGACGAATTCAATTCTTTTCGGATGGACCCGACTGTCGCGAAGGCTCCAGACTCTGGCTAAGTGTCTGTTTGCAAGCGCGGCCCTCGCTTTGCTGACCTATAGCGGCTTCGTCTTGCACATCAACCTGCTGACAATCAGCCTTCTCTACTTGCTGATCGTCGTGGCTGTCGCGTCGCTCTTCGGTTTCTGGCAGGCGTCGTTTACGTCGGTTCTTGCTGTGCTCTTGCTCGACTATTTCTTTGAGCCGCCTCTCTTCAGCTTCGAAGTGGAAAACCCAGGGATATTTGTGGCGCTTGTAACCTTCGAAGCGACTGCGCTCACAATTAGCAGAATGCACGGGCGAGAAATGAGAAGAGCAAGAGAGGCGGCTATCCACCTCAAAGGGATGGAGCAATTGTATGAATTGAGCCGCTGCACACTGCTTTTGGATTTGCGCCAGCCGCCTGGGCCGCAACTGGCGGTTCTGATTCAGCGTATATTTGACTTGCGCGCGGTTGCCTTGTTCGACATGAACCTGGGACGGCAGGACAAAGTGGGCGAGTGGGCAGCGGGCGAGGAGGATCTGGCAAAGGAGTGCTACCTACGCAATACCGCGCAGGACGATCCGCAAACTCAAACCTCGCAGCGATTGTTGCAAACCGGTGCAGGGTCCGGGCCTGTGGGTGCATTGGCGGTGCGCGGAAAGCTGAATCCTCTGGTGGTTGATGCGCTTGCGGCGCTGGCCGCAATTGCGATCGATCGCCACCAGTCGTTTGAGAAGGAGGACAGGGCCGAGGCGGCAAAACAGAGCGAGCAGTTGCGCGCTACGGTCATGGACGCACTGGCGCATGAATTGAAGACACCGTTGACGGCGGTACAGACTGCCAGTTCGGGTTTGCTTGAGTTGGGAGGGATGACGGATTCACAGGCTGAGCTTGTGACGCTAATCGACGGCGAGGCGGTTCGCTTGAATGAACTTTGCACGCGTTTGCTGGTGACTGCAAAGCTCGACGGGAGACAGGTCGGCCTCGATATGGACAACGTGAATGTAAAGGAGCTGATACTCGAAGTGCTGGCCGACCGGCAAACGTCTTCGGAAAGGAACAGGATTCAGGTCGCTGTGGACGATCCCAGCCTTGTCGTGAATGTGGATCGTGGGCTGCTGACGATGATCTTGGCTCAGTATATTGACAATGCTCTAAAGTATTCGATACCAGGCACCCCGATAGATGTAGAGGCGCGAAGGAGTCATACCGATGTGCTTTTTTCCGTGCATAACTATGGATCCACAATTCGGATTGAAGACCGGGAGAGGGTTTTCGACCGTTTTTACCGGTCATCCGACCAGAAGGGTGCTGTTCCCGGCACTGGAATAGGACTGTCCGTCGTGAAAAAGGCTGCCGAGGCTCATCATGGACACGTGTGGGTGATTAGCGACGACCGGGAAGGAACGACATTCTTTCTTTCCCTTCCGATGGAAGCAAGGAGGAAGCAATGAATAGCGAGCCGGCGAATTCGGGACAAGGCACCATACTCGTGGTGGACGACGACGCTTCCACGCGGAGGGCATTGCGTGTAACTCTATCCGGCATGGGTTTCACCGTGGTAGAAGCGGCACGCGGCGAAGAAGCCTTGTCGCTGGCCCGCGTGTCGTGGTTCGATGCGGTGTTAATGGATGTAGATATGCCCGGTATGGGAGGAGTGGAAGCCTGCCGGAGCATTCGTCATGCGGTTGCGAGATTGCCGATCCTGATGCTGACAGTGATGGACAGCGAGGATGACAAGGTTCTTGCGCTGGATGCGGGCGCCGACGATTACATCACGAAGCCGTTTCAGATCCGGGAGTTGACAGCGCGATTGCGCTCTGCTGTTAGGAGAAGAAGCGCTCAGGACGCCAATCGCGACGCGCCTATTCGTTATGGCCAGCTTGAGCTGGACCCGGTGAAATACCGGGTGTTAAAAGGCGGACGCCCGATTCATCTGACTCCCAAGGAATTCGAGGTGCTGCATTATCTGATGATGCACGCCGGCGAGCCGATTCCTCACGCCCGCTTGCTGAAATCTGTGTGGGGGCCAGAGTATGGAAACGAGCTCGAATACCTGCGAACATTTGTGCGTCAGTTGCGCAAGAAGATTGAAGACGACCCGGGAAATCCGCGGTATCTGTTGACAGATGCTTACGTCGGCTATCGCTTCAGCGAACAGCAGGCGGAGTCATAGGGCCTGTCCCCGTTCCAATGGTGAACGCAACAGCAGAGCATTGTGTTCATAACACCTCGTCAAGATTTCGTCCATCGGCTGGAAGGGTCCGGTTCTTGAATCCAGAAACAGTGTGGCATCGATGCAGTCGATTCTCTGGCAGTCAAAGCGCCCAGGATGCAAGAGGATCAACAAGAGTCCGGCTTGATGAAAGGCCATGCGCACGGCGCGACGTGCCGATCAGGGCATTCTCGACTTCAGCTTGATGGTCTCGCCATCCACCGTGAACGTGCCGTATCCATGGTGGTGAATGGTCTTCGGACTCTTTTGCGCCGGGTCAATCCATGCCTTGAGGACCTCCAGAACAAAGAGATTGAACTTGTGAACGAGCTGGGTATCGACCACTTTGCATTCGAGGTTGGCGAAACACTCGGCTACCAGAGGCGGCGCTACGGATTTGGCCGGCGCCTGCTTCAGACCGAATCTCTCGAACTTGTCTATATCGCGGCCCGAGCAGTTACCGATTGCGACGACTTTGGCGGCCAGTTCCAGCGCGGGAAGAGCGATCACGCACTCTTTGGTTGCCCGCAGCGAGGCAAAGCTGTAATTGGCGTTGCTGACGATACAGGCCACCCGCGGCGGTTCAAACTCAACCATCATATGCCAGGACATCGTCATCACGTTGGCGCGGCCCTTGCGGGCGGTTGCGAGCAGGACCACGGGACCGGGTTCGAGCAACTGGTAGACCTTCGACAGAGGCAGATCTTTCATCGTGTTTGCAACTCCTAAACGCGGTTTGCAATGGCATTGAGATCAACAGAAGCCGAGGACTGGTTGAGGCGTGCACGGCTCCTCAAAAGAAGCAATCTCCTCTGAATTGTCCTTTGTGCTCATTGCAATGCTACATCGCGGAACGAGACCCGGCCTCCACTTTTTTGTCCCATCCTTCGGGTCAGGAAGCCGGGACTCGCGCCCACCACGCATCGAAGGCCGTCAGCGCGCCGATAGCTTTCGCCCGACTAGACCTGCGAGGGACGACACGAGAGCCACCACCAGCGTAACCACGCCTGCTCCGTATAACAGAAAGGATTGAGCAATCCCATCCTCTTCCGGCCAGATTGTCCCACCACTGCACACCCCGACAAACGTACCAATGGAAGACGCAACCACAAAGCGAAGCCAGCGTCCGTTCGACAAGAAAGTCGAATAGCCTGCCAACAGCGCGATAAACGGGTAAGGAAGGAACCAGAGGTGACTGCGACCTGGCGCTTGCATGATAAAAAAGGGCCACCAACACAGCGCTGAACAGGTCGTGGTCAGGACGACCAAAAGAGTGTCTCTACGCATAATTCCCCCTCAAGCGCAGGATAGCGGATTCTCAATGACGATCCTATTCCTTTTCTCCTTATTCCAAGGGAGCAGCGCTCCCGGCCGTTGCCCACCAGGCATCGAAGGCCTCCAGCGCCCGTGCGCAGACGATTCGGTGGCGCTCCTTCTTGTCGCGAACCTTCTTGCGCAACTCTTCTTCGAGCGGCTCCAGCAGGTCGAAGGTAATATTGGTCGGTTGAAAGTCCTTGGGGTCGGCGTGAGTAATGTAATGGACGAGCGAGCCGAGGGCGCAGGCGCGGGGCGCGGGCGCAGGCTGTTCTCCACGGACCAGCGCAGCCGCATAGATTCCCGCCAGCAGCCCGGTGGCTATGGATTCGGTGTAACCCTCGACCCCGGAGAGCTGTCCGGCGAACATCAACCACGGAGCCTTCTTCAGGCGCAGCGTTTCGTCCAGCAGCAGCGGCGCCTGGATATAGGTATTGCGATGGATCTGCCCGTAGCGCAGGAAGCGCGCGTTTTCGAGGCCGGGAATCAGGCGCAGCACCCGGGCCTGCTCCGCGAACTTGAGATGGTTCTGGAAGCCGACCAGGTTGTAGCTGTCGGCGCGCAGGTTCTCCTTGCGCAGTTGCACCACGGCCCAGGGGGTTCTGCCGGTGCGCGGATCGCGCAGGCCGACGGGCTTCATGGGGCCAAAGCGCAGCGTGTCGCGGCCTCGCCGGGCCAGCACCTCGATGGGCAGGCAGCCTTCAAAGTAATCCAGCTTCTCCCACTCCCTAGCTTCGGCCGGCTCGGCGTCGAGCAGAGCATCCAAAAAGCGATCGAACTCTTCGCGGTTCATGGGGCAGTTGATGTAGTCGGCGGTGCCCTTGTCCCAGCGGGCGGCCATGTAGACCCGCTCCATATTGATCGACTCGGCATCGACGATGGGCGAGATGGAGTCGTAGAAGGCCAGATGGCCGGCGCCGGTGATGCGCTCGATCTCGGCGCTCAACGCATCGGAGGTCAGCGGGCCGGTGGCCAGAATGGTGCACTTCGTCCCGTTCTCGTCTTGGAGGAGAGGAGTGCTAAGGCTGGTGACTTCTTCGCGGAAGACGCGAATCAAAGGCTGGCCCTTAATTGCCTCTGCAATGCGGCGGGAAAACTCGACGCGATCCACAGCCAGCGCGTGGCCGGCGGGAACAGCGGTCTGGTCTGCAATCCTCATCAGCGCCGAACCGGCCCGGCGCATCTCCTGCTTGAGCAGCCAGGGCGCCGTATTGGGCGACTCGCTCTTGAGCGAGTTGGAGCAGACGAGTTCGCCGAATTCGATGGTCCGGTGAGCCGGGGTCAGGCGCGGTTTGCCGTCCACCAGGGCGCGCATCTCGCAGAGGTCGACCGGGCAGCCCAGCCGCGCGGCGGTCAACGCGGCCTCCGGGCCGGCCAGTCCGCCGCCGATTACGCGAATCCTCACTGCGCTGCCTCCTCTGGTACATCCGTCGATTGAGATTCGCTGTCTCCCATCCTTTCGTCCGCCGCGGCGGACGAAAGGATGGGGCACACGGTACCGAGTGCATCGCTGGGGACCCCGGCGAGCCGCTCAAGCGCCTCGCCCGAGAGGCGCACATTGCGCCACTCGTCCAGAAACTCGGCTCCCATGGCGCGATAGAAGTCGATCGCCGGCGTGTTCCAGTCCAGCACCTCCCACTGCAAGCGCGGGCAGTTCTTCTCCACGGCGATGGCCGCAACCCGCTTGAGCAGCGCCTTTCCGATTCCCATCCCCCGAAACTCCGGCTGAACGAAGATATCCTCGAGGTAGAGCCCAGGGCGGCCCTCCCAAGTGGAGTAGTTGAAGAAGTACAGCGCAAAGCCGGCCGGCTGTTCGTCATGCTCGGCTATCAGGCAGAAAAAGAATGGGTTAGACCCAAAGCCATCGCGCAGCAGGTCGGCCTCTGTAGCGGTCGCCGCGTGCGGCGCGCGCTCGTAGGCGGCCAGCGCCCTGATGAATGCAAGAATCTTCGGCGCATCGGCGGCAGTCGCCGGACGAATCGTGGTTGCCATAGGCCCATTCTAGAGTGTGATACAGGCCACAAACGGCGTCCTTGCGGGCGCAATACCATGAGAAGCTGAAGACGGGTTCACGGCGGCTATTGCTCAAGCCGCCCTGCGCCCTTGTCTTAGGCCGCCGATTGGATTTAACTTGAGTATCGTCCACCGAAGTACTCCGAGAGCTTGGTTTTGCGCTTCGGCGCCCTGTATCGGTAGCCGGATATTTGTTTTTGACAAGAGTTTATTGAGCCCGCGGGCAGCCTCGATCCCGCCGCTCCCAAGGAGAAGAACATGAAACGCACGACTTCATTTTGGCTGAGCCTGCCCGCCGCGGCGGGTCTGCTGGCATTCGCCGTCTTGCCCGCGCTCGCGCAGACGCCCGCGCCCACTGGGCCCATGGGAAAGATCCACGGCCGCGTGACCAATCCCACCGGGTTTTCCGCACCCAGCGGCACAGTTAGCCTCTCGACCGACGGTGGACACACCTCCAAGTACACGTTTCAGGTTTCCTCAACCGGCGACTTTGCCGGTGAGGCGGCTCCCGGCACGTACACCATCATCTACCGCCAGCTGGATACGCCCCCCGACAAGATGGTCGACTCAATCGATAACGTCAAAGTCGTGAACGGCCAGGATGTGGCGCAGGACATCGACATGTCCCGCAAGGAATTCATCGACAAGCTGTCGGCAGACCAGAAGAGGCAGTTGGAAGAGCTGAAGAAGCACAACGCCGACGCCATGAAGACCAACGAGATTATCAAGAATCTCAACGCCGACCTGAAGGTTGTCGCCCAGGACTTCAAGGACGCCGATGCCTCGGGGGCGACGGCAAGACAGGCTCTTGGCGCGACGGCTGCCAGGGCCGATGTCGACGCCAAGGAAGCGGAGATCAGGGCCGCGAAGTACACCGAAGTCGAAACCCTCATGCTGAAGGACACCGCAGCCAAGCCGGACGCTTCCGTCCTCTGGGTGCAACTGGGGCAGGCGGAGGTCGGCCTGAAGAAGTATGACGAAGCGGAGGCGACCTTCAAGAAGACCCTTGAACTCGAGGCTGCCTCCAAGAAGCCGAACATTGCGGTCCAGGGCATGGCGCAGAGCGGCCTGGGTGAGATCTACGCGCGCACCGGCAAGGTTCCCGAGGCGAATGCGGCCTATGACGCAGCGGCCAAGGTTAACCCAGCATCGGCGGGCCTTTACCTGAAAAACGAAGCGGTGATCTTCTCCCTGGTGGGCAACGCCGATGCGCAGGCAGCCGCGGCGGACGAGGCCATCAAGGTCGATCCCACCCAGCCCCTGCCATACTACCTCAAGGGTCAGGCGCTCATCGGGAAGGCCGACGTCGATTCCAAGACGGGCCGGTACATTCTGCCTCCCGGCTGCGCGGAAGCCTACCAGAAATACCTGGACTTGGCCCCGACCGGTCAATATGCCAAGGACGTGAAGGGCATTCTGGATCAGGCCGCTACCAAGGTCGACACCACTTACAAGGCCCCCAAGGCTACGAAGAAGTAAGCGGGGTTTCTGCCTGCATCGCGAGGGCGTTCGCCGCGGCGGACGCCCTTCGTGCTTTCGCGCCTTCCGAAGCCGCGCTGTGCCCTGGCCCTCGCGACGCTCTACAATCCATTTCATGAGCCCCGATCTGCCCGGTTACGACCAAGCCGCGGCGCTGGTGGCCGCATACTGCGCCCATCTGGCCCGGTTGCGGCCTTCATCGGAGCCTGTGGGCCTGGGCCTGGCGGCGGGCCGCGTGCTCGCCCAGTCCCTCCGCGCCGATCGCGATCAGCCTCCCTTCGCCCGCTCCACTCGCGACGGCTTTGCTTGCCGCGCTCTTGAGGCCTCCAGGCACAGGTTCCTTCGCCTCACCGGCGCAACTCGCGCCGGAGACGCTCCGGCAGGGCCGCTGCCGAAAGGTGCTGCCTGGGAGATCATGACCGGCGCTCCGGTTCCGGCAGGCGCCGACGCGGTGATGATGATCGAGCACGCCGAGCAGGCCGGCGCTCGGGTCCGACTGCTCCCGCCGCGCAAGATCGCGCCGGGCGAGAACATTGTGGCCCAGGGCGCCCAGGCTCTTGCGGGAGACGAGCTGCTCCCCGCCGGGACCGCAATCCACTCCGCGCAGATTGCCCTGGCCGCTGCCTGCGGCTGCGCTGCGCTTGAGGTATTCATCCGGCCCCGAGTGGCCATCCTGGCCACCGGCGACGAACTCGTGCCCGTCGAGTCCTCGCCCGCTCCCGGCCAGATTCGTAACTCGAATGCTCCCATGCTGGCCGCGATGGTGGAGGCCGCAGGCGGCGAGCCTTGGATCTTGCCCACTGCCGCCGATAAGGCCGAAGCGCTTGACGCCGCGCTCGCTCAGGCCGCCGATACCAAGCTGCTGCTGATCTCCGGCGGCGTCTCGGCGGGAAAGTTCGACCTGGTAGAGCCGGCACTGGCCCGCGCCGGCGCACACTTCCACTTTACCGGCGTGCGCATCCAGCCCGGCAAGCCCCTGGTCTTCGGCGAGCTGCCTCTTGGTCGTCAGCCGGCCAGTCAGGCGCGCGGTATGCGGCGCGCTTTGCCGCTCTTCGGGCTTCCCGGCAATCCTGTCTCTTCGGCGGTCACCTTTCTGCTCTTCGCTGCGCCGGTCCTGGCGGCGCTTGCGGGCCGTCTCGCGCGCGGCCCGCGCTTCGCCTTGGCGCGGCTGGCCGCAAAAGCCGGCAAGCATGGCAAACCCGGCCTGACGCGCTTTCTGCCCGCCTCCAGCACCTTCGGCGGAGCGGCCGGCCAGCTCCCCGAGGTCGCGCTGGTCCCCATGCAGGGTTCGGGCGACCTGGCTGCCCTGGCCCGCTCCAACTGCTTTCTGGTCGTGCCGGAAGAGGCCCACAACCTTGACGCGGGCGCAATCGTCCGCATTCTGCTTCCCTGAGGATCGCCCATGCCCGAACCCGCACAGCTTTCGCACTTCAACTCGTCCGGCCAGGCCGCCATGGTGGACGTGAGCGCCAAGCAGCCCACCCGCCGCACCGCCGCAGCCTCGGCCTTTGTCGAACTCTCCGAAGCCGTGCTTGCGGCATTGCCCGCCAACCCCAAGGGCAACCCGCTCGAGGTGGCTCGCTTCGCCGGCATCCAGGCGGCCAAGCGCACCGCCGACCTGATTCCCATGTGCCACCCGCTCGCCCTTACGCACGTGGACGTGCAGGCGGAGATCGTCCCCGGCGGCGTGCGCATCGCGGCGATGGCCTCAACCGCCGGACCCACCGGCGTCGAGATGGAAGCCCTCACCGCTGCCGCCGTAGCCGCCCTCACCGTCTACGACATGACCAAGGCGCTTGACAGGGCCATCGTCATCCGCAACGTCCAGCTTGAAGCCAAATCCGGCGGCACGAGCGGAGAGTTTTTGAGAGCGGGAGGACGCGCGTGATCCGGCTAGGTCGTGGTGCAATCTTCGGTTTGCCGGGTCATCCGTCTCGAAACCCGGTTCCGCGGACTAGCCGAGGCCACACGTTGGAGATTCGGTGTTGTAATATTCGGTTTATGCGTCTCGCGCTGAAGGTCAACGACCGAAACCCAATCCGGGCCTCACTTCAATCCAATGGATATCTGAGCGCCAATCTCAACTTGACGAAAGAGCCGGAGAGAGAGGAAGCAACTGGGCGCGTCTGGCTTCAAGCAATAGATGAATCCGAGGAGCCAAACTCAGTCAGCTCTGATTGGGAAGGGGGTGCGCTGTCTGTAGGAGACAAGGTTGAGATCCTCGTTTTGTCAGACGGAGACGCCGATCCGCCGACAGAAATTAGGCGAAGCTCGGAGTCGCCAAAGAACCTGTTTTCCAGCATGGAACAAGCTCGAATGCTCTTGTCAGCCATCAGTTCGTGCGACAAGGAACTCATGGGGATAATCGACCGAGCACGAGAGTCAGAGCCACCAGATGAATTTCGGAAGATTGCGAGGTCTATCGGGGGGATCATATACGACCTTGATCGCTGCTTGATTTCACCGACTCTTCGGCGTCATCCGGAACTGTTCGTTGAAGCAAAAGAGTTGAAGCTGATCAAGTAGCCATGCAATACTGCACCACGCTATGCAGAATTGTCTTATAGGGCGACTTCGTTCGCGTTCTAGGCGGGTTTGTCGCCAATCCGTCCCTTTGTCAGATATTCGGCCCGGAATCCGTTCGAAGCCGGCCGCAAACCGAATAGGGGGCGTGCAGCCGCTGACCCGCTCAGAGCAGGGCGGAGACCTCGGAAAACGTTTGAATTGCCTACCAAGCAGCAATTAATAGCCGGGACAACTTCGATCTGACGCGTCACCTTCGCAACGAGTCTGTCACCGTAAATGTCTGGGGCGCGAGAACTGCTTTCAGGTCTGGATTGTAGTAGTCGAAGAGCGTGGCCGGCGCGGCCTTGGCGCGGATTGCGTAGCGCGGCGTGAAGCGGAAGCTGAACTGCGATCCCTCGGCCCTCCACGACCAGAGATAGAAGACGATGCGGTCGGGCTGCAGTTCGTAGCGCGAGATGGTCCACTCATCCAGCAGCTTGGCCAGCGAGGCGCGGTCCACATCCGCTCCAGGGGGCAGGCCCACCTCGGCCAGCAGCATCCCGTAGCTGCTTGAACCGAAGCGGCGCACGTTCACCGCGCAGTCGATCGGCCGGCCCACCTGGGCGTTGGCAGCGGCGCAACTGTAGCCGAAGTCGAGGCCGTAGTCCTTGCCGGTTTGCGTCTTTGTTGAGGCAGGAGTTGTTGTCTCAGCCCACGGGATGTAGTAGCTCACCGAGGCTTCCGCGCTGGCCAGAGCGGCGTCGCCCGCACTGCTGAAGACCAGTTCATTGTGCCCCGGCTTGAGCCAGTTTGTCAGGTCAAGAGAGCGCGGAGCGTCCAGCAATTTGGGATCTGCGCGCAGAGCCTCCGCATCATTGCCGGCGAGCACGACGCCGTTGATCACTAGCCGAAAATCTTGCGTGGCGCCTGTCCCCTTCATGCGCTCGATCGCCATCGGCAGCAGCGCTTGGAGCACGCGCACCGTGGCCTGCCCGCTGTACCAGATGCCGTAGCGGTCCTGGCTGCGCAACAGATAGAAGAGTGCATCGTTCCCCAGGGCTTGTTCGCCGGCCAAGGACTCGCTCTTCCCCAGCGCGCCCAGCACCAGCGCCGTGGTCTCCATCTCGCCCGCGTGGCCCCAGCCGTAGAATGGCGAATAGCCGGCCCTGGTCCAGTGCGCGCCTTGGCTATCGCGCACCGCCGTCTGCTGCAACTCGGCCCTTAGGCGAGCGGCGGCATCGGCATCGCCGGCCAGCCGCAGCCTCAAGGCGTTGGCGTAGGGATCGTGCACCGCTGCTACCGAAGTCGCAGCCCAGGCAATCGCCCGCGTTACTGCCTTCTTCGCCCGCTCGCGAAGATCCTTTGGTGCATCCTTGGCGAACTCGTCCCCGGCCAGCGTCCGATTCAGCACCTCAGCTACATATAGGTTGAGATCCGCGCTGGTTTCGCCGTAATGCGGTTTCCAACTGCCGTCCGCTAGCTGGTTCGTGAGCAGCCAGTCAACGGCGCCCACAATGCGGCTCCGGTCCACGTTGACGTATGGCTGGGCCTCGGTGAGGAACTCTATGCTGTAAGCCGTCAGCGCCGGGTCGGGAGTCTCGTCGCTTCTGCCCCAGTAAGTAACTCCGCCGCCGGGCCCAAAGTAGCCCAGCAGCCGGTCGTAACCCTGTTGCAGATAACCCTGTGCCTTATCCTCCAGCTGCGAGGAACTCTTTGAGGCCCTCAGCAGTTTCAGAAAGAGCAGGCTCGGATAGGTGGAAGAGATGGTCTGCTCGCCGCAGCCGTAAGGCCTCTCCAGCACCGCTTTCATCGAATGCAGAATATGCGTGCCCAGGTTGGGATAGAGCAGCAGTTCCGCGTGCATCGATCCCGGAATCGCATCGGCGGGCAAAGCGAGCGCGAGCGTCGCCGAACCCCCACGCAGAAGGCCGGATGCGGTGACGGAGCGTGGCTCGCCGTCGGGATGAACGCGAACGGTCTTTTCCACCGCGTCGCCCTCGTGAGCATTGGCCGCGGTGATATTCAGCGGTCCGGCCTCGACGGCCTTGGCTGCGTGCAGGCCGAAGCGCACCGCTGTGGTGCCGTTTGCGGCCACGCTTGCCTGCACCGTGGGTGCGGTCAGCAGCGAGAGCCAGTCGGCCGGCTTCACGGTGGCCGGCAGCGCAATGGCGTGGGAGGTGTAATTGCGCAGGTTCACGGGCAGAGTGATCTCGTCGCCCACGGTGAGCACCTGCGGCGCATCCAAATCCACAAAGAAAGGCTGGAAGCTCTTGAAGGTCCGGTCCAGCGCACTGACACGGCCATCCACGGTGGAAGCCAGCGCGTGCAGCTTCCAGGTGGTCAGGCTGTCGGGCAGGCGGAAGTGAATGCTGGCGCGGCCGCTTGCGTCGGTCTCCAGCGACGGCGCCCAGTAGGCCGTCTCCTCGAAGACGTTGCGCAGGCGCGGCGTGAAGGTGGGCATCGAAATTTTGGCTCTTCCACTCGTGCTCATGACGACTGTGGAAACGACGCTTGCCGATTCTGTCGCAAGCATCGGAGCGGCGGCTTCCACCGTTACTGTCTCCGTTGCGGCGCCAACGGTCAGCGTCACGTCCACTGTTGTCAACGTAGCCGAAGAGACCTCAACCTCTCGCATGGTGAAGCTCACAAACCCTCGCGCTGAGACCTGCACGGTGTAAAAACCGGGGAAGAGATCGGGGATCAGATAGATTCCGTTCGCGAGCGTTGTGCCGCTGGCCACGAGGATGCCGCCGCTGGTCTTCACGGTGACCGTGGCGCCGGCAATCACCGCTCCGGTCTGGTCGCTGACCGTGCCGCCGATCGCGCCGGTATTGGCTTTGAAGGTTCCCTGATCGACGGCCTGCGGCTTCAGATCGCCGCCGCTCTGCTCGGTGATGGGATGCAGGAACTGGGCCACCAGCTCGTGAGCCGCGGGCGCCGCATCCGTCCCCGCTGGACGCAGAATCTGGAGGGCGCGCATCAGGTGCGTCACCGGCTTGCTCTGCGTCTGCAATCCTCCGCCACCGGCCGTCACCTTCTCAGCGCGCGTATAGCTCATCAACTGCGTCATGCGCAGTTGGAAGGGCTGGCCGAGCGGGTCGCGCAGCCCGTCGAAGTCGATTCCGGCCGCGGTGAACGCCTGCCGCGCCTCGGCTTCGGTATCGGGAAACGGCTTGCCGGCGGCGGTCCAGTCGCGAATCGCCGCCTCCATGCGGGCCTCTGTTTGCGAGAAGTAGTCGATGGAGGGGCTGGTCCAGGCCGCGCAGCAGGGGAAGCGTCCATCCGGCTGCGCAACCGCATCGTGCGGGAATACCTGAGCGGTGTAGTAGCGCCGCCCTACCTGCACCTCATAGCGATAAGGCTTCCCTTGCGGATCGAGCGTAGCATCCAGATCCAATCCGCCGGCGCGGGCCAGCGCTTTCAGGCCATCGACACTTCCCGGCAGGGTACGGCCCGAGGCCACAGCGTCCTCAAGCAGCTTGGTCAGCCGTTCGCCGGGCAGCGCAAAGTAGTCCCGCCGCGCCAGTTCGATGGTGAAGTCGTCGTCGGTGCCGAAACGCTTGTCCGGCCCCGCGCTCTGCAGACTGATCACCTCGTCGTTGTATTGGACTGCGGTCGCGACTCTGTAAGGCGTATTCCAGGGATCGAGCAGCAGCGCATCGTCCAGCTTGGCCGCGCGGCTGATGCTTTGGATGGCCTCGGGTGTGGCGGGCAGCCGCGCCGTGCGAGCCGCCAGCACCGCCTCACGCAGAGGCTTCACGCTCCACTTCATGCCGGCCTCGTAGGTATTGCGCGCGTTGTCGTTCTCGCTGCTTTCCACTTCGATCCCAGCGCGGTAGCCGTCCAGAAGCACGGCTTCCGCGGCCAGATCGAGATCGTCGGGCACGGGCTTCGACATATCCGTCTTGTCCAGGCTTGCTCGCGTCACCCCGGCCACGCTCGAGCCGGTGTTCCACCATGCCCATCCGAACCAGCGTTCGTTCGCCTCTTCCTCCGTCTCCGCGCGCTGTTCCACGGCGGTATCGATGACCGCAACGCCGAGGGCGCCGGCCGCAGGCGAGCCTGTCGAGTCTTCGCGAACAGCAAGGCCGGCATCGACCTCCGCGCCGGGCGGGTAGGAGGGCCGCAGGCCGGTCAGCCTCACCCTTAGCTCCCGGTCTTCCGGATAGAGAACCGCCTTGTAACCCGTGGAATGATACCAGCAACAACCCCGTATCTCGCCGTTCATCGAGTAGGCCTGCAGGACAATCAGTCCATGGAACGCGTCGTTGGCTGCAACTGTAAACGGCTCCTCGGCGGCGTGCATGCGCACCTGCCGGTGAGCGAGAACTCCATCTTCCGAGAGCGCCTCCACGTCGATCACGCCGCCCGCCGGCCCGTGCATCGTGGCCTCGATCGGCTGGCCGGGCTTCAGCAGCGTGTGCGCAACGTCGATCCAGATGCTGTCCGCATCCTTCTCCCTCACCGAATCGTCGAAGATTGACGTACGGCCCTCCCGGTCGCGCGCGGTCAGGCGAACATCGTCTGTCTTCTCCGGCTGAGGCGGATAGCGCAGATGCACCCTGGTCAGGCCGTAGCGATCGGTGGTAGCCATCCCGGCGCGGGTGGGATGCGAGTTCTCGTCCATCCAATCCAGCGTGACCCTGCAGGCTGCCGGCGCGCCGTCCGCATAGCTGGTCGAGACCAGATAGTCGCCCTCGCGATCATTGCCGCCCAGTTCGCGCAGATAGATGTGAACCGGGTAGTGGGTTAGCCGGACGCTGAAGTTGCGCGGCTCGCTGCGCCCCGTCGTCGCGTCGGTCACAATGGCGCGATACCGGAGGTCGGTGAAGCGCTCATAATCTTGATCCTTGAAATCGTCGAAGTCCTTCTTCACGTCCAGGTGAAGATCGGCATCTCCATTGGCGTCGAGCGTCGCGCTCTGCTCCACTTCCTTTGACTCTTCATACTTGCCGGTCTTCGGATTCCAGTTTTGTGTTTCAGCGCGAACCAGGCGCACCGAGCCGCCAGCGACCGGCTTGCCGAAGAGGTAGCCCGCGTGGACGTGCGCCACCGGCGTCTGCTCATCGAGATAGAAGCCGCGATCCATGGCCACGGAGACGGCAAACTCGGGCAGCTCATATCGCTGGATGCGAATTATCTCGCCGCCAGAGTTGCCATTCCCAGAGTTGTCCAGCTCGAATTCCGCCTGATAGTCCCCGGTGGCGAGCTGTGGCGCGGTCTTCCAGTCGTAGGCGGCAATCCCGAAGCGGTTGGTGGTCAGCGGCGCTTCCAGCAGCGTCTTTTCGTCCGGGTCCTTGATGGTCAGCGTCAGCGCTTTGTTGGCCGCGGCGTGGCCGCTGTCGTCAAAGACCAGCGCGCGCAGATGCACGATTTCGCCCGGCTTGTGCAGCGGCTTGTCGGTCTCGACGTGGATCGCAGTTCGGTTGCCGGTCTCAAGATTGACCTCTATTGTCGCCTGGGCCTGCGCGCTGGCCACGCCCGGTATGCCCGAGTCGATCCCGCGCGCTCCAGTCAGCGTCCCGATCACCGTGAGGGTTGAGCCCTGCCCCGGCTCGGCCTTGATAGGAAAGTCGAGTAAAGCCTCGCCCGTCCCCCCGGTTGTGGCCGCGCGAACCAGAGTCTGCCTTGCGAGCTTGCCCTTGGCCGCGTCCGCCTTCGAGTCCCCAGCCATCTCCACGGCGTCCAGGACCAGCGTGCCCTGGAGGCGCACCCCGCGATAGGGCTCGCGCGTGATGGGATTGCCGGCGTAGACCCGCACGCTCAGCGGCTTCCCGGAAACGAGTTGCTCCGGCCGGGCCAGCCGCAGCGCCAACAGGTTGGACGCAATCGCGCCCACCGACAGAACGCCATGTGCAACCGGCGCGCCACCCGGTTCGATCCGGTACGCGATGCGGAACCAACCGATTTCACTGGCTGGATGGCCGAGCTTATCCTTAGGCCAAGGCAGCGTGAGCGCGGCCGAGCGGCTGCCTTCGCGGAGAGCGACGGAGGTCTTGCCCCATTCGGCGCCCTCCGGCGAGAGCAGCCAGGCAACTGCTCGCCCGCCGGCCGCGGACGGAGCTTTCAGCGGCAAGACAAATCGAATTGAGCCTTCAGCGAGAATGGCGTGAGCGTTGAGTTCGTTAACGGCGATTGATTCCGCTTTGAGGGCGGTTTGCGCGGGGACGGCCTGGCCACCGAAAAGAGCCAGCGCTGCCCAAAAGCCGACGGCAAGCAACCGGATATTCATAGGGAGTCCATCCTAACAAAGCCGCAAGGCGTGAGGATGTGAGCCGTCAACTGTTTTATTTTCAAGAGCACTGCGAACTCAATTCGCTGGCCCGATATTGCCGGCTACGATTGAATGTGCCGTTGCCGATTCGAGCCCTGCCGGACACAATCAGGCTTTGGCTGACGGAAGTATCCCCGCTTAGTTCCCCTTCCCCAACGACCACTCTGGGCTCATCCGCAGAGTCATCAGCATCGTCGGGACTCGATGTTCACAATCCTGGTTCCGGGCGGTCGCCTATCCGTCTCCTACCAGTGGCCGGGGCCTGTCGGGGTCCAGGGCAGACCGAATAGCGCATTGGAGAAGAGTTGCCGGTCATCCGACCGGAACCGTGGAATTTGCCTCCCAAACGCTCGATTCACCCCTTGGCGATGATATAAGGTGAAGCCAAGGTTCCTCTCGGTTACATCGGTGTTTTCAAACGATCAATTCTGCACCCAACTCGCTCTAGCTCGGTGAATATCTCCATGATCTGATGCCCGGAAATTCATCGCTCGCCGGCACCTGAGCGCCGAAGATATCGCCCGTAAGGACGCGGAACTCATGGCGAACAGGACCAGGGCTCGGAAAGCTCTGGCAGTCCCTGATCGCGAGTAGGAAAGAGACCTTGCTTTCGATTTCCTCTACGGGTTTTCGGAAGGGATGAGAGGCCTGCCTTTGGATCAAGCCTAGAGGCGGCAACAGCCGAGATTGTATTGTGTCGAACGGCAGGCCGAGACGTTCTTGACAGGCGGACTGCAACTGGCGCAACTTGAGAGCGGAAACCGGGTCTAACCCATTGAAGAGCTATCTTCCGCACGCGTAGGCCAATTGAAGCGCGCTTCCAGGGGTGCACTCTGAGCCTTCTTGCTTCTCATCGCGCAGCCTTTGGGGTCCATCCGGTCCTCGATGCGGCCTCGGCGCCTGGGCGCGGCGTCGATGCCGTAGCGCGTGGCAGAATCGATGAGTTGGTCTTTGCGCATCTCGCGAAGGCCGGAGTAGAGCCCGCCGGTCTCTCTTCAGACGAGGTATTTCTCCGCCGCGCCTACCTTGACACCATCGGCACGTTGCCCATGGCGCAAGAGGCGGCGGCGTTTCTCGCCAGCGCCGATCCCAGCCGGCGCGCTTCTCTTATCGACCAGCTTCTTCAGCGCAGTGAGTTCGCCGTCTACTGGGCGATGAAGTGGAGCGATCTGCTGCGCATCAAGGCCGAGTTCCCCATCAATCTTTGGCCCACCGCCGCGCAAGAGTACTACAGCTGGCTGAGTGAATCGCTGGAGAGAAACAAGCCATACGACCAATTCGCGCGCGAGTTGCTGACCTCCAGCGGAAGCAACTTCCGCGTCGGTCCAGTGAACTTCTATCGCGCGGTGCAAAACCGGGAGCCGCAGTCGCTGGCGCAGGCGGTGGCGCTGACGTTCATGGGCGTTCGCACCGAGAAATGGCCTGCTTCGCGCCGCGCCGATATGGCGGTCTTCTTCTCCCAGGTTGGTTACAAGCCAACTGGAGAGTGGAAGGAGGAGATCGTTTTCTTCGATCGCGGCAAGTCCCTCCCCACAGTCGATGCGGTCTTTCCGGATGGAACGAGAACCCGCCTGCAGGCGGGCCGCGATCCGCGGCAGGATTTTGCCGACTGGCTATTCGGCCCCCGGAATCCCTACTTTGCCCGCAATATCGTCAATCGCGTCTGGGCGTGGCTTTACGGCCGAGGCATCATCGACGAACCCGACGACATTCGCCCCGACAATCCGCCACTTTATCCGGACCTGCTGGCTTTCCTTGAAGCCGAACTTATTTCTGCGAATTACGATCTCAAACACATCTTCCGGCTGATCTTGAATTCAAGCACTTATCAGCTCAGTTCCATTCCGCGCAGTTCAAAGCCGGAGGCGGCGCAGAACTGTGCCAGTTACCCGGTGCGCCGGCTTGACGCCGAGGTCCTGGTCGACGCGCTCAATCAGATCACAGGAACAAGCGAGCAGTATTCCAGCTCGGTGCCGGAACCCTACACGATCATGCCCAGCGGCGAACGGGCCATCGCACTGCCTGACGGCAGTATCTCCAGTCCCTTCCTTGAGCTCTTTGGCCGCTCGCCGCGCGACACCGGCATGGAGTCAGAACGCAACAACCACCCCACCGCCTCGCAACGCCTGCTTCTATTGAACTCCAGCCAGATTGAGCGCAGGATCGAACAGGGCCCAGTGTTGCAGGAAATATTTCGCAAACCAGACCCGCGCGCCATGCTGACCGGCCTGTATCTGACCATCTTCTCCCGCTATCCGACGGAAGAGGAGATGAGGACCGCCGCGGCATACCAGCACTCTAGCGGCCTCGACCGCCGTAATGCCGCCATCGATGTGGCCTGGGCATTGATTAACAGTACGGAGTTTCTCTATCGCCACTAATGGGCGGTTTTTTCTACGCAGGAGACAAATGCCATGCGCAACGACAAACGGAACGAGACTCTGAAGTTGCCGCTGTTTGCCGATCTCACGAGGCGCGACCTGCTACGCATGGGAGCGATGGGAGGCGCCGGAATGGCTCTGGGCGACCTGTGGTTTCTGCCCGCCTTTGCCGCCTCGCCCAGGCCGGGCGCCAAGGCCAAATCGGTGATCCAGATCTGGATGTGGGGAGGCCCGTCGCATCTCGATACCTTCGATCCCAAGCCGGAAGCGGGAAGCGATTTCTCCGGCCCATTGGACCATCCCATCGAGACCAACGTCAGCGGCATGCGCATCTGCGAACTGATGCCCAACCTCGCCAAGTGCGCGGAGAAGTATTCGATCATCCGCGGCATGACGCACGGAGTGAATGCCCACGAGACCGCCTCCTACGAGGTGCAAACGGGCCGAGCATCGGGTGGCACGGATGTTTATCCCGGCGTGGGCGCGGTTGTCTCTTACTTTAAGGGGGTCAACGCCGGTTACAAGGGGCTGATACCGCCTTACATCGTTCTCACTGAGCCGCAGGGGCGTTTCGCGGATGAAGGATTTCTCGGATTGCGTTACAAGCCCTTTGCCACGGGCGGCGATCCGGCGCAGGCGCGCTTTGCCGTCGAAGGCGTTGTATTGCAGGGAATCTCCGACCAGCGCCAGCAGAGCCGCCGTCAACTGCTGCACGATCTGGACGCGCTGGACAAGGCCTTGCGCGACGATCCCCGCATGACGCCGTGGAAGGAGAGCGAGAGGCAGGCCTATGAGCTGATCCTTGGCGACGGCGGCAAGGTCTTCGATCTCTCCCAGGAAAAGGACGAGATGCGCGACCGCTATGGAAGGAACACTTTCGGCCAGTCGTGTCTGGCGGCCCGGCGGCTGGTGGAGCGCGGCGTTCCCTATATCACCATCAACTATCAGGGCGGCTGGGACACGCATAAGGAGAACTTCCAGACCATGCGCCGCCGCGTTCCGGAGATGGACAAGGCGATGGCGGCTCTTTTGCTCGACCTCTCAGAGCGGGGACTGCTGGACAGCACCATCGTGTGGTGGAGCGGCGAGTTCGGGCGCACTCCCAAGGTGCAGTGGGAGGCTCCATGGAACGGGGGTCGAGGACACTGGGGACAGGTCTTTTCGGCCGTGGTTGCCGGCGGGGGCTTTGCCGGCGGTCACGTCATCGGCTCCTCGGACGCGCGCGGCGAGGCGGTAAAGGACAGGCCGGTCTATCCGATGGACCTGATCTCAAGCATCTATACGCTTCTCGGAATCGATCTTCACGCCAGCCTGCCGCATCCTCTCGGTGAGACCGTCTTTGTGGCCCCAAGTAAGGAAGATAATGTGAGAACCGCGGGGATGCTGCGCGAGATCATGGGAGAACGCGCATGACCGGACTCGCGCGCGGGTTCCTGCTTTTCCTCCTCACGGGAGCCGCAGCGGCCTTCGCGCAGCAAAATTCGCCTCACGCGGCCTTTGTCTATCCCGCCGGAGGCAGTCTGGGAAGCACCTTTGAAGTGACCGTTGGCGGCCAGTTTCTGGATGGAGCAAGGGAGGCATTCTTCGCCGGAGACGGCGTAAAGGCAGAAATCCTTGGCTTTTCCAAGCCGCTTTCGCAAAAGGAGATTGACGATCTGCGCGCGCAATTGAAGGAACTGGAGCAAAGCCACTTCAACGCTCCCGCTGCTGCAAAGACCGTACCCAGCCCCCAACCAGCGCAACCGTCCGGTGGAACTCCCGCGAACAAGCCGGAACCCGCGCCCAGTGCAGCCAACGCCACTGCTTCCCCAGGCAAGGACGGGCTGGCGACAGTGGCGCCGGCACAGCCCCGGGGCGCTACTCCGTGGACGCCTGAGGACAAGAAGCTCGCCGCCGGCCTGCGGAAACAGATCGACGCTACGCTGCGCATGAGAGCTGCGCCGGCGCTTTCGCAGTCGGTTCTGTTGCGCGTTACCGTGGATGCTCATGCCGCTTTTGGGAACCATGAGCTTCGCCTGCTGACCAATCAGGGATTGACCAATCCGCTCAACTTCCTGGTCGATCAATTTCCGGAGACCACGCATCCCTTCAGGCTGGTGCCGCTTTCACTGGCGGCGGGCGGCGGACTTCCGCTCTCTGCACAAGCGCGCGCAGAGGCCTCAGAAATTCCCCAGGAGATCGCCTTGCCGGCGATTGTGAATGGGCAGATGATGCCTGGAAGCCTGGATCGCTTCCGCTTTCATGCGGCCAAGGGACAGAAGATTGTCATCGCCGCCATGACCCGCGCGCTTATCCCCTACATGTCGGATGCTGTGCCTGGATGGTTCCAGGCAGTACTTACGCTTTCAGGCTCAAAGGGAACGGAACTGGCTTCGGCCGACCACTTCCGCTTCAGCCAGGAGCCGGTGATCGAGGAGGATATTGCCGAGGAGGGAGACTATGTCCTGTCGGTCCGCGACGTTTTGAACCGCGGCCGCGAAGATTTCGTTTACCGGATCGCGATGGGCGAGATTCCCTATGTAACCGGCATCTTTCCCATGGGCGGCAAATCCCGGGCTCATACGCGAGTTGATGCGGAGGGGTGGAATCTGGCTGCAACGCAGTTCAAGCCCTCCGTGAGCGAGCCCGGAATTCATGAGTTTTCACCCGGCCAGAAGGGCTGGAGCGGGGTAAACTCCGTCGCCTTTTCCGTGGATACGCTGCCGGAGACCGTTGAGAAGCGGGAGTCCGCCGGCGCCGGTAATGCCCGCCGCATCAAGCTGCCGCAGATCGTCAACGGGCGCATCGAACGCCCCGGCGATGTGCATTTCTTCCGCATCGATGGCAAAGCCGGGGAGGAGATGGTCGCCGAGGTTGAGGCCCGCCGCCTGGGATCGCCGCTGGACTCAGCGCTGACGCTGACCGACGCCCATGGCAAACAGCTCGCCTTCAATGACGACTTCGAAGACAAGGGCGAAGCTCTTCTGACTCATCAGGCCGATTCGCGTCTTATCTACCGCTTTCCCGCCAAGGGCGCGTATTATCTGCAACTCGCCGACACCGAACAGAACGGCGGACCCGATTTCACGTACCGGCTTCGCATTAGCCATCCTCGTCCCGATTTCGAGGTGCGGATCGCGCCTTCCAGCATCAACCTGCGCCCCGGCAGAACGATCCCCGCCACCGTTCTCCTGATTCGGCGGGATGGTTTCGACGGCGCCGTTACCTTGCGCATCAAGGATGGTCCGCCGGGACTCGTACTTAGCGGGGGAACGATTCCCGCTGGAACCGATACGGTGCGCGTCAGTTTGACCGCTCCGCCTGCGGCAATTGCAGCGCCGAGCAGGTTCGTGATGGAGGGAGAGGCCAGCATTGATGGACGATCCGTGCGTCATGCTGCCGTTCCGGCGGAGGACATGATTCAGGCTTTTGCATGGCATCGCCTGGTTCCTACACAGCAGGCGATGCTCTGTGTCTTTGGCAACGAACGTCGCAAGCCGCTTTGGAGCACTTTCGAGAATCGCCTGCGGCTTCCGGTTGGGGGAACGGCGCTGCTCCGTTTCGCAGTGCCACCGGGCCAGTCGGGAAATCAGATTCAGTTGGCTCTCAGCGATCCTCCGGAAGGAATCGGCATCGCGGACGTGAGCCAGGCGGGTGGTTTTCTTCAAATTCGTATCACTGCGGATCAGAAGGTCAAACCGGGATTGGCCGGGAACCTGATTGCCGAGGCGTCCGCACTCAAGCCATCCGGCGCTTCGAATACACAATCGAAGCCGCCCCGGCCTGTATCGTTGGGGATTCTTGCAGGCGCTCTTCCAACTGAGCTATTTCGGCGCTGACTCTGGTGCGGACGGCAGGACTCGAACCTGCGATGAACTGGGTGTAGGCCAGCCGATTTAGCCGCTAATCTACGTCCGCAAACCTGGTGCGCATGGGCAGACTCGAACTGCCATCTCAAGCTTCGGAGGGTCGCCGCGGCGACCTCTATCCGTTGAACTACACGCGCAAAATCTTGTGGTCAACCCGCCCGGATACGAGCCGGGAACTATGCTTTAGGAGAGCATCGTGATTTCCAGTTTCACCACGGGTTGATGGAGAGCCTACCCGGAATCCAACCGGGATTCGCGTTTTAGAAGAACGCCGTCTTGTGCGTTAGACGATAGGCTCATGGTCAGGGTTCCCATCGATGCCCAGAGGGCGCCCACTTCGTCGATGGGATGACATGGTGGGTCCGGTGAGATTTGAACTCACGTCTCTTCGCTTAAAAGGCGAGTGCAGATGGCCGCTATGCGACGAACCCAAAATGGTGAGCGCGGCTGGATTTGAACCAGCGTCAGCCTGCTTAAGAGGCAGGTATAATCAGCCCCTATACGACGCGCTCATGGTGTACGTGGCGGGTGTCGAACCCGCAGTCTGTCTCTTATAAGGAGACGGCTACATGCCAGCTAGCAGCTACACGTACGTGGTGCCAGCGGCTGAACTCGAATCAGCTACAACAGGGTTATGAGACCTGCGACTATCCACTTCGTCTTCGCTGGCAAAGCTTGGCGCGGGCGGGGGGATTTGAACCCCCAAGTTCGGCTTTGGAGACCGACAGTTTGACGTTGAGCTTACGCCCGCAATTTCAAAGAGCAACAAAAAACCCGGCGCTAGGCCGGGTCCGGTGCAAAAACAAATACACTCAGACCCTCAACACACGACTCCCCAAATGACCCGCTTGGTCATTCTGGTTATCACGTGTTTGAAGGTCTGCTGCATAAATGTCTCTCGCAAGTACATAGTACCCCAGTTAATGATGATTTGCAATTCAATCCTTGTATGGATCGAATTCTTTCGCCGAGGCCATCGCCACGCCGACAGGCGTCAGCCGGTGCAGGATACGCACGGAGTCCGAGACCGAGGCCAGAACCTCGTCAAGCCGCTTGTAGCAGTCGGGAGACTCATCCAGTCCGCCGCCCCGGAGTTCAATCCCGGACCGGTCTATCCAAGAGCGCATCATCTCCTGGGTGACTTTGCCGGGACGCTTGCACGCGCCGGTCTTGCGGTCGAAGACACCGCGCGCTTCATTGCGGCCCATGGCTCGGCCAGCACCATGGACGGTGGAATAGAGACTGTACTTGGCATTCTCGTTCTCCACGCCTTCAAGGATGACGGATTGCTCGCCCATAGAACCTCCGACAAATCCCTTCTCTCCGGGAAAGGCCGGCGTGGCGCCCTTGCGAACAACCCAAAGCATTTCGCCGCCATGCTGCTCGTGCCATGCAAAGTTGTGGTGGTTATGGACCACCTCCACAACTTCCGCTCCAAGGATCTTCGCCACTCGGTTGCAGACCCAGTCACGACCTGCGTACGCATAAGCGCCGGCAAGATTCATGGCCAGCAGATACTGCGACCCAAGATCGCCGTTCACGTCCAGAACACAAGGCTCAACATCCATGCCGTCCTTCGCGCCGGCAGCCTTAAGAAACCAGGTGGCAACTCCATGGCCGAAGCCGCGGGATCCAAAGTGAACACCAACCCAGACGCGATCATCCTCATCGGTAAAGATGTCCACGTAGTGGTTGCCTGACCCGACGGTCCCGAGTTGCGCCTCAGCCTTTTGGTATAAAGGTCTAGTTGCCTCCAGATTCCAGCCGTCCAGCGTCCTGTCCAATACCGGACTGTCCACGCGCTCATTGTTCTTGCGGCCTATGCCGAAGCTGATCGTGTTGAAAACTTCGTCCATGATTCGGCCGATATTCGGACGCAGATCGGCGCCTGTCATATCAAGCCGGACCGCCTTGTTGCCACAGCCAATGTCGTATCCGACACCGGTGGGACTGATGGCGTTTCTGTAGGCAACTACGCCGCCGATCGGCACTCCGTAGCCAAGATGGTTGTCGGGCATCAATGCGACCTTGTCGGCGGTCTTCGCGCAAGTACGGATCTGCTTCAGAGTCTTCTCGTCTGCCTCTCCAAACACCGGTATGACTCCATCGATCAACTGCATTCCCGTTCCTCTTTCTTGATGGGACACCTGGCAGGACTCGAACCTGCATAGAGGCTATCGACCTCAGCCCGCGTTCGTAGCGCGGCGGCTAATCCAGTTCACACCACAGGTGCACAGCTTTGGTCTGCGCGGAGAGATTTGAACTCCCGTCATCTCGCTCCCAGGGAGAGTGCCTCAAGCCAGGCTAGGCTACGCGCAGACAACTTGGTGGCTTCGGCGGATTTCGAGACCGCGACACTCACGCCTTCAACGTGATGCTCTACCATCTGAGCTACGAAGCCAAACTTGGTGGACCTGGAGAATATCGAAATCTCGACCTCCGCATTGCAAGTGCGGCGCTCTGCCAACTGAGCTACAGGCCCACGTAAATATTGGAGGGAACGGAGGAAGTCGAATCCTCTAAAACGTGATCCACAATCACGCGCCGCACCGTTTGGCTTCATTCCCCATGTTGGAGCCGGTAAAGGTAATCGAAACCCCGACCTGCGGTTTACAAAACCGCCGCTCTGTTCCACCGGCCCATCTTCATCCGCGAACGGCAAAACCGCGGTCGCCTTCGGAGTCAGCGTACAGGTACCGGCTCCACTCGTTCACTTCTAGGCCCATCGACCGCAGGATGAACCTGCTGGTGTGCACGCTTGCCGGCAGCGGCCGTCGCAACAGCGGCATTCCAGCCTCTTCCGGCGTTCTATCTGCCTTGCGGTGGTTATCCTTGTGGCAGCACGCAACAAGATTCTCCCAGGAATTCTTTCCGCCCTGCGACCTGGGAATTACATGGTCGAGCGTCAGCTCGCTACTATGAAACTTCAGTCCGCAGTATTGACAGCGGTACGAATCCCTCATAAGAATGTTGCGCCGCGTGGTGACTTGTAGCCGAACCGGGACATGTCTGTACACCAGCAGCCGAATCACACTCGGCAAATAGATGCCGGGGTAAATCATTTTGTTCGTAGCCAACTCCACTGTGGCCTTCCCTTTTGTGATAAGCTTCAGCGCCCGCATAGCCGGAATGATGCGCAGCGCCTCATACGACGCATTGAGTTGCAGCACCGGCCTACGCATCACGTTCATTGCAGTTCTCCTTACGCTGCTTCACTCTTTTGTGGAGCCCCATTGACGCCTCGAACGCCAATCTCGTGATTACGAATCACAGGCTCTTCCTGTTGAGCTAATAAGGCCGTGCGCTTTGCAACCACCGCCGCATGGATTGTTTTGAAGTCGGCGGAGAAAAGAATCATTTTGTGCTGCTTCATCGTCGTCTTCCTTTCAGAGTGGAGCAGGCATCGGGAATTGAACCCGAGTCTCCGGCTCGGCAAGCCAGCACTCTACCGCTGAGCTATGCCCGCGTTACTTGGCTCGGTCGCTCCGATTCGAACGGAGATACAGTGCTTCAAAGACACTGGGCCTTCCATTAGCCGACGACCGATCAATTCTGGCTCTCCGCGACGGATTCGAACCGCCATAGCGACCTTCAGAGAGTCGCGTCCTGCCATTGAACGAACGGGGAACGATTCAAATGTTTGGCTCCGAGAGTCGGATTCGAACTGACATCTCGCTGCTTAACAGGCAGCCGCTCTACCCTTGAGCTATCTCGGAGTAATGCTATCTCGGATCAGCGCCACAAAACTAAAAACCCTCTGGCCAATTGGCTCAGAGGGTAGATGGAATCCAAATTCAGAATCCCCTGAGCTATCACATAGGAACACCCTGCCGCGGTTGCGCGGTGGCTGGTGTGAATCCGTGATTGACTCGGTTCATCATTGCAAATATAACTTACCCCGAATCGTGTCAGTATGTCAAGTGGTGGCCCATTAAAGTTTCGACATCTGGTTGCGAGATCGAGAATCCTGCCTCTTAGTCGCGAAATGAACGGACTATGAAATTGGCGCCGGTGGCAGGAATCGAACCCGCGAATCAATGCCTTGAAAGAGCATTCGCCAAACCAGCCTAGTATTGTGTCCCATAACTAGCTTTCATAAGTAACGAGTTTGCGGTAGGGTAGAAGTATGTCGATGGGACGGCCCTTACCGATTCTGAAGTTGAGTGCGGAGGAGCGGAGCCAGTTGAG
>JBEKDB010000049.1:0-29017 GCA_050014575.1 Occallatibacter sp. | reverse complement strand
CTGGATGCACAACTACCGCCGCCTGGTCACACGATGGGAATATCACATCGAAAACTTCCTCGGCTTTGTTCAACTCGCATGCCTGCTCATGCTGCTCAAACATTTATGAGATGGCTTCTAGCTTGTCCTTATTGGGGCGGAGCGGGAGTAGATTGCGGCGGAGCGGGAGTAGGCGCGGGTGGAGGCACAATCTGTGTAGGCGCACCCGGCGCACCGCCCTGCAAAGGAGGCTGGCTAACGGGAATGTTGCCCATGGTCATCTGGTCGGTGAGCGGGCTGTACACAAACTCCCACTCGTTGTAGTGGTTCTTTGTCTTGTACACAAGGATGGACTGCTTGGGGCTGGCGGGGGAAAAGCCAATAATGGGTCCTCCGCCGAAGGTCTGGCCCGAGAGGCCCGTTCCCGAAGACGAGGAAGAGTCGCCCGGCGAGCCCGTGCCGCCCGCCGCTCCGGCGGCCGAGTTCGTGTCACCCGGCGTTCCGGCGCTGACCGATCCAGGGGGCAAGTTGCCGCCCGATCCGGAGAGCGAGCCGGCGTTGAGCGAAGAGCCGAGTGCGCCGCCGGCCGGAATGGCGCCCGCCACGCCTGGACCTGCCAGACCAAGCGGCTGCCCAAAGAAACCCATGGCGAGCGGCGCTTTGTTCTGCCCGAACAGGATCGGCTTCCAGTCATCCTTGCCGGTGATCGGGTCAGTGTACCGCTTGCGCAAGAACCTGATCTGATTGGTGTTGACTAGGGCATCGACGCTGGGTGGATAGGTTCCGAACTTTTTATAATAGAGCCGGATGGCGCGGATGTACTGCTTGCCGCGGTGCATCGTCTCAACTTCGCGGTCGCGCTGGATGGCTCTGGCGACCTTGGGCGCTGCAATGGCCATCCCGAGGATCAATATGGCAAGCAAGAAGAGGACTAGAACCAGGATGTAGCCTTCTTCGGCAGGGCGCTTACCGCGGCGAATTGGGTTGGGCTTCATCATTTGTCAAACCGAGCGGGCTGCCAGTTGCCGGTCTTATCGCGCCCAGGGCGCCGAACGGCCCCGAGCGGCAGGGACTGCGTGTGATTGTAACCCATGCCGGCGGCGTTAACCCAGCCGGCATTGTCCCTGTAGCCGCCTGCCATATAGACGCAGACAGCCCGACTTAAGCTCGAACTTGAGAGCCTTTTGCAAAATTGCCTTCAGACGATAGATTGTGTCAAAGCACGACCTCAGTCGTGCTGCGAATAGCCCGAGTCTTTCCGCAGCCTCTTCAGCCCCTGGACGAATGCCGGCCCCGCGCCAGCGGCCTGTTCGAAGATTCCTCAGAAGTGGAAGCGGTAGCGCAGCTCCGCCGAAACCTGCCGGGGATCGTTGTAGTGGAAGCCGCCGATGGTAAGCGAACTGTCGGTCAGCAGGCGATGGTTGGTGACGTTGACCACCGTAGCGGCAAGCCTGAAGTTCTCGCCGAGATTCTTTCCGGCGGAGACGTCGAAGGTGGTATGCACGGGCAGATAGCTGCCCTGATACGGACTTATCAGGTTGCCATTGGCATCGGTCGCGCCGGCGGTGCCGTTGGAGAAGCCGGAGCCGTAATAGACGTTGCTTGAAAACCAACTGCGCGCGGGCAGCACGGCGGTGAATCCCGTGTTGAGCGTTTGCCGCTGATCGTGGTCGACCGGCGTGTAGTCGAAGCTGGCGTCGCAGCCGGATGTGCAGATAAGCCCCCCGGTAATGGCTCCGCGCTGCTCGGCAATCTGGTTGGAGTAAGCCAGGTGGAACTGGCCGCGCCGCCATAGCGACGGGCTGCGCAGCGTGGCCTCCCAGGCGCGCACCAGTGCTCCATCCACGGTAATGGGGATGAAGATGTTGGACTCGCCGATGTTGGAGTGGTCGAGGAAGTTATTGACCCGCGTCTTGAAGTTATCGACGTCCAGCGCCCAGCCGCGATAGGGAATCTGAATGCTGAACTCGTGCTCTTCGTCGTGCTCGCCGCGCAGCACGGCAAAGCCGGTGTTGTTGGCGTTGGCGTAAGCAAGCAGCGGCCCCTCAATGCCGGCCAGCGGGGGCGCCTGGTAATAGCGCCCGTAAAAGCCGCGCAGAACCCAGTGCAGCCGGGGAATGGAGAGCGCCGCGCCGGCCCGAGGGTCGGCGTAGTTTTCAGTCACGCCGCCGTGGAAGCTAGAAAGGCGCACGCCGCCCAGCAGGGTTAGCCAGTCGCTTACGCGCAGACTGTCGGAGAGCGCTCCCTCGACAATGCCGCCGGATGCGGCGTCCGTCTCGCTAATGGGCGAGGAGCCGGAGCCATCGTTGAAGACCACGCCGAACAAGGAAGCATCGTGCTGATAGAAGGAGTAGAAGCCGGCGGCGAGGTTGTTGTGCTTTGCATCGCCGCGCAGGCTGGCCTGCAAGCCGGCGTAGTTTGAGGTGCGATCAAATGTGGTCGCGGTAGGGGCGTCTGATAACTTCGAGTCGTAATTCGCCACGTTCCAGTGATAGAACGGGGCAACCTCAAAGATGGCATTCGGCGAGAGCGTATGCACCCAGTCGGCGATAAAGAAGCTGTCGCGTTCGGTTTGCCCGTCGCGCAAGCCGCTGGAATCGTATAACTGGTTGAGCCAGCTATTGGGGTCTGAGTCATAGGGAACCTGAAAGAAGTCCTGGCGCAGTTGTCCGTTCAAACGGAGCTGGTTGGATGCATTCGGATTCACAAGCAGCGAGCCGAAGCCGCTCTGCGAATTGGCGGCGTCGTGCACCACCGCGGCAGTCGGAGTTTCAAGGCCGTAGTTGGAGCGGGCCGCGGCCACGCTGGCGTACCAGGCGGTCTTCTGTGTGTGGTCTCCGGCGGAGAGCGCGGTTTCGCCGGTATAGAAGTTGCCGGCGGCGATGCGCAGCTCGGCGTCGCGGTTGCGCTCAAAGCCGTTGCGCGGCGCGACGTTGAAGACGCCGTATGTGCGGTCGCCGATATCGGCCGCATAACTCCCGCGCTGGACCTCGATCCGGTCGGTGTCCTCCGGGGCAATCTGCGGACCTACATTCGCCGCGATATTGGTGTTGGGGATGTTGACGCCGTCGATGAGCCAACTGGTCTGGTGGCCGCCGCGCATGTGCAGCATGTCGTGGCACATGTAGGCTGCCGGCACGTAATCGGTGATGGCGGCAAACGAGGCGGCGCGGCTGGCGCCGGGCGTCTCCTCGATCATCTCTCGTGTGACAAGAGTGGTAGGCGTCACGGAATCCACTTGAGCCGTCGCGCCTTCCACCACAACGGTCTGCGTTGTTGAGGCCACGGGCAGCGCCACATGGACGACCGGGTTGGTGCCCGACGCGATCGCGATGGTCTCCGTCACCGTTGCGAATCCTGGGGCTTCGACTCGCAAGCGGTAGACGCCGATGGGCGTTTGGGGCAACTCGAACGCGCCCTCGGCGTTAGTGCTGACATTCAACGCAAAGGCGGAATCGGCGGCCTGGAGCGTGATTGTGGCGCTGGCGATGGGCCGGTGCTGAGGATCGTGAACGACTCCATGCACGGTGGCGAAGACGGTGGCGAACGCGGGGATGGAAGCGGCGAGCAGGAGAACCAGGGCGAAGCGCGACGCAATACGCATGGGACCGACCTCCGGGAAAATTGGCAAGGGCACAGACAGCTTCGCGGCGGCACGACGTTGCGCGAATCATGTCCGGCGCTTTGAGAGGATTCGTCGAAGGCAGACCTGACTTGGGAGACTGACGATCTCAAGTTGATTTCGATCTGTTCAGCCGGGAAATAGCCGAAACCCGCTCCGTGCTTGGAGACGCGGGGCCTTCATCTCATTTTTCAGGCAATGCCGAAGGCGGGATGTCCGCGGCCGGCGCGGAATGCCCGAGGTTCTGCGTGCCTGTCGAGGTCAGCTACGCGGTAACCGGCTCGCTGGCGCTGACCTTGACCGGGGTGAGCCAGCCGAAGCGGTCGGGCTTCAAGCCGTTGGCGATGCCAAAGAACTCGTCGGCGATCTTCTTGGTGATCTCGCCGGTCTTTCCATCGCCGATGACGATGCGGTCGATGGAGCGGATAGGCGAAACCTCGGCTGCGGTGCCGGTGAAGAAGACTTCGTCGGCGATGTATAGCAGCTCGCGGGGCAGCGCTTGCTCGGTCACGGTGAGGCCCAGGTGGCGGGCGATGGTGAGCACGCTGTCGCGGGTGATGCCGGAGAGCGCGGAGTTGGCCAGCGGCGGGGTAAACAGGACGCCGTTGCGGACGATGAAGATGTTTTCGCCCGATCCCTCGCTGACCAGGCCGTTCACGTCCAGGGCGATGCCCTCCTGGTAGCCGTTGATCACAGCCTCCATTTGAATCAACTGGGAGTTCATGTAGTTGGCGCCGGCCTTGGCCAGGGAAGGCAGCGTGTTGGGGGCCAGGCGCTGCCAACTGGAGACGCAGACGTCCGCGCCGCCGTGACCGGCGATGTACTTGCCCCAGGGGAAGTTGGCGATGTAGACCTCGACCGGGGTGCCCTTGGGGCTGACGCCGATTTCGCCGTAGCCGCGCAACGCGATGGGGCGGATATAGCAAGGCGTAACGCCATTGGCTTCAATCACATCCACCACGCCAGCGCAGAGTTCTTCAAGCGTGAAGGGCAGCTCCATGCGGTAAATCTTGGCGGAGTCGAGGAGGCGCTGCATGTGCTCGGGGAGCCTGAAAACGGCCGAGCCGTGGGGCTGTGCGTAGCAGCGGATCCCCTCAAAAACACTGGAGCCGTAGTGGATTACATGGCTCATGACGTGGATGGTGGCGGTCTCCCAGGGAATAAGGGCGCCGTTGTGCCAGATCTTGGAAGTGGGTTGGATGGGCATTAGGGTAGAGAAACTCCTTCGGCTGCGCAGAGCGCATACCCAACAGGGTATCGCGATTCGAGGCAGCCTGTCACGGATTGTGCGCCGGCGCGGCAAATCCAACGATCCGGTTCCATTGGAATGGGACAGAGAAACCCGCCCTCCAAGGAACCTCGGCAGAGTTCCATATTGTTGTCCAGCCGGGGACTTCCTTGTGTCAGGGCATGACTTCAGTCTGCCGCAAATGCCGCAAAATCAACGTGGGCTTTAGCCCCTGAGGGGATGCCGGATGCGCGGCAGAAAGTTGTGCAGGGTCCCCTAGATTCCCAGGCGCGCCTTGAGCGTGTGGACGCGATCGCGAGCGACGGAAATCTGCGTGCGCTGGGCATCCTTGAGAGAGAGGATGACCTTGCCGGCAAACCACGAGTTTACCTCCTGAATCCAGTCCGCATTCACCAACGCGGAGCGGTGGACGCGCAGAAACTTCGCTGGATCGAGCCGCCGCTCGAGTTCGCTGATCGTCTGATCCACACAGTGCCTTCGCCCATTCACTAGAGCGTAAGTGAGCTTGTCCTGGGCTACAAAATGAGTTACAGCATCCAGGTCCAGAAACGCGATGCGTTCGCCCACGCGCGAGGCGATGCGGCGCGGATAGTCGACCCGCTCCGGGCGCAGGGATGCGGCCAGCTCCTTGAGCAGCGCGGGCAACTCCGGACTTCGCTGCCAATCCGCCCTGGCCGGTGGGCGGAGCCGGTCGAGTTTCTTGAGCGCGCGCCCCAACTGCTCGGGCTCGATGGGCTTGACCAGATAGTCGATGGAGTTGACCTCGAAGGCTCGCAACGCGTATTCGTCGTAGGCGGTGGTGAAGATGACGAAGGGCTGTTCGCGGAGGCGGGCGAGCAGGTCGAAGCCGTTGAGAACTGGCATCTGAATGTCGAGGAATAGAACATCGATGGGTTCCTTGTTCAGATTGTTCAGGTAGTCGAGCGCCGCGGCGGGATCGGTGGCGCTGCCGGCGATGCGAAGCCCGCCGGCGCTTGCGAGCAGCCGCGTCAGCCGCTCAATGGCGAGCGGTTCGTCATCGACGAGATAGGCGCGAAGCGGGGCGGTTTCCATCGGCACTTCCATTATGCGGGGAAAGACAGGCGAACGGCCGTCTTTCCGTTTTCGCGAGTTACTTCCAGTTGGCCCGCGCCGCCGAAGAGAAGTTCCAGGCGCGCGACAAGATTGCCAAGGCCGTGCTCCGGCGTAATGGCATCGAGCGAGAAGCCGAGTCCGTCGTCGAGAACTTCCAGCCGGATGCGGTTTGAGTCCTTCGATGCGGCGACTTGGATTGCGCCTCCATGCGCGCGCTGCGCCACCACATGCTTGACCGCATTCTCCACCAGGGATTGCAGAGCCAGCGGAGGCACTTTCACGTCCTGAAGAGCTTCGGGAATGGCAATGTCATAATTCAGCCGTGCGCCGAAGCGGGTCTTTTCGATCTCCAGATAGTCGCGCACCACCTTGAGTTCCTGGCTGAGCGGAACCAGGCCGCTTTGGTTGGCGTTCAGCGAGAAGCGGAGCAAGGAGGCGAGTTTGCCGACGGTATCTTCAGCCAGCCGCGGGTTGCTCGGAATGAGCGCGGCGATGGAGTTGAGCGTGTTGAAGAGAAAGTGGGGATGGATGCGGGATTCGAGCGCGGAGAGGCGGGCCTCGGCGAGGAGTTTGTAAGCGCGTTCCTGTTCGACCTGCTTTGTGCGCAGTTCGAGTGTGGCGGCCTGAAGCTTGTTGAGAAGCGTGTGATAGGCCGTCATCGCAAGCCCGATCACCAGCGTGATGACGACGCAGAAAGGAAAGTCGATCCGGAATCGGAACCAAAAAAAATCCCGGGGAACGATTCCGAGGATCTGGATAAGAAGGCCGCTCGCCAGGCATCCGGCGGTAGCCGTGCACGTCAGTGCCAGCGCATACATGAGAACGATAAGGCGGGGGTATTTGTCGGTAAAGCGATGGCCAAGCCAGTGAAGAAGAAACGCCGAAGGCATGCCGATGGTCGCGGAATAGACAAAGGCGATCAGGACAGTGGTCCCCGTCTGCGACAGCCGCATGACGCCCAGGGAGAGCAAGATCGCGACGACGATTAGCGTAACCGTACAAACCGTCAATATAATTCGGAACAGCTTCGAGGTAAGGCCTTCGTCCGGTACCGGTTTTGCGCAGAGATTGGCCGTGGCCAAATTGGTTAGTGGTGTCATAGCTGAAATCGGACTCCTGCCGAAGTGGCTGTGGTGTAAGGCGTGGCGCCATAATCCGAGGTGCTGCCGCCGGTTGGGATTTCCAGGTGCGTATAAGCGGAAAAGTGGTTGCCGAATTTTCGATTGGCGTCGAAGATGGCGATATAACTGCGGTCGTTGAGATTGGCGACCACCGCGGCGGACAAGTCCCATTGCTTCCAGCCGGGCAGCTCCCGGAGGCGATCCTTGTAGGCCGTAAAAAACGCGTAACTCTGCCTCCCCGCTAGAGGGGAAATAGTGCTGTCCCGATAGTAGGGGATGTTGGGCGGGGTGTAGAACTCGCCGATGAAGGTAATGCCGGAATGGGTGGTGTACTTGGCTCCGAGAAGGATGGCTTCATGCTCGCGCCAGGCGGCCTCGCAGTGCAACTCCCAGGCCTCGCCGATGACACGGGTGAAGGTGAGACCGCCAAAGGCATCCCCTCCGCGGTCGTCGCCCGCGATCAGCGCTGTGTCGAATCCATGCACTAGAACGTTATACCGGAAGGCGGTCGTGTCATGCAGGTTTGCCGAGGCTGGCGCGAGCGCGGCGCTGGACCAGGCAAGCGTGAAGGCGTGCGGTCCGTGAACATAGTCGCCTTTGACCATGTCGCGGCCTTCATAAAGGTTGAGCCGGTCAGTGGGATTGGTAGGATCGCGGGGTGGGTCGAGCACGCCGGCCGGGCTGAAGGCGTAACCGGTTCCCCAGCGCACGATTCGCCTGCCCGCCATGAAATCGAAGTCTCCGGCGGAGAGGCCGGCATAAGTCTCCTTGACCCGCAACTGCGTGCGCGTGCCGGAGTACGGCTCGAGCGCGGCGTCAAGAGCAGCCTCCGCGGCGGTGTTGCCCGGCGGAATATCGAAGTCCGCCGCGGAAAGACCGCGAAATGTTTCGGCCAAGCCCACCACGCTCGAAGCCAGCGTCCAGCGAGAGCGATAGCGAAGTGTGAAAGAAGGCTCCAGCAGCAATTGATTCTGAAACAGCGTGACAGAAGGAGCGTTCACTAGCTGGTTCTCCTGCGGCGGCAGCGGCGGAGTAAGGTTGCTATAGAATGTTGCGTCGTCGATCACGGCGAAGGAGTAACGGAAGTCATAACGGGGCGCGGGCAGCGGCGCATCCTGAGCCGGGTTATCCGGGCTCGATTTATCCAGAGCCGGGCTGTCCTGGGCCACTAACTGAAAGCAGGCAGCGAGGAGAATTGCCGGAATCAGAAGCCGATGTCTCATTGGGCTAACTTACCTTGCAAAAGCGGTTGAAGAACTCGGTTGAGGTTTGAGGCTTCCCAGGTATCAAAATTGAGGCTTGGGAAACCGGAAGAGTTCGTCACCGCGACCGCCGGCATCAAATGCCGCGGGAATAAACCGTGAAGGCGTGCAGGTTGTGGAACAAGAGAAAGAACGCGGAGACGGTCCAGTACATCCAAGGCTTGAATTGGATTCTCGGAAGCTGAAGCTCATCGCCGATCAAGCCGATCCCAATGAGCCAAACAATTGGCGTGTAAGCGGGAGCCAGAAAGCCGATCGCGCTTGTGCTCCATGCGGATTCCGGAGCAGCGATCAGAGCGGCCCAGGAGCCGATGTAGACGAGCAGGCCCGTCACGTAGAGTCCGAGGCCGAGCTTTTGGCCCGGCGTAGAAATGCGCAGCCGCATGAACACCGGAAATATCATGACAAGCGTGCGAAGAAGGTTTTCCGGAACACCGATCGCCTTCGGAATATCCTTCCAGAAGACGCCCATTTGGTAGGCGGGCGGAAGTTGGCGCATGAAAATCAGATTGAAGGCCAGAATCGGCAACAGGAGCCAAAAGCAATTGCAGAGGTAACCGGGCAATCTCGAGTTAGTCATTCGACTCCCCCTAAGAGCGGAGCGCGCGGCTGCCAATCGTTGATACTGGGGTGCGCAGTTGCGGCCGTTCGCGTCCGACCGAGTCCAGACGATGTTCACGATGGGCGCACGGCCTTAGCGAGCCATTCCCGCTTCTTTGCTCATCAGGCATTGCCAGTCCTTTCTCAGTCATCTCAATCGCTCATTGCCAATAGACCATTTTGATTTCGATTGCGGCTTCCGGCTGTTTCACTGGGAAGACGGCCTGCTCGGGAGTAGGCGGTCCCTGAGTCGTGTCGGGATTGTTTGAGATGCCGTAGCCGCTCTGTGGAATTCCCTGGGCATCGAATTCCATCTTTCCAGTCAGGTTTTCATCGTGCAGCACGGACGCGGCGTAAACCCCCTGCGGGAGCTTCTCGAATACGACCTTGGTGGTCAGGGTTTGAGGGTCGATTTCACCTTGCCTAGCAGCAACGGCGTATGTAACGTCCGACGGAAATCCTTTGCCGTCGCGAAAAAGAACAACGCCGATCTTCCCCTTCGCATTGCGAATTCCCGTAATGCGGATGGTGAGCGTGGACGTATCTACAGCGGGCGCAGCAGCAGGCGCTGGCGCAGGCGCCGCGGCAGGTGCAGGTGTTGGGGTTGCCGGCGACTGTGCCGCAAGCCATCCGGCGGAAGCCGTGAGCAATGCGCAGCAAAGCAAGGAATTAAAAGCGGATCGTTTGGATTTGAAGCAGTTTCTCATCATCTCAGTTTCCTTTCGCGGGGTTTGTAGTCTCTCAGGGTGGATGTCAAGCCGGCGGCCATTCAAAAGCGGTCCGTCCGGCCCTGGTAAAAGAGTTTGTCGGGCAAATCGCGCGGGGTTATGCCGGAGTATTCCAGCACGCTGTGCGAGTTATGGCGGATTTCGTCGTACAGAGTCAAGCGACGAAGCTGGACTTTGCCTCCGAACGAAGCGTACTCGTCGAAGGTGGCGGACTTGATATGCTTGCCCGAGGTGAGATAGAACTCGGCCCTGACCGGACGCGCGTCCTGAACCCGCAACCAGTAGAGAATGCGCTGGTAGGTTGCGCCCTTTCGCTTGGCGGTAAGATCGAGAACGTAGCAATCCTCAGCTCCCACTTTCTCGGTGCGCAGGTAAACGGGTGAGTAATCGACGGCGTAGTTGGTGCGGGCCACGTCGCCGTTCGAGGCGTCGCCGGAGAGCCTTTCGAGCGGGGTAATGCGCACCGGGCGGCTGGTGTCGGGGAGATAGACCCACATATCGTCGCCCAGCATGAGCAGGTGCTGGCCCTTTTCGCGAGGACTCATAAACTCGACATAAGTCTTCTCCGTTCCCTTCTGCGAGACCTCGTAGAGCTTTTCCTCGTCCGCCTTGCCGGATTCGTAGTTGGTGATCTTGACGCGCAGCACATACGAAGGCCAGCCGTTGCGGTAAACGTCGGAACGCTTGAGCAGAGCTTCGGCGTCGGGGGGTGCCGGGGTTGCCGCGCGGCAAACCAGCGCGCAAGTCAGCAGAAAGCCGATGAAGAAGAGCAGCAGAAATGCGCGCAGCATGAAGTTAATCTTAGACATGGGCGAGCGCCTCCGCAATTTGCAGCCGGGATGCGCGGATCGCCGGGAGAATGGATGCCAGCGCCAGCGAGACGATGACCAGCAGCGAGGAGCCGACCATGAGGCTGGGCACGTGGAGAACCTGGAAGGACATAGGGACCGTAAATCCCGGAGGCGGCGGGAGATGGAGGTTGGCATGGTTCAAGATAACGCCGAGAAGATTGCCTGCCAGAACGCCGACGAGGGCGCCGAGAATGCCGATGAGCGTGGCCTCGGCCATGAACAACGCCACGATCCATGCGCGGGGCGTGCCCATGGCCAGCATGGTGCCTATTTCGCGGGTGCGCTCGAACATGGTCATGAGCAGCGTGTTTACGCTGGACATGAGAACCATGAAGAAGACGATAACTCCCAGGAAGATAAAGATGGTGCTGAAGAGGGAGCGGACCTGCTTGTAATAAGTGGCCAGTTCGATCCATTTCTTGAGCACTAATTGCTGTGGCAAGCCGCGCAGGCGGGGAGCGAGTTCAGCCGCGACCTGGTCGGTGTTTTCGGTCTTGTCCAAACCGACGACGAGGTTGGTAACGCGGTCGCTTTGCAGCAGGCGTTGCGCGGCGGACAAGTTGATGCGGAGAGAGCGCGCATCCATTTCAGCGATGCCGGAGTTCACAATGCCCACGATCTCGACATCGACGCCGTTGAGAGCGCCGTCGGAGGTCATGGCCAGCAGCGTCAAACCATCGCCAACCTTCACGTTCATCGATTTGGCCAGGCCGGCTCCTATGAGCGCCTCGACCTCGCCGCCGGATTTGCTGTCGAGATCGTGACCGGAAGTAAAAGTGGTGGGGAAGAATCCGAGGCTGCTTTCGGCGACGGGATCGACGGCGGTGCCCATGAAGACAGAGGATTTGTCGCCGTTGGAAACCATGCCGTAGAACTCGATGCGCGGAGCGACGCCGCGCACGTGACCGCCGGTCTTGATGGATGCGGCCACCTGACGCCAGTTATCGATGCCGGTGTCGAGGGCGCGAACTTCGTCGCGGTTGAAGTGATCGGCGGTGAAGATCTGCATGTGGCCGAGACCGCTATTGATGGTGTGTTCGCGCAGGCCCCAAAACATGCGGGCAAAGAAGCCGCCGACGAGCAGCAATCCGGCGACGCCTCCGCCGACCATGAACAGGGTCATCATGGTGCGGCGGCTGTTGCGGAAGATATTTCGGAATGCAAGAAGCAGAAACTTAGCCACGGCTAACTCCTTCGGTCGAGTTATCGGAGACGACCTGTCCGTCGCAGAGGCGTACGATGCGCTCGGTGTGTTCGAGCAGGCGCGCGTCGTGCGTGGAGAAGATGAAGGTGAGACCGAGGCGGCGATTGAGGCCGTGCATCAGGTCGATAAGCTGGGTGGCGTTTTGCGTGTCGAGGTTGGCGGTGGGCTCGTCGGCCAGCACCAGGGCGGGGCGATGCACGATGGCGCGGGCCACGGCGACCCTCTGACGCTCGCCGCCGGAGAGCAGGTCGGGACGCTGCCGGGCGCGGGCGGAGAGGCCGACGCTCTCCAGGGCCTCGGCCACGCGCTGGCGGCGCTCGCGGCTGCCGATGCCCTGAATCAGCAGCGGATACTCGACGTTTTCGGCGGCGGTGAAGACGGGGATGAGGTTGAAGGTCTGAAAGACAAAGCCGATCTTCTGGCGGCGAAGCGTGGCCATGGCGGCCGGCTTGAGCTTGGAGGTGTCGACGCCATCGACCTGGATGCGTCCGCTGGTGGGCTGATCGATGCAGCCGATCAGGTTCAGCAGGGTGGTCTTACCGCTGCCGCTGGGGCCGGCAATGGCCAGGAATTCGCCGGCGTTGACGCGCAGGCTGGCGTCAGAGAGGGCGCTGACAAACCTGTGGCCTGGGTGGTGGGTCGGAGTGGTGTCCAGCGGAAACCTGCGACCGACTGCCTCTACATTGACGATTTCTTCCATTCGCCGTTCCCTTTCCTTGGCGGTGTTTTTCTCTGTTTGCAAGATAGACGGGCCGATGCCGAGCGCGCGAGCGGTTCCTGACGAGCGGTTGGAAAAGCGGATGGAGGGTTGGAGCGGAGCGATGAGCCGTAAGCAGAGAGGCCCAGCGGCTTCGCCGATTGAAATCGCGCTACCGCAATGGGAGTCAAAGAACGATTGCCGGCCGCAGGTCCGTATGCACAAAATCGTCGCCCTTGTAGAGCAGCGGCTCGCGCTTGTCGCGGGCCAGGGCGTATGTGAAGCAGTCGCCGAAGTTCAGATTGGCCGGGTGGCCGCTGCCTCGGCCGTAGTCGCGATAGGCCTGGCGGGCGATCTTGGCTTGCGCGGCCGTCACCGGCTCGATGGCGATTCCAGAAACTTCAATGAGATCGTCGAGCATGCGGCTCATGGAGGGTTGCCGCTGGCTGTCGATCACGATGCAGGTCTCAAAATACGTGGCTGCGGAAACCTTGACATCCGGCGTGGCTTCCAAGAGATCGGAAAAGGCTCCCCGCTCAGGCTCCCGCTTCAGGATCGCCACCAGCGCCGATGAGTCGACGATCATAGCGGCAATCCAGTCTCTTTATCGTAGAGGAGATCGCCGATCTTGTCGGAGGGCGGCAGATCCTTGAGTAAAGGGGCCGTTCGCTTCGTGAGCTCGTCAAGCCAATCGGCAAGCCCGGCTTTTGGATTCGGCTGTTGACGCTCCAGCCGCTCTCGAAGCGCCACCGTAACGGCCCTGGTCACAGTCTCGCCGTTCCGTTGGGCCACTTTCCGCGCAAGCCGGACCGTCTCTTCGTTCTTGATGCTCAAGGCCATACAATTCTACCTTTCTACCATCGCTTTCTACCATTCTACCATAGAAGTTCCGTAACACAATAGAGCTATCTGGCCGGCCAGAACCCCTCGGATGGCCTAAGCTATAGCCATGAACGACCTTACTCTGGAAGCCGCGGCAACGCAGGACGAGATCTTCGATCTACTGGTAGTGGGCGCCGGGCCTGCCGGGCTGGCGTGCGCCATCGAGGCGCAGAATGCGGGGCTTCGCTCCGTTGTGGTGGATAAGGGCTGCCTGTGCAACGCGCTCTTCCATTACCCCACGCACATGATCTTCTTCACTTCGCCGGAGTTGCTGGAGATCGGGGGCATTCCCTTTCCCAGTCCCAACCCCAAGCCCACGCGCACCGAGGCGCTGCAGTACTACCGGCGGGTGGCGGCCTACTTCCGGCTGGACGTGCGCCAGTATCATCGCGTGGAACGGGTGACGGGCTCGGACGGTGCCTTTACGGTGCATATCGAGGACCGCTTCGGCCGCCGCGCCGCACTCATGGCCCGCAAACTGGCTCTCGCCACCGGCTACTACGACCTGCCCAACTACATGGGCATTCCGGGCGAGAAGCTGAGCAAGGTGCACCACTACTACAACGACCCGCACCCCTTCTTCGGCATGGACGTGGTGGTCATCGGGGGCAAGAACTCCGCGGCCATCGCGGCCCTCGAACTGTGGCGGAGCGGCGCGCGGGTCACGCTGGTTTATCGCGGGCCTGAGATTCCGCCACACGTGAAGTATTGGATCAAGCCGGATATTGAAAATCGCATCAAGAATGAGGAGATCAAGGCGTACTTCCGGTCGCGGGTGGTGGAAATTGCGCCGGACTCGGTGCTGCTGGAGACGCCGGAAGGCCGCGTCACGCTCAAGAACGATTTTGTCTTCGCCATGACCGGCTACCACCCCGACTTCACCTTTCTGGAGAAGTTGGGCGTGCGTTTCGAGGGCGAAGACCGGCTGCCGATCTGCGATGCGGAGACGCTGGAGAGCAATGTGCCCGGCATCTACCTGGCCGGGGTGATCGTGGGCGGCGCGCGCACCAACGAGATCTTCATTGAGAACGGGCGCTTTCACGGGGGGCAGATCGCAAAGGCGCTCAAATCCAAGGGATAACGGGAACCCTGGTTGCGCATGGAGCCCGCTAACTGGAAAGCCGTGTGGCGCGGAGGTTCAAGGCGTGCGAATGCGCTGGTGGCCGCGGACGATTCGATGGCAGATGCTGGCAGGCCTGGTGCTGCTGGAGGCGCTTTCGCTGGCGCTTTTTGCGGCGCTGCTCATTCGCCAGCAGGGGCGCGAGGCTTACCGGCACGCCCGCCAGCGCCTTGCCAACCAGGCCGACTCCGTGGCTCTGCAGGCCAAGGAGGCTCTGCTGCAGCAGCGGCCCGGCTGGGTGGGACTTTCCGTCAAGATGATGGGCGAGGCACCCAGCGTGGCCTTCGCCATGGTCACCGATCCGGCCGGCAACGTGCTCTTCGTCAGCCAGGGAGAAGCGGACCAGAGAACGCTCGACGCGGCGGAGCGCGCGCAGATTCCCCTTGCCACCCCGGACGAGCCCAGGATCTTTACCGTGGGAAAAGGTCAATGGGAGGGCGTGAAGCCCATCTATACCGGCAGCGATCTGCGCGGCTTTGCCTGGGTCAAGACCGATCCGGCCTGGGATGTGGAACCGCGGGAGACGATCTTGCGCGGCATCTTCGTCTTTGGCGTCATCTGGATGGCGGCGTCGGCGTTGCTGGTGCTGCTGATGGCCGGCTCAATCTCGCGGCCGCTGGCCATCTTGCACCGCGGCACGCGCGCTCTGATGACTTCGCCGGAGAGCGGCGGCAGCTTCCCGCTGCGAGTGACCGTGCACAACGAGATCGGCGACCTGATGGAGGCCTTCAACCGCATGGTCGCTTCCCTTCAGGAGCAGCGCTCGGGGCTCAACGATACGCTTTCGCTGCTGGACTCGATGCTGGCCAACGCGCCCATCGGCCTGGCCTTCTTTGACCGAAGCTGCCGCTTTGTGCGCGTCAACCAGGTTTTCGCGGGCATGACGGGGGCTCCGCTCAGCGGCCACCTGGGCCGGACGCTGCCGGAACTGCTGCCGCAGCCGGTTGCCCAGGAGCTGGAGAGCGCCGTTCAGCGGGTTTTTGCGGAAGAGGAACCAGTGGGCGACCTGGAATTGACCACTCCGGAACCAGGCGGCCGGCCCGGCCGGTCGCGGACCTGGCTGGTCAGCGCCTACCCGGTGCGGACCACGCCGCGGCAGGTGCGCTGGGTGGGCGTTATCGTGCTTGACGCGAGCGACCGCAAGCGCAGTGAAGAGGCTCTGCGCAGGACCGAAAAGCTGGCCGCAACCGGGCGGCTGGCCGCATCCATCGCTCACGAGATCAACAATCCGCTCGAAGCCATCACCAACCTGCTCTTCCTGCTGCGCAACTTCTGCCGCCTCGACGATCCGGCGTTGAACTATGTGGCCATGGCGGAGCAGGAGGCCCAGCGCATCGCCGGGATAACTCAGCAGACGCTGCGCTTCTACCGGCAATCCACGCTGCCCGCGCGCGCCCGGATGTCGGAGCTGCTCGACCCCGTGCTCAGCCTCTCGCAGACCCGGCTCAACGCCCTCGGCATCGAGGTCGAACGGGAGTACGACCCGGAGATGGACCTGTTCTGCTTTGCCGGGGAGCTGCGCCAGGTCTTCGCCAATCTGGTCAGTAACGCCATCGACGCCACCAGCGGCAGCGGCCGTCTGCGGGTGCGCGCGCGGCGTTCGCTCAACTGGCGCGATCCCGCGCAGGCGGGAGTGCGCTTCACGCTGGCCGATACCGGCGCGGGAATGGAACCGGCGGTGCGCGAGCGCATCTTCGAGGCCTTCTTTACCACCAAGGAGTTGACCGGAACCGGCCTGGGCCTGTGGGTGAGTTACGAGATCGTCGTCAAGCACCGCGGGCTGGTGCATGTGCGCAGCCGCACCGCAGCACAAGGTAGGCCTTCGGGAACCGTCTTCCAGATATTCATTCCCGACGGACCCGAGCCGGCGGCTGCGGCCAGCAAGACGGCTGCCGTGGTGTAAGTGGGACGCTCGTGAGACTCACCCAGTCGCGCTCCCATCGCCCCTCAATACGGTCGCCACCCAGCCACCCTGTTGACGTAGCATGAAAAAGCGTAACCCATTTCGCAGGCGCCTGATTCTCGCTTGACATATTGTAATCGTTCAATTACACTTCAACCATGTTTTCCGTCAAGCCGCTCCCCGAATTCACACGATGGCTCGATGGATTGAAAGACAACAAGGTACGCGGCGCGGTGGTGGAACGAATCAAGCGCCTCACCTTCGGCTTGCTGGGCGACTTTAAGGCGATTGGCGATGGCGTGATTGAGCTGCGCATAGATTTCGGCGCGGGCTGGCGTCTCTATTACACACAGTGCGGCGCGCAGATCGTCGTGTTGCTTGCGGGCGGCTCCAAACGCACACAGAAGAAAGATATCCAACGGGCTAAGGCTCTGGCCGCATTGCTGAAAAGCGAAAGGGACTTGAGATGAGAAAAACCATTAACGTGGACGACCTGCCTGAATTCGACCCCGCGCAGTACCTTGACAACGAAGAGAGTATCGCCGTCTATCTGACCGGAATTCTAGAAGCGAATAACGCAGCCCTGTTGGCCTCGGCGTTGGGTGACATTGCCCGCGCGCGCGGCATGACGGAGATCGCCAAGGCCGCCGGAATTACCCGCGAAGCTCTCTACAAAGCCCTTCGCCCCAATAGCGCGCCGCGCTTCGATACCATCAGCCGCGTCTGCGCGGCGCTCGGCGTGCGTTTGGTGGCGCAGCCCATGCCCGCTGGCAAAGCGGCCGCCTGAAAACCGGTCCTTGGCCGCGTCGCCGTCTGCGGCCGCGAGTTCGATGTGCCTTCCCTGGCCCGAGAATCCGGACCTGGGGAACCCGGTCGCTCCATTGTAGGGCTATGATCTGCGTATGGGGTTCGTGGGCTCCCGGGTCTGAAGATCCAGAACTGGGCAAATCGGTGCATAGTATATGTGGGCCGCTTTAACTGCCGCACTCGTCGCTCTTGCTTCATACATCACATATCGTGTATCTGCTCGGCAGGCCAAGCGAATCCGCGAGGAAGAGGAGAGAAATAGAAGAGACCGTAGAAAGGAACTGTTAGCTGTAGAACTCACCTATCTTAAACAAGGTATTGGGGATTCATGGTCAAACGAGTTTCCCGATGTTGCGTTACGCTCGCTGGGGAACGTTGCTTACCTTATCTGGCTCTTGAATTACGAACCCAAGTTTCGAAGCCATCGTGGAGATGCGAAGAACCCATATCCGCCGGATTGGGAATGGCGTCGCAGATTTGTTTTTCTCCGTGATCGTGGCACTTGCCAAGGCTGCAAGAAAGGTTCAAACCAAGGTATTACGCTAGATTGTCATCACATCAAGCCAATTGGAGAGTTTGGTGCCGGGGAGACTGGAATGCACTCTATCAGTAACCTCATCGCGCTGTGCCAGCTTTGCCACGCAGAACAACATCTTGGCAACAAAATGCTGGCAAACCGTGCGTTCCGGTCATCGTCGGGTAGTCAGAATTGGCCTCAATATTCAAGCAAGCGCAGCATTCAAAAGCGAACAGACAACAACCCGATAGGCAAACTCACGCAACCAGATGCGATTGAAGTTCACCCTTCGTCAGATGCATTGACTCGCGAAATTCTCAGCGCAGACGCAAGACCCCCCGGTTACCTCGGTCGAAACGCCGGAAGCAACGGGCCGGTTGACAGAAAGCGAAGGGGGCAAAAGCTCTACTCAAGGCCAATGCCCAACGCGAAATCGATCACGGAAGGGCTCGCGCGGATTGATGAGCAGGTTGCTGACACGAAATTGCAAGATGCCGACCAACTCCTCGGAGAAGAAGATCAGTATGGTCACTGCGATTTCTGCGATAAAGAGATTCTCGTCGATCCGTTCTACGTGAGCGACAAAGGCAGGCACCTATGCGATGAATGTTACATTTCGACCGGAGGAAGAGAATGAGCAGGTTCAAGGCTGGAGACCGTGTATATTACGCGAGAAAGAATGACCCAGAAGGCTATGAAGGCCAATGCACGATTCAAGAAGCGATAGATGAGATCCATGCCAAGGTCCTCTGGGAGGATAGTGAGCAGTGGAACGTTGTGGAGTTTCGCCACCTCATGACAGTTGAAGAGGCCGAGAGGGAAGGCCTCATCTAGGACTTTATGGCGTCACTTCTGGCAGGTGGCCCACACCTCGATTTTGAGACGTGGGAGAGCGTCATCAGGGCCGGTGTTGCGCCGTGATAGATGTGCAGGATTTCAACATCGTTCTCCTTTACGCGATAAACCACGATATAGGGCAAGCGCGGCCAGACCAGCTCGCGGGTTCCTTCCTCACGTCCGGCTCGGCCTCGACACGGAGTGGAACTTAATGTAAGAATTGCTTGATAGATTTCGACGATTGTCGATTGAGCAAACGATGGCAGATGACGGGCTAGATAATCCCCGATAGCTTCCAGGTCGTCCGCCGCCGCCTCAGCTTCCCTTCAACCAGGCCTCCGCATCGGCCAGCAGCTTGCCCGCCCGTTCCATCATGAATTTCTCGTGAGAATCGTAATTGACGATGCCTTCAATCCGGGCGACAAGACTGGTCGAGCAGCAATTCTTCTCCGCGAACCTCGAACTCCAGGTCCTCTTCTTTGCGCTTGCTAACGATCTCTCTCGCCCGCACCGGAAACCCCGGAGGCTGGGCGGCGCACGACTCGGCCCCGCAAACCACGGAACCGGCCCCACCCCCTCTTGCGTATAGGGAATTGTGTCCAATTGCGAACGCCGGGATCGAAAATGAACGCCGGGGGTTGCGCAAGCGGAGACGGGATTGTTCCTATCCCCTGTGATTTCAACGTCTTCTCTTCGGGCCGCTTTGGCGCCCTAAATGCAAATACAGAGAGCGTGGGAGCAAGACAAATCACAGCAGGCCCTGAGCCGGCGACAGGATTCCCACAGGAGGTCATTATGACGATCGCGATTTACGACACCACAGTCGAGCCGGCGATTGCTCCCCCTCAATCCGCCGATTCCATCCAACTGACCGAATTGGTCCGCGGCAGCGATCGCCGTCTGCTGGAGCATTTGGAACCGCTTGCGCGCCGGCAATCCATCAATCTGGATCTGGCGTCCGTTGAGCGCATCGACGCGGCCGGCATCTCCGCGCTGATTGCTCTGTACACGGCCTCCCGCGACGCGGGCCACAGGTTCACCGTCTCCAATGCCTCGGCGAGGGTTGCCGCGGTTCTCGCCCTGGTAGGCCTTGACCGGTTTCTTCTGCAACATCGCGCGGTTCAGAATCCATGTTCCGGACCGCGCTTCCTCCGCCCCGCCGCATGAGCCAGGCCGCCGCGGGCGCCGATCCTCGTCCGCCTCCGTCGTTCGTCTCAAATTGGGAAGGTATAATCGGAATGGTCCGGTCGTTCAGAAGCCGAAGGGTCGCATGTGACCTTCAACACAGGCAACTGGAGACCCGGGACGGTATTCCTATTAACGACTAACCAATGCCGCGAGGCGCAGTTTTGTGTCTGGATGACTGGCGCGCGCTCAGCTTGAAAACCGCTTCTTCTCTTGAGCGCTGAGCCCCTGTTCCGTCTGCCCGCATAGGCCCCGCCCGCGCAATCCTACACGGAGGTTTTATCCCATGACGCAGGGCGCTGTGGAATCCTCGGTCGCCTCGGCGACCTCAACCTCAACCCCAATCAAGTACGTGTACTTCTTCGGCGGCGGCGCCGCGGACGGAAACGGCAAGATGAAGGATGTGCTGGGCGGCAAGGGCGCCGGGCTGGCGGAGATGACCAACGCCGGATTGCCCGTTCCTCCTGGATTCACCATCCAGACCGAGGCCTGTCGCGAGTACATGCGCGGCGCGGTCAGCCCGGAAATCAACGTCGAGATGTACGCCGCGCTTGAGCGGCTCGAAGCGCTGCAAGGGCAGAAGCTGGGCACGGGCGACAATCCCCTGCTGGTCAGCGTCCGTTCCGGCGCCAAGTTCTCCATGCCCGGCATGATGGACACCATCCTCAACCTCGGCCTCAACGATCGGGCCGTTGAAGCGCTGGCCAAGCTGAGCAACAATCCCCGTTTCGCCTACGACTCCTATCGCCGCCTGATCCAGATGTTCGGCGACGTGGTTCTCGATGTGCCCAAGAAGAAGTTCGAGCACATCTTCGACGGTGTGAAGCACCGCGAAGGCGTCAAGTTCGACTACGAACTCCAGCCCGCGGCGCTCAAAGAGATCATTGCCGAGTACAAGAAGCTGGTTCTCGCCGAGACCGGTAAGGACTTTCCTCAGGCCCCGCTCGATCAACTGGTCCAGGCCCGCGACGCCGTCTTCAGGAGCTGGCAGAATGACCGCGCCAAGACCTATCGCCGCATCAACCGCATCGACGACTGGCTGGGCACGGCGGTCAACGTGCAGGCCATGGTCTTCGGCAACCTGGGCGAGAACTCCGGCACCGGCGTAGGCTTCACCCGTAATCCCGCCACTGGCGAGCACGCCTTCTTCGGCGAGTACCTGATGAACGCGCAGGGCGAGGACGTGGTTTCCGGCGTTCGCACGCCGCTCTCTATCAGCGAACTCGAGCGCGCCATGCCCGCGGTCTACGAGCAGTTGCGCCAGATCACCGGCAAGATGGAAAAGCACTATCGCGATATGCAGGACTTCGAGTTCACCATCCAGGATGGCAAGCTCTACATGCTGCAAACCCGCAATGGCAAGCGCACCGGCCTGGCCGCCGTCCGCGTGGCCATCGACATGGTCAAGGAAGGCCTGATCACGCAGGAAGAAGCGATTCACCGCGTCGAGCCCAACCAGCTCTACGACTTCCTGGTTCCCCGCCTGGTGGAAAAGGGCGAGAAGGTGGAGGTTCTGGCCACCGGCCTGCCGGCCTCGCCCGGCGCGGCTGTCGGGCAGATCGTCTTTACCGCCGAGGACGCGGTGAAGGCCCACGCCAACGGAACCTACAAGGTGATCATCCTGGTCCGCGGCGAAACCACGCCTGAAGACATCGCGGGCATGGAAGTCGCCACCGGCATTCTCACATCTCGCGGCGGGATGACCTCCCACGCCGCTGTCGTCACCCGCGGCATGGGCAAGTGTTGCGTGGCCGGCGCCGGCGATTGTGTCGTTGACGAAGCCAACAAGCAGCTTCGCGTAAAGGGCCGCACCTTCCGCGAGGGCGACTTTATCTCGCTCGACGGAACCACCGGCCGCGTCATCGCCGGTCAGCTCAAGACCCTCCCCGCCCAGCCCGACGATCCCGATCTGGTCACCTACATGAGCTGGGTCGATCCGGTCCGCCGCCTGCGTGTCCGCGCCAACGCCGATATACCGCGCGACGCGAAGAACGCTCGCCTCTTCGGCGCGGAAGGCATCGGCCTCTGCCGCACCGAGCACATGTTCTTTGCCGAAGACCGCATTGGACACATGCAAACCATGATCCTGGCCAACAACGAGGCCGACCGCCGAGCCGCCCTGCAGAAGCTTCTGCCCATGCAGCGCGCCGACTTCGAAGGCCTGCTTAAGACCATGGAATCGCTGCCCGTCACCATCCGCCTGCTCGATCCCCCGCTGCACGAGTTCCTGCCCAAGCGCGAAGATCTGCTGGTCGAAATCTCCCACCTCGTCGACACCGACCCCACATCGCCGAAGATCAAGGAACTCCGGCCGCTGCTGGCGCGTGTCGAGGAGCTGCACGAACAGAACCCCATGCTCGGGTTGCGCGGCTGCCGCCTCGGCATCGCCTTCCCCGAGATTACCGAGATGCAGGCGCGGGCCATCATCGAGGCCGCCGTCGAGGTCAAGAACGCGGGCGGCGATCCGCACGTCGAAATCATGGTCCCGCTCATCGGCTCCATCGAGGAGATGCGCAATCAGTCCGCCATCATCAAGCGGGTTGCCGCCGAGGTCTTCAAGGAGAAGGGCTCGACCGTCGACTACATGGTGGGCACCATGATCGAGCTGCCGCGCGCGGCCCTCACCGCCGACCAGATCGCCGAAGAGGCCGAGTTCTTCAGCTTCGGAACCAACGACCTCACCCAGACCACCTTCGGCATCTCCCGCGACGACATCAACAACTTCCTACCCGCCTATCTCAAGTACGGCATCTTCAAGCAGGATCCCTTCGCCACCCTCGACCAGGCGGGCGTCGGACTCCTGGTGAAGATGGCCACCACCAAGGGACGCGGCACCCGCGCCAACCTCAAGGTGGGCATCTGCGGCGAGCATGGCGGCGATCCCGAGTCCGTCAAGTTCTGCCACAGGATCGGCCTCAACTACGTCTCCTGCTCGCCCTTCCGCCTGCTGACGGCAAGGCTGGCGGCGGCGCAGGCGGCCCTCGAAGAGAAACAGACCGGACCGGCCCACACCACCAGCTAGTCCTTCACAACCCGCTATAACTCCCAGGGCGTCCGCCGCAGCGGACGCCCTGGGAGCATTCGTGGTACAATCTATTTCAGAGTTGCAGGAGAGAAACATGCGGAAGATCAGGACCACATAAGCCGGAACTCGAAAAGGGACAATCCCAATCGCTGAACCGGGTTCAGCGGGCATGGATGCAATTGCTCCCCGGCGCCGGATTTGCGCGCTGAGGAGCAAAACTGTTTATGCGCCACTTTCGGCGTTGAAATCCTTGAGCAGCGCCTTCCCCTCATCGGATTCCCGCAGGCCGGCTAGATCGTCGTCGCCAACCAACTCTTCCCGATAGGACGGAGCGATCTCCAGGGCCTTCCGGAAAGTCTCGATTGCTTTTGCGCGCAGCTCGGGAATGGCCCTTTCCCCAAAATCGTATTCGTAATAATTGGCGGTATTCCAATAGGCGGTGGCCAGGTCTTCGTCGCTCTGCCCCAGGTCGAGCTTGGCCTGGATGAACGCTGCCAGAACTTCCAGAGCTTTCTTTCTGTTCTTGGAGGCCTCTTCCCAGAGTCTTGAAAGCAGGATATTGAGCGGCCGGTTGGCGGGATACGCCTCGACCAGGGAGGAGAGCGACGTGATCAGCCTCCCCGTTTGCCCGGCTACAAAGCTCCCGCTAGCGAGATAGTCCCACGCCGCGGTCAGCTCTGTTGACAAATTCACCGCATTCCCGATCCCCTGCTCGCTCTTCTTGGCAAGTTCGGTGTGCCGTTCCGTTAACTGGAACTGCCGCTGCTTCAATTCGTCCTGCTCTTGCTGCACTTCGGTCAGCTGCTTTTGGACCTTGTCCGCGATTGCCGGAAGCAGTTTGTTGGCGATATAACCGGAGACGAAACCTGTACAAGCGAGAGTGAGCAGATCCTCAAGGTGGACGAGAGAGCTGGGAAACTTGCCGTTCCACAGAATGGCTAAGAGCGCGGCTAGCGACCCTCCAAATCCTGTGATCCCATACGCAAGGTAGTAACTGCGTTTTGGCAAATGTCCGGCATCCGCATCTTCAGGCTTCAAGAAAATTGAAATGCCGTTGGTCAAACCTCCCAGCACTCCGGGAATTCCGACCAATGCGAGAGTCAGCCAGAATTGGAAAAAGACTGTCCCAAATGAACAATCGGTCGATGCGGTCATAGAGCACTCCCTTACAGCGGAAGCAGAATAACACGTTGGCCGTCCTCACGCGATTCTTACTTCGTTTCCCCGCCCGGCGCGTAGTAGCCTTCCCGCGTCACTACCGCAAAGTCGTCCTTGTTGGCCTTGAGCAATATCTTGTGGAAGCCGCCTTCGTTGTCCACCACGTCCGGCGTGTAGGTCAGCAGGTACTGTCCGCGAAGCTCCTCGGCAATCTGCCCGTAAATCTCGTCCAGGTTATCCTTTTTCTTGGCCTCAAAGTACCGTCCGCCGGTGCGCGTGGCAATCTTTTCCATGATCTTCTTGCCGTCCACTCCCGTCTCGCTCGGCCCGCCGCCGCCGCGCCGTCCGCCGCCGCCGGGATAACCGCCGCCTCCACCTGGATAGCCGCCACCGCCGCCGGGGTAGCCGCCGCCGCCCATGCCGCCACGCCGCCCGCCGCCGTTGCCGGGGTAGCCGGTGCCTGCGGGCCGCTCCTGCTCGCCCTTGAAGTAGATGGTGTAAACGGCCACATTGGCCCGGTCCGCCGCATCCACCGCGTCGTTCAGCGTCTCCTTGCTGCCGCGGTCAACGCCGTCAGAGAAGACGACCAGCGCCTTGCGCCCGTCCTTGGGCTTCATCAGCTCGTCCGAGGCGAGATAGATCGCATCGTAAAGCTGCGTGCCGCCGCCGTGCCTGACGCGCGTTTCTCCGCTGCTCCGATCGTCCCCGGTGGTCTCCGGCCCCTGTGAGTCGTTCTGCGCGGCCCGCGTCGGCCCCATTTCGTCCAGCTCGTGGCGTAGCTTGTCGCGCGAGTTGGTAAAGTCCTCCAGCAGCTCAACCTCGCGGTCGAAGTGAATCAGGAAGGCCTCGTCCTTCTTGGCGTCCGCAGCCTTCGGGTCAGCGGGCAGCATCAGGTCAACAAACTTGCCCGCCGCCTTGCGCTCCTCCTCCATGGCCCCGGAGACGCTGCGGCTGGTATCCACCAGCAGGCCCAGCCGGAAGGGCAGGTTCGACTCCCGCGTAAAGCTCTTGATGGTCTGCGGCCGGCCGTCCTCGGTCAGCGTAAAGTCGCCGATCTTGAGGCTGGCCACCAGCGCGCCCTTCTTGTCGCGCACGGTCACCGGCAGCACCACCTCCCGCGCCTGAATCTTCAAGGTCGCGACCGGCTGATTGCCGACGGGCTGTTGGGCGGCCGGCTGCTGGGCGGTGCTCATCAAGGGCAGAAGGGCCACCGCCAGCATCGGCACGGCAAGGCAAAAAGCAGAGCGGCTTCGCATGGTCTTCACGTTGTACCAACTTTCATTCCATTAGACGAACCAAACCCCGGACCGTTGACCGGCTTCCTATGAAGCGCACAGCCAGAAGCAGCGTTCAACTGCTGAAGCCACTATACTGGCCTCCATGATGCTGAAGCGCTTTTTTTCTACGATTTTGATGGCCGCTGCGGTCCCCGTGATAGTAGCGCAACAGCCCGAACTTGTTGTGGCCGGGAGTCTCAGGCTCACTGCCGTATCGGACGGGTTCGATGGCCGATTGGAACTGCTTGAAGATGCGCGCCTGAGTCCCGACCTGAAGAAGGAGTTGTGGGGCTCGGGAGGACCGGAGGTGGCCCTCGACCCGAAGGATCCGCTTTACAAGGACTTGACCGCTGTTCCGTTGCAAAAAGCAGTTCTGCAGCTCATGGACGCACACGGGAAGGTCATTGCCGAAAAGACGCTGGAGCGGGAGTTGGCGCGGATGGGGTTTGTATCGCTGCGTCCCGGTAAGCGAACGATCCTTGTGACCACCGATCTTTCTGCCGGATTCGGATCGTATAGCGGCCCAGATACTGAGTTGCTGGAAGTCTCTGAGGGCGGGCTCGAATCGGTCGTGGCGAAGGATTCCAAATCCGGATTGAGCGAGCCTATTCGCTTGGCCAGCACACTCAAGATTGCCTGGAGGCTCGTTCCCGCAGCCGGTGGTGTGAACGGTCAGAAGGACATCTTGGAGTTTGCGTGCCGCCCGGCGGATTGGGGAGCATTGAACTCCGGTTTTGTCTTGATTTATACGCGCTACCACTGGAATGGAAAGGGATGGACTGAGTTTAATCGCAGAGTGCATGGATTCTGGGAAAGCGATGAGGGCTTTCCGCCATTAGCCAGGTTTCCCAGCGCTTCCGGGAACTGAACCCGCGCAAAGCGGCGCGGGGCTGGCCTGACGCTGCCGCGCCAAACCCCGCCCTATTCCCTATTCGACTGGAAGAACCCCCGGCTTTGCCGTGGTGGCAGCATGAGCGCCGTCCCTACGGGACTCCGTATGAATTGTTGGTTTCACCAACCCCACGCTGAAGCGCGGGGCTGACAATCACTGCACCTACGGCGCGGGCGACGGGCTGCTGCCGGCATGGAGCGCTTCTACACGGGCCCCTTTGATGGGCCAGCAACCGAAAAGCCTCCGGCTCTGCCAAAGGATACTACTCCCTATTCCCTACTCCCTGACCCCTGATCTCTGATCCCTGATCTCTGATCCCTGCCTTCTCAGTGAATCCGAATATCGCCCGAGCCGGTTTCAATGCGCACCGTGGGCCCGCCGCCGTTCAGCTTGCCGGTGATGTGATGATGGTCGGAGGAGCCCTGCGTAACCATCTCCCGGTCGGTGTGAACGCTTCCCGACCCGGTCTCGGCGTCCAGCGTGAGGGGGGCGTCGCCGGCCCAGAACTCCACATTGCCGGAGCCCGTCTCCAGGTGCCAGGAGTTGGCCGGCGTGCCGCCCACCTTGATGTTGCCCGAGCCGGTGCTGGCGCGGAGGCCACCGCGCAGACTGCGCAGCTCGATGTTGCCCGACCCGGTCTCCGCCTTCACGTCGTCCTGCCCCGTTTGCTCGGCATAGATATTGCCCGAACCGGTGCCCACCGTAAAGCCTCCGTTCAGCCCCGTGGCGCGGATATTGCCCGACCCGGTGCTGATCTTCGCGTTCTCTCCGACGCCGTCGTCGTTGATGTCGCCCGACCCCGAGCCGGCGTCAAGGTAAGCGTTGGCCGGGGCCTCGATCTCATAGTCGATGCTGATGTTGTGCAAGTTCTCGTGGCGCGCCCCGACGCGGATAATGTTGCCTGTCTGCTCGATCGGCGGATTGGCCGCGATCTCCTTTACCCGCTCCTCGCTCCCGCCCCAGCTCGACTTGACCCGGCCGAAGATGTGCACCTGGCTGCCAGAGCCGTGGGTCAGGTGGATATTGCCCGAACCGGTCGCCACCGAAAGCTCCACCCTGCCGTTGACCGTCAGGTTGCGCTCGAAGGTGGCCTCGGAACCCAGCGCCGGCATCGCCGCCAGCGCCAACGCCGCCGCTGTTACTACAAAGAGATGCTTCATCGTGTTCCTTTCTTTACAGAGATCAGAGATCAGGGGTTGGAAATCAGTAAATAGGAATCATCGCTTTGCCGACTCGCTCACTCACTCGCCGTCTGATCTCTGACCCCTGATCTCTGCCTTCCTCACTGCTCCGTAACCACCTGGTCGCCTTCCTTCAGTCCGCTCACAACCTCGGTCACCGAGCCGTTCGATAGCCCTACCTTGACCGAGACCTTGCGCTTGCCTTCCTTCTGGCTCTTGTCCGGAACCTCCACCGACGCGTTCTTCTGGCTGTCGTAGTTGACCGCGCTCTCCGGCACCGTCAGCACGCCCTTGTGCTCGTCCAGCAGAATCTCGGCGTTGGCCGTCATGTTGGCCTTCAACTCCCCGCCGGGATTGTCGATCGAGACGCGCACTTCAAATGTAGTTACATTGTCCTTTTCCACCCCCAGCGGCGCAATCTTGGTCACCTTGCCATTGAAGACCCGGTCGCGGAAGCTCTCCACCTTGATGCGCGCCGGCTGGCCCATGTACACGTGGGCGATATCCGCCTCGTCCACCTTGCCCTGCACGTAAACCTCGTTGATGTCTCCCTCGGTCATCACCAGGGTGGCCGTCGAGCCCAGCACCAGGATCGAACTGACCGCGTCGCCGATCTCCACGTCCCGCGAAAGGATCACCCCGTCCATCGGCGCCACAATCGTCGTGTATCCCAACTGTTCCTCAAGCTGTTTCAGGCTGGCCTGCGCCTGCTGCACTTGCGCCCGCGCCTGTTTCAGCCGCGCCGTGTCCACCCCGATCTGCGCATGAGACGAATCCCGCCTGGTAAGCGCCGCCAGATAATCCTTGTTGGCGTCGTCCAGCGCCTGCCGGCTCACGATGCCCTGCTTCTGCATCTCCTGGTTGCGGTCCAGCGTGGCCTTGTACATGGGTAGGTCCGGCGCGTTGGCGTTCACCTTGTCCTGCTCGATATTGGCCTCGTAGGTCGCAACGTTGGCCTCGGCCGCCGCCAGTTGCGCCCGCTGCGCCTCCACTTGCGCCGCAATCTCCACCTGATCCAGTTGCGCCAGTTCCTGCCCCTTGTGGACCTGGTTGTTGATGTCCACGTAGAGCTTCTCCACAATGCCCGAGGCCTTGCTCTTCACCTCGACCTGGGTGATCGGCTGAATCTTTCCCGTGGCCACCACCGACCGCGCCACATCGCCGCGCGTCACCTTGGCCAGCTTGTTGGGGTCGATCGACGCTCCCTTGGCCAGCCGCGCCAGCCCAAACCCCAGCACAGCCAGAATCACGAACCCGCCGATGCCCAGCCAGATCCAGAACTTCTTGCTCTTGCGCGAAGCAGCCACTCAATACCCTCCCAGGCGCGAGGAGAGCCGCGGCTCTCCCATGCGTTATCGAATCGACCAACTAGACTTATGATCTCAGACGGCACCCGCCCGCCGCCGTCACCCGCAACCGCGCGCCGGCGCCGCTGAGTTGCTTCCCCCTCATACGCAACCCGCCGCCCCTTGGTTCCAGCGTCGCTCGCCGCGGCGCTCAGCCGATCCCTATTCCCTACTCCCTACCCCCTATTCCCCGGTTCCCATTGTCACCGTCATCGGCCTGCAGTTCGGCGTGCTCCTTGCCGGCGCCATTGTCACGAAGACCATCTTCAGTTGGCCCGGCCTGGGCCGCCTCACCGTCAGCGCCATCTCCAATCGCGACTGCGCGCTGGTGCAGGGCTGCCTGCTGTCGATTGGGTTGACTGATGGGTTGGTCAATCTGCCTAGAAGCTGTTTCATAACCTTCTGAGTACGATCATGAAGCAGGCGATGTGGAAGAAGGCCTCGTAGATTTGCAGTGAGCGGTCGTAGCGGACAACAAGGTGGCGGAAGTTGCCCAGCCA
>JBEKDB010000048.1:0-29103 GCA_050014575.1 Occallatibacter sp. | reverse complement strand
CGCAAACGCCCGATCAGGTATACTTCAACCGCCTGCCAGAAACACTGGCAGCCTAAAACAAAAGCAAGAACTTCCACTTAAGGAAAAAACAAAAACTGTCCGAACTACCGGGACCAGCTCAGACACATCGGTATGAAAAAGATGAAATGTATCCCTACAGGGCGGATTTTGCGCCGCCGAAGGGATGGCAAAACGGGTGGGATTAGTCTAAGCATCCTCGACAAGGCGGGCAGGTGGCGCACCCTAAGTCTTTTCGATTGTTAACCTTCCTCAAATGTGGGTGCCCCATCCTTTCGCGAACTTAGCGAAAGGGCGGGATACCACGAATCTCGACCGTCCGTCTCCCTTTCCCCAACTGACCGGGCGCCTCGGATCGCGATTTCGCCGTGCAGAAAATAACCTTCCGTCCGTGCATACTGGTAAGGAGAAGCCGAGGGGAAAGGGGGTGAGATGCCGGGAAACCGCCTCAATCGGCATCCGGTCCCCCGTAACCATTTAATTAATACCCCCACCCCCCCTCCTATATTTTCAAAACCTTGCAGATAATTAATCGGATAACAGCGGGTGGCGGCGGGTGGGCCGGGTGGCCAAGATCTCGCGTTTCAGACTTGGGATTCTGAGGCGCCTACCATCCGAGAGCGGCAATACAATTCAATGCTTCCGGGTTTTCTCCGGAGTCTTCTCCGCAACCGCATGAGGATCGGCGCTCCACGGCAGAACGACGGAGGGGAGGCAACGAGGACCTTCCGCGGTCGCCTTGAACGTCCCCTGCGCCTTGCCCGGCACAGACGGACTGCCGGCCATCACAGCGTGGCCATTCGAGTCGGTAAGCAGCATCTCGCTGGCTATCGCTCCCTCCAACTCCAACACCAATGGAATCTTGGCCTTTGCCGGAAATCCGTCGGCAACGATCAGGAAAGTTCCCGACTCACGCTGAGCGATCCTCACTTCAAGCCTGCACCCCTCTTCGTCTGCCGCCAAAGGATGGGGAACGAGCGTGCCGAAAACCATTAACTGCCCATCCTTGCTGGATAGGAGAAATCGGATTGGCTCCGCGCTTTCCGTCACAGGCGCGATCTCGAACTCATCGCCCGCGGCATTGAAGCTCGATTCCTGTTCGGGCTTCGGCCTGTGAATCATCAACAAGCCTTGTCCATTCACGTAGAAATCACGTGGATCGGCGGAGACATTCTTGTCCACCGGCCAGGAATCAATGGCATAGACCTTGTTTTCAGGAGCGCCTGGGGCAAGCACGCGATAGCGCGCCGCAACGCGGCCTCCCGGCGTCGTCTGCTCGTCGATCTTCTCAAACCTCAAATGCAATCCCGACGGATTCAGGGAATTCTGCCCCGCATCGTCCCATGAGACCTGACGCTCCAGGAGGAGGCGTAAGTCCGAAGTGGGGGCGGGCTGGCCGTCAAAGTGGAAGAAATGTAAGGTATCCGAACCCCTGAAGTCTTGTCCGTAGCAAAAGAACGGCGACTGCAACAAAACACACACCGAGATGCAAACAATGAGGCGACTGGGGAGGGCCATCATGTGTATAGTCTCCGCCATGTCCCTTTACAAACGCAACCAGCTTCGCGGGTTGCCAAGGTCCTGCCTTTGAGACCGGGGATTCTGAGGCGTCGACCGTCCAAGAACGGAGGCCGGGGATTCATCCCCGGCAATGCGGCCGCCCTGCCGGAACGGCGCCGGATACGCACGGTCACTACCTTGAGACTTGGGATTCAGGTTGGCCGCCTCACGGAAGCCTGACCCAGCTCTCGGTCCGTCCCAGCAGGCTGATGCCGATATACCCGCGCATCTTGAGCTTGTCTGTTCCGACCGCCCAGATCTTGCCCTTGTATTCCTTTCCATTCTCCGGGTCCACGACCGTTCCATCCACCCAGTCGTCTCCCTCCGCATGGAAGTTGCGCATCAGCAGCATGCCCAGGATGAGCTGGTTCTTGTACTCGCCGGAACACTTGTCGCACACATCCCGCGGCGTGCGCCCTGGGCGCACCTCGGTCACGCGGCCAAAGAGCTTGCCCTCCACCAGGTAGGTGTCCACGTGGCCGCCGGGGCTGCCGTCGCTGTTCACCACCTGCCAGTGCCCGATTGCATTCTGGAGTTTCGGTGTGAGTTGCTGCGCGCCGGCTCCGGCAAAGCAAACCACCCCGAGAAGCACCACGGCAAAGGCGCTCAAAGACTTGTTTCGAGTCGTTTTCATGGCGTCATCCCTCCGCGGAGATTATAGAGCCGGCGGGCACGCAGCAAGCGCAGCGGGAGGAGCGGCGAGCGTGGGCCATCTTCCCAGCGGAACGCTTCGCCCCAGCCCGTTACGGCGCAGAAGTGAACGGCGAAGCGGGCAGTCCCTCGCCGTTGAACAGGTTGCATTGCGGACTATTGGCCCAGCCGTAGCGCACATAAAGCGGCTCAGCCACCGCCGGACTGGCGGCCAGCACCGTAGCGCCATCGACCGTGGCCGTGGCGGGCGAGAACTTGCCGTCGGCCCCCGCAACCTCGAAGCCGGTGACCGCGCCGCCCTTGGCAGCCAGCCCTTTTGCATGGTCGAACCAGACGCGAATCGCGCTTCCCTCCGGCGTTGCCTGCCGATAAATCGGCCCCGAGTACTCGATGGCTTCTCCATAGCTGAGGGCTCGCGCTGCCCGCGCCAGCCTCAAGCCCACATCCACCTTGTCGGTGGGGTGAACATTGTCCGGGTCGCCGATGTCGATGGTTACCGCCATGGCCGTGTTGCGCAGTTCCAGGGTCTTCAACTGCTGCTCGCGGATGATGGCCCAATCCTCAATCGGTGCAGAGGTGAAGTTCGAAATCTGGACGTAGAGAAATGGGAAATCGCCCACGCCCCACTGGCGGCGCCAATCCTCGATCAGCGTGCTGAAGACGCGGCCATAAAGGCCAGGGTTCCGAGCGACGATGCTGTTGCTTTCGCCCTGGTACCAGATCACGCCGCGAATGGGGAACGGGGTCAGCGGCGCAATCATGCCGTTGTAAAGCTCGCCGGGGCCCCAACTGGTCAGTTGCGGATGCCAGGGAAACTGCGGCTCGGGCTTGCCCTGGGCGCGGGCTTCGTCGCGCTGCCGCTGTTCATCCTTGTCTTTCAGCAGCGCGTCCCCTTCGCGCTCCGTCATCCTGCCCCAGGAAACAAACAGCGGCGCCAGGGCCGCGTCTTCTCCCAGAGCCGCCATGCGCGTCCAGGCCTCGGCCACCGTCCCGCCCCAGGTGGAGTCGATCACGCCCACCGGCACATGCTCGCGCTGCTCGATCTCGTGGGCAAAGTACCAGGCAACGGCGGAAAAATCCCTGGCGGTTTCGGGGGTTGAAGCCGCCCAGCCCTCGGTGTCGGCGTCGTCTTGCGGAAACTCGACGGCCCGCTTCTTGACGATCAGCAGCCGGATTCGCGGGTTGGCGGCGCGAGGCAGGTCTTCGCCCGCCGTGGCCGCCTTGCGCATCTCGAACTCCATGTTCGATTGCCCCGAGGCCACCCAAACGTCGCCCACCAAAATATCGTCCAGCAAGATGGTCTGGGCGGGCGGGGCATCTCCGCCGGCAGCCGTGGGCCCGCCTTTCACGATGAGTTGAAACGGCCCGCCGGCCGCGCCGGGCGGCAGATAAACGCTCCACCGGCCCAATTGCCCGGCTTTCGTCGAGCGGGTTGCGCCGCGGAAGGTCACGCTTACCTCTTCCCCAGCCGAGGCCAACCCCCACACGTGCACAGGCAGATCCCGCTGGACCACCATGTGGCTGGCTAGAATCTTCGGAAGAGTCACCTGGGCGGGAGCAGTCGCGCCCGGAAGCAGCAAGAGCGGAAGCAGGAATCGCAGGTTCAAGACAGGCCTCACTGGAAGCACAATGCCCGGAAACCCCCTCCGGCGCTGGACCGTGGAAGTCTCCGGAAAGATCACCATATCAGAGCGAGCGGTCTCTCCTCATTTCCCGGCTGCAAGCGGCCGTCTTGCCCGTTCCACAGGATCCGGGCGCAACATTTTCCGGTAATCCGGGTCCAAACAGAAACAGGGAAAGATGGCCGGAGTGTCTCAAAGTGGAGAGGCGGGAAGACCGGCTTTCTTCGCCCACGTTACCAAAAGGTTGCTGCGTTTTCATCGGATTTCCGCCATACTGAAAAAAACCAAGATCTACCCGATCGGGAGGAATTTGTGCTTTTGTTGCGTAAGAGACGCACAATAGTGCCCGTTTTCCTGGCCTTGGCGGTTTTGGCCTCTTGTTCACCCCGCAGCCGCGCGCAAGCGGCTCTGCTGATGGAGGAGCCTTACGGCTTCTTTGGCGCCCTGAATCCGACCGGGCACACCGCAATCTACTTTGAACATATCTGCGCCGAGACTCCCGTCCGGCTGCGCCGCTGCGCCCGCGGCGAATTGGGCTCCGTCATCTCCCGCTATCAGGGCATCGACGGATACGATTGGGTGGCGATGCCGCTGGTTCCTTACCTGTATTCGGTCGAGAACGCCTCGGAAGTCCCGGCCCGCGCGGACCGCAAGACCGTGGCCGGGATGCGCGAACGCTATCGCGAGGCCCATCTGCTCAGTCTGGGTGAAGGCCTGCCTTCAGGCGGCTTCACGCACGGCGGCTGGAAGCAGCTCGTGGGCGTCGGGTATGAGCGCCGCATCTACGCCTTCCGCTTTGAGACCACCCCCGAACAAGACGACGCCTTCATGGCGCGGATGAACAGCGGCGAGAATCGTTCCCACTTCGAATTGTTCTTGAACAACTGCGCCGATTTTGCCCGTGTCGTTCTCAACACGTACTTTCCCGGTGTCTTCAGGCGCAGCATCTTTCCGGACGCGGGCGTGACCACCCCCAAGCAGATCGCCTACAAGCTGGTGCGATATTCGCGCCGGCATCCGGAACTGCAACTGCAAGTTATCGAGGTTCCCCAGATTCCCGGCTATCGCCGCCAGAGCCACTCGAACAAGAGCATCGCCGAGTCGCTCACCACCACGGCCTATGCCGTTCCCATCGCGCTGCTCAATCCGTATCTGGCCGGCGGCCTGTTCGTGGACTACCTGGCGCGCGGCCGCTTTCATTCCATTCCCAGGAATCCGCTGGTGGTTGCGCCCGGCAATCTCTCCGCATTGACAGCGTCAACCCCCGGCGGGCAGAATCCGGAGAGCGCGGGCACCCAGGCCCCCGGCGCCGCTGTGCAAACCTCCTTGGAGCCGCAAGCAGCGAAGACAGCCAGTTCCGGCCTGCGAGAAATGAAGGTTGGTCATGAGTGAATCCACCCCCCAAAACCTGAAGAACCACGGCCGCCTCGATCCCCCGTATCACATGGTTCTGTTTGGCGTTCTGCTCATCAATCTGGCTATCGTCATCACTTACACAGTGATGCATTTCAGCATCTTCAGCGGATGGCTGCTGATCATGTCGATCGCTGTCTTCATCCCCTTCGCCAAGTTGCGCACCTATCCGCTCAAGGTCCAGGACCGCGTGATCCGGCTTGAGGAGCGTCTGCGTTTGCAGGCGCTGGCTCCCTCGGAGTGGCACACGCAGATCTACCGCCTCACCGAAGACCAGATGATCGGCCTGCGGTTTGCCGCGGATGACGAAGTTGTGGAGTTGGCCAAACAGGCGCTGGAGAAGAATCTGGACCGCAAGCAGATCAAGGAGCGCATCAAGAGCTGGCGCGCCGACGAGTGGCGAATCTGAGCCCAGGCGCGTACCCTGCGCATCTTTAGCAGTGCCGCGGGATTAGTCGGTGCCGCCATGCAGCCGGTTTACTCGCCCCCGCAGCGCCGCGAGCTTAGTCGCTGCCTCGGTTGCCCTGTTTGTCCAAGCGGCCTCTGGTTCTTCATTCGGCATGAAACGATTGCATCCCCACAACGCTGTCATCCTGAGCGGAGGTCGCCGCGGCGACCGCAGTCGAAGGCCCCGCGGTTGTTCTTTGCTCGCATTGTTGCAATCCAACCGCACCGGATCAAGAAGTCCAGATCGAAACAGGGCACAACCTCAAAGCCTGTTCTGAGCCTGCCGAGGGGTGCCGGAGGAGGTACCGCAGAATCAATGCGGAGTCCGCTGCGGCGAACCCCTGAGGGCCTGCTTGCTGGGGGGAGGAACTCGTGCGGGCATTTCCCGAGGAGCTGGCAATCGCCAGAGAACAAGGGTTGGCGCGAGGGTTGCTCGTGGTTTGCGGGGGGGAGGGAATCATCGATCCCCTCCCCCGCCATGGTTACTGCACGTCGCTCACCTTGCCGTTTTTGAAGATGACCTTCATGCCGTTGTAGTTGTAGATGACCTTGGGCCCCAGCAGCGCCTTGCTGACCGGTTGGCCCATCTCCGCTTCCACATCGGCCTGACTCTGGCCGAGTGAGACGGATGCGGGAGCAGCCGGTGCCGGAGCCGCCCCTGCCGCCCCGCTGTTATCCTGGGCCGCTTCCGCGGTTACATCCTTTTCCGCCTGCCCGGCCTGTTGGTCCGCTCCCTGAATATCGGCGGCCACGTTGGCCTCCGGCGGCGGCGCGGCAGCGGCGTATGCAGCCGGCGCCGGATCGCCCTGGGCCGATGGCGGAGCCGCCGGCAACCCGCCGGTGCCCTGCTTGGATTGCAGTTCCTGGAGCCCCTGATCAACAGACTCCCGCATGTGGTTCTGCATCTCCTGCAGATCGGTCAACTGGACCTGCACGGTAAGGGAGATCTGGCACTCCGGATTGCCCTTACTGGAGAGAACCACCAGGTTCGCCGTGGTTGCATCTGAAGGAGGCGCCTGCCGCAGTTGCAGCGCGTCGCCATCGCTGACCACGCATTCGTTTCCGGATGCATCCGTCACGTCCAGGCTGCCACCGGCCACGAATACATGCGGGTGGCCGTCGCTCAACAGGCGCGCAATCCCGCTCGAAGCCGGGTCCACTTCCTGTCCTTGCGTGTTCTGCTGCGCTTCCTGGTTCTCCAGCGCCAACTGGGCCTTCACCTCGTCGGCGATCATCTGCTTCACCTCGGGGGTCAGCACCGGCTGCCCGCCGCTTGCCGCCTCTGGAGCGGGCGCCGCTTCTCCTGCCTCCTGCTGGGCCGCATACGCAGCCTGCAGATTCTGCGAGATGATATAGTCCGTCAGCCAGAAGGCGGCCGAGGGGTACACCGGATACGGCTGGAAGTAGTAGCCGTAGCGCCCGTACCACGGGCTGCCTCCCCATCCCCAGCCAAAGGCGATCGGCGCGACCCACGGGTTGTACGCCCAACCGTAGAAGCCCGGATGGAAGTAGAATCCCGGCGCATAAACATTCAGAAACAGTCCATGGTAGCCGTAGCCGCGGTAGAAGCGGTTGTATTCGTGGCCATGGTAGAAGTAGGAGCGCCGCGCATAATCGTGGCCGTGGAAGGAATAACCGCGCTGCACGTATCCCGGACGGCCCCGCTCGGAATAGACACGGCTGCCATCGTGACGCTCCATTGAAACCCTGCGGCCGCCCGCCAGTCCGTGATGAACGTCCATCCCCCTGTGGGCATCGTGCACATCACTCACCCTGCCGTTGGGCCGAGTGCGAACCGCGCTGCCGGTGTGGGTGACATGCTCGTTGGCTCCCCGTGGCGCGGGACCGCTGTGAATCACCGAGTGGCTGGTGGTCGTCGTGGTCGTGCGCGTTGTGGTAGTGGTCGTATGCGACATCCCGGTCGTGGTCGTATGCGAAGCACCGCCGCCGGTAGCGCCATGCGTGATTCCGCCATCCGTGGCGTGCGTCGCCCCGCCGGTCGTCGGTCCATGCGTGGTAGCCCCGCCGGTCGTCGGTCCGTGCGTGGTAGCCCCGCCCGTGGTTGGTCCGTGCGTTGTCGCCCCGCCGGTCGTCGGTCCGTGCGTTGTTGCCCCGCCCGTGGTTGGTCCATGCGTGGTCGCCCCGCCGGTCGTTGGTCCGTGCGACGCTCCGCCGCCGGACGGCCTTGCGGCCGGCTTGGGGGCCGCCGGGGCGGGCTTCTTTGTATCGGCGGCTGCGCTCGCCAGGCTGGCTGCACCCAGCAGTCCGGCAAGAATCATTGCTGCTGAACCATATTTCATGGCTTTCGGAAGAAACTGCATGGTCATCGTGTCCTCATTCCTGTTTCCGGCCCGCGCTCCATCCTGGATGCGCGAGCGCTCTACTCAACGTCGCTGACTTTTCCGTTGGTAAAAGTTACCTTCATGTCCTTGTAATAGTAGATTTCCTTCGCTCCCACCTTGGCGGTCTTTACCGGTTGGCCGAAGGTCGCCGTTACCTGAGCCTTGGTCTGGCCGATGGAGATCGTCGGAGCGTCGGCCGGTGGCGGCGGCGGCGCTATCTCCTGCATTGGGGGCGGCGCCGGAGCCGCGGCAGGCGCCGGTGCCGCCTGCTGCTCCGGCTGACCGCCCTGCGCGCCTTGATCGCCCTGTCCGCCTTGATCGTCCGAAGGCTGAACCGTAATCACCTCTGAAACAGTCTTCGCAAAGTCGTCCGCCGCTGGAACCGATCCCTTGGCGAACGGGAACTTGATCTCCCCATAGAAGCGGACGTCGTTATAAGGATCGGTGTAAGTGCGGACCAGGATGCCGTCCTTTTGAGCTACGATCCCGGTAATCCAGAACTTCTCCCCGGCGACGAACTTTCGCGATGGACAGCCGTTGTTGGCCGCGTCGCCGGCGCTAACCCCGCTCCCAAACACGGGAATGTGACCCATGCCGAAGGACTTCACGGCATCCTTCGCGCGGTTCTTATAGTTCGCGGAGAGAACCCCATTGCTATAGGTGTTGGAAAATGCATAGGAGGAATCCGAACTGCACATCATCAGCCCGTCCTTATGCAGGACCACAACGTCGCCGGCGGTGACGATATCCGAGCGATCCGCCGTGGTCTTGGTCAGCTTGATCTGAGAGATCAGCTTCTCCTGGATCAATGTCGCCGGATCGCCCGGCTGGGCTTGAAGCCCACTACTCAAAATCACCGCCGCAACAGCAAATCCAAATGCGCAAAGCCTCTGCACCTGAGCCATATGCCTCTCTCGATTCCTGGGTTGTGGGGAAGTAACCTGTAAGCCCTTAAAAAGTACATCACGGCCCTGGGACTGTCAAGAACATCGTGCTAGAAGCCTAGAACTCGCCGATCCCTTATCGGAGCAAACACAACCTTCAGGCGAATGTTCCGCCCGCTTCACAGTTTATTTCTCAAGATGCGAACGATTCCCTGCCTGCCGGGCCAGGCGGAGCGGTTGACGGCGGGCCGCGGCGCAGTGTCTCCGCGAACCTCCGCATCGGCGTCTGCTTGCCCGATTCGCTCCGCCGCCGGTCCAGCTTCAGGGTTTGCCGCCCCACCCGCGCCGCATCGAGCGCCCGCGCACCGCTCCGGCGAAGGCGCGGCTGGAAAAGAAGAGTGCTCCGCATTTACAGGGAATTCATCGAATCCCTGTAGCGTGGAAGTTGACCCGTTTTGCACATCCTTGCCCCCTTGCTGTATTGCATCGGACGGCCCCTGAGGGCTAGGATGCGGCAATTCCCCCAGGTGGCGTGCTGCGCGGGAGGAGACACTCCAAAAGCAGCGCAGCTCCTGATTCAACCCGGTTTTTCAACAGATTTGCACCTTTGGAGAGCCAATATGACCCAGATTCGAATTCGCCTCGGAATTCTCTGCCTGACGCTTCTCGTCCTCGGCCTGTGCTCGGGAGCAGTTGCCTTGCGTGCGCAGACCACCACGGAAGGAGCAATCGCCGGAACCGTCCTGGACCCGTCGGGAGCAACGGTCGCCAACGCCGCCGTCACTATCCACAATGTGGCAACCGATGCCGAAGTCAAGCTGACCGCTGACAGCAGCGGCTATTTCAAAGCCCCGCTGCTGGAACCCGGCACCTATACGGTGACTCTTTCCGCAACCGGTTTCGCCGGTTATCGCGCCGATGGGGTTCTTGTCCAGGTAGGTCAGGTGACGAGTCTTGAACCGCGTCTTGCGCTCGCTTCCGCCTCGGCCTCCGTCGAGGTCACCGAGCAGGCGCCGGTCTTGAATATGGATTCACCCGACGTTTCCGCCTCGCTTAATGAGCGGGCAATGGAAACCATCCCCATCAACAATCGCCGCTGGTCCAGCCTGGCCATGACCACTCCGGGCATCGTTGCGGATACCAACGGCTTCGGATTGATCAGCGTCCGCGGCATCAGCACCATTCTCAACAACGTCGAGATCGACGGCGCAGACGACAACCAGGCCTATTACGCGGAAGAGCGCGGACGCACCCGAGAGGCCTATTCCACCTCGGGCAGCGCGGTCCGCGAGTTCGCGGTCAACACCGGCGTCTACTCCGCCGAGTACGGCCGCGCCGCTGGCGGTGTGGTCACCTCCGTCACCAAGAGCGGCTCCAACCAGCTTCACGCCCAGCTCTACTTTTATCAGCGCGAAAGCAAATGGAACGCCTACAACGATTTTGCCAAGCTCACCTCGCTGAACCCCACCACCAACACCTATGTCGCCGCGCCCATCAAGCCTGAAGACATGCGCAAAATCTACGGCTTCACAGCCGGCGGAGCGATCCTCAAGGACCGGCTCTTCTGGATCTATACCTACGATCAGCACTCCCGCATCAATCCCATCGTCGGCGTGCCCAACTCGCCGTCCTCGTTCTACACCCTTCCCGCTGCCACGCTGCCCAGCGGAGCAGTCTGCAATCCCAATGGCTATCTTTCGGGTGACACCACCTCCACCGCGACCCAGGACGGCTATGCCTGCACCCTGGCCGCTCGCCAGAGTACGACGTATGCCACGGGTGCAAGCCTCTACTCAACCGGCATCGCGGCTCTCAATACCGACATCGGGACCACCCCCCACGCCGGCTATCAAGAGATCAACACCCCCAAGCTGGACTGGCAGGTCAACCAGAAAGAGCATGTCAGCTTCCTCTATCATCGGCTGCGCTGGGATTCCCCTGGAGGCGTGCAAACCCAGTCCACCGATCACTATGCCTTCGACACCCAGGGCAACGACTTCGTCAAGCTCGACTATGGCGTCGCCAAGCTCACCAGCTTGATCACCTCCAGCATCAGCAATGAACTGCTCTACCAGTACGGCCGCGAGCTGAACGACGAAGGCCAGCAGCCTTTCAGCGCTTACACCAAGCAGTACCTATTCGGCAACAATGGAGCTGTGGCCACGGGTGGCGGCTTCTCACCCAACGTTCCCGAAGTCGCCGTAGCCACCAGCACCAGCGGCTTCTACATCGGCTCGCCCTACTACTCTTACCGCAAGGCGCTGCCAGACGAGAGGAAGTGGCAGATCGGCGACATTCTTTACTACACCAAGGGCAACCACAGCTTCAAGTTCGGCACCGACAACGTTCATAACTCCGATCTGCTCAACAACACCTACGAGAGCAACGGCTACATCAGCTACACCTACCTGGGCAACTACATCAACGACGTGCTCAACGAAGGCAAGCCCAACTCCACTTGCAACAGCTCCGCCTCCGCCACTCCAAGCAGCGCTACGGCCGTCGCCACAGGAACCTATCCCTGCTACTCCAGCCTGACCCAGGGATTTGGCCCGCCGGAGTTTGCCATCACCACTACCGACTACGCCTTCTTCGGGCAGGACAACTGGAAGATTACCCCGCGCCTCTCGCTGGAACTCGGCCTGCGCTGGGACTACGAAAAGCTGCCGCCGCCGTTCTCCAACCTGATCACCGCTACGGGCAACTTCGTTCCCTATGCCGGACTGTCGAATACGCCGAGTGACAAGACCAACTTCGGCCCCCGCATCGGATTCGCCTACGATCTGCTTGGCGGCGGTAACACCGTCCTTCACGGCGGATACGGCATCTACTACGGGCGCATCACCAATGGCAATCTGCTCAATGTGCTCTACCAGACCGGAAGCCCGAACGGCCAGTACACCACCACCTTCAAGCCCGCCGCGCAGGGCGCAACACCCGCCGGCCCGCAGTTCCCGAACATCGTCGCCGGTACCGGCGCAGCGGGCACCCCAAGCTCCTTCTTCCTGGCCCCCAACCTGCGCAATCCGGGAGTCCAGGAGTTCACCCTCTCCGTCCAGCACCAGATGCCGCACGGCACGGTTGGCGAGTTAAGCTATCTGGGAGGCTTGGGCCGCGAGCTGCCCAATTTCCTCAACCTCAACCTCAATCCGGCCACGGTTGAGAATGTGACCATCACCATCTCCGACAGCTCCGGCGCGGGCCCCATCCCGAATGGCACTCAATTTGTCGTTCCCACCTACACCAGCTACGGCAACACAGGCCTCTTCGGATCGGCGGCCACCAGCTTCACCTCCATTACCGAAATGACCAGCAACATCAACTCCAGTTACAACGCCATGGCCTTCGAGGTCTTGAACCGCTCGCTCAAGAGCCTGCAGTTCGACGTCAACTACACCTGGTCCCATTCGCTGGATTTTGCGCAGCAGGCCAGCACCACCACCTCCACCAACAACTGGTACGATCCGTTCTCCAACGCGCGCGCCAATTACGGCAACTCGCAGTGGGACATCCCCAACCGCCTGGTTGGCTACGCCCTTTGGAAGCTGCCCAATGTCAAGACGCAGAGTTTCCTTAAGTACATTGCCAACGACTGGAGCTTCGACAACAGCTTCCAGATCCAGGATGGCTTGCCATTCACGCTCGCCACCAGCAGCTATAACTCCTCTGCCGCCGAAGGTACGGGCTGGAATGGTTCCGGCGCATCCGCGTTCATCCCCTCCATTGGCATCGACAACAAACGGATTCGCCGCAAGATGGTCGACGACATCCGCCTGCAAAAGGAGGTCTCACTGAAAGAGAGATACCACCTGGAGTTGATGGCCAACATGTTCAACGCCGCCAACCATCAGAACTTCGACGGCATCAACAGCACCGGCTATGTGCTGTCGTCCGGCAGCACCTCCACCACGGGCACCGCGACCTATCAGTCCGCCACCTACGGCGCCTTCACCAGCTCCAACAGCAGCGGATTCCTCTACACACCCCGACAAATAGAGATTGCCGCCCGGTTGTCGTTCTGATTCCACGCAATTCCTCAAAGCGCGGCGGCCAAGGCCGCCGCGTTACCTTTGGTGCGAATGGCCCCAAGATCGAATCGACCCTGACAGCTCGCATGGGGTGGGCCTTGCGCCCATCCCTTTTTGTTTTTGAGAAGCCGCTCGGCCGAAGCGAGTCTCCGGCACTCTGACCGCAAGACTCCACTGCAAAGGATCCGTTCCCGCGCTACTCGTACGCCAGCGCGTCGATGGGGTCCTTCCGCGCCGCCATCCAGGCTGGATAGAGCGCCCCGCACAACGCGCCGGCGAAGGCGATCGCCGCGCCCCTTGCCAGCCAAAGCGCGGTGATCTCGAAGTGCTGTGTGGGAAAGAAGTGGGCCAGCAGCGATCTCACTCCGTAGGTGCCCGCAATGCCCACCAGCACCCCGGCTATCGCCATGATCCCGGTCTCGCGCAGCACCACGCCTACGATGGTCAGCTTCGAGGCGCCCATCGACTTCAGAATGCCGATCTCGCGCGTCCGCTCCAGCACCGCCGTGTACATCGATTGGAAGATAACCAGAAAACCCACAATGACCGCGATGACCGTGACCACATCGAGGGCGATGTTGAATCCGGGTATTTTGTCCGGAGTCATCTCCTCGAGCCATTCGTCGATGGTCTCCACAGGGTAGTCTTGCAGGCCGCGGGTATCGTGGATCTCCTGGATGACGGCATTCTCGTTGGCCGGGTCGTCGCATTTGATGTAGAAGAGCGAGGCTTTGCCCTCGGCCCCCATCATTTCTCCCATGGTGTCGATGGGCAGCAGCTTACGGCCTCCCTTGCCGTGCTGCACGATGCCCGAAATGCGGAACGGGCGGTCCATAATGGCGATCGTATCGCCCACGCGATGCCCGCCGTCCGCGCTGGCGAAGACGTCGTCGACCATCACCTCGTCCGGCCTTTGGAAGGGCCCGCCGGAGAGGAAGACAAAGGGCTTCAAGGCGTTGAAGCTCGGGTAGTCGATTCCGTAAAGAATTTCGATCTTGCCGGAAGTGTTTAGCTTTTGAATCACCGGCGAGGCCATTGCCACATGAGGCAGCCGGCGAAGGACATCGACAATCTTGTCCGGCATGGGCGCGCCGCTCACGCCAACGAAGATGCTGGCGTTGGACGGGCGCACCATCAGATCGGCGCCAATGCCGTTGGTGCGCTGCTTGGTGTCGTTCAGCATGCCCATGAAGATGCCCACGATGGACAGGATCATGATCACTTCAATGGCTACCGCCAAGACGCTGATGATGGAGCGGACCGGCCGCTGCAGCAGGTTGGCAAAGATGAGCTTGTTCATGGTCGAGCATGGCTCCCAGGAGTCGCGCGGCCGAAGCGCCGCGCGATTCCCCCGCCTTCAGGGTAACAGCCTGGGCTGCGCAGCCGTCTCCCTTCAGAGGCGGCATTCCGTAGCTTTGCCAACATTCTTGGCGTCGGGAGTGAACTGCTCGATGGTTGGGTTCCATTGACCTTTTCCCACCCACTTGGCCTTGTAATTCGGCTTTATCTGATAGTTCTCCCCGCCCTTCGCGTCAATACTCAGCGGCATTTTGTACGCGGAATTTACGCCAAAGGACGGGTCGGAGTAAAACACCCAGATTTCATGCTTGCCGGGAAGCAGTTCGGCAATGTGAAAATTACCAAAGCATGGATTCTGAGGCGTAGGCGGCTTGGTGACGGGCGCGCCATCGAGATCGCTGATATGCACGTCGAAATCAAGCCATATCCAGACCACCTCCGAACGGGGGCGCGCCTCGCCGCTGTAAAACTGCCGCAAATCGTAGCGATGCATCCCCGCCACCGCCGATGTAGCGCACATCAAAATCAATACCAGTACTACGAACTGCTTCCTCATCTTGCGTCTTCCTCCAGTGGAATTCGATTCCGGGTACGTCCTGCCCCTTGAATCCGCAACGGTGGAAGTCTACCACGCCCGGTGAGCAGTCGAGCCCTCAACCGCTATGCGATGTGGCGCCGGACTCAGGTCCAAGCCGGCTTATGCGGGGCCGGGAGGATCCCGCGCCGCCGCCCTCGACCTCCGGGATGAGGAGTGAATAGTTAATCAATACTGACCAATTTGGTTCATTCGTGCCATCCTGATGAAAATAAAGGGAAAAAACGGTGAATCCCTTTGACGAAAGCCGGAATGGGGATTATCGTAAGTAGGGGTGACCTCGGAGTACGTTACCCGCTTTTCGGCCGCCGATGAAGAGCTTTGGAGAAGACCTGCGCAGCGAGCGACTATCCCGCGGCGTTGCGCTGGAAGAGATTACCGCCGTCACCAAAATCAGCCAGCGCCACCTGGTCGCGCTGGAGGAGGAGAAGTTCCGCCTGCTTCCCGGCGGCATCCTGAACAAGGGCATCGTGCGCGGCTACACGGGAGCCCTGGGCCTCGATCAGCATCTTTGGACCGAGCGCTTCCTCAAGGCCTATTCCGCCTCCGGCGAGATGATCGACGACGACCGCGAATGGGCTGCCTTTGCCGCCAACGTGGGCAAAGCGCGCATCCAGAGGCACGACGCCAACGAGATCCGTCTGCGCTGGACCGGCGCCATTCTGCTGCTGCTTGCCGTCGCCGCGGCAGCCTTCCTCACGGTGCGCTACTACGGTCTGCACGCCGGCTGGTGGACCTCCTTGCTGCCCACGGAGCACGCCCGCGCCGCGGCCCACGCTGTCTACTCCTCATTCCATTCGCTCTTTGCCCAGTTCCACCGCTGAAGAGCTGCTCTAGTGTCATGAGTTTGAAATGGATTCCATAAACCAAGCTGTCATCCTGAGAGGAGTTTGGCGCGTTTTGTGCGCCAAACGGAGTCGAAGGACCTGCGTTTCGTCCCCGGAAAGATGCGAAGAACATCAGACTCGGGGCCCTTGGCCGCATTGGCTCCTTTTCCGTGGATTCCGAGGTTCCCGGCGCTCCCAGGTCTATGGAGGGCGCCTCGGCGTCCACTTCCTGGCCGGGGTGGAAGTCCGCCGGATCCAAAGCTGCATTTCACCGGTCTCATGACGCCCTTGAACGGCGATCAATCCCCGTTCGCTGCAAGCCTTTGCTCCCAGCTGCCCGCCGCAATTACCATAGAGGAATGCATCCCAGGGCGAATGCCTGACGGTGCAGGCGTGTGCTGTGCGAGAGTGGGTCCGATGCGGGAGGAATTCTACTTCTCTCCCCGCCGGTGATCCAGCATTTACCGGTCCTCGCGGCAGGCCGCCCAAATTGAATTCCCTGCAATGGGAGGAGCGTTAACCATTGAGCGACCGTTTCTTGTTTACCTCTGAGTCAGTCACCGAAGGCCACCCGGACAAGATTGCCGACCAGGTCTCCGACGCCATTCTCGACGCCTGCCTGGAGCAGGACCCCTACAGCCGCGTCGCCGCCGAAACCCTGACGGCCACCGGCCTGGTGGTCATTGCCGGCGAGATCACCACCAAGGCCTACGTCGATTTCCAAAGCCTGGTCCGCGGCGTCGTTGCCTCCATCGGCTACGACAACGCCCTCTACGGCTTCGACTCCAACACCTGCGCCGTAATCTCCACCATCAACAAGCAGTCCGGCGACATCGCCCAGGGCGTTGACACCGGCGGCGCCGGCGACCAGGGCATGATGTTCGGCTACGCCTCGAACGAAACTCCCGAGCTGATGCCCGCGCCCATCTCGCTGGCTCACAAGCTCTGCCGCCAGTTGACCGCGGTGCGCAAAAGCGGCAAGCTGCCCTACCTGCGCCCCGACGGCAAGAGCCAGGTCACGGTGGAGTACGACGAAGCCGGCAAGCCCGCGCGCATCGACGCCGTGGTCATCAGCACCCAGCACTCCGAGAGCGTCGACAATGAGCAGTTGCACGCCGACATCCTTAAGTACGTGATTCAGGCCGTGCTGCCCGCCGCCTGGCTCGACGAGCACACCAAGTACCACATCAATCCCACCGGGCGCTTCGTCATCGGCGGACCAATGGGCGATACCGGCCTCACCGGGCGCAAGATCATCGTGGACAGCTACGGTGGCATGGGCCGGCACGGCGGCGGCGCTTTTAGTGGAAAAGATCCGACCAAGGTGGACCGCTCCGCAGCCTACATGGCCCGCTATATCGCCAAGAACATTGTGGCCGCCGGTCTGGCCGAGCGCGTCGAGGTCCAGCTTGCCTACGCCATCGGCGTGGCCGAGCCGGTCAGTGTGCTCATCGATACCTTCGGCACCGGCAAGATCGGTGCCGCCAAGCTGACCGAGCTGGTCCGCAAGAACTTCTCGCTCAACCCCAAGGGCATCATCGCCAGCCTCAACCTGCGCCGCCCCATCTACCAAAAGACCGCGGCCTACGGCCACTTCGGCCGCACCGAGCCGGAGTTCACCTGGGAGGCTACCAACAAGGCCGCCGCCCTGGCCGAGCAGGCCGGTCTCGCCGCCGCAGCCAAGTAAGCTGTTCGTCCGGCCCATCCTTGCCGCGTTGTTGTTTTGCGGCTTCACAGTCCCCAACGACAGGTCGTTCGTCGTTGGGGTACTGCAAGTGTGGGATGCCCCGATCCCCGCCTTACAGAATCAGGGCAACGGACGGGACGCTCCGGAGTTGCGGCTTGGATGAAGTACGGGACGAGCTGCCCGCCCCGCCAAGCGGCCCGGATTCTGACTCTCCTGCGTAAAGGCCGTCCGGGACAAGAGCCATCAGCGGGCGTCTGTGATGGAACTGAGCGGAAGCTCCAGAGTTCCCGCCTTGCCTGTTGAGGCTTGGTAAATGCCGGTGCGCAGGTAAACGTCACCAGGCGGCAGATCGAAATCGAAATGGAAGGGTATGCCAGAGGCCTGGGCGATGGCATTCTGATCGGGCCGGATGGCGAGGCCAAAAATGCGCACCTGCCAGTTCAGCGGCGTGCCTTCCTGGCTATAGGCAACCAGAGCGACTTCGATGGTGCCGCGGCGCACTCCATCGGCGCCTGGAAGGAGGGTCAGACCGTCGGTTGCCAGAGAGAAGTTAACCGAATAGCGCGTAAACGGGGCTTTCAGCGCGGCGTTATCGCCGGCGCGGGGCGCATCCGCGGCGGGCTGCACACGGGCTGGCGCGAGATTCTCGCGGTAGCGAAGTTCGGTGAAGTTGGGCATGCCGCGATCCATGAGCGGGCGCAGCGGATCCTTGGCTGCCGCCGCCTGCGCCGCCTTCAATTCCTTGGGGGTGTCCTCGAAGTAACTGCGGCGGTAAGAGAGTTTGTAGCCTCCGGAGGCGATTTTTATCTCTATCTTTCGTTCTCTGCCCAACTCCCTATGGTCGGTGGGCGTATACGCCAGCGCGTAATAGCGCGATCCGTTGTCGATGTCGGCCGCCAGCTGATCTTTGAAATCGTTGCCATTGTAGGTCGCTTTGCCGCCTGTTTCCTTGGCCAGCAATTCCGCATTCCCTTGGTTGATCGCATCGACGTGCGCATCGCCTCTCAATGAATCCCTCTGGGCCTCGTTCGCCTGTTGCGGGTTGCCCGCCAACCCCGGCGTCTTGGCGTTCTCCACGTCGTGCATACTGCTGGTCTTTATGCCCCTGGCATCGATGGGATACACCGAGACGCGCGCGTCGGCCAGAGCATCCACCGTCTTCTTGTACTCATCCATGTATGAGTTTGGGCATTCGGAAGCGATGCAGGCCGGGAAGGAACCTAGAACCCAGATGAGGTTTTTCCGTCCTGGGATGCCGGAGAGATAGCGCGCAATTTGTTGCAGTGCCTCCATAGTCATCGCAGTCCGCGCGTTGGTCTCGAAGGTATTCTGCTGGGCCATGAATTCCTGTAGCGCATTGGCGGAGGCCTGGATCTGGGCGCTGTTGTTTGCTGTCGCCTGTTCCATGATCATGTTCACCGCGCCCAGTTGCGCTTCGGTTTCACCCGGCGTGAGCAAAAGGGCCGACTGCGAAGGATTGGCGGCCAGTCGGGCCAGCGAGGCGCGCAACAGGGTCGAATCCTGAGTAATTCCCTGGACAATACGCAGTTTTTCGCTGAGCAGCAAGATGCCGATGCGCGTGCCGGGGGGAATCGAGGCGAGATAGCGCACCATCTCCTTGTGAACGAACGCCTGATCTCCCATGTCGGTGTTCAGCGCATCCATGAGCAGCACATTGACGGCGTTATTGGGAGCGACAGCGGGAACGTTGGTAAAGGTGTTGGGCGGCAGAGGCGGAACGGGCGCCTCCAAAGCCGCGCCTGCCGCTGCCGGAAAGACTGGCTCAAAGAAAGTGATCGTCTGCGGCTTTCCATCCTCGAAGACCTGGAAGTCCTCCTTCCGCAAGCCTGAGACCGGCTTGTCTTGCTTGTCCGTCACCACCACATCCAGCAGAACATTGCGAGCGGTGACCTGCAACGTAGTAGCCGGGGCTTCGGATTCCGGCGGCGGGGGCGTCTGCGCGAAGGCTGTGCCGGCAAACAGTGAAAATAACCCGAGTGTGAAAAGAACGGAAGGAACACGCAACATAGGTCTCTCCTTGAACGCGCAGTGCGGTGATTAAGCCGGAGAATCCGAGAACTGAGTCCTATCGAAGATAGAGCTGCAAAACCAGATTACAGCAAACGGGAGACTGTTTCCTGTGAATACGCTTTCAGGAAGCACAGGCCATGGCCTGGATCGCGCCGCGATCGTTCTTGCCTATGCGAACCATTTGACGGGATTCTTGCGGGCGCGGTTAGGAAAGATTGGGTCCGCGGCCTCTAGAATCCGCCTTTTACTGCGCATCCGGGGAATCCAGCAGGATGCGCGAAGTGGAGCCGAACCTGTGATAGTCACGGAAGGAGACATCGGTGAGCAGAGTCTCGAAGGGGCCATAGATCTGGAAGGATTCACCCCAAATGAGAATGCTCCGAAGCGTTCGCCCGCGGGAGATGGAGACGCTCTTCACCGGGCAGATGTAAGTCCTGCCGCCAGTCTCCACCGGGCCGTATTCGACCGCAATGTCCGATCGAATGAGCGGCAGCTTCTCGCTCAGATCCGCCTGCACGGTAAGGCGCAGGATGGCCCCGGAGGCTGGATCGAAAGCGATTTTCCCGTGGTATCCGGTCAGGCGCTGGAAGACTCCTCCGCCCAAAGATTCGGGATAGCAACAATAGGAGATATTGTAGTGGGAATGGCTTTCCGGAACCGAATAACGGAAGACCGCCATGGGGCTGGATTTGCCCATCTCCCAGCCTGCCCAAGTCAGGTTCCCATAGACTGCATCGGGAATAACGGTGGTGAGAATTGCGCCGAAGGTTCCATGCGCCTCCAGGGAGCGTGTGCCCTTATTCGCCTTTTTATCGTTCCTGGAGTCGGACTCCACGAAATCGTCGCCGTTGCGGTAGTAGACCGTGACGGTGTTGCTGGTCTCCAGATGCAGGGAACGGTCGTCGCGCGCTGTCTTCCAGGTGTCGCTGTCGGGAGTTTTCGGCTCTTCGTAGCGATCGGTGGTCCGTGTCGCGAAGAGGTTCGGCAGCTTGGGCACCATGTCGTCCAGATAGTGGACGATGCGCGAGAACTGTTCGCGCTGTTCTGCCAGCGTGGGCTTGGGAAGCGCGGGGATCTCGGCGGCGGGGGGGTCCAAAAAGATCGAGGCATCGGCCAACGCCACCAGCGCCTGCCACGCCTTCTTGCCCGGTAAGCGGCTCTCCCAAGCGATCAGCCTTGCGCTGCTCATTCGCTCCGTCAGTTCGATGGTGGAAAGCTCGCGGACAAGTTGAGACTCCGATTTGCGGCGGCTCTGCTCCAACACTTGCTCCAACTGCGCAACAGAAAGATGCTGGGCGGGAATACGGCGGGGCTGATCGTAATAGACTGGCTCATCGTAGTAGCCCGCGCGGGTGTGGGCCACCAGCCCCGGTTTGCGGATTTCCACCTTCAGGCTGTGATACTCATCGACGGATTGCATACGCGGCGGATCGAAGGACAAGCTGTAAGACGCGCTGTTCTCCGCGACGATGCTGGCAATCGAATTCACAACGATGTGGGCAATCTGATCCGGGGAAGGGCGGCCCTTCACAAAATCGGCGTACTTCATGACTCCGTAAACCGCGCCGCCGCTCTGTGTTGCAAGGACTTCCAGGCTAACCTTGGCAGAACTTGCATCCTTCTCCTCTTGCACGCCCTCCAGAAAACTCCGGTAGTCGTAGGGGTGGTTGTTGTTCTTGACTTTGGGATCGTCCCACGCATTCACTCTGTAGAGAGTGATGCGCGCCTCGCGGAGGCGTGTGGAAAACTCGGTGATCTGATCGAAGTCGTAGGTTTGGCTCCATAACGGCGCCGGCCAGCCATAGCCGATCCAAACCACCAGCTTCCTGCCAGGTTTCTTTATTGCCTCCAGGGCGATGGAGCCGAGCGCAAGTCGGGAATTCAGGTCAGGAAGGTCGCTTTCATTAAACCCCTTATTGGGAGACTCCCAGAGAATCGGGCGCATCCCATTCTTCTTGGCAATCTCGGCGGCCAGCGCGTTCCCGTCGGTGGAGGGCTGCGATGTGACGCTCAGCCCACGCCAGGAGAGCCGGTAGACCGACGTCGGGAGAACGAGATGCCCTCCGTCTTGACTCAGGAACTCATTCAGCGACTTTTCCGCTTGGGCCGCATCCTGGGGATTCAGATTCAACTGGTCGAGAACCAGAATAAGGTCGGTGGGCGCATCGGGCTTCTGCACGGCTTGATCGCATTCGTGAAAGGTCAGAATCTTCGCCGGCTTATCGTTGTCGAACAAAGTAAAGTCGGCTCGATCCAGGCCGGCGACCGGAGTTCCCGAGGCGTCCGTCACCGTGACATCCAGTTGTATGACCCCTTCTTCAGGGTCTGGTTGGCGCTGGTCGAGCGCTGTCGGCTCGGCAGAGTTCCGCGCTACCTCGGGAAGGGGAACTTTCTGCGCGAAAACAGCGCTACTCAAGAGCAAAATCGATGAGAAAAGTATGCGCGGCGACATGGCCAGAATAATAGCAGAGACAGAAACTCACATCTAAAAGAGTTGGAGAGTGTTCACCTGCAGATACAAGGAATTATTGCCGATACCGTGAAAGTGTCTCCGGTTCAGTATGCCCCGCCGCAAACCCTCGCAACACCATGGAACCCATCGCCAGGAGGGTCCCATGCCGTCGCGGCGCCGTTTTCCGGTTCTGAGAAACAAACTTCTCAAAGCGGCGCTATACCGGGCGTGCACGGAAATCGTCCGTACACTATCCCATGGAGGGAATATGGCTCCCGCAAACCCGCCTGTTGGATAAAGGAGGCAATCCCCTCACAAGTTCCCCATCGGAGCAAATCTCATGTGGCCGACGAATCGTCGTCGACCGCGGCGGAATCATCTGCCGGAGCTTCTTCGGCCGGGGCATCGTCCGCTGGGGCTTCGTCTGCAACGGCCGAGGTGTCGTCCTCCGGGCCCAGCGAATCGCCGTACTCGCCCGCTTCGCCGGAAGCGTCGGCATTCGCCTGTTCGTTTTGCGCGTCGCCGGCGTCGTTCGAGTTGGAATCTTCTTCTCCGCCGGCGACCAACGAACGGCCCTGCTCCGCCTCCGGAATCTCATAATCTTCCTGTCAAGCAGTTTGGGCGCTACGCCGAACAGACACACACGCCCGTAGGCAGACCAATGGCCTGACGAACAGCCGCCTTTGCTGCGACGGAATGGAGGACTGCTTTCGTGTGCCGCGAGGGAGATTCAGTATGGAAAAGACGATTCGCATCCTTGTGGACGGCTCAGGCAGGGGACTTTACGGGCGGCAACGGCCTCCGAGACGGGCAAAAGGCAAGGCGTTTCGGTCGGGCGGGGCAAGGCGGCACAGAACTGGCGGCTTCCTGTATCCTTGCTCGTGAACTTGACCGCGCGCGCATGGGAACGGGAGCGCGTGCCGCACCAGAGCCTGCGGTCAATTCGGCGGCTGGTATTTGCCAGGGCAATTCAGCTTTCGAGAGGGAGAAAGAGGAAGCATCTCAGGAGAGAAGACGCATGTCCACATCGAGACGGGAGTTTCTGAGGACAACGGCAATCGCGGGCGCAACCGTGGCGATGGAGGGCCTGCCGGCCTGGGCGAAGCCCTTGGGAACACCAGCAGCACATGCCTCGGTTGCGGCGAACACAAGAAACCCGACCGAAAGCGCCGTGGAATACACGCGGGGAGTCGGCATCTATCCTGGCGCGCCCCGTGAAGACTTCAGTCCGGAACTGGTTGCCGACAACACCACCTATCGCAATCTTGCGCTGCTGCGTCCCGCCTATCACTCCAGCAGCTACGACTACAATCTGACGGCACAACTGGTGACCGACGGCATCCGGGAGACGCGGCAACCGGAGTGGATTGCGGTCTCCGACGGATTTCGCGGTGTGCTCCCCAAGGAAGAGCGCGAGATTCCCGTCGATCATTTTCCCACCAATGCCATCGATCTGCGCGGGTTGCGCCCGTCCATCGAAATCAAGCTCGGCGGCGGCGAGAGCGCACCGGAGATCGACTGCGTGGAGCTGATTCTTCTTGCTCCGCCGCAGGCCTCGCCGCAGTCGATCAAGTTCACCGTGTCAGTCTCGGACGATGGGCGCGCGTGGCGACAGGCGGGCAGCGTTGCCGCGCCGCAGCCGGCATCGACGGCCGGATATCCGCCCGGCATTACGGCGCAGGGCCAGCTCTATGCGCCCTCGATTCCCCTCAGCGCAGTCAGCCGCAGCCGGTTCTACCGCGTGGAGTGCGCCGCGGAAGCCGCTGGGACGAATCCCGCGCAGCCCTTCGGCATGACCTGGCGGCTCGGCCAGGTGGCCTTCTTTCGCGGGCGGCAGCGTGTGGAGATCGGCGGCCCATACAGCTTCACCAGCGCCTGGATGAGCGCGGGAATGGATGAAGAATGGGTCTACGTCGATCTCGGCGCGCGTTGCGTATTCGACCGCGTCGCACTGTACTGGATTGCGCGCGCAACCGAGGGCTCGGTGCAGGTCTCGGACGACGCGAAGAACTGGCGCGATCTTGCCGCTCTTCCCGCCGGTGCCGGATTGGTGGACGACCTGAAGCTGGCGCAGCCCGCGCAGGGCCGCTACGTGCGCGTGCTGATGACGCGGCCCACCTCGCCCGACGGGTACATCCTGAGCGAGGTCGAGGTCTATGGGCGCGGCGGATTCGTGGCCCGGCCGAAGGAAGCTCCCGCAGCCGGAGCCGATGGGCGTCTGGACCTGAGCGGAGGCGCGTGGCGGCTGCAGCGGTCGAACCTGGCGAATGCCTCGGGAGAAGTACTCTCGCGGCCGGGCTTTCAGGATTCCGCGTGGCTGGTGGCGACCGTGCCCGGCACCGTGCTCACGTCCTACTTGAATGTTGGCGCCATACCCGACCCGAACTTCGGAGAAAACCAGCTCTACGTCTCCGATTCCTATTTCTACTCGGACTTCTGGTATCGAACCGAGTTCACCACGCCAGTTGTAACTGCGAAGCAGGCCGCTTGGCTGAACTTCGATGGCATCAACTGGAAGGCCGAAGTCTTTCTCAACGGCGAGAAGCTCGGCCGCATCGAAGGCGGTTTCATGCGTGGCCGTTTCGACGTAAGCGGCAAGTTGCTTGCGGGCCGTCTCAACGCTCTTGCGGTGCGCATCGAACGGAATGCCACGCCGGGGAGCGTCCATCAGAAGACCTTCCAGAGCGCGGGCAAGAACGGCGGAGGCCTGGGCGCCGACAATCCCACCTATCATGCTTCGGCTGGCTGGGATTGGATTCCTACCATCCGCGGACGCAATACCGGCATCTGGGGCGGCGTCTATCTCACGGTAACTGGAGCGGTCACCATCGAAGACCCGTTTGTCTCGGCAACGCTGCCTCTTCCGGATACCTCCAGCGCCGACCTGAGCATTCAGCTCGATCTGCAAAACCACCATTCCAGGCCGGTCAACGGCATCCTCCGAGGGCACTTCGGCGAGGTTCGCTTCGAGCAGCGCGTGACACTGCCGGGCCTGGCTCGCAAGACGGTCAGCCTGAGCGCCGCGACACATCCGCAACTGCGGCTGAAGAATCCGAGGCTGTGGTGGCCGGTTGGATACGGCGATCCGTATCTCTACGATGTGGAGCTGGTCTTTGAAGCCGCCCACGGCGAAGCGCTGGACAGCAAGGCCTTTAAGTTCGGCGTGCGCCAGATGACGTATAGCGAAGAGGGCGGCGCGCTGAAGATGTGGATCAACGGCCGGCGCTTCGTGGCCCGCGGCGGCAACTGGGGTTTCAGCGAATCGATGCTGCGCTACCGCGCCCGCGAATTCGATGCCGCCCTGCGCTATCACCGCGAGATGAACTTCACCATGATCCGCAACTGGGTCGGCCAGGTTGGCGATGACGCTTTCTATGAAGCCTGCGACCGGCACGGGGTCATGGTCTGGCAGGACTTCTGGCTCGCCAATCCCTGGGACGGCCCGGAGCCGGAAGACAATCCGATGTTCCTGAACAATGTAAAGGACCTAGTGCTGCGCATCCGCAACCATGCTTCCGTGGGCCTTTACTGCGGGCGCAATGAGGGGTTCCCGCCCAAGCCTCTGGAGGATGGCATCCGCAAGTCCCTGGCGGAGTTGCATCCTGGGCTGCACTACATTCCCAGTTCTGCTAACGATGTCGTTGGAGGCGGCGGACCGTACCAGGCCATGCCGCTGAGTTTCTACTTCCGGATGGTGGATCCGAAGCTGCACAGCGAGATCGGCATGCCCACCATTCCGCCCATCGAAAGCGTGCGCGCCATGATGCCGGAGAGCGCCATGTGGCCGCAAGGGCTGGCATGGGGCCTGCACGACTTCACCCTGGCGGGCGCGCAGGGCGGAACGGGCTTCCGCGCCGCCATCGATAATGGCTTTGGCGGCGCAACCAGCCTGGAAGAATGGATCGATCTGGCGCAGTTTCTGTGTTATGACGGCTATCGCGCCATGTTCGAGGCGCAGAGCCGCCATCGCATGGGCGTATTGCTGTGGATGAGTCATCCCTGCTGGCCGTCCTTCGTGTGGCAGACTTACGACTATTACTTTGAGCCGGCGTCTGCCTATTTCGGTTGCAAGAAGGGTTCGGAGCCGCTCCACATTCAGTGGAACCGCGACAGCGAGACAATCGAGGTGGTGAATTACAGCGCGGGCAATGTAACAGGACTGACGGCGAAGGTGGAGATCCTGAATATGGACGGAACTCCGATGGCCCAGAAGTCCGCCGCGCTGGACAGCGCCGAAGACAGCACCTCATCCTGCATTTCGATGGAGTACCCGGCGGGGCTGACGCCGGTGCACTTTCTCCGCCTCACGCTTACGCGCGGCTCAGAGACCGTTTCAACAAACTTCTACCTGCGCGGGCTGCAAGAGGGTAACTACCGCGCGATTCGCGAACTGCCGAAGCCCCAGGTGCAAGCGGCGACCACCGCCGAGCTGCAGGGCGGCCGCTGGCAGCTCACAACGCAACTCCACAACAGCGCCGCCTGGCCTGCGCTGATGCTCCGGCTGAAGGCCGTGCGCGAAAAGAGCGGCGACCGCATCCTGCCGGCTATCTACTCCGATAACTACCTCGCGCTGATGCCCGGCGAAAGCCGCACCATCGTAACCGAAGTCAACGAGGCCGACGCCCGCGGCGAGAAGCCCGCGATCGTGGTGGCGGGTTAGGAGGGTGCGCCGGTGCGAACGAGTTCTGCGGACTGGATGGAGCGACCGCGAACGCGATAGTGTTGCCGCGTTTGCAAGCCGCAAACCCGCTGGGCGAGCCGTAGCTCCGCACAGTCCTCTGCTGAGAAAGCCGACACGGAGTTTGCCATGATGAAGAAGCACTTTGCATTTCTGGTTTGTCTTCTGGTTTCCGGGTTCGCCCCGGCGCTTGCGCAGCAATCCCGGTATCCGTTCAACGATCCGGCGCTGCCCATGGAAAAGAGGATCGACAACCTGCTTTCGCTTATGACCGTCGAGGAGAAGATCGACTGCCTGGGCACCAGAACCGGCGTGCCCCGGCTTGGCGTCATGAACTACGGCAGTTCCGAAGGCATCCATGGACTTGTCCAGCGCGAAGCCAGAGGCAATCGCCTGCCGATTACGACCACGCAGTTCCCGCAGCCTCCGGGCATGGGCGAGTCGTGGGATCTCGGCCTGGTACGTCAGGCAGCGGCTGTCGAGGGCTACGAAGCGCGATTCATTACGCAGACGGCAAAGTACGATCGTCAGATCCTGATGTTATGGGGACCGCAGTCCGATCTGGCGCGCGATCCGCGCTGGGGCCGCGGCGAAGAGGTCTACGGAGAAGATCCGTTCTTTAACGGGACCATGGCCGTCGCGTTTATCAAAGGCCTGCAGGGGGACGATCCGAAGTACTGGCAAGCGGCTGCCCTGCTCAAGCATTTCCTGGCCAACAGCTACGAGGATCACCGCAACAGTTCGTCCTCGGATTTCGACCAGCGCCTGTTTTGGGAGTACTATTCCGTGCCCTTCCGGATGGGTTTCACGGAAGGAGGCGCCAAGGCGGTCATGGCTTCCTACAACGCCTGGAACGGCACCCCGATGGCCGTCAATCCAATTCTAAATAGCATTGTCCGGGAGCAATGGGGGGTGGATGTGATTTCGAGCGATGGAGGAGCGGTCAAGCTCCTTGTCGATCCGCGCAAGCTCTTTCCCGATCAGAAGGCCGCGGTGGTCGCGTGTCTCAAGGCGGGCATCAATCAGTTCCTCGACAGGTATCTGGACGAAACGAAGGCAGCCGTGAAGGACGGTTCCATCACCGAGGCAGAGATCGACGCACTGCTCCGTCCCAAGTTCCGGGTCACGATTCGCCTGGGGCTGCTGGACCCGCCAGAGATGGTCCCTTACTCGAAGATCAAGGACTCGCCCGAGCCGTGGAACACGGAGAAGGACCGGGCCGTCTCAAAACAGATGGCGCTCGAATCGGTGGTGCTGCTCAAGAACGAGAATGCCTTCTTGCCTCTCAAGAAAGATTCGATTAAGTCGATTGCCGTGATCGGTCCGCTGGCCGACTCCGTCCATTGGGATTGGTACGGCGGCACGCCTCCGTACGCCGTTACGCCGCTTCAGGGGATCAAGGATGAAGTTGGCGCCGGTGTCAAGGTCAACTACGCGGCGAGTGAGTTGGGCAATGCTGCCTTCAACGCGGCGAAAGCTTCCGATGTTGCGGTGGTCGTGGTGGGCAACGACCCCACCTGTGGGCCGGATATGACGCATGACTGGATCGTCACCGCTGAAGGAGGAGGCGTGACTCTCCCCTGCACGTCGCCCGGCGACGGACGCGAGGGACGCGATCGCGAAACCATCACTCTCGATCAGGAGCAACTGGTCAAGCAGGTCTATGCCGCTAATCCGAAGACCATTGTCATTCTGGTGTCCAGCTTTCCTTTCGCCATCAATTGGACGCAGGCAAACGTTCCCGCCATCCTGCACATGGCCCACGCCTCACAGGACGAGGGCACGGCTCTTGCGAAGGTTCTGTTTGGCGAATACAACCCCGGCGGACACCTGGTAGTCACCTGGCCAAAGTCCCTCGATCAGCTTCCCCCCATGATGGATTACAACATCCGCGACGGCCGCACTTACATGTACTCCAAAGGCGAGCCGCTGTATCCGTTCGGCTTTGGCCTGAGCTACACGACCTTCAAGTACTCCAACCTCCGCACCAGTTCTCCGCAACTGGCCAGGGATGGCACGGTCACGGTCAGCGTCGACGTGACGAATACCGGCAGCCGTGCGGGCGATGAGGTGGTCCAGCTTTACGTAAAACACCTGCGCTCGAAGGTGGAGCGTCCGCGCGAAGAGCTGAAAGGCTTCCAGCGCGTCACTGTTCAACCCAATGAAACGAAGACCGTTCAGATTCCACTCAAGGCCGCAACGCTTGCCTGGTGGGACGAGAAGCTGCCGGGATTCCGAGTCGAGGCCGAGCCCGTTCAGGTGATGATTGGGGATTCGTCGAGCGACATCAAGCTGACCACCACGGTGCGGGTCCGGTAGGCCGCCGATACATTCATCCGCACTCAGCACATCGATTTTGCGATCTTCGGCCGGTACCCTCGACGCCCGCCTGCCTCGGATACTGACGATGACGGCTATCCATTGGGCGTGAGTGTCCAGGACGACAGGGAATCGGCCAGCGGCTCGACCGCAAGTGCGGATTTGGACTTGCGCTTCCCCTTTCGGAAGCGGTATCATCGCTCCATCAAATCCAGAAAATGGATATCCCGGCTGGGATGTGCCGGATCAT